>CAZXAM010000022.1:52307-54415 GCA_964638545.1 uncultured Rikenellaceae bacterium | reverse complement strand
GTTGATATAAGCAAAAACGATTTATGCCCTGATGAAAAAATTATATATCAAAAAATTTCCCGATATTTTTATAAACAAGGTTTTCAGACACCTCTCCGCTTTTGCTTATGCTTGGTAATCTGCTTCTTAAGAGCATCAATCGCATCGTCAGTAGCCTCCTCAAAAGTCTTGCTTTGTTTCCTGGCGAATAAAGGTTTTCCAGAAAGATCCAGCTTGATTTCGCTAATTTTGTTCTCCTTCTCCAGATCCTTGTCAAGCCTGAGATAAACTTCGGCGTTAACAATATCCTCACCATACTGGGTAAGCTTATCCAGCTTCTGATGAACAAAGTCGATTAGCTTTTTGTCGGCATCAAACCGTACTGAATGAATCTGAATGTTCATAGTTGTACCTCCTGATTATTTTATTAAAATTTATGCTCTTGGATGAGCCTGCTTATATATTTTTTTCAGTTTTTCAAAAGTGTTATGCGTATAAATCTGTGTGGCTGAAAGGTTTGCGTGTCCCAGAAATTCTTTTATCACATTCAGGTCCGCTCCCCTGTTGAGCATATGTGTTGCAAACGTATGCCGCAGAATGTGTGGACTCTTCTTTTCAATTGTCGTAACCATCGACAGGTATCTGGTAACTATATTATAGACAAACTTGTCATATAGTTTGTTTCCGTTGTCAGTAATAAAAAACCATTCATTCACGGTTTTCCGCTCATAGCTGTTTCTTGCACTGAGATATTCCTTAACCCTTTCAGTGAATGGCTTCGTAAGAGGAATGATCCGTTGCTTGTTTCTTTTTCCCGTCACCTTTACCGTCGATTCAATAAGGTCGACATCGGCAAGGCGCAGACCGATAAGTTCTGCCCTCCTCATTCCGGTAAGATAGAGCATCTCGATCATGGTACGGTTTCTGATACCGCTGAAGCCGCCTCCGAAATCACTGTCGTCAAGGAGCTTATCGAGTGCTTCCTCCCTGACAAAAGAGGGCAGTCTCTTTTTCCTTTTCGGCAGGACCACTTTTTCCAGAGGATCTGTTGTTATTATGCCTTCCCTCCTCAGGTAGTGCAGAAAGACCCTGAGACAGGAGATCTTCCGATGGACCGTTACCGCTGTTATCTCCTTATCCATGAGGCTGACAATCCATTCCCTGACATGATGTGAGGTTAATTCGCGGGGATCTTCCGGCAAGCCGTTTTCAGCAAGGAATAGGTAAAACTGATCCAGGTCGCTATTATACGACCGTACCGTGTGCGGCGAATACCGCTTTTCTGTTTGCAGATATTGCAGGAATGATTCCTTATGACCCATGAAGGAACCCCTTGAATAATATTTAAAATGCGGAATACAGGGAAGCTTGTTATTCTTCGCTTTCCTGCATTTTCTGAACGTAATGAGCCTTCTTTAATTCATCTCTCCGGCGTACTGAAGGCTTGACAAAAGCCTGACGCGAACGTAATTCACGAATCACTCCCGTCTTTTCAAATTTCCTCTTGAACTTCTTTAGAGCTCTTTCAATATTTTCGCCTTCTTTTAATGGTACAATAATCATATCGATAATTCTGTTTAAACGAGGCGCAAAGATAGAAATAGAAAAAATCTTTTCAAAACTTTTACGGCGATAATTTATCCATGTTATTGTTTTTTATCTGTTTAACAATTATTTAGCTTTTGATTTACCCTTTTGTGTACAATATATAAATATACTCACAATTACCTTTAAAACCTAAGAAAAAAGGACATTTAACATAATTATAACAATACCGCCTGTTCTCAGTTTCCTGCCGTCTGTTGGTTGGTGCCTGCCATTTGTATAGTCACTAAGGTCAGGAAACAGCTTTTCGGGTAGTTTGCAATCCGAAGAATCAGCAAAGGATTCCGCGACCCATGCCCTCCACACCAGATCAGGCTTATTCTAAGCGATAGTTTCTTCATACGAACTCAACGATCAAAGGCTTTAAGTTAATACAGGGCATAGGTTCTTTTTTTTCATACTCCCCCTTTGAAGAGCCTGTCACACTTTGGCGGGAGGGTTGGGGGGGTGTTTCTTACTTAATTATTCCTACACCCCCCTCGCCCCCCTCAAGGGGGGACAGTTTCGGTTTCGCCCTCAAGGGG
>CAZXAM010000022.1:48126-52207 GCA_964638545.1 uncultured Rikenellaceae bacterium | reverse complement strand
TACACCCCCCTCGCCCCCCTCAAGGGGGGACAGTTTCGGTTTCGCCCTCAAGGGGGGATGGTTTTACTTAAAATCAAGATACCATTTCACTTTTACTGCTTTTTCCTCTGTGATAATCTTATTATCAACCAGGTCGCTCATTGCTTCTATCCTCCCCCTCCCCTCCCTGTACTTAAGTATTCCCGCTGCCTCTCCCTTTTCAAAATATGGCAGACGTACCAGCTGCTTGTATTCAGCAGAGTTAATGTTTATCTTCCTGATCATCGAAGGATCTGCCTTTACCCTGTTGCTTATGAGACTAAAGGTCTCTGCACTGAGCCCATAAACTTCCTTTAACTGATCTTTATCTGCAAATCCACCCAGAAGATTCCGGTATTTAATAATCCTTGCCGAAAGCACCGGACCGATACCCGGCAAAGTCTCCAGCAAAGAAGAATCGCAGGAATTGAGTTCAATGACCTGATAAGAGACTTCATTCTGCCCTTTTCCGGCAATCGGTTTCGACCTCATTGCCTGAGGCTCATGCTTTATACCATCTGTGACCTTATCAGGGATCTCCAGGGTGACAAATTCGACAGGGATCTTTTTTGAAGGGACAATAAACCTGGCCCCGGCAACCAGGGCTATGATGATAAGCAGGATAAATGAAGATCTTCTCTCACGCCGTGAAAATCCAAACCATTCCCTCAGAGGTTTAAATGAGAAATACTTCATAGCACAATGCAGTCGGACAACTGCAATTTACTAAATCCTGGGGAATTCTTAAGGAGTCTCTGATTTTTTCTGACTTTCTCAGAATGGATAGCCGATAGCTACCACTACGGTAAAATCATCTTTGAAATTGTAATCCCGGTTTGCCAGTATCCATTTAGATCCTTCAGATAACCAGGGATCCCGGAGCTTTACTCCCATGTCGGCCCTCATCAGGACAAATCCAAAGTCGAATCTCAAACCGGCTCCGGAACCAACGGCAATGTCGTCGGCGAATTTGCGAAAGGAGAACTGGGCTCCTGGACGCGTTTCATCCTTCCCATATGACCATATATTTCCCGCATCAAGAAAAAGAGCACCATGGAGTATCCAGAAAAGCTTAAACCGCAACTCTGCATTTCCCTCAATCTTGATGTCGGCAGTCTGGTTAAGGAAATCCTTATCGTCGGGCACGTATGATCCCGGACCCAGGGAACGGACCTGCCATGCTCTTATTCCGTTGGCGCCGCCGCCGAAATACTGTTTTTCAAAAGGCATTGCCTTTGAGTTACCGTACGGGATGCCCGCTCCAATAAATCCCCTGTATACAACCGAACTGTTCTTATTTAGTATTACGTTATACCTGAAATCGATATCTGCCCTGATATACTGTGCAAAAGGCTGGTTTATGATCTGATATGTATCGTTTGTTTTCTTGACTCCGGCTATCCTGCTGACCAGCGAAGGAAGATTGCCTGCCGCTTCAGCGTTAATCCTTACAAACCAGTAATCCTTTGACTTCTGTATCTTCTGGTTGCTGAATATATAGGAATAATTTCCGCCAATGATCATCACGTCGCGATAGCTGTATGCAAGATATGATGAGGATTGTATCCTTTTCTGAAATGATGTGTCTATCGAAACCAGGTTCACCCAGTTGACCTGTATGGGATTGACAATATGCGTTGTATAATACTTCCCGTTCCAGGCATAACCGAAGGTTGCATTAGCCATCCTCCTGCTGTAATATGGCATGCTCTGATAATCGTAGGCAGCAAGCAGCGTTGTACTGGGATTGTAATCCTTTATAAACCTTTCCTTCAGCAGAAAAGGAAACAGGAATTTCGGGAATCTGAGGCTTGTTTCAACTCCGAATTCCTGCGTGCTGCGAAGTTTTGAGTTTTGCTGTGAAAGCGCTTCGTACGCTCCCTTAAGTTTTAAATTGAACAACTCAGCGCCATGGAAGAGGTTCTTGTGCTGATAAATAAGGTTAAGGGCTCCCCCGAGGTTGCCGGCAGAGTTTGTCCCCTCGAGCTCAATTTTAAAAGATTGCTGGTTCAGAAGAGTGAGCTGAATGTTGCAGTCCAACGTAAGCCGATCAGTATCTTTTTCTGCCGGATCTGTCACCTCATTGTAAGATATGTTCACCAGCCTGAAAGTTTTAAGGGCAAGCAGATGCGATTGAGTGTCCTCAGTCTTGGAAAGTCCGTAGATGCTTCCGGGTTTAATATAGAGCGACTGGATTATCAGATCATATTTTATTTCCGGCTTCTTGCCTGTCGAAATAAAATAGTACCCCTCATAAAGTGTTGTATCCAGGTTCCTCCTGTATTCTTCACCGCCCTCAAGGGCATCCCGGGGTACAAAATCGGGATAGATATATACATTCCTGACCTTGTAAACTGAATGCGGGACAAAAGTCACCTGGTTATTCTCATCAACCTCCTTGTATTTTCTTATATTGTAAGTAATATCCACCTGCCTGTTGCCTATAGTGCTGTCTACGCCGAAATAGATGTGATCGCTGGAGAAACTGTAAAAGCCCTGTTCTTTGACAAATCTTTCAAAACGCGACCTTTCAGACTGAAGGACATCAACATCATAAGGCTTTCCTCTTTCAATAAGGCATGCTACAGTATCACGGTAAAACAAGGGTTTTAATAACGGATCTTCAATTTCGTAACGAAGATTGCGAATAATATAAGGCGTTTTCAGATCGACATTGTAGTATACTTTTGTTTTCCTGTTAGCTGTCTCAATCGTTTCCATGACCTTGCTGTCAAAATATCCTTTTGACTCAATATATGCTTCGATCTGCTTGCGCGACCTGGTTGTAGCATCAGGATCAAAGATCACGGGTTCTTCTCCGATTTCCCGAAGCCATCCATGAGGCCATTTTTCTTTCTCCAGGTTTGAAAGATTATAAAGTCCCAGATAAAACTTTGCCCTGAAGATCCTCTTGTTCGGCTTCTGCTTGACGTATTGCATAAGGTCGGCTTTCTTTATATCCTCTTTGTTGATTATCACACGGGCCTCATCGAGAAGAGTTTCACCGGCAGGGACATATTTAGTCGGATTGCAGGATGCAATTATAAAAGCAAAAAACAAAAAAAAGAGAACCGGTCTCTGAGAAAATATATTTTTATTTGATCTGTTTTTTTTCAACTTTTGTGAAGCGAAGAGTAGGGCAAATATATCAAATATTTTGTTGCTCGGTGCTCGGTGCTCGGTGCTCGGTGCTTCTTGATAGTTCCATTTACGAGAAACGAGTACCGAGTAACCAGCAACAAGTAACTTATATTCAGAAAATGTTAAGCAAATCCAAAATAACCTTCATCATCTCCCTTCAGAAGAAGAAGGCCAGGGAAGAAGAAAGGTTGTACGTGATTGAAGGCGACAAGCTGGTGAGAGAATTTCTTGACGCCGGTGTTAAGGTAAGGATGCTTATCTCCAAGCCCGAGTTCCTGAATTCACTTCCGTTTGTTCTGAAGCAGGGCATTGCCGAGGTCATTCCTGCAAGCTATGAGGAGCTTAAAAAGATCAGCACCCTCAAAACACCTCACAATGCGCTTGCGGTGATCGGGATGCCTGAAAGTGAGCCTGACCTTTCATCACTTAAAAACGGACTTTCAATTGCTCTCGACACTGTCCAGGATCCGGGTAACCTGGGAACAATAATCAGGGCTGCCGCCTGGTTCGGGATTAAGAATATTTATTGTTCGCCTGATTGTGTTGATGTATATAATCCCAAAGTCGTACAGGCAACAATGGGAGCAATACTGCATGTAAATGTCTTTTATACCGACCTCCGTACCTTTCTTGAAACATCATCAAAGAACAAAATAAGAGTCTTCGGAGCCCTCATGGATGGAGAATCCATATACTCCTACAAACTTGATAATAAAGGTATTATCCTTCTCGGAAACGAATCAAAAGGAATTTCGGAAGAGCTGTTTCCTTATGTAACCGACAGGATAATGATCCCGAAGTTCAGCGATGCAAAATCCGGAATTGATTCACTGAACGTCAGTATGGCGGCATCGGTGATCTTCTCGGAGTTTACGAGAAGCAGGGGAAGGCAGGGCTGAGAGGGGGTGAACAAGACCCAAGA
>CAZXAM010000022.1:6778-48026 GCA_964638545.1 uncultured Rikenellaceae bacterium | reverse complement strand
AGTTTACGAGAAGCAGGGGAAGGCAGGGCTGAGAGGGGGTGAACAAGACCCAAGACAAAAGACAAAAGACACAAGATAAGAGAGAAGCAATTAAGGCTTTATAGGCTGTTGAGGCTTTAAGACCTGAAAGAGACCTGAAAGACTCAAGGAAATTGACGACCGTAGGTTGCAGTTCCGCGACAGCGGAAGCAAGAATGCAAGATTTGTAAGACTATTTCAATCAATTTGATTTCAGGTTAACTTTAGGATTTGAGTTTTGAATTATTTTACGTAAATTGCGTAACGTAAATTACGTAATATGAAAGAAAAAATCTCAAACCCTTTTGTTACAAGCGGTTATATTAGTCCTGATTATTTCTGTAACAGAAAAACCGAAACTAAAAAGATACTGAATGCTATATCTTCAGGAAGAAATCTGACTCTGATATCACTTAGAAGAACAGGAAAAACAGGATTGTTGAAGCATGTAAAATACCTGCTGGAACATTCTGACAAACCATACACCGTAATATATGTTGATCTTCTACCAACAATGAACGGTTATGAAATGTTAAATTCAATAAGCACCGAACTTGCCAGGGTTAAAAAGGAAGAAAAGAATTTTTTCGAAAGAATGCTTACCCTTCTGGCATCTCTGCGGCCAAGATTAACAATCGATTCCCTCACCGGAGAACCATCTGTTGAACTTAAGATCGAATCGCCTGCTGCCATTCAATCAGGTCTCGGCCAGTTGCTTAAGCTTATCTCCGAAATTAGGCACGATATAGTTTTTATGTTCGACGAATTCCAACAGATCGCCAACTACCCCGAAAAAAATATTGAACAAATGCTAAGGTCTGTCATCCAGACTTTCCCTATGATCCCGTTTATCTTTTCCGGAAGCAGCAAACATATGCTTGAAAACATGTTCCTCTCGGCTGGCAGACCATTTTATCAGAGCTCTGAACTTTTGTACCTGGACAAGATCAATCATAATGATTACTGTGAATTTATTACCTCCAATTTTAATAAAACCGATAAAATAATTGAATGTGAATCAATAGACAAGATATTTGAATGGACCCGACTGCATACTTATTATGTTCAATATGTATGCAACCTGGTATATGAAAATGAAAGTAAAAAGGTCGACACCGGAATAATAAATAAGGTCTTTCATGAGATCGTGACTTCTTTTGAACCACAGTATATAAGCTACAGAAATCTGATTCCGGCTCAACAATTCATGCTTCTAAAGGCTATAGCCTGTGAAAATGGCATTGCCCAACCGACTTCAGGAAGATTCATTTCAGAACACGACCTTAAAAGTGCAAGCTCAGTCGCTACATCGTTAAAAGCTCTTTCCGAGAAAGAGATGATAATCAACGAGAATAACAAATGGTTGGTTTATGATGTGTTCTTTTCCAGGTGGCTCGAATATCATTATAAGGTAAGCTAGGGTTGGAAAACAAGACCCAAAACAAAAGATACAAGACACAAGAAAAGCTATAAAGGATATAGAGGCTTTAAGATCCCGCAGAGCGGGACTTCGTCTCCGCCAGATGGCGGATCCTCAGCCTGCAAAACTAAATGACTTCGATTAGCTTCTAGCCTGTTTTAAAGCAACAGCCGCCGCAGCTTTCATACCGTCGACAGCAGAGGAGACAATGCCTCCGGCATAACCCGAGCCTTCACCGCACGGGTATAATCCGGAGATTTGTATGTGTTCCATTGTTTCACTGTTACGGGGAATCCGTACAGGAGAAGATGTTCTAGATTCAACTCCCAGGACCACTGCATCATTTGTAAGAAATCCTTTCATCAGTGATCCGAACTGCCTGAATCCTTCACGCAACCTGCTTCCGATAGAATCAGGGAGCCACTCATGCAACGGGGAAGAAGTCGTTCCCGGAAAGTAACTTGCTTTAGGAAGCGAAGATGAAACTCTTCCCTCTACGAAATCAACAAGGCGCTGTGCCGGAGCCCTCTGTGTCATCCCTCCGCCGAGCCATGCAGCATGTTCAATCTCTCGCTGGAATTCTAGTCCGGCAAGTTCGCCTGATGCTGAATATTTTGTCAGATCCTCAGGCCTTATCTCTACAACAATCCCGGAATTTGCATAAGGAGAATTACGGTCTGACGGCGACATGCCGTTCACCACAACTTCCTCCTGCGAGGTGGCTGAGGGAACAATGAAACCTCCGGGACACATGCAGAAAGAGTAAACTCCTCTCCCATCAACCTGGCGCACCAGGCTGTAAGATGCAGCAGGGAGATAATTTCCTCTTTTGTTTCCGTGATATTGGATTGTGTCTATCAGCTCCTGGGGATGCTCGACCCTCACTCCCATCGCAAAGGATTTCATCTCAAGGCTTATTTCCCTCCTCCTGCATATTTCGTAAATATCCCTGGCTGAATGTCCTGTCGAAAGAATTACATTGGGTGAAGTAATCCGTTCACCCCCTTCCAGATCTACGCCGGCGATACTTTTCCCTTCAATCAGTATATCGGTCACTCTGTTCCCAAACTGTATCACACCACCGGCATCGAGGATAGTTTTTCTGATAGCTGAGATTATTCCGGGAAGCTTGTCTGTCCCGAGATGGGGATGAGCTTCATAAAGTATGTTCCCGTTGGCGCCATGCAGGTGAAGCAGTTCGAGCACCCTTGTATTATCGCCTCTCTTTTTTGAGCGGGTGTACAGCTTACCATCGGAAAATGTTCCTGCTCCACCTTCCCCAAAGCAATAATTACTGTCAGGATCAACCACATGTTCGCGACTGATCCTTGCATTGTCTATTTTTCTTGCCCGGACTTCCTTTCCTCTTTCGATGATGACCGGCCTGATCCCAAGTTCAATCAGTCGCAAAGCGGCGAAAAGGCCTGCCGGTCCGGCACCCACAATTATGACTTCCTTTTGTTTTGAGACATCCCTGGATTCAAAAGGCCTGATGGTGAGTTCAGGTTTCTCTGAACCGGTAAATACTTCAATGGTAAGGTTTACTTTGATTCTTCTCTGACGTGCATCAACAGAGCGTTTCAGGATCCTGATCCCGGTTATGTGCGAAGCATTCAGCTTTGCGGCAGAAGCACAATGCCTTAAGAGGGAAACTTCATCAGCTGCTGTTTCCGGATCAAGATTCAGTTGTACCTGGAGTGGCATGTCACTCGAAATGAAATGCGATGACCCACATCTGCGACTTCATCCTTTCGATGGCATTCACATATTGTGCCTGCCCCGCAGCCGGTTCATCAACGAGTACATCGAAAAGGCCGTTCGACATTTTCAGCTCGACAGAAAACTTGAAATAGACAAGGTAAAAATCGAGTCCGGCTCCAATCTCATAATAAAGGTCAGGCTTCTTAAGCCTCACATAAACAGGCTTTTCTGTGTCATATTCCTTCTTGGCGGCCAGGTCGTACCTGAAGTTCAGTCCTGAAACAACATATGGCCTGACGTTATTCAGCCTGTCGCCCTTGTATTTTACCAGAAATGGAAATTCGATGAAAGATGACTCCAGTCTTTGCTGGTTTTTGACCAGGACATTATCCTTCTTATAATATCCAATATTCCTTTGCCCGAATGATACGCCCGGCAGGAACCTTATATCCCAGTGATTGGCAGGATGAAGGTCGGTGACTATCTGGATGTTTATTCCCGGATTGAGATGTGTCACTTCCGGGTATAACCGGGCTGTATCGGAAGGGGTGATCCTGAAATCCATCGTATTAAAACCCAGGCTGAATCCGAAATGAAAAAGTTTGTCGTCGTACCACGATTTATTTTTGGGTTTCTGCTTCTGACCGAATAGGTCTGAAGGCATCACCAGGAGACTAAGAACAAGGAATATATATATTAATCTTTTATTCAAACCGGAACCCGTTTTTAACCGCCACAAGATAATAAACTGCTTTGAATAATAAATATTGCATAATTATTTAACTCCGGTGTAAATGCTTGCCACTCCTGATGTAAGCTTTTTCTGCTTTACCGCCGTGAGTCCCGCTTGTGTCATCAGGCTCATGAATTCCTCATTATCAGGGAAATGCATGACTGATTCGGGGAGATATCTATAGGCGCCTTTATTTCCTGAAAATATTCTGCCCATAAAAGGGAGTATCCTGAGAAAATAGAATTTGTAGATCTGGCGGAACGGGAAAGAGAGGGGCCTTGAGAATTCAAGGACAAGCACCATGCCGTTGTCCTTTACCACTCTCCGCATCTCGGAAAGACCTTTCAGAGGGTTGGAAAAATTCCGGACACCGAAAGCAACCATGGCAACATCAAATGCATTGTCTTCAAAAGGCATATTTTCAGAATCTCCTTTAATAAGCCGTATCCTGTCAGAGACTCCTTTTCCTGCAATTTTGTTCCTTCCTATCTCAAGCATCTTGTCAGAAATATCGATCCCGGTTACGCCTGCCGGTTCAGCCTTCAATGCAGCTATTGAAAGATCGGCTGTACCTGTTGCAACATCAAGGATCTTCGGATTTTTATATGACCGCGATATGATCCTTATGGCTTGCCTTCTCCACATCCTGTCGATCCCAAACGACAGGAAATGGTTCAGGAAGTCATAGCTGTGCGCGATGCTGTTAAACATCGCGGCGACCGAGGCTTTCTTATCGGATTGAGGGTTTTCCATGGGTCAGGGTGCAAAGATAGTCATATATACTCTTGGTGAAACTTAGTGTCTTTGTGCCTTGGTGGCTATTTTCTTGCCACCAAGACACCAAGTCACCAAGAAACACCAAATAATTCCACATATAATTCTTAGTTTTGCATACTTCAGACTTAATATTTTTGATATGGATAAGATCATAATGATAACCGGAGCCACAGCAGGATTCGGAAGGGCGATAGCGGCTAAGTTTGCACAGAACGGATACAATATTATTATTACCGGACGCCGGAAGGAAAGGCTTGATGATGTTGAAAAGCAGCTGTCGGCATACAAGGCGAAGGTCCTGTCCCTGAACTTCGACGTCAGAAAGAGATATGAGGTGGAGGATACAATTGAAGGCCTTCCGGATGAATGGAAGAACATTGATATCCTTGTAAATAATGCGGGCCTCTCCGTAGGGCTAGAACATCTCGACAAAGGGAATCCCGACGACTGGGACCGTATGGTCGATACAAATGTGAAAGGGCTTCTGTATGTAACGCGTGCCGTTGCACCTCTTATGGTGGCCAGGGACAAAGGACATATTTTCAATATCGGATCAATAGCCGGAAAGGGAGTTTACGAAGGAGGCAATGTTTACTGTGCAACTAAAGCTGCAGTTGATTCTCTGACAAAAGCAATGAGGATAGACCTCCTGAAGCATAATATAAGGGTAACCCTGATCGCTCCCGGATTGGCAGAAACAGAGTTTTCTCTGGTAAGGTTTAAGGGCGACAAGGAGAGGGCAGCCAATGTATATAAAGGTGTAAAACCCCTATGTGCTGACGATATTGCAGATGTCGTATGGTTCTGTGCCTCACTGCCGGAACATGTATGCATTAACGACCTGGTGATAACCCCGACGCAGCAGGCAGATGTGTCGTTCACAAACAGGAAAGCATAGAAAGACAAAAGACAAAAGACAAAAGATAAAAGACCCAATAAAAATGATTGCACGATTGCATGATTGCATGATTGCATGATTGCACGATAAAATTTGACATATGTACACATTCGACTATCTGTTCAGTTTCACAAAAAGTGTGTTCCAGAAAATGGGATGCAGCGAGAAAGATTCGGAAATAATTGCCGAAGTGTTCCTGGCAGCCGAAGTGAGGGACCTTGCATCACACGGGATGATAAGGATAAAAGATTATTATGAGCTGTGGAAAGCCGGCCGTATAAACGTAAAACCTGATGTAAGGGTTGTCCATGAGTCGCCCAGTACGGCTGTTGTTGATGGCGATAATTCAGTTGGCATGGTATGTGCCAGGAGGTCAATGGAGCTTGCAATTGAGAAAGCCGGAAAAGCCGGTACCGGATGGGTGGCGACACGCAATTCGAATCATTTCGGGATTGCCGGATATTATGCTATGATGGCCCTGAAGCATGACATGATAGGTATTACGCTCACTAATGCCAACCCTCTTGTGGCGCCAACCTTTTCAATAAGCAGGATGATGGGAACAAACCCTATAGCCGTTGCAATTCCTGCTCACAGCCAGCCTCCTTTCGTCGCTGATTTTGCAACCACTCCCATTGCCCGCGGCAAGCTTGCTGTTGCCGAGAAGAAAGGGGAGAAAGTCGCATTGGGATTTGTACAGGACAAGACAGGCAAACCATCGGATGATCCGGCCATACTGAAATCAGGCGGATCGATGGTGACATTGGGAGGCGACAGACTTCACGGCAGCCATAAAGGTTATTGCCTCTCTTCGATAGTGGATATATTCTCTGCTGTTTTCAGCGGCGCTAACTTCGGTCCGTTCGTTCCGCCCAGTGTGGCTTACCTCCCTGTCCTTGAAAAGAAGGTCGGGGAAGGAACCGGACATTTTTTCGGGGCGATGAGGATAGATGCCTTTCAGCCTGCAGAAGAGTTTAAGAAGAAAATGGATGAATGGATAGAAACCTTCCGTTCGGCAAAACCTGCGGAAGGTCATGAACGGGTGATGATCCCCGGCGATCCGGAAAGGGAAGCTGAAAAGAGAATAATGAAAGAAGGCATAAAACTTGTCCCGGCAATAAAAGATGACCTGGTAAAAATCGCTGCTGAACTGGGAATTGAATTCAGCTGAAAGTGTTCATTCATTGAGGAGATCCGGATGTCCACAGAGATATCACTGATTCATAAAACCCTGATCCCTGAGAACCTGCAACAGCATTTTTGAAAAGTAAACATTATCAGCCTTCTTGTATCTCACATCAGTGAATACCTGTGCGAGCGTCTTTTTATTATTCTCCGCGACAAACTCCTTTGAATCGGATCTTGCCTCCTTCTCCCTGTAAAAAACATCAATATCTTCTTTTGAATAATCTTTATAGGTTTCGTAATGCACAACTGCCTCCAGGGGCAGCCTGTCGGTTTGTTCAGGATCTTCTGCCGGCCAGCCCATGGTTACTGTAGTTACAGGCACCACACCTTTCGGGAGCTTCAGAGTATCAATAATCTTATGCGCCATATAGGTTGTAGTCCCAAGATAGCAGATGCCAAGACCTTCATCCTCGGCAGCGATGCATACAGTTTGCGCAACAAGCAGGGCATCGATCGCCGCTGTAAAGAATGACAGGAAATTATCATATCCGGGTTCTGCTTCTCTTTCGAGGCACCATTTATTGAACCTGTTAAAATCTGCGCAGAATGTAAGAACAACCGGAGCCTCGGTGATCATTTTCTGATTGAAATGAAATGGCAGAAGCTCCTTCTTCCTGGTTTCATCCTTTGTGACAATTATGCTGTACACCTGCATATTGCCGGTTGTCGATGCTCTGCACCCTTTCACGAGTATACCCTTAAGAAGCTTATCCTCAACCGGTTTTGCAGAATATTTTCTAATGGTCCTTCTCTCCAGCAAGGTCTCTTTAATCATCGTTCCTTTTTATATTTTTTTAACTTTTACAAAGGAAACAATTTCTGCCAAAACCTGCAGATAGGTTGGAAAGGATTTTCATATCTTTAGGGTTTCCGGTAATATTAAATATTACAATAAATAATGAAAAACAGAATCCTCACTATCCTGATGATCCTGATGCTTTTATGCCCCGAAAGCTCGGTTGCTCAAAAGAAAAAGGATTCCTCCAAAGAAACGGAGAAGAAGGAGAGCGGCGTTTCCGCCTCCACATTTTCAGGTCTCTCATTCCGGAGCATTGGTCCGGCATGGGCCTCCGGAAGGATATCCGACTTCGCGGTAAATCCTCAAAACCATTCCGAGATATATGTTGGCGTTTCAGCCGGCAACATCTGGAAAACAACCAATAATGGAACGACCTGGTCACCCATTTTTGATACCTACGGGGCTTATGCCATAGGATGCCTTGCTATGGATCCCAATAATCCATATGTTATATGGGCCGGAACAGGTGAAAACAACCATCAGCGCCAACTGGGCTACGGAGACGGCATCTATAAATCTGAAGACGGAGGCGGAAGCTGGAAAAACATGGGTCTGAAGGATTCCAGGCAGATCGGGATGATAGCGATCGATCCGCGCAATTCAGATATCGTTTATGTTGCTGCGGAAGGTTCGATATGGGGTCCCGGCGGAGAACGGGGTCTCTACAAAACCACCGACGGTGGAAAAACCTGGAACAAGGTCCTTGATATAAGTGAGAATACAGGAGTAAACAATATCATTATGGATCCCCGAAATCCGGATGTGCTGTATGCCACTTCAGAACAAAGGAGAAGGCACGTTTACACAAAAATTGGCGGCGGACCTGAATCGGCTGTCTATAAATCGAAGGACGCCGGGAAAACGTGGGACAAGATCATGAAGGGGCTCCCCTCATCCGATATCGGAGGAATGGGGATTGCAATATCTCCAGTCAATCCTGATATTTTGTATCTTATTGTCGAGGCGGCTGGTTCCAATGGTGGTTTTTTCAGATCTGTCAACAGAGGCGCATCATGGGAAAAGATGAGTTCACATGCATCGAGCGGACAATATTACAATGAGATCTATTGCGATCCGAAAAATACAGACAAGATTTACAGTGTTGAGACAGTTACCCAGGTTACGCTTGATGCCGGGAAAACATGGAATTCTGTCGGGAATAACCAGCGGCATGTCGATGATCATGCACTATGGATTGATCCGGAAGATACAAAACACATATACATAGGAGGTGACGGAGGAATTTATGAATCATTCGATGAAGGGAAAAACTATATCTTCAAGTCAAACCTTCCGGTTACACAATTCTACAGGGTAAATGTCGACAATGCACTGCCATTCTATAATGTTTACGGAGGCACCCAGGATAATAATTCTATGGGAGGCCCTTCGAGGAATACCGACAGGGACGGGGTCGTGAATGACGACTGGTTTGTAACCATGGGGGGAGATGGATTCTGGGTTGCCATTGATCCTGAGGATGAGAACATCGTTTATACCGAATACCAGTATGGCAATGCCTATCGTTACGATAAGAAAAGCAAGGAAACAGTATATATAAAACCGATCCCTCCAAAAGGCGAAAAGACATACCGCTGGTACTGGGATGCTCCACTGATAATAAGCCCCCACCAGAGAGAAAGGATATACATGGCTGCCAACAAAATCTTCAGAAGCGACGACCGCGGAAACAGCTGGCAGGTTATCTCGGAAGACATAACGCGGAATGAGGACCGTAACCAGTTTAAGGTGATGGGCAAATACTGGAGCGCCGATGCAGTTGCAAAGGATGTTTCCACATCTCTTTGGGGACTGACAGTCTCCCTTGCAGAGTCGAGGGTGAAAAAAGACCTTCTCTATGCCGGCACTGACGACGGTGTTATAGCAATTACCGAGGATGGCGGTAAGAACTGGAGAAGAGTAACATCATTCCCGGGAGTTCCTGAATACACCTACGTAAGCGACATCCTTCCCGACAAGTTCAACGAGAATGTGGTATATGCTTCATTCAACAACATGCTTCAGGACGATTTCAAGCCGTACATCATGAAGAGCGCCGACAAGGGAAAGACATGGACAATGATTACCAACAAGCTTCCTGCAAACGGTTCAATTCATTCTATAGAACAGGATCCTGTAAATCCCAACCTTCTGTTTGCCGGGTCAGAATTATCATTCTTCGTTTCTGTTGACGGAGGCAATGAATGGTTTGAGTTCAAATCGGGACTGCCTACCTCAGCTGTAAGGGATATAGTAATCCAGGAGCGTGAGACTGACCTTGTAATATGCACCTTCGGAAGGGGTTTCTACATTCTTGATGATTATTCCCCGCTCAGGAATTTCAACAAAGAGATACTTGAAAAGGAGGGATACATCTTCCCGGTGAAAGATGCAAAAATGTTTGTTGAATCGGAAGGATTCGACAACCAGGGGTCAATGTATTTCAAGGCAAAAAATCCTGAATACGGCGCTGCGATATATTACTACGTGAAAGAGGTTCCGGAATCGCTGAAATCAATAAGGCAGAAAAAGGAAAAAGAATTGTTCGAAAAGGGAGAAAAGATACCACAGCCAACTTTTGAAGAACTTCAGGCAGAAGAAAAAGAGATTAAGCCTTACCTTGTATTCACTATTACAGATGAAAGCAATAATGTTGTAAAACAGTTATATAAACAGGCTTCGAAGGGCATGAACAAAGTTAACTGGAATTACACTTACGCCGGTTTATCACCGGTAACAGCATCCAAATTTGATCCCGTCAGTTCGGGAAGAAATGGAATCATGGCGATGCCGGGTACATATAAGGTATCCATGGCCCTGTTCGCAAAGGGTGAGCTTAAAGAGATTGCCGGACCGGTACCATTCATATGCAAACCTCTCGACATTGTTACGTTCCCTTCGACCGACAATAGAGCAAAGCTTGCCTGGCTGAAGGAAGCATCGGAATATTCAAGGACTGTATACGGGACTATGAATTATACAAATGAGCTTCTTGGCAGGGCTAATGCCGTAGCCCAGTCGCTTCAGGGCACACCGGCAGCTACAATTGAAATGAAGAATGAAGCTGCAAGAATTATCACTGAACTTGAAAATGTCAATTTCAGATTCAGGGGAGAGCCGGCTAAAGCGAGCTCAGAAGAGGTGCCTCCGGCAGATGTACCCCTTGGAGACAGGCTGGGAGAGATTGCAATAAACAGCTACAGCACAAGCGGGAATATATCGCAGATTGCCAAAGATCAGCTTACAATACTAAAAGCTGAATTCCCTCCGGTTCTTGAAAAGGCAACCAAAGCAGGAGATGATCTGCAGAAGCTTGAACTAAAGCTCGATGCCATCAAGGCTCCGTGGACACCCGGCAGGGTGCCGAAATTGTGAGGTACGACCTCCCCCTTTGAAGGGGGACGGGGGGATGTAAAAGCATAAATAGAACACCCCCCTGCCCCCCCTCAAGGGGGGATTATTATATGAAATTTTTAATTAATTTAGAATATGAAAAAGACGTATTTTATGCTAATGCTGATGGCAGCTGTTATCAGCCTTAACGCCCAGCAAATGAAACCCGAGGAGACTGAAGACTGGTCAAAGCAGCCGGCAATCGTAAACACAAGCAGGCCGGGTCAGCCTCCCTCAGATGCCGTGATCCTTTACAGGGGGCCTCAGGACGCAGTGAACTGGGTTCACAATAATCTTGAATCGATAAAATGGATAGCCGATTCAGCACTGACAGTTGCCAGGAATACAGGCGACATCAGGACGGTAAAATCATTCGGAGACTGTCAGCTGCACATTGAATGGCGTACCCCGTCTGAAGTTTCAGGAACGGGACAGGGAAGAGGAAACAGCGGAGTTTTCCTTATGGGCAAATACGAGCTTCAGGTTCTCGATTCATACAATAATGAAACATATTACAACGGTCAGGCCGGGTCGATGTACAAGCAGTTCATTCCGCTTGTTAATGCCTCCCGGAAACCCGGGGAATGGCAGAGCTATGATGTTATCTTCATGGCTCCGCGCTTCAATCCTGAAGGACAGGTTGTGAGCCCTGCATACATAACAGTATTCCATAACGGAGTGCTTATCCTTAACAACGCCAGGCTCAGGGGGCCGACAGAGTATATAGGGATACCGGTTTACAAGGCACATGCAGACAAGCTTCCTCTGTCGCTGCAGGATCATGGGAACCCGGTATCATTCCGAAATATTTGGATAAGAGAATTATAAAGAAAGGTGCTGGGTACTGGGTACTCGGTACTGGGTACTCGGTGCTGGGTACTGGGTACTGGGTACTGGGTACTGGGTACTGGGTAAAACATTAAAGACCGAGGACCAAGGACCGAGAACCTAGGACCATAATAATATTTATCATTAAATAATTAAAGTTTATAATCATGGGACGTCCAGTTACATTATTCACGGGCCAGTGGGCTGATCTGCCGCTGGAAAAAGTGTGCCAGAAAGCAAAATCATTCGGCTATGACGGCCTTGAGCTGGCATGCTGGGGCGATCACTTTGAAGTCGCCAAAGCCAATGACACCTATTGCAGGGCAAAGAGAAGCCTTCTCGACAAATACGGGCTTAAGCTCTTTTCTATTTCAAATCATCTTGTAGGCCAGGCAGTTGCTGACCGTATCGATGAGCGTCACAAATCAATACTTCCAGACTATGTCTGGGGTGACGGTAATCCTGAAGGAGTAAGAAAACGTGCAGCCGAGGAGATGATTAAAACAGGCGAAGCAGCAAAAAAGCTCGGAGTCTCTATCGTGAACGGATTTACAGGAAGTCCGATATGGCACCTTATCTATTCCTTCCCTGCTGTACCGGCAAAGATGATCGACGACGGGTACGCAGAGTTCGCAAAAAGGTGGATCCCTATACTGGATGTGTTTCATGAACTTGGCATCCGTTTCGGACTTGAGGCTCATCCCACTGAAATAGCTTTTGACATTGCATCTGCACGCAGAGCACTGAAAGCTCTCAACAACCATCCGAATTTCGGCTTTAATTTCGATCCTTCACATTTCGGATACCAGGGAGTTGACTATGTGAAGTTCATCTATGAATTCGCCGACCGTATCTTCCATGTCCATATGAAAGATGCAGGATGGTCGGATACCCTGACGGAAGCGGGAGTTTTCGGAGGACATACAGAATTCGGGACAAAAGGCAGGTACTGGGATTTCAGGAGCCTGGGCAGGGGGAATATCAACTTTGAAGAGATAATAAGAGCCCTTAACAGGATTGGATATAAAGGACCTTTGTCGGTGGAGTGGGAAGACAGCGGAATGGATCGTGAACATGGTGCCGCAGAAGCATGCGCATTTGTGAAGTCAGTTGATTTTCCTCCCTCGGATATTGCTTTTGACGCTGCTTTTGAAAAATAAATAGCAATAATCACCTTCTGGGGAGGCTTGTCCCGCAAATCCGCCAATTGGCGGAGGAGCGGGAGGTTGGGGTTGGTTTATTAATTCTATAATATTTAAATCTATGAAAAAGATAAAAATGGGTATGATAGGCGGTGGATTCGGGGCATTCATCGGTGATGCACATCGCCGTGCTTCAAGAATATGCAATGATTTTGTACTTGTCGGAGGCGTATTCGATATCGACTATAACAAGAATATGGAATTTGCAAACAATGAAGGT
This sequence comes from uncultured Rikenellaceae bacterium, assembly GCA_964638545.1. Lineage (GTDB taxonomy): Bacteria > Bacteroidota > Bacteroidia > Bacteroidales > VadinHA17 > LD21. The sequence continues at coordinate 34,849 of CAZXAM010000022.1, read as the reverse complement.
ATAGCTCCCGGCCGCTGTTACAAGAGCCTCGACGCTCTAATAAAAGCCGAACTTGCTCTGCCTGCATCGGAACGAATGGAAGTTGTTTCAATCGTGACACCTAATGCACTTCATTATGGCTTCGCAAAAAGTCTTCTCAATGCAGGTTTTCACGTAGTCTGTGAAAAACCTATGACCATGACCGTAAAAGAGGCGCAGGATCTTGAAAAAATTGTTGCAAAAACAAAGAAGACCTTTGCACTTACCCATACCTACACAGGTTATCCAATGGTAAGGCAGATGAGAGACCTGATAAAAAAGGGAGTGCTCGGAACAATCCAGCGGATCGATGCCCAGTATTACCAGGGATGGATCAATTCAATAATCTACGGAACCGGGAGCAGAATAACAGGGGTCTGGAGACTTGACCCGAAACATGCGGGAGTCAGCAGCTGCATGGGAGATATCGGTGTCCATGCTTTCAACCTGATCGAATTTACAACGGGACTCGAAATCAAAGAGGTGCTCTCCGACCTCAACTCTGTTAAGGAAGGCATTCAGCTGGATCTCGACGGGACTGTCCTTGTCAGATTCAATAAGAAGCTTAAGGGCGTCATTCGGGCGAGCCAGGTATGCGGTGGTCTGGAAAATGATATCATAATCGCGGTTTACGGATCAAAAGGCAGCCTGAGATGGGAACAGGAGAATCCAAATTACCTTTATTTCTATAGTGATTCCGAACCAACGAGGATTTATAAGCCGGCTCACGGATACAATGAAAAGATTGCCGAGGAAGGACATACAATGCCTGCCGGTCATCCGGAAGGCATTTATGAAGCCCTTGCCAATATATACAAAGGTGCGGCCAAATCGATCCGGAAACAGAAGTTCGATCCGTGCGAATTCCCGACTGTGCATGACGGAGTCCGTGGCATGAAGTTCATTCATGCCGCAGTGAATTCGAATGCAAAGGGGAATATCTGGACTAAAGTGTAATCAAATCTCCCTGCCTCGGGAAGTCGTGCAAAATTATTTTTTCTTCTTGAGAAGGAAATAAGCAACACTGCCAACTACCGCAACTGCAGCTATAAGTCCAATGATAAGACCTGTTGAACTCCCTTTTCCCGGTTCAGTTTTATCATCTTCAATATCATAATACTGAGTCGGTTTTGCATCGGTGTCCATATTCACAGTGTCCTTCTGCGGTGCAGGCTGCTCCTGTGCCCTTGCTGTTGTTAAACCTGTAAGTGCGAGGATCATAGAGAACATGATCGCAAAGATTGATTTTTTCATTTTCGTTTATGTTATTTAATATTAATAGCCATTTCATCCAGTTTTCTGGCAATTTCCGGATCCGTATTCCTGTAAGTGTCCGCCAGAGCGGTTATTGCAGGCTTATAGCCCGGGTGTATACTCAGGCACTCTTTAAGCAGGTCACGTGCCTTTTTGAGATCGGTTTCTGCCAATAGTTCTGCCGATTCAACATAAGCCTGGAAATATTTCCTGTTTACCCTGATAAGCCTGTCATAATAGTACAGCGCCCGGTCGGTTTCGTTCCAGTAAGCTGCAATATTGCCAAGGTACATCAGTATCGGCTCAAAATCAGGATTGATATCAAGTCCTGCTGACAAAACTGAATCCGCCCTTTCGAACTGTCCACTATTATAAAGAGCCCGTGCAAAATTATAAAAAATCATTTCATCCTCATTATCTGTCTTCAGTGCCTCAGCGAATAATCTGGCAGCTTCTATATTATCTCCCTTCTCAAGCGCTTTAAGTCCTTGATAATCTGATTTGTCCTTCCTTTCAAGAACTGCACAGACCGGGACACTGTCAACATAAATTATATGTATTGAATTGCCCGGAGGCCACTTTTGATTCTTAAGCTTCGCCGGAGGAATATACCTGTTTGCAACGATGGCATAATCCCAGTCGGACATGCTCCTTTCCTCGTTTCTGATATATTTTGTTTTAATTCCCGGATTCTTCCTGAACTCCCACTCAACCGATGAGGTGGCAGCCACAACAGCCTCTTCAATATTCTTTTCCTGCAGATAGTTCAGAAGCCATTCCGAAGCTTCTCCCTGACTCACATAATAATAGTCGGTTTCGTAATTGCCAAAGGCTCCTTTCAAGCCACCGGTGAATTGATTATAGTACAGGTACCAATACCCTGGATTCTTTAACATGAAAAGAACAGGATGGATTGAGAACAGGATCAGTGCAGCTGCTAAAAGGATGGTGAAAACCTTTTTCTTCAGCAGATCGAAAAAGAAGATGAAGCCGGATGCAGCCAGCAGGATAACCGGGGGATATATGAAAAGGAATTGCCTCCATGAGGAGTAAAGGTTTGAATGCTCAATGAAGACAAAACAGACCGGGAACAGAATTGTAAATACTAACAGGGAATAGATCAATATTTTACCTGACTTAAGAATATTCTTTACGAGAAGCAGAAAAGCCAGGAAGCCGGCAGAAACAACAAGAGGTATCGTTATCGCCATCGATTTCAGAAGGTAATACCAGGGCATGTGATCGGACCATATCATTTTCCCTTCGAATATCTGTCTGAATGTTGAAGGGAAATGAGCCATCACTTTATACGACTCAAGTACATTCTTAACCGGGGCCTGCAGCGCATACGGCCAGAGAAGAATGCCCAGAATAAATGATCCCGCCGATATCAATATTATCAATATCAGGCGAATGCCCTCAATCCTGAAATCCAGGATGCGGTTTCTGAAAAGGTTATAAAAAACTGAGATTAGCAGGAACAGAAAAAGATAACAGATCAGGATCAATCCCCCTGCCCTCACGCTGATGGCAAAGGCGATGCTCAAAACCAGGAAGACAACCTCCGGAAAACGGATCTTCCCTTCCGAAAACAAGACCTTGAACGAAAAGAAAATTCCGGAGATATATGCCAGGGCAAAAGGTATGTCTTTGAGATTGTTCTGTGCATGGCCCAAAAATGTCGGAGAGATGGCAAAGAGCAGGAGAACGAGAATTCCTGTCCTGTAACCTGACAGCCAGACACCGAACAAAGCTGTTATAAAAATTGCAAGCCAGCCTGCAAAGGAACTCAATAAATGGCGCAGGGAAAAAACATCTTCAATATTGAACCATTTTGAAATGATGGTTGCTATATTGTCGTACGACTGGCCGTAATATTTTAAATGTGTACCAGGAGTGTCGAGTGCTGACTTATCCTCCCCACGGGATGCAAAGTAATCATATACTGCCACTGACTGGTTGTAATGAAGGACTTCATCGCATGTAATGCCGGCCTTTCTGCTTATCAGAAGCACGAATATCAGGAGACATACAGAACAACCATAAAAGATATATTTAAATCCTGCAGGTTTCATCATTTCTCCGGATTGCCGTCATAGAATTTTTTTACGAAATAGACCGGACGGCCCTGCGATTCCTTGTAATTCCTGTATATATATTCGCCGATAATGCCAAGGAAGACAAGTTGTATGGATCCAAGAAAATAGATGCTTAATAGTGTTGATGACCAACCCGGAACAGCAATTCCTGATGCCTTGGCTGCAATAACATATATGCCGGCTCCAAGAAATACCACGGTTCCGATAGTTCCAAGGATCAGGCATAACCGGATCGGAAATCTGGAGAAGGAAAAAACAGCATCGGACGCCAGTCTGAAAAGTTTTCTAAGGCTCATTTTCGATTTACCGCTGAACCGTTCGTCCCTTACGAAATCCACCTCACCGTGTTTGAAGCCTATGAACGATCTCATACCGGGGATATAGCGAACCTTTTCCTTCATTGACAGGAGAGCCTCTGCGGCAATTCTTTTCATCATGGAATAGTTGCCGTAGTTAGCCATTTCCTTTATTTCTCCCACGTTCCTGAACAATCTGTGAAACAAGCCTGCATACAGATTCCTTGCAGGCCTTCCTTTTCGTCCCGTCCTTTTCGCATTTATTATTTCAAAGTCTTCGGTTGTTATTTTACGGTACATCAAAGGCAGCAGCTCAGGCGGATCCTGAAGATCGCCATCCATCATAGCAAGAATATCTCCTTTTGCATGCTCAAGTCCTGCAGTATATGCTGCCTGATGTCCGAAATTCTTCGACAGCGATAGGGCTTTTATCCTCAGGTTTTTCTCCCTCAGCTTAAGTATTTTTGAAAGACTCCTGTCAATGCTCCCGTCATCAACGAAGATCACCTCGTAATCCAATGTAAACGATTCTACTGCAGCAATTATTCTGCCTGCCAGCTCGTCGATAAGTTTCTCCTCGTTATATATAGGGATTATAAGAGAAAACATCATAAATTGTCTTTAACCACAAAGAATACAAAGTGCACACAAAGGCACACAAAGGCCTGCTAATTAATATTATGGATCCGTTCCAGGGCAAAATCAACCGCTTCCTTAAGTTCCGGATCATCTCCCAGACCTTTAATAGCAGGAATGCAGTATTCTGTTCCCATCCAGCTCAGCTGGTTAATAATAAGCTTCTTGGCCTCTGCAGTGGCTTTGCTGTTCAGAAGCACATTTACCATCTTCTTTTCAAGCGCTGCAAGTTTCTCAGTGTTGCCTGATGCTTTATTTATTTCAAATTGAAGCCAGGTAAAGTACTTAGTGCTGCTGCCTGTTTCATAGCTGCACATTTCCCTGAATGCCTCATCTGATTTCACACCAGTGAATGAAGGGCGCGTCATTGCACCTGCTGCAGTCGGAAAATCGAAAGGCACTTCCTGGGTGACTGCACCGGTGGCTGCCCATTCGGCTCCACGTTGTAGAGTCACAATAAACCCTGAACAGGTCAAAGCATCATTTTTTTCATTATCAGGTTTGCCAAGCATGGTAATGAATACCCTTCCCTGACCGACAGCTCCCGCAAGAAGAACAGGTTCAGACGCGCTCCTCCTCGCTGAAGGATTGGCCGGCGCTGTTGCCAGTATCTGAAATTGATCTTTATCAATCTGCGATCCTTTGATGACAACATCTGCAGGATGAAGCCAGTGTACAGGCAAACCTTTTGTTACAGGATGATCTTCGGGTCGCATGGTGACCTCAAAATCATTCCTTTCCGAAAAAGTGACTGACTGAGGAACAGGATTTCCGGGTTCGTCAGATAACCGAATCCATACAGCACCTCCTCCATCCGAAAGGAATGCCTGAAACGCTTTCTTAGTTTCTTCAGGCCATGCATCACCTTCGTAATCAATTATTACAAGGTCATATTTTGAAAATTTAGGGTTGAATCCCGACAAATCTTCTCCTTTCGGGGGAGTGATTAAGAGCTTTGTTGAAAACAGTCCTGCATTTTCCAGAATTGCTTTGACTGCCGTGGATCTGGTCATCCATTCAAGCTGGTCCTCTGCCTGCCCTGTTATGATAAGGGTTTTTATCTTTTCACCGGTGGTGCAGGCGCCCAGAATGATTGTCAGGAGAACTGACAGCAATAATGATCTATACTTGTTTTTCATTTTCATGTTTTTAGACTGTTGGTAATTCCCAGGGAGCGCGGTATGGACGGTTAAGAAGGCGGCTGGCACGAGGATTGCCGATGATCTCTTCCCTGACCGGATCCCACTTTATGGTTTCTCCGGTGGTCATTGCTATCTCACCCAGCAATGCTACAGAGATTGCCCTGTACGCAGGTTCAATTGGGGCTATCGTCTGGGTGCCGGTGCGGACGCTGTCGACAAAATTCTGCCAGTGGTTATCGCTTTTATAAAGGTGGATCTCATTTTCACCTATAACCTCTTCCAATATCTTCGGGTCAGATGCTGTCAGTCTGTTGCCCCTGTCTGTATGGATCCAGCCCAGGTCGCCGTACCATGTTGTTCCCATTCCCATTTTAAAACGGGAGGAATTAGCAACTCTCATCTCAATTCCATTTTCATACTTGCAGGTAAAATCATATTCAACCGGTGCATTGTAAATGCCTTCAGGAGGGTATACCCCTTTTCCTGATATTTCGACCGGACCGGTATATTCAAGTCCTGCCCCCCAGTTGCCTATATCTATATGATGTCCTGCCCAATCAGTAAGCTGTCCTCCTGAATAATCAAGTATCCATCTCCAGTTCCAGTGAGCCACACCTCTGTAAGGAACCTTGGGTGCCGGACCAAGCCACATTTCCCAGTTCAATTCCGGAGGGACATCCATTACCGGGGGTGTTCCGATCCCTCTTCCGCCGTCGGGCAATCCTACCTCAATCAGCTTTATTTTTCCTATACGACCGTTTAGGGCAAGTTCTGCACCTTTTCTAAAATGTGCCTGGGATCTCTGCCAGCATCCTGTCTGCCAGATGATGTTGTTCTTTTTAACGGCAGCCACTATTGTTTGTCCGTCTCTGATAGTCCGGCAGATCGGCTTCTCACCATATACATTAAGCTTATGGTTGACAGCCTCGGTATAAATGATGCCGTGCCAGTGATCGGGCAGCGCTATGGAGACACCATCCAGCTTTTCCTTTTCAAGGAATTCCCGGTAGTCTCCGTAGGTCCGGCAATCAGTGTTCTTGTTTGCTGCATCGACAGTTTCCTTAGCCTTTAAAAGCCGGGCTGAATCTAAATCGCAGACAGCCACGAACTGAACTGCATTTTTAAGCCGCAGGAAGTCGTTCATGTTCGACATCCCCTGTGAACCTGTACCAATGGCTCCCATCACCACCCTGTTTGATGGTGAGGTTCTTCCTCCCATACCAAGAGCTGATGATGGTATGATCGTTGGAACGACAAAGATCCCTGCTGCCGCTGCTGCAGAGCGCTTGACAAAATCTCTTCTTGATGATCTTCCAGACATAGTTTTAGATTATTTGACCTTTATATAATGGCGTTACTTTTGTGATCACGGGGGTTCCCGGTACTGGTGTTTCAAAAACCATATCCACAGGACCCATCTCAATTTTTGAAGGACCGAGATCCATATCCGATTTGAAAATCTCGTCCCAGGTTATTGCACGACCTGTATAAGCTGCAGTCCTTCCCATTATTGCTGTAAGAGTTGAAATAGCCGTCTCTTCAGCTTCGTTGACATAATTCCCTGTCCTTATTGCATATACCAAATGCATGTGCTCCTGAACATAAGGAGGAATTAACGTTGTTTCCATCTGGTTGCCATTCTCGTCCTTTGGATATTCAAATTTCCATATCACATTCCCTTGCAGGTCCCAAATGGTGTTCTGGCAGTTAGTATAGCCTTCCGTTCCCATTATTATTTCCCCGGTGCCATTGGCGCAGCTGTCGATCTGACGGCACATGCTGTGAGAGCTTATGCCGTTGCCATACTCAAAATCGACACTGAAAAAATCGTACTGATCGCCTGTTACTCTTCTCGCCCTTCCGCCGTAACCTATTGCCTTTTCAGGGTGCCGGCCAAGGAACCAGTTTATAACATCGATGTTATGGACATGAGTATCCAGAATATGATCTCCGCAGAGCCAGCAGAAATTGTTCCAGTTCCGGATCATATATTCCATGTCGTTCCACCCGGGCTCGCGTTCCCTGTACCAGACGTGATTCTGATTCCAGAATGCTTTTGCGGATGTTATAGTTCCGATTGCGCCATTCATAACCTGCTGATAAGTAGCAATATAATCCTCCTGGTGCCGTCTCTGGGTTCCTGTGATCACATTCAGCCCGATTGCTTCAGCTTTCTTTGCCGAGGTGATTACAGAACGTATACCAACAGGGTCTACCGCGAGAGGTTTTTCGAGAAAGGCATGTTTATTAGTCATAACCGCTTCAAGAAAATGCTCGGGCCTGAACTGGGGAGGAGTTGCAAGAATGACTACATCAATATCGGGAAGCGCCATAAGCTTTTTATAACCGTCAAACCCGGTAAAGCAGTTTTCAGCAGGTATGGGAAGGTTGAAAGATGCAAAACGTGCCCGGCACGCATCGATCTTATCCTGAAAGACATCTGCAAGAGCAACGATTTCAAGGTCGGGGCCTGAGCTAATGAAGTTAATTGCAGCTCCTGTTCCCCTGTCTCCTGTCCCTACAAGACCGGCTCTCAGCTTTTTCCCTTTGGGAGCTCCTCTTAAGATGGGAGGGAGCTTCAGGTCTGCCGTCTGATCAGTTTTTCTTTTGCATGATGAAAGCACAGCTCCCGCACCTGCCAGGCCAACACCTGCCAGCGCTGCTTTGCCAATGAATTTTCTCCGGTCGATATTTTTCATATTTCTAACTTTGTCAACACTTCAACACCATTTACCCACCCCTTGGAGGCTGTCTAAAAAGCCACCTTCTTTTTTAATGCCCCTAAATCCCCTAAAGGGGACTTTGCCATTATCTGCTTGTTATAGAATCCCGCTTAGGCGGGACAGGGGGCAAGATTCAGGCTTTTGAGACAAACTCAATCTGGTATCATCATTCTCCAATACTACTATCGATCTCACATACAACCCTGAATCCCACATCAATACAATCTGAATACCACCAGATACTTTTTGGCATCTGCGGATCGGTCACAAGCCAGGCTTTTGTTTTCGTAAAATCGCGGGCTGCGCTTCTGACATCCTTAGCATCACTCTTGAACGATCCTCCCCTGATAACATGCTCAGGACCCTTGAGAGGGCCAGCCGGATTTATTCCCGTTGAATCGGCTTTGTAAAAATCGGCAGAATAGAAATCTGAGCAGAATTCGGCCACATTGCCTGACATGTTCTTCAACCCGAAGGGATTGGGCTTTACAATCGACGGTTCTTCGGTTTTGGAAGGACTGTTGAGATTATAGACCACTCTCGATGAAATGACAGCGGTGTCGGGCCGGAGAACTTTTTTAAGGAATCCGGTTGAGCTCATTTTCTTTGGATTGCCTTCAAAGAAATACGGGGTTTCGGTTCCGCCTCTGCAAGCGTACTCCCATTCTGCTTCAGTCGGCAGCCGGTAATGTTTTCCGGTAACCTTTGAGAGCCATTGGCAGTATACATTGGCCGCATGCCACGACATTGTGATAGCAGGTCTTTTACCTCTTCCCCATCCCTGGTCGGGCGCTCCCCATGGAGGAGTTGCTCCGCTGATGGCATCGGTCTTTATATTGCTGTTCACCGGTTCTCCTGTTCGTCCCTGGGAGCTGGTGGCACTGAAAAAGGCCATGTATTCATCCCAAGTAACCTCGGTTTCAGCTATCCAGAATTTAGAAAGTGACACCTTTCTTACCGGACCTTCATCAGGGTCGCGGAAAGGTTCTTCTTCAGGACTCCCCATGTTAAAAGCTCCTCCCGGGAGAGCTACCATTTTAAAGGATATCCTCGTACCCGGAATCAATTCGGTGAAATCCTCAAACCGTTCAACCTTTGCAGGCCCGGAATAGGGAGGTTCACTGGATGTTACCGTAATTCCGAAAGTAGTATCATGTGCGTGAGCAGCGGCATTCTTATCATAATGTCCGACATTAAGGTGGCAGTTCAGGCAATTAACCGGGTCTTTGCTGGTCGTGTACAGAAGATGTGCATTTCCTCCATTAACCGATAGGGTTACAGGAAAAAGGTTCTGGTGGCACTCGAGGCAGGATTTCTCATAAACGATTCCCTTTGCATATTCAAGAAGTCTTTTCTTCTCCCAGTCTATTCTCGAACTATCCTTGAAATAAAAACCGTAGAGATCCTTAATTCCCGTCCTGGCCTTTGCAAAAATGTACCCCTCTCCTTTTGGGGGGAGATGGCATTCTGTGCAACCGACGATGACACCTGAGCTGTTATTGAAATGTGTCGACATCTTCCAGCTCTGATCAGCTGTGGGATGGATATGGCACGACATGCAGTAATCATTTGTGGACGTAAGCTTCAATGCCTTGTTTCCTGACCAGAAAAGAATAGCACTGAGGATCACGCCAAAAAAAAGAAACCATATTTTAATCCTGCGATTCCCAGGATAACGGGTCCGAAGCTTAAACTGCATAACAGTCAGATGGAATCAATTAAAACTTGCTAAAGTTAATCGATTGTCCGACTTGGTCAGTATAACCCGTCTGTTTTTTAAGACTTTTTAAGAAATGATCAGAACCTTTTTGTGTAGCCGTGGCAATAGGGCATTTTTCCGTTGTTGAAGTAATAGTCCTGATGATACCCTTCAGCATCAAAAAATTCCGAAGCTTTTGTAAGGGCTGTTGCCACTTTATAACCCTTCGATTTCAGCAGGTTGATATTTTTTTCCGCTATCTTCCTCTGATCTTCATTGAAGTAAAATATTTCTGACCGGTACTGGTCTCCAAGGTCAGGACCCTGTCCTCCGATCTGGGTGGGATCGTGGATCTCCATAAAGAGCTTAAGGAGAGTTTCATAACTTGTTTTTCCCGGATCATATACGATCTTAACAGCTTCAGCATGCCCTGTTGTTCCCGTGCATACCTGCTTATAGGAAGGATCCTTTACATGGCCTCCTGTATAACCAGAGGTTACAGAGATCACACCCGGCTGTTTCTGAAGGAAATATTCAACACCCCAGAAACATCCGCCTGCGAATATTGCAGTTCCATAGCGTCCGGGATTAAGCTGAACCGGGACAAAATCGAGTGACACCGAATTAACGCAGTGCCGTACATTTTTTGCAGTAAATCCCTCTCCTTTAAATACATGTCCAAGATGAGCCCCGCACGAGGCGCATGTGATCTCGGTCCGTCTTCCGTCAGGATCAGGAAATCTTTTCACGGCTCCGGGTATCTCATCGTCAAAGCTTGGCCATCCACAGTCTGATTCGAATTTGGCAGCAGACTGATAGAGAGCAGATCCGCATTTCTTACATACATAAGTTCCTTTCTCCTTATAACTTACGTATTTTCCGGTGAAGGGCGTTTCAGTGCCCTTGGTGTTTATCACAGCCGATTCAGCCTTCGTAAGGTCATTGAATGGCAGTTTCTCCTGAGCATTAGATTCCTGTCCCATAGCTAAGAACAATATGAGTGTCAAATATGGTAAAATTTTCGTTTTCATTCTTAAGTCTTATTATCCATGAGGAATAACAAAGTAAGCAGGAAAAAGTTTTGCAGAAAAATGTACTCACCCCCGGGGTGAGTACATGCTAAAAAGGGCACTTGTCATCAAATATTTATCACTATTTATCAAAAATGGGAATCGGCGTACAATATTTCAACCATTTATACTTTATATTGTTTAATAATATAGTTTTGGCACACAGATTGTTTTTTGAAGGAAAAGTATATTTTTGTAATCTAAATAATTGATCGCAGTATGAAAAAATTTGCTCTTTTTCTGGTCGTCGCCTTTGTCGCTGCCGTTGCTTTAAGTTCATGCAACAAGGAAGCATGTCCGGCTTACAGCAGTGCTGATAACGGGCAGACCGAGCAGGTCGGCTGATAGTAAAACCGGATATGAAAAGACTGCTTTCCATAGCGGTTATTAATCTATTTTGTGCAGTTTCCCTATTTGCACAGGGTGATATTGATGAGCAGCAAACTGTTTTTTTCCGGAACGAAAGATCATTTGCCATTCTTCTTAACTCCGACGGGCTCGGGGTTAGCTATCGTGAAGCCAAGCGCAAAAACTATCTTAACAAGAGTCTTCTCGAGATAGATCTCGGCACCTTAAAACATCCAAAGGAATATCGTGTCAGCAATCCATACACCACAGGAACCGGCACATTTATCTTCGGCAAGCTTAATTCAGCTTATTTTCTCAGGGGTGGCATAGGGCATCAAAGGGAAATCTACAAGAAAGCTGACCTTGGAGGAGTCGCCGTGAGGTATTTCTATTCAGCAGGACCGGTGCTCGCTTTCTACAAGCCTATCTATTACAAGGTTCTTTACCCTTTAACTTCGACAGAATATGAGATCAAGGAAGAAAAATTCGGGATCTCAATACACGATCCGTCTGATATTTACAGCAAAGCATCATTCTTCAAGGGCGTCGGGGAGACAAAAGTGATGCCGGGAATATATGCAAAGGGAGGCTTTAATTTTGAATACAGCAAAGAAGATAAGATAATACACGCTATCGAAGCCGGGGTCCAGATAAACGCCTTCCCGAAGTCGATACCAATTATGGCTGATGCCAAAAACAAAGCAGTTTTCTTCTCCCTGTTTGTAAGTTACAGGTTCGGAGTGATTATCGATCCGCTTCATCCCGAAGCCACAAAATTATCAAACCTGTTCAGAAGGAGAAGAGACTAAATGATGAATTCCCTCCCTTGTTTGTATTCTGAAAAATATTAATTTTGTCGTTCGATTTATTAACCAATATATTATACAGGTATGTCAAAAATTAAAGTAGGTATCAATGGCTTTGGAAGGATTGGCCGACTGGCCTTCAGGGCCGCCTTGAAGAGGAATGATATGGAAATAGTCGGAATAAACGACCTCCTCGAAGTAAATTACATAGCTTACATGCTGAAGTACGACACCATGCATGGTAAGTTTGACGGCACAGTTGAAGCAAAGGACGGTAAACTCGTTGTAAACGGGCAGACGATCCGTGTTACTGCTGAGAAAGATCCTGCCAACCTGAAATGGAACGAAGTCGGTGCCGAATATGTTCTGGAATGCACAGGCTTTTTCCTGACAAAGGAGGCTGCAGCAGGTCATATCAAGGCTGGTGCCAAATATGTAGTGATGTCGGGACCTTCAAAAGATGATACCCCAATGTTCGTGATGGGCGTCAACCATGACAAATTCAAGGCTGACATGCAGTTTGTCTCAAATGCATCCTGCACAACCAACTGCCTTGCTCCCGTTGCAAAAGTGCTGAACGACAATTTCGGGATTGCTGAAGGTCTTATGACTACTGTTCACTCTACAACAGCCACTCAGAAAACAGTCGACGGTCCGTCAAATAAGGACTGGAGAGGCGGCCGTGCTGCTTCAGGCAACATCATACCTTCTTCAACCGGAGCGGCCAAGGCTGTTACGAAAGTAATACCTGAGCTGAAGGGTAAACTTACCGGCATGGCATTCAGGGTACCCACTCTGAACGTATCGGTCGTTGACCTGACCTGCCGTCTTGAAAAAGCTGCAACTTATGAGGATATCAAGAAAGCCATGAAGAGCGCCTCAGAAGGTCCTCTGAAGGGAATCCTCGGATATACTGAAGATGAAGTTGTTTCGAGTGATTTCAACGGCGATCCACGGACATCCATTTTTGATGCAAAAGCAGGCATTGCCCTCAACGACAATTTTGTGAAAATCGTTGCCTGGTATGATAATGAGTGGGGTTATTCATGCAAGCTTCTTGACCTTGTTGCACACATGAAAACAGTCAAGTAATGATTTTTTAAAGTTTGAGGCATTATCATTACAGAAAAATGCCCCCTGCCCCCTAAAGGGGGTTCTAAAACTCGATCAATTTAAGAAAGTTCCGCTTTGCGGAATTTAGGGGCTACAAAACTTAAAGCAGGGGACTCATAACGGGTCCCCTGTTTTTTTTGATACCTATATATATATGTAAATCTCAGACTATCATTTCTATTTGAAGCGGAATTCCCGCGGTGTCGCGGTAATGCTCGCCCAGTTCAAGCATGGCCTCATCATCTTCCTCGTATCTCCATTTCATTTTTACAGAATTCCCTGAACGGCTGAAGCCGGTAAGCCTTTTCAGGATCTCGTACAGGTATTTTGATGACCCGCTGTTAATGTATTCCAGCTGAATACAGACATTCAGTTCTTTGTTTTTTTCGAAATGCAGAGTAATCCATTCGTCGAGACGCCTGAAAATCAGTTCCGGATTTTCAGGGATGGAGCGTCCTATTAAATCAAGCTGATTGGTTTCCGGATAATACACTATCCCCGGACAATTTTTCAGTTCTTCCTGAATTACATGCTTTTCCATAATCTTGAAGTTTTATTCGTATCGCAATGCCTCGATCGGGTCAATGTTTGCCGCCTTCAAGGCCGGAGCATATCCCGAAACTACTCCTACAATAAAGCATACAAACACACCCATTATAACCCATAGCCAGGGTACAATAAAACTTGACTTGAGCAATGAAGATACGATATTTCCTATCAATATGCCAAGTATGATGCCAAAAATTCCTCCAAGCTGACCTATAAGTACAGATTCAAAAAGAAACTGGTTTTTTATGGTCCTGGGTTTTGCACCGATAGCTTTCCGCACTCCAATTTCCCTTGTCCTTTCGCTGACTGAAACAAGCATGATATTCATCAGGCCTACAGCAGCTCCGAAAAGGGTGACTATCCCGATCAGAGTGGCGGCAAGTGTCACATATTTTATATTCTTGAGCAGGAGCGCTACAAGGTTATCGCTCCTGGTAATATTAAAGTCTGATTCGTCGCGGGGATCCAGGTTCCGGATCACCCTGAAAACTGCTTCAGCTTCGCCGGTCAGCAAGTTAAGGTTTATGGCCTTGAAAGGCATTACGGTGATGTTGAAATTCATATTAGGGCGGGAAAAGTATTGCCGTGCAGTAGTGACCGGTATAAAACAGACCTTGTCACTGCTCATCTGGCTGGCGCCCTTGCTTTTCATCACACCCGCAATTTCAAATTTCAGTCCGGCCACTGATATCTCCTGACCGACAGGATCATCGTCACCGGGAAAAAGGTCCGAGGCAACTTCGTTTCCGAGAATGACCAGGCGTCTGCCTAATCCTATCTCATCGGCGCTGAAGTTCCTGCCTGTGTTTATCTCATAGCCGCTGACAGCAAGATAGTTTTCGTCAATTCCCGTCAGTCCTATATTTGGATTTGTTTCTTCTTCCCTGAATTTTAGTGTGGCCATATCGGAAGCATTGAAGGAAACTGAAACCCATGCGGGCTCATCAAACTTTTCCTTAAACTCAACGGCTTCCTTGTACGAAATACGTGAATAATTCTTTGCCCGGTGCCTTTCATTGCCGATCTGAACGTTCATTCCCCAAGAGGTTATTGAGAATGAGTTAGCTCCCATCATGGTGAATTGATTTGTAAGTGACGATTTGATTGCGTCGATGGCTGTCAGTATACCAACCAGCGCCATGATGCCGAATGCAATTATGCAAATTGTAAGGATTGTCCTTATCCTGTTCGATTTGACTGCCCTCAACGATATCCTCAGATTTTCTTTCGCAAGGGTTATATAATTTGATTTTTTCAATGTCTTCGCAGCTTAATTCAGGAAAAAATAAAAGTACTACTTTTTTATTTTACCGGAAGCAATGAAGTTAATAATTGTGAAGTTATTTAAGTCGACTGCATATCACCTGCGGGGAATTCAAACTACTGACGGTACCTCGTCTAATCTTTCATCACATCTCAATTTAGTAAATTGCAGAAAGTGAGAAGGAGATCCCTCTCCCGCTTCAGCGGGAGGGGGATGACAGGAATGTAGTGGATTAGCAGGAGGAAGAAGCGGCGATTCGCGAGTGAGATACTTCATGAAAAAAAATATCGTTGCGAATCGCCGCTTCTTCCTCCAATGTCCCACAAAATAACCTGTCATCCCGAATTTCGACAAATCGGAGCTTGCGGAGGTTTGGAGGAATGAGGGATCTCCTTCTCACAGCAGGAACTTAATAAAAAAGATGTGATGAAAGATTAGATACCTTGTAGAGGTTATGGATGAATAAATATTTAAAATAATTAACAATTTAGTTGCATAACTAATTATTTCGTTATATATTTGCTTTGTACAAGGTGTTGCATGCAACACCTTCCACTATATCAAATTAAAAAATGGAATGATATGAGAGAACTCACACGAGCAGAAGAACAGGTAATGCAGGTCCTGTGGAAATTAAAAAAAGGATTCGTCAAGGATGTCCTTGAACATTTTGACGAACCCAAGCCTGCATACAATACTGTAAGCACCATTGTCCGGATCCTTCAGGACAAGGGATTCGTTGATCACAAAGCCTATGGGAGGACCCACGAATATTTTCCGGTCGTTTCCAAAGACGAGTATTCCGAATCGCACCTGAGCACCTTTGTGAATGATTATTTCTCCAGCTCCTACGGCAAAATGGTGAGTTTCTTTGCCAGGGAGAACAGGATTTCAGTCAGGGAGATGGAAGAGATAATGAAGATCATGGAGAACGAAGTCAAAAAGCAAAAATCCGAAAAATGAGCACACTTATAATATATATGGCAAAAGTCGCCCTGAGTGTTGGTGTCCTGTTCATAATCTACCAGTTGTTTCTCAGTCGCGATACGCAGTACAGCAGAAACAGGATCTTCATCAACCTCGCGTTGATGCTCTCTATGGTTCTTCCGTTAATAACTATCCAGACACCACAGCCGATCGACGTGCAATTCTTCGGCCGTGACCTTACCCAAATGGCTGCACCGGAAGTAACAGTTACCGGCTCTTCTGTCAGTCAACCTTTCAGCTGGCCTCAATTGCTGCTGATCATCTACCTTGCAGGGGCTGCAGCAGCAGGATTAAAACTCATCGTCGAGGTCTTGAGCCTTCTCATTCTGATTGCCAGGCAAAAGAGAGACGGAAGAAATATAATTGTTCTCAGTAACAGTAAAACTTCAGGGTTTTCGGCATTCAACCATATTTTCATTGATAAGAGCCTTGAACCTGATGAAGCTGAAGAAATTATAAAACATGAACAAAAGCACCTCGACAGCTTCCATTTCTTCGATATCCTGTTAATTGAATCACTGAAAGTTATACAATGGTTCAATCCCTTCATCTACCTTTTCGACAAATCACTTCGCGCTGTGCATGAATACCAGGCTGATGAGGAGTGCCTCAGTTCAGGAATACCTGTACACAGCTACCAGGGACTGGTTATGAACCAGGTTTTCAGGGCAAGGATCTTCAATCCCTCAAACAGCTTCTCAAACCCCACACTAATAAAAAAACGAATGATCATGATGACAAAAAAACGTTCAAAAGCCCTGGCAAACCTGAAGATACTTCTGGTTGTGCCAATGCTTGCTGCACTGCTTATCGTCTTTTCTACATGTTCTGAAAAGATCACTGAAACCGACACTGTGATGCAGGAAGCCGTTCCGACAGCCAATGCTCCTATGACAAAAAGCGGAGAGCCTGAGCCCTTCGTTGTTGTTGAACAAATGCCGATGTTCCCCGGCGGCGACTCAATGCTTCTCGACTTCATTAAGAAAAATACTGTTTATCCTGTTGCTGCGAAGGAAAATAACATCCAGGGCAAGGTAATAGTGCGATTCTGCATTACGTCAACCGGAGCCGTCAATCAGATAAGCGTGATAAAGGGTGTAGACCCTGAGCTCGACAAGGAGGCTATGAGGGTCGTATCCACACTGCCAACGTTCAAACCGGGTATACAGGGTGGCAAGCCTGTGCCTGTATGGTATATGGTACCCATTTCATTCGGGCTGAACGCAAGCAAGCCTTTGTCGTTTCCAAATGCTCCGCCTCCGCCTCCGCCCCCGCCATCTAAGGTAGTGGTTGTTGATGAAATAAAGGGAGCAGAAGATGCACCATTTGTTGTGGTAGAGGAAATGCCGCAATTTCCGGGAGGGGCCGAAGCTCTGGTTGATTACCTGGGAAAGAATACGAAATATCCTGAAAATGCCAAGGTAAACAAGATAACCGGTAAAGTTATGGTAAGGTTCTGTATTACATCCACCGGAAACGTAAGCAATGTCTCCGTGCTGAAGGGTGTAGATCCTGAACTCGACAAGGAGGCAATGAGGGTTGTTTCAACACTGCCAGCCTTCAAACCGGGCATGCAGGGTGGCAAGCCTGTCGCCGTATGGTATATGATTCCTGTTAATTTTGCATTGATTTGAGTAATTCTGCCTTTACAGTTCACAATACATTACAGCAGAGAAGAAGGAATTAAAAGGATTCGTCTTTAAACCGGCTCGTTAAAGGGCCGGTTTTTATTTTTCCTACATTTGCATACCGCTTTTTATATGAATCTGACTGAACGCATAGCATCCTTTTCTTCTCTCGGCGAAATTCTCCGTGATGCCTTGTCAGGCAAGCCTGGCAGGTTTACCTCACAACTTGAACAGCTGATTGCAGCTCAGCATATCAGGAATCCCTGGTTCACTCCTGAAAATGTAAGAATGGCTTTCAGCTCAATTGCAGAGGTTCTTACAATTGAGAATCTCAATAAATGGACAAACGGCTACCCCTTGCTTCAGGACAAAATCAAGCCTGTTCGTGTTGCAGTCATCATGGCAGGCAACATTCCACTGGTGGGCTTCCATGATTTCATTTCCGTACTTATCACCGGCAATAAGATTATTGCGAAAACCAGCTCGAAGGATCCTG
This sequence comes from uncultured Rikenellaceae bacterium, assembly GCA_964638545.1. Classification (GTDB taxonomy): domain Bacteria; phylum Bacteroidota; class Bacteroidia; order Bacteroidales; family VadinHA17; genus LD21. The sequence continues at coordinate 16,721 of CAZXAM010000022.1, read as the reverse complement.
ACCTGATTGTTTTTGTCAGGGATATCCTTTGCAATATCAATCCGGATTTCTCAGAGAAGATAGAATTTACAGAAGGGCCGCTTTCAGGATTTGATGCCGTAATAGCAACAGGCAGCGATAACACTTCACGATATTTCGATCACTACTTTGGAAAGTACCCGAATATTATAAGGCGCAACCGTAACAGCATTGCTATCCTTGAGGGTAACGAGACGGGAGATGAACTAAAAGCTCTCGGCAGAGATGTATTTTCATATTTCGGTCTTGGATGCCGCAATGTGTCCAAACTGTTCGTACCTGAAAACTATGACTTCACACGACTGATCGAATGCTGGGCAAGTTACTCAGGAATTGTCAGTCATAAAAAATATGCCAATAACTACGATTTCAATAAAGCCGTCTTCCTTGTAAACAAGAACAAATTCATTGATACGGGATTTATCCTTTTCAGGGAAAGCTCTGAGCTTTCATCCCCGGTGGCAGTTTTGTTTTTTGAATATTTTAGTTCGCCAGATCAGGTAAAAAAGATGACTGAAGAACTAAAGAATCAAATCCAATGTATAACAGGAAGAAACCATTTGCCGTTCGGGACTGCTCAATCGCCTGCCCTGTGGGATTATGCAGACGGCACCGACACTCTTGAATTTCTTCTAAAAAAAAATATTGCAGGAATATTGTAAAATAAAAAATATTATATTGCACCCTTCGAAGCAAGCTTAGTTATGGTTTACAAATTTGTAGTTTTATCGGATGAGGATGAGTCGTTTGTGAGAGAATTTGAATTCCTGGACTCGCATACTTTGATGGATTTTCACAACATGATCCAGGACGAACTGGAATTTGACAAGTCACAGATGGCTTCGTTTTACCTTGCTACAGACAACTGGGAAAAGGAAGAGGAATTCACTTTGTTCGACATGGGCACCGGTTCTTCAACAATGGAGAATGCCATCCTCGAGGATATCATCTTCCGCAAAAACCAGAAGCTGCTTTACGTCTTCGACTTCTTCAATGACAGGGCTCTCTTTGTTGAATATACAGGAGAATCCAAGGAGGATGACAAGCACGAATATCCATCCTGCACCAATTCGAAAGGTGTGCCTCCCAAACAGGTGATCTTCGGCGGAAGCTCCCGGAAACTTTATAATAACATCGTCGTTTCCGACGATGAAGAGGATGAAGATGAACCTGAAGTTGACGATCTCTTCCTGAATGAAGACGACGAAGAGACTCTCGGAGGAATGGAAGGGGAAGAACCTTTGGGCGAGGAAGAAGAATAAACCCTCCCGGGTAAAAATCCAATGAATAAAACACTTATAGTGCTTCTCGGTCCGACAGGAGTCGGGAAGACTGAAGTTTCAATTGACATCGCACGTCACTTCGGATGCGAGATCATTTCTGCCGATTCCCGACAGTTCTATATTGAAATGAAGATCGGCACCGCTGTACCTGGTGAAGACCAGCTTAAAGAAATAAAGCATCATTTTATCCGCTTCATCCCGGTGACTGAGTTTTACAGTTCAAGTCTTTTTGAAAGAGATGTCCTTAAGATACTGCCGGAACTTCTTCAGAAAAATAACCTGGTTCTTATGACCGGCGGCTCAGGAATGTATCTGGATGCAGTATGTTCAGGGATCGATGATATTCCCGATCCCGACCAAATGATCCGTGACAAATACACATTATTACATAAAAGGGAAGGGATCGGGGGATTGCGTTTAGCCCTGAAAATCCTGGATCCCGAACATTATGAAAATGTTGATCTCCGGAATCCGAAAAGAATAATCAGGGCCCTTGAGGTATGTGAATCAACCGGCCGGCCATATTCATCATTTCTTACAAAACAGAAAAGACAGAGGGATTTTAAGATTCTGAAGATCGGTCTTGAGAGATCCAGGGAGGAATTAAATGAGAGAATTAACCTGAGGGTTGAGAAAATGGTTTCCGAAGGTCTGGAAAAGGAAGCCAGAGACCTTTTCGGCCTGAAGAACATGAATGCACTGAACACAGTCGGATACAGGGAGTTCTTCGATTTCTTTGAAGGAAAGATAACCAGGGAAAAAGCGATTGAACTGATCAAAAGAAACAGCCGCAGGTATGCCAAGCGTCAGATGACATGGTGGGCAAGGGATAAGGAGATCATATGGTTTGATCCGGATAATACTGCTGCAATTATCGGATTTGTGAAACGCTGGACTAAGTCTTAAAATCGTGCAATCGTGCAATCGTGCAATCGTGCAATCGTGCAATCGCGCAATCAATCATATAATCTCAATTTCTCCTTTTCCGCTGATGCGGAATCTCCACTTCGTTCCGATCTCCTTTCTCCTTTCTCCTTTGTTTTCATCCAAGCCTCTTAAGTCTTCTAATGGTCTCAACGGGATCTTTTGACGTGAAAACAGTATTACCCGTAACAAGCACATCCACTCCCGTTTCAACAAGCCTGCGGGCATTTTTGGTATCTACGCCTCCGTCAACTTCAATAAGGACATTGTACTTTCGGGTATCGATCATCTCTCTCAATTCGGCTACCTTATTATAGCATTCCAAAATAAATGATTGTCCGCCGAAGCCCGGGTTCACTGTCATTATCAGGACCATGTCGATATAAGGCAGGGAGTTTTTGAGAAGAGATACGGGAGTGTGAGGATTTATTGCAACGCCGGCTTTCATCCCGAGGCTCCTGATCTCTGAAACTGTTCTGTGGAGGTGGGTGCAGGCTTCGTACTGGACTGTCAGGATATCTGCGCCTGTTTCCTTCCAGCGGGCAAGGTACCGGTCAGGTTCAACTATCATCAGATGCACGTCGAGAGGTTTACGTGCAAACTTCTTCACAGTCTTCACCACCGGAAATCCAAAAGAAATATTCGGAACGAAAACTCCGTCCATTATATCGCAGTGTATCCAGTCGGCTTCACTTTCATTTACAAGCTCAATATCTTTTGCCAGGTTGCCGAAATCGGCAGAGAGAATGGATGGAGATACCAGGTGGTCCATTTAAAATGTTTTGAACAAAGATAGAAACAAAAAGTTATCCGAGGTAGGATTTCAGTATCCTGCACCGTGTGGTGAACTGTATCCTTTTAATAGCTTTCTCCTTGATCTGCCTCACTCGTTCGCGGGTCAGACTAAGTTCCTCTCCTATCTCCTCGAGAGTGAAAGGATGCTTCATGCCAAGACCGAAATAGAGCTTAAGCACTTTGGCTTCACGAGGTGAGAGAGTGCTCAGGGCTCTCTCTATTTCGTATGCCAGGGATTCATTGATAAGGTTTTTATCGGGACTCGGCGTATCGTTGCTCTGAAGGACGTCGTACATAGTGTTATCCTCTTCAGAGCTTATCGGCGCGTCCATGCTGACAGTCCTGCCGTTGGTCCTGAGAGATTCCTTGACATCTTCGGGGATCATCTCAAGAAGGTCGGCAATTTCCTGTGAAGATGGTTCTCTTTCAAATTCCTGCTCAAGACGTGCGAATGCCCTGTTTATGCGATTTATTGATCCAATCTTGTTAACAGGAAGCCTGACTATTCTTGCCTGTTCAGCCAAAGCCTGAAGTATGGCCTGGCGTATCCACCAGACTGCATAGGAGATGAATTTGAATCCGCGTGTTTCGTCAAACCTCTGGGCTGCTTTCATCAGGCCGAGATTGCCCTCATTGATGAGGTCGGGCAGACTCATGCCCTGGTTCTGGTATTGCTTGGCAACTGAAACAACAAAACGCAGATTGGCTTTGACAAGCTTTTTGAGAGCGTCAGAATCGCCTGTCCTGATCTTTCTTGCAAGAATAACTTCTTCTTCCGGGGTTATCAGATCAACTTTCCCTATCTCCTGTAGATATTTGTCAAGGGAAGGGGTGTCGCGGTTGGTTACCTGCTTTGTAATCTTTAACTGACGCATTTACAGTCAAAAATTGGTTTGATGAAATTCCCACCTTTAAATACAATTTTAATAAAAAAACAAGCTCTAACGACATTTGCAATGTTTTTTTTTGCTTTTTGTCAGCGATTTAACTAAATTGCAGGTCTATTCATTCGTACTGAAAATCAAATTATTAATTCAATTTGATTTTAAGCCGTTGCATTTTAGTAACAAATGACAGTAATTTTGTAATCATTTTTTTTTATCATTGCACAGGTTTTCCGGATGTGTGAATAATAGTTGCATTATCCGGCTGACTCATCCCAAGGTCTTGATCCCCGTCCCAAAACAATAATAATCATTGAGATCCAATAAATTCTATTTATCATTTAAAGTATGTACGACATTCTTGAGCTAAGCAAGATGCTGCTTCCTGAATTACGGGAAATAGCCAAAGAACTTAAAATAAAAAGAGCTGAATCGCTTAAAAAACAGGATCTTGTATACAAGATACTTGATCAGCAGGCGATAAATGCAACAGAAAACAGAAACCTGCAAAGAAAGGAAAACGACACAATCCTAACAATGAACAATAATAACAACCAGGATCAGGACCCCGGACAGAGAAGGGGTAAAAGACCCAGAACAAGTAAACCTGTTTTCAATCGTCAGGTTGAATCAGTAATGTCAGTCTCCCCTGACGACCTGACAAAGAACGCGCCACCAGCTGATGAATGGAAGGAACAATCAAAGCAACAGGAAAAGACTGAAGTGAAAACAGATCCTTTCAAGCCTGCCGAAACCACTGAAGAGAAGAAAATACCTTTCTGGCCGGCTGAAGAGACGAAAGAAATATCCCCGAAGCCGGAGCAAGAGCCTGATTTAGAAACGCCGGAGACAGTCGCTGAGCCTTCACCTGAACCTGTTGCTGAAGATCCGGCCGAACCATTTCACGATGCTCTGCCTGAAACTCCGGAGGAAGTTTACATCTCTCCTGCCACCGCGGAAGTGAATCTTTCAGATGAGATATCTGCAGTAAATGAGTATCCCGATTCATCCGTCTCCGGCCCCATCATTGCTGCTCCAGTTCCGGAAGAAATTCCTGTTCGTGAAGAAAAAAAGGAAAAACCTTACGATTTTGAAGGAATTATTTATAACACAGGCGTCCTCGAGATCATGCCTGACGGATACGGATTTCTCAGGTCGGCAGACTATAATTATCTGAATTCACCCGACGATATTTACGTCTCACAGTCCCAGATCAAGCTTTTTGGGCTTAAAACCGGTGATACAATTAAGGGTACAATACGGCCGCCAAAAGAGGGTGAAAAATATTTTCCGCTCATCAAAGTCGATGAGATCAATGGAAGAAGTCCTGATTTTATCCGCGACAGGGTGCCTTTTGATTTTCTCACACCGCTTTTCCCCAACGAAAAATTCACGTTATGCCAGCCCGGAGAGGGAACTCTTTCGGTAAGGGTCATCGACATGTTCACTCCCATAGGCAAAGGTCAGCGCGGACTTATTGTTGCACAGCCGAAGACAGGGAAAACAATCCTCCTCCAGGAAATAGCTAACGCCATTGCAAAATATCACCCTGAAGTGTACCTAATGATCCTTCTCATTGATGAAAGACCTGAAGAGGTTACCGACATGGCAAGGAACGTTAAGGCAGAAGTCATTGCTTCCACTTTTGATGAGCCGGCTGAAAGACATTGCCGTGTTGCCAACATAGTTCTCGAGAAGGCAAAGCGGCTTGTTGAATGCGGTCATGATGTGGTTATCCTCCTCGACTCAATAACCAGGCTTGCCAGGGCATTCAATACAACTGCACCCGCATCAGGAAAAGTGCTTTCCGGAGGTGTCGATTCAAATGCTCTCCATAAACCGAAGAGATTTTTCGGAGCTGCACGTAATATCGAGAATGGAGGTTCCCTGACAATTCTGGCTACGGCGCTCACAGAGACAGGATCAAAAATGGATGACGTAATATTTGAGGAATTCAAGGGTACGGGAAACATGGAACTCCAGCTCGACAGGAAGCTTTCGAACAGGAGAATCTTCCCTTCAATAGATATACCTGCTTCGAGCACGCGCCGAGAGGATCTTCTTCTTAATAAGAACATCATGCAGAAAATATGGGTATTGCGTAATTACCTTGCCGACATGAATGCTCTCGAAGCTATGGAATTCCTTCGCGACCGGCTATTGCAGGCCAAGTCGAATGAAGAATTCCTCGTTTCAATGAACGGGTCATAACCAATAGCTTTTTTTTGTAAATTTGCGATCTGTTAATAAAATAACAATTAATAAACTTCACTTCAAAATGGGAACAAAAAAATTCATAACATGCGACGGCAACCAGGCCGCAGCGCACATTGCATATATGTTCAGCGAAGTAGCTGCCATATATCCTATCACACCATCTTCAACCATGGCAGAATACGTAGATGAATGGTCTGCAAACGGACTTAAGAACATCTTCGGGGAGACTGTCAAAGTCGTTGAGATGCAATCCGAAGGGGGCGCCGCAGGTGCGCTTCACGGTGCACTTCAGACCGGAGCATTAAGCACAACATTTACAGCATCGCAGGGTTTGCTGCTTATGATCCCCAACATGTACAAGATAGCTGCAGAACTTCTTCCCGGAGTCTTTCACGTCAGCGCGCGTACCCTTGCTGCACATGCCCTTTCCATTTTCGGCGACCACAGCGATATTTACGCCACACGTCAGACAGGCTTCGCAATGCTTGCAAGCGGAAGCGTCCAGGAGATAATGGACCTTGCCGGAGTGGCACACTTGACAGCAATAAAATCCAGAATTCCATTCCTTCATTTCTTTGACGGATTCCGCTCTTCCGCTGAAGTCCAGAAAATAGAGGTCCTCGAAATGGATGAGCTGAAAAAACTGATAGACTGGAATGCGATCAATAAATTCCGCGCCAATGCACTCAATCCTGAGCATCCTGTCACAAGAGGATCTGCACAAAATCCTGACATTTTCTTCCAGGCCAAGGAAGCAATCAATAAATTCTATGAGCCCATCCCCGACATGGTGAACTCTTACATGAAAGAGATATCCAGGATCACTGGAAGGGAATACAAACCATTCACATACTATGGTGCACCCGATGCCGAAAACATCATCATTGCAATGGGTTCTGTAACAGACACCACAAAAGAAGTTATCGATTACCTGAGATCGAAGGGAGAAAAAATCGGGCTCATTTCTGTTCATCTGTACCGCCCCTTCTCAGCAAAGTATTTCTTTGACGTATTCCCGAAATCGGTCAGGAAAGTAACAGTTCTTGACAGGACCAAAGAACCGGGAGCCAACGGCGAACCGCTCTACCTCGACATAAAGGATATGTTCTACGACAAGGCTGATAAGCCTGTTATCGTTGGCGGACGCTACGGTCTCAGTTCAAAGGATACAACACCCTCTCAGATTCTTTCCGTTTTCGAAAACATGAAGCTCAAGGAACCGAAGAACCAGTTCACTGTCGGAATCGTTGACGACGTCACTCATCATTCTCTGCCGGTTCTTCCCGAAATAAATGTTGCTCTCCCCGGAACATACTCTGCAAAATTTTACGGCCTTGGATCTGACGGAACTGTAGGTGCCAACAAAAACTCAATTAAGATCATTGGCGAAACAACCGATAAATACTGCCAGGCATATTTTGCTTACGACTCAAAGAAATCAGGTGGTATTACGGTGTCGCATCTGCGTTTCGGAGATAAGCCGATACGCTCACCGTATCTCGTAAACACTCCTGATTTCGTAGCATGCCACGTTCCTTCCTACCTTGATAAATATGATATGCTTAAAGGACTTAAGCAGGGCGGGACCTTTCTCCTGAACTCAATCTGGGATGTTGAAGAAACCAAAAAACGTCTTCCGGACTATATGAAGAAATACCTGGCTGAGCATAAGATCAACTTCTTTATAATTAATGCAACAGCAATAGCTGAAGAGCTTGGTTTAGGCACAAGGACAAACACAATCATGCAGGCTGCATTCTTCAAGCTTGCAAATGTAATCCCTTACGAACAGGCAGAAAAAGAGATGAAGAAATTCATCTACAAGTCATATGGCAGAAAAGGCGAAGAAGTTGTCAATATGAACTATGCAGCTGTCGATAAAGGCTCTGACGTCACCAGGGTTGAGGTGCCTTCAGAATGGGCCGGCATAAAGGTTACTAAGGAACAGGATAAGCGTAATATACCAGATTTCATCCGCAATGTGATGGAACCAATCACTGCACAAAAGGGTGATGATCTGCCTGTTAGTGCGTTCGTGGGAAGAGAAGACGGGACATTCCCTTCAGGAACATCCGCTTACGAAAAGAGAGGCATTGCCGTTAACGTACCGGAATGGCAGCCGAAAGAATGCATTCAGTGCAACCAGTGCTCCTATGTTTGTCCTCATGCTGCAATCCGTCCTTTCCTGATGACAGAGGAAGAAGCAAAAAAAGCTCCGGAAGGGACCCAGACCATTCAAGGCATACCGGGGGTTTTGAAACAATACAGGTTCAAAGTCCAGGTCAGTGTTCTTGACTGCACAGGATGCAGCAACTGCGCCGACGTATGCCCGTCCAAAAACAAGGCTCTTATAATGAAACCGCTGGAAACACAGCTTGCCGAAATCGACCGCTGGACTTACATGCACGAAGAAGTCGGTTATAAGGATACTGTTGTTGACAAGTTCGTTAACGTTAAGAACAGCCAGTTCTCACAGCCATTGTTTGAATTCTCGGGAGCATGCGCAGGATGCGGTGAAACACCTTATATCAAGGCTATAACACAACTCTTCGGCGACAGGATGACTGTTTCAAATGCGACAGGATGTTCATCAATATATGGCGGTTCAGCGCCTTCAACGCCATACACGCACAATAAAAATGGTAATGGCGTGGCCTGGGCAAACTCACTTTTTGAGGATAATGCTGAATACGGCCTCGGGATGTCGCTCGGATCAAATAAAATGCGGGAAAGGCTGGCTCTCAGAATGACGGAATCCGCCAACAGTGTCAAACCCGCAACAAAAGAAGCATTCGAAGAGTGGCTGGCAGGAATGCAAAACGCGGAAGCATCCAGAATTGCTTCAGCAAAAGTAATAGCTGCATGCGAACAGGATAAGAATGAGATCACAACAGAGATACTCAGCCTGAAACAATATCTCGTGAAGAAATCTCATTGGATCTTTGGCGGTGACGGATGGGCTTATGATATTGGTTATGGAGGTCTCGACCACGTACTGGCTTCAGGTGAAGATATAAATGTCCTGGTTCTCGATACCGAGGTATATTCAAATACGGGAGGTCAGGCATCAAAATCGACTCCTGCAGGCGCTGTAGCCAAGTTTGCAGCATCAGGCAAAAAGATCCGTAAGAAAGATCTCGGCCAAATGGCGATGACCTACGGCTATGTATATGTTGCTCAGGTGGCAATGGGATCGAGCAATTCGCAGTATCTCAAGGCAATAAAAGAAGCAGAAGCATTCCCGGGACCGTCACTGATCATTGCTTATTCTCCATGTATCAACCATGGTTTAAGGGATGGGATGGGCAAGACCCAGGCTCAGGAGAAAGCAGCTGTGGAAGCCGGTTACTGGCATCTTTACAGGTTCAATCCGCTTCTTGAGAATGAAGGAAAAAATCCTTTCACTCTGGATTCAAAAGAACCTGACTGGACCAAATTCCAGGCATTCCTGAATTCAGAAGTGCGCTACACATCGCTTATCAAGGCATTCCCCGGAGAAGCTGAAGTGCTTTTCAAAGCTGCCGAGGAAAATGCCAAATGGAGGTATAATTCATACAAGAGGCTGGCAGCGATGGAGTATGGAGTTAAAACGGAAGTACCGGCAAACTAAGAAGCCTGTATAATTATATAGAGAGCCATCTGAAAGGGTGGCTTTCTTTTTAAACCCACCCCAACCCCCCGTCGAAGCGGGGCAGGCTCTCCCAGGAGGGGATTTTTTCTCCCCCTCTCCCCCTCTCCCCTTCTCCCTCTCATTCCCTGCCTTTGCACCTTTTAATTTTATTAGTACTTTTGCCGACGGATATGGGACGGATACTGGGAATA
>CAZXAM010000022.1:0-6678 GCA_964638545.1 uncultured Rikenellaceae bacterium | reverse complement strand
CCTTTTAATTTTATTAGTACTTTTGCCGACGGATATGGGACGGATACTGGGAATAGACTATGGGATGAAGAGAGTGGGACTGGCAGTTACAGACCCTTTGCAGATATTTGCCTCACCATTGAACACAGTGACTGTCCAGCAATTTGACAGTTTTATCGATGAGTATCTGAAGGTAGAGCAGATTGATGAATTTGTGGTAGGTTATCCGGTGCAGTTGAACAATAAGCCGAGTGAATCTGTTAAATATATTGATCCGTTTTTAAAACGGCTCGGCAAAAGGTTCCCCGGGAAGCTGGTGCACCTGGTGGATGAAAGATTCACATCTCAGATTGCACTGAGAACAATGATCGACGGCGGAGTCAAAAAAAAGGGACGGCGGAATAAGGAGATGGCTGATATGATAAGTGCATCAATTATACTTCAGTCTTTCCTTGATAACAGATCTGCCATGAAAGGAAAAAGAAGTTAAAATGATATACCCTATTGTTGTTTACGGACATTCAATCCTCCGAAAGGTCGCGGCGGATATCGACAGGGATTATCCAGGCCTTAAACAGCTTATTGATGATCTCTTTGAAACAATGTACAAATCTGAAGGGATGGGTCTTGCAGCGCCGCAGATAGGGAAATCCATAAGAATTTTTGTGATCGATGGCACTCCCATTGCCGATGAAGAACCCGGGCTGGCTGGTTTCAAGAAGGCTTTTATCAACGCCCACATTGTTGAAAAAACAGGAGAAATCAAACCTATGACAGAGGGATGCCTCAGCATTCCTCATCTCAGGGAGGAAGTGAACAGGGAATCGCACATACGAATCACATATTACGACGAGAACTGGGAATTCCATGATGAGATCTTTGAAGGGTACAAGGCGAGGATCATCCAGCATGAATATGATCATCTCGACGGCATCCTTTTTACCGACAAGGTCAGCCCGATCAGGAAAAGACTCCTTAAAAACAAACTTCTTGCCATCTCAAAGGGCAGATTCGAAGCAGACTACAAAACTATACTCCCCGGACAGAGGATAAAAAGTGCCTAAAGTGCCTTGAGTACTTAGAGTCAGGAGTTTTTTAACTTCAAGCACTTTAGGCACTCTAAATACTTTTTCCTATCTTTATATTGTCTCAAACTGTATTTTGTGCTACACAGGGAAATTCCGTTTCTCCGTATCGGTTTGCCATTATGCACCGGTATCGTATGCGGGTATTTTTACCTTCCCGACGCTCTGTTCTTCATAATTTCAGGGATAGTTATCATTGCGGCATTTATTCTCTCCCGGTCCCTGAACAGAAATTTCACTAACAGGGCTTACGGATTCTCGCTGATGTTTGCACTCTTTATAGCCGGACTGCTGCTATATAAAATAGAAAAGACTTCTCTTTCAACACTGGAATCCCATGAGACTTTTTTATCGGGATATTTGTCTGATTACCCCGAGGAAAAAGAGAATACATTCAGGTTGATACTTACGATGGAATCGGGAATTAATAACGGTAATCCGTTTCCGCTTGAAGGATCTATTCTCATTTACCATAAGAAAGACAGGGCAGTCAGGGATTATCTCCCGGGAGACAGGCTGACGATCAGATGCAAGCCTCTGGAAATAACCAACAGGGGTAATCCTTATGAATTTGATTACAGGTTTTATATGGAGAACCAGGGGATCAGGTATTATGCTTTTACCGACAGCAGTGATATCTGCGGTTTTTCAATCCCTGAAAGGAGACGGCTGACGCACAGAGCCCTGATGATCAGAGAAAGAATAATTGACATGTTCCGGGAAAGAGGGATTGAGGGAGACAGGCTCGCTCTTGTGGCAGCAATAACGGTCGGGCAGAAAAACATGCTGGATCCGGAACAAAAGCAATATTTTATTAAAGCAGGAGTCATGCATATCATGGCTGTATCGGGATTGCACGCAGTGATCCTGAGTGTTTTCATTTTTAATGTGCTTTTTTTCCTTAAAGGGAGGCTTGAGATTTTGAGGATTGTCATCGCCCTGCTCCTTCTCTGGTCGTTCGCTTTCGTCACCGGGCTTACGCCATCAGTGATGAGAGCGACGATCATGTTCACATTCCTTCAGGCTGGAAAAATGCTAAAAAGACCTGTTAATCCTATTAACTCTGTTCTTGCTTCTGCCTTTGTGCTGATACTTGCCAGGCCTTCCGTCATCTTCGACGCCGGATTCCTTCTCTCCTATTCCGCAGTCATTTTTATAATCTGTTTCTACCGCGACTTTTACCTGAAGATCAGGTTCAGATACCGGATTCCTGATCTTATCTGGCAGTCAGCGGTTGTTTCAATAGTTGCCCAGGCAGGTACTCTGCCTCTGACAGTGATGCTGTTCAACCGGTTCCCGACATGGTTCATCCTGTCAAACATCATAATAGTTCCTCTCTCGTCAATAGTTATAATAACAGGATCGCTTGTGCCGCTGACATTTCCGCTGGCATTCATTTCCCAACCTCTTGCCAGGCTTCTTGATTTTCTTGCCGGACTCACCGAGTATCTTACTGCCAGAGCGGCTTCACTGCCATTTTCAACAATTGAGAATATAGGACTTAAAACTGCAGGGTGCATCCTTCTTACTATATCGCTGTTTCTTTCAATGCGCCTGCTCATGGCAAGAAAGTCAATCCCGTTGAAATGGATCCTGATTTCAGTTCTTGGTTTCACTGCTGCCGGCACCTTAAGTGAAATCCGTGTCAGATCTTCATCCGAGCTAATCGTTTATAATTCGATAGGAAGTTCAACGATCGGGATCCGTACAGGAAAGGACCTTATTCTGTATTCTGATACTCTCTATCCGGGACCTGAGGTAACGAGGCACTGCGCCATCCTTGGACTGAAAACCGTACATCATGTTATTACAGAAAAACCGTGCCTGATAAAAGCCGGCCACAGCACTGCACTGGTAACGAACCGGGTGAATTCCGGAATGCTGTTAAAATATGATCCTGACATACTGATTTTTACAGGCAGCAGACCAATTATGGAACAAACTAATAAACCGGTCGAAAAAATTAAGGCAGTAGTTGTCGCATCAGGGGCTAACCCTGGCGTTAAGTTCTCGGGACTGATCAGGTCGATAAATGCTGACACCATTCATTTTACGGGCAAAAAGGGAGCATTAAGTTTAAAGCTGTGAACGGCAATAAAATATTTGTATGAAAAAGCTTGAGTATTACGCTATTTATCTATTATTTTGTGCTTTTTTCAATAGGTTCCAATGAGAATAATAATTGCAGGGGCTGGTGAAGTAGGATCGCATCTGGCCAAGATGCTTTCAAATGAAAATCATGAGATTATAATAATTGATCCGGAGGATGAAAGGCTGAAACCCCTTGAATCCACTCTTGATGTTCTGGCTTATCACGGTTCAGCGACATCTGTGAAATTGCTCCAGGACATTCTTCAGAAAAAGGCGGATCTTTTCATAGCCGTAACTCATTCCGAAGATACCAATATCACTTCTTCGGTACTGGCAAAAAGGTTCGGAGCGTTGAAAACGATCGCCCGGATCGACAACCTCGATTACCTCGATAAATACAACCTTGAATTTTTCAAAGCTCTTGGGATTGATTCTCTTATTTACCCTGAACTGATAGCGGCCCGGGAAGTGCTGGGCCTTCTTCAGGAAACAGGCACAACAGAATATATGGAGTTCTCAGGAGGCATGCTTTCCATGTTTGTCCAGAAACTCGACAGGAATGCGCCTATACTTAATAAAAGTCTCGAGGAGGTTAGCAGAACGAACAAGACCGACAAGTACAGGGCGGTTGCTATAAAACGCGACGACAAAACGATCATCCCAAGGGGTAAAGAGCAATTCCAGGAAGGTGATACGGTTTTTGTGATTTCTACCCGCGAGGGCATTGACGAAATGATGAAAACTTCCGGTAAGGAGAGCTTCGAGGCGAAGAGCATTATGATCCTCGGCGGAAGCAGGATAGGAAAGCATGTGGCGCTATACATGCAGAAGAACTGCACGGTTAAGCTTATTGATTCGGATCCTCAAAGATGTGCTGACCTTGCTGAGATACTCGACAACACACTCATTATCAATGGCGACTGCAGAAACATTGAACTTCTCGAACAGGAAGGGATCACGAGGGTTGATGCTTTTGTTGCTGTAACCGGCAATTCAGAAATTAATATACTTTCGTGTCTGCTTGCGAAGAATAAAGGAGTAAAGAAGACAATTGCAGAGGTCGAGAATATGGAATATATTAGTCTTGCTGAAAATTCAGGGATTGATACTATCATCAACAAAAAGATATCAGCTGCCAGCAGGATATTCCGTCACACCACCAACCTTAATGTCACTCAGGTTAAATATATGGCAGGCACCGAAGCTGAAGTCATAGAATTCAATGTTCCCGAAGATGCAAGGATTACAAGAGGAACGCTTCGCAGCCTCGACTTTCCGAAAGATGCAATTGTCGGAGGAGGAACGAGAGATGGGGCGCCTTTCATCGCTACAGGCGATACGATCATAAAAGCCGGTGACAAGGTGGTTGTTTTCACTCTTCCCACAGCATACGATAAGCTGACGAAATTCTTTACCTGATAAGTTATGATTAACTTCAGGGTCATAGCCAGGGTTTTCAGCCTGGTAATAATTATTGAAGGTCTGTTTATGCTCCTTTCAGCAGGTGTCTCAATCCTGTACGGGGAGAAAGCTACACTGCTGTACTGTTCCATAATTACATTGGTGACCGGGGTGCTTGTATTCACACCTCTCAGAAATGAAGAAAAGCTTTCGGGTCAGAAAGAAGGCTACATAATTATGTGCGGGATATGGATACTGTTAAGTCTTTTCGGCACCCTTCCTTATCTGCTGAGCGGAAGTATCGCCAATTTCGGCGATGCATTCTTTGAGTCGATGTCAGGATTTACAACAACCGGAGCTACAATTCTTACAAACATTGAAACACTGCCTCATGGAATTCTGTTCTGGAGGAGCATCACCCAGTGGATCGGCGGACTTTCCTTCATAATTATCTCACTTTCAGTGCTTCAGGTTGTCAGGAATATCAACATTCAGCTCCCTATCACTGACTTCACAGGCCAGGCTGGTGATAAGATACATCCTAAGATCAATGAGATGGCAAAAAGGCTGATCTCAATCTATGTGAGTCTCACTCTTATTGAATCAGTTCTTCTCATTGCCGGAGGCCTGAATGTATTTGATGCCGTATCTCATTCATTCTCGACCATGTCGACGGGAGGCTTCTCAACACGCAACGGAGGTATTGCAGCTTTCGATTCGCCTTTTATCCTGATAATCCTGACTATTTTCATGTTCCTCGCAGGAACAAACATGACCATTATATACTTCGCAGTAAAAAGAAATTTCCCCAGGATAAGAGGCAACAATGAATTCGTTTTCTACCTGATCACCTGTCTCCTCTTTGTTGTCTTCAGTGCGGCTATCCTATGGATCACCCAGGGATTCCCGGCCGGTACTGCCTTTCTGGAAGCCTCTTTCCAGTCAGTATCAGTAATTACCACGACCGGATTCTATCATATGGATTATAACCTTTGGGGGAATCTGATGATCCTTCTCCTTTTTATCATGATGTTTATTGGTGGAACATCAGGGTCGGCCAGCAGCGGATTGAAGATTATAAGGCTTCTTCTTATTACGAGGAACACAAGGCATGAAATGAAAAGGATGATTCATCCGAATGCAGTCATTCCGGTCCGGCTCGACAATAAAACAGTTCCCCAGGGAATAATCAATAACCTGCTGGTCTTCATAACTTTTTATTTTATTGTTATCTCTGTGAGCGCCCTGATAATATCGCTGATGGGTTATGATATTGTTACATCATTCAGCACTTCGGCGGCAATGCTGGGCAACATTGGACCCGGTATAGGTAATTTCGGGCCTTTCACGAATTACGCCCTGGTTCCAATGGCAGGCAAATGGTTCTTCTCGTTTCTGATGCTTATAGGGAGAGTTGAACTCTTCTCTGTGCTGATTCTTTTTACGGCAAGCTTCTACAGAAGGTAGGGAACAAGAAACAAGGAGCATGGAACAAGAAATGTTTCTTTTACCATTCCAGATTTCCCAAACCTTGTCTGATTATTTCCGGCTCATCGCCGGTGCAGTCTACAATAGTCGAAGCTTCATTCTTTCCGTATCCTCCATCTATAACGATGTCGGCAAATTCCCTGTATTTCTCATGAATAAGCTCAGGATCAGTCGTATATTCCAGTATCTCATCCGGATCATGAACTGAGGTGGTAATTATAGGACGACCAAGCTCCCTGACGATCTCCAGAACAATTGAGTTATCAGGTATCCTGATACCGACGGTCTTCTTCCTGTTCTTGAATAATTTCGGGATCTGGTTGTTAGCCCTTACGATGAATGTGAATGGTCCCGGAAGATTCCTTTTCAGCAGTTTGAAAGTCGGATTGTCCCTGATTATGGTATAATCCGAAAGCTGGCTCATATCGTGAACAATAAGAGAAAGGTCTGGATTCTGAGGATTAAGTCCTTTAAGCCTTGCAATTTTTTCTATTGCCTTATGCGCTTTAATATCGCAGCCTATCGCATATACCGTATCCGTGGGGTAAATAATTATACCTCCGACTTCCAGCAGATCTACCACCTGCCGGATGTGCTTCGGATTTGGATTTTCTGGATAGATGCGGATAAGCAT
>CAZXAM010000021.1:52836-56257 GCA_964638545.1 uncultured Rikenellaceae bacterium | reverse complement strand
GATATTTACCTGCCATTCAGGCCGAAGCGCCGTACAAGAGCCACTATTGCAAAAGAAAAAGGATTGGAACCACTTGCTGAAATAATCTTCAGACAGCAGGAAAATAGCCCATCGCTCAAAGCAGAAGAGTATCTGAACGATCAGGTTGCGACAGTCGAAGAGGCGCTTGAAGGCGCCTGCGATATAATTGCCGAGTGGATCAACGAGGATGAAAATGCCAGGAAAAAACTGCGATTCCTTTTCGACAGGGAAGCAGTTCTGTATTCAAAAGTTGTTAAAGGCAAGGAGGCGGAAGGGATCAAGTTCAGCGATTATTACGATTGGTCGGAACCACTGAAAAAATGCCTATCACACAGGCTTCTGGCGATGCGAAGGGGAGAAGACGAAGGTTTTCTGAAGCTTGCAATTGAACCTGAGGAAGAGCATGCAATTGAAGTTCTCAATTCTATTTTCATAAAAGGCAGAAATGAATCATCAGAACTCGTACAAAACGCTGTAAAAGACAGCTGGAAAAGACTTCTCTCCTCATCGATGGAAACTGAATTCAGGAACATCTCAAAAGAAAAAGCCGATATTGAGGCGATAAGTGTATTTGCCGATAATCTGCGTCAGCTTCTTCTTGCTTCTCCCCTGGGCGAGAAGAACATTCTTGCCATCGATCCCGGTTTCAGGACAGGCTGCAAAGTGGTTTGCCTCGACAGACAGGGAAATCTTGTTCATAACGAGACCATTTACCCTCATCCGCCGCAAAACCAAACTGCTCTTTCGATAAAGAAGATCCTGACTCTTGTGAATGCCTATAAGATTGAGGCTATTGCCATCGGAAACGGAACAGCAAGCCGCGAGACGGAGGAGTTTATGAAATACATTAAATTCGAGAATGATATCCAGGTATTTGTTGTAAGCGAAGCAGGAGCATCCATATATTCAGCCTCCAGGGTAGCACGTGATGAATTCCCGGATTATGATGTCACAGTCAGGGGCGCCGTATCAATAGGCCGCAGGCTCATGGATCCGCTGGCCGAGCTTGTAAAGATAGATCCAAAATCGATCGGCGTAGGTCAGTACCAGCATGACGTCGACCAGCAGAAGCTGCAGACTTCACTCGACGATGTTGTTATGAGCTGCGTGAATGCCGTGGGTGTAGAAGTTAATACAGCAAGCAGTTATCTTCTTGCATATGTATCGGGACTTGGTCCTCAGCTTGCCCGCAATCTGGTTGATTACCGGAGTGAACATGGTCCTTTTAAATCGAGAAAAGAACTCATGAAGGTGAAGAGGATGGGAGAGAAGGCTTTCGAGCAGAGCGCGGGTTTCCTGAGGATAAGAAATGCCGATAATCCTCTCGACAGCAGCGCCGTTCATCCCGAAAGCTATAAGGTGGTTGAGGCTATGTCGGCTGACATCGGATGTGATATAAGAGAGCTTATTACCAATGAAGCAAAGCGGAAGGAGATAAAGCTTGAAAAGTATGTCACGCCTGCAACAGGACTTCCTACTCTTAAAGATATTATGGACGAGCTCGCAAAGCCGGGCCGCGATCCGCGGTCAAAGATAAAAGAGTTCAGGTTTGCCGATGTTCACGATATGGAGGATCTGGTTCCCGGAATGGTAGTCCCCGGAATTGTAACAAATGTTACAAAATTCGGAGCCTTTGTCGATATTGGCATCAAGCAGGACGGACTTGTACATGTGTCTAATCTGAGCAAATCATATGTACAGGATCCTGCTTCCGTAGTGAAGCTTAATCAGCATGTGATGGTCAAGGTAATTTCGGTTGATCCCGACAGAAGACGAATTCAGTTGTCAATGAAGGATGTAGATCAGACGGCCACCGGCACCCGGTAACCGGTAGCCGGTTGCCATGTTGTCACTCCATGTATCTTATGTCTTTTGTCTTTTGTCTTGTTCCTACATTCCCATAGGCATGCCGACCATTACTGTTCTCTGAGTCTGTGTGACTGGTTTGCGTGGAAGCTTTTCTGCCCTCATAGCTGCATTGTAAGCCAGGGAAGCTGTAATTATTGCATTCACCTTAAGGTCACTCATTACCAGCCTTTCATAAGTGTCCATAACGGTATGATAGCCGCGTTCGTATTCGATCTCATCCTGAATGAACTGAAAGGCAGGAAGTCCATAGGGGTCGAATGACTGATGGTCTGTGCCACTTGTATTTCTTATTGTGATCGTTGAGCATCCCAGACCCTCAAACGGTTTCAGCCACTCTTCAAAAATAGGTCTGACCATTTCATTTCCCTGAAGATAGATGCCTCTGTACTGTCCCGATCCGTTATCCATATTAAAATAAGCGGCGAACTTATCAAAATCCGGCTTGTTCTGGTTATTTGATGCATCCACAAGGTAACGGCTTACATAACTGCGTGATCCGTAAAGTCCTTGTTCTTCGCCACCCCATAGAGCAACCCTTATTGTCCTTTTGGGTGCAACGTTCAGAGCCTTCAGGATTCGCAATGCCTCCATCATCACAATGCAGCCTGATGCGTTGTCTGCCGCTCCGGTACCACCCTGGTACGAATCAATATGGGCGCCCAGAAGGACAACTTCGTTTTTCAGGATCTTATCGGTTCCGGGTATCTCGCCAATAACGTTATATACTTTTGAACTTGGAAAGAAATTATTCTTTATCTCGATTTCCATCTCAACAGGCACCTTATTCCTGAGAAGTCTTTCCATCCTTCCGAAAGCTTCCATGGGGATATTCAGCTCAGCAACAGGTTCGGGGCCAGTGGCAGCATTGTACCCTGCGAATCCCGACCTTGGGATATTGTATGTGCCAGAATTGTTCAGGATCACAGCGACACCCTCACTTTTGAGAAGGTCGGTCATTTTTGTTCTCAGCTGTCTCTGAGCCATCATTGCGGCCATGTCTGCAGGAATACCCTGCTGCCTTCTTCCGCCTGATGTGAGTGTCTCTTTTGTAAGAGCTTCGAGTTGTTCTTCAGTATAGCGTGATGCAAGAGGTTCAAAGCTTATCTGGTAGGGAGTGTTGCTTGAAGAAGGCATCATAATGATCTTGCCGGACAGCTTTCCCTTGTAGTTCTCAATATCGCTCTCGGATCGGACATCGACCAGTACAACTTCACTCTTGACCAGTCCTTTTGTGCTGCCGGTCCATGCAACCGGATTACAGGCAAAATTGACATAGTAGGGGGCGACCATTGCAGCATAGGTTTTCACGTTGTCCCATCCGCCGCGGCTGAAATCTCCTGCCTCTTCAATTCTCACATTCTGGAAACCGAGTTCTTCCATTTTCTTTTTAGCCCATTCATTTCCACGGTTGTTCCCGGTCGATCCTGTAAGTCTTGGTCCGACGAAATCTGTAAGTCCGAAAGCCAGCTCTTCCATTTTCGAATTGCGCGATCCTTCCTGTTTTATCTTATAAACCATGTTCAGATCGACA
>CAZXAM010000021.1:49475-52736 GCA_964638545.1 uncultured Rikenellaceae bacterium | reverse complement strand
TTTCGAATTGCGCGATCCTTCCTGTTTTATCTTATAAACCATGTTCAGATCGACATTCTCTGTCTGCCCTGAAAGCAACAATGGCATAAAGAGCATGATTAAAAGACTGCCGCTTATTTTAAAGTTTTTCATTTTTAATATTTTAAATAATTTGGGTGTTAAAAGTAGTCAAATTGATTACACAACGATATAATTGTAATAAAATGATTAACATTAATTAACTTTGATTTTAAAATTCTTCTGGCCTTTTTGATTATGATTAGAAATTTGTTGCTGATTGGAGCAGGAGGCTTCATTGGAAGCGTGGCCAGGTATCTGGTTTCAAAGCTGAATATTACAGTCAGTCTGTTTGCAATCCCGGTCGGGACACTTCTGGTAAATGTCATTGGTAGTTTTATAATCGGACTGCTTATAGGGATATCGGATAAAAGCACGCTCCTTAATACCGGATGGCGGATGTTCCTGATGGTAGGATTATGCGGGGGATTCACCACTTTCTCAACATTTACCGGTGAAAGCCTGGTTCTGCTTCATAATGGACAGTATGCCTCGCTTTTTGTTTACACAGGTTTGAGCCTTTTGCTAGGATTTACTGCGGTATTTTTCGGTTACGCCTCAACCAATATTCTCTGACAATGGAAAAAACTGAATACAGCATACTTAAAGTGTATGCCAGCTCCACCGACAGGATCGGCTCAAAACTTTTATATGAATTTATTGTAGAGCTTGCACGCGACAGGAAAATTTCGGGTGTGACTGTTTACAGAGGCATTATGGGTTTTGGCCTCAGCAGTCAGATCAACTCCTCAAAGTTCTGGGAGCTGACCGAAAAACTTCCTGTAATGATTGAGATTATTGATAAGACAACTGTGCTGAATGATTTCTATAACATAATAGAGCCTGAACTGCAGGAAATGAAAAAGGGATGCCTTGTTGCAGTTGAACCAATCATAGTTAAACTTCATAAATCCGGAAAATCAACCTGATCAGATATGCTTTCAGAGGATCTTCACTGAAAGTATCCGGGTAATTTTTTAACATGCACAGTATAATAATTGATTAATTGTTGTCAGTCAATTAATTAATTTATCTTAAATTTGATAAGGAGCCGGCTTGAAAAAGTTAAACTTATCTGTTCAGGATATGAAAATTATAAAGTTTCTCCTTATTCTCTTTTTCCTTCCCTCCGGCATTAAGGTGTCATCACAGAGTTTTCTTATCACTCAGCCAAAGCTTGAATTTGACGGGTACAAGCTTACCATCACTTACGATCTTGTGTCTAAAAGCAAATCGAATGTTTATTATGTATGGGTGGAGCTTCGCGATCAGGACGGCGATCCGATAAGAGCTTATTCCATCAGGGGCGAGATAGGCGATTCGATCAGTGCCGGCAATAACAAGGTCATAACCTGGGCTCCGGAGGAGGATGCCATTTTCCTCAACGAGGATGTGACGGTAGAGATAAAGGGCGAGATGTTCGAGAAGGAATTCAGCAAAGGCAAGATGATTGCCCTTTCTGCGGTTGTCCCGGGACTGGGACAAACGAAGACCAGGGATGGGAAACCGTGGTGGCTTACAAGCATTCCGGCCTATGGGGCTCTTGCCGGAGGTATCATATACCAGAACAAGTTTTCAAATACTTATGATAAATATCTGGAAACCAAAGATGATCCGGTTGAAAGAGCGGATCTTCTTGAACAGTCGCAGAAAGAGAATAACATCGCAGGTACATTGCTTATTTCTGCGGGTGTGATCTGGGCAGCCAATATAATCTGGATGGCTGCAACTCCAAACAGGTATAAGCCGATGCAGCATGCCAGGATATCCCTCAATTCAATGCCTTCTCAAAAGGGCAATATTACCTTGCTGACACTAAAAGTGGATTTTTAAAACCGGGGATATGAAAAAGAGTATTCTGTTTATATTTATTTTCCTTGTCAATGCTTCCTTCCTCAACTCCCAGGTAGTGACAAGCGGCAAGGCAACTATCCGGATAAACAACAGGGCTAAGCTGAATGTAAATAACGAAGGCAAGATAGTTCCCGGAAATGAAAGTGCCCCGGATGGCCCCGTAATAATGGGTAAATTCTATGCCCTTATTATAGGTATTGACAAATACAATGATCCCAAGATCCCCTCCCTTGATAATCCCGTCAGGGATGCTGAAAGGTTCTACAATGTGATAACAACAAAATATATTTTCAATACCGAGAATGTAAAAATACTTCGCAACGCCAAAATGGCTGATATAGTTGAAGCGCTTGATTATTTTGCCAAAAAAATTCGTCCGGAGGATAATTTCCTGATCTTTTATGCCGGTCATGGCATTTACGACAAAAACGCTGAGATCGGCTTCTGGCTGCCGTCTGATGCCAGGAGGGACAGCAAACTCGAATGGTTCCGGAACAGCACCCTTCGCGATTACCTGAGGGAGATAAAGTCTAAACATACTCTGCTCATCAGCGATGCTTGTTTCGGAGGTTCTATTTTTAAGACAAGGGCAGTAGGCGGTGATGTTGAGACTATGAACATTCTCTATAAGTATCCGAGCAGAAAGGCCATGACAAGCGGGCAATACGGTGAGGAGGTCCCTGACGAGAGTGCATTCCTTAAATATATGCTCGACAGGCTGCTTACGAACAACGACAAGTTCCTTCCCTCACAACAGCTTTTCAACCAGTTTAACATGGCTGTCACGAGCAACAGCAAGATTGTCCCCCAGTTTGGTGTTATACAGGACACAGGGGATGAAGGAGGCGATTTTATTTTCATACTGAGGGAATAGCCTCAGATACATTTTATTGGTCAGGTTAAATTTTAAATCCAAACCTATGAAGACCAACACATTAATTCAGTTATGCCTGCTGACAGGGATTCTCTTTCTTCAGACCTGCAAGGAGCCCGAAAAAGAAATGCTTGTCTCCACGGGCAAAGTAGAAAATATAAAAATATCGACAGCCGATGTGTCAGGCAAAATTCTTGACCTGGGTGAGGGAGTCTCATCATACGGGCACGTCTATTCACTTGATCGGAACGCTCAGGAGACAGGGACAAAAAAAGAGGCCCTAGGGGATCCAAAGGTAGGAACAGAGTACTGGGTGACACTAACGAATCTGACCCCCGGGAAGCCATATTATGTAAGAGCCTACTGCAGCCGGGGCAGCGAAACAGTCTACGGGGCCGAGATAAGTTTTACGACGCTCTCTGATGAAAAGCCGACTGTAACGACAGATGCAGTAACTAACCTGATTCTTGTGGGAG
>CAZXAM010000021.1:4277-49375 GCA_964638545.1 uncultured Rikenellaceae bacterium | reverse complement strand
GATGAAAAGCCGACTGTAACGACAGATGCAGTAACTAACCTGATTCTTGTGGGAGAAAATGCGGGAGCTACTGCAGGAGGCAACGTTATAAGCCAGGGAGGGACCTCCGTAAAGGAGAGAGGAGTTTGCTTCAGCATCACCCAGGATCCTAATACTTCAAGCGATAAAGTTCAGATCGGATCGGGAACCGGGACTTTTTCATACGATCTGAAACAACTTGCAAAGGGTACAATATATTACTTAAAGGCGTATGCTATAAATGACGGCGGTACAGCCTACGGCAGCGAGGTCAGCTTTAAGACTAAATCAGACCCGGTAGTGCCTACTGTGATTACAGCAGAAGTGATATCGCCTACAACAACAACTGCAGTTTGCGGAGGGAATGTCACCAGCGACGGTGATGCAACGATGTTGGCAAGAGGTGTATGCTGGGACGTCAATCACAATCCTGATCTTGCTGACGTTCATACAATTGACCCGGCAGGGACAGGTGTATTTGTAAGCAATATTACCGGACTTACAGGTGGCACTACATATTATGTAAGAGCATATGCTACCAATAGTGTAGGTTCCTCATACGGTGAGGAGAAGAGCTTTACAACACTGCCTGTTCAGCCCACCGTAACAACAAATACCGTAACATCGGTCGCATATAATTCAGCTGTGTGTGGCGGAAATGTTGCCAATGAGGGAGGTGCACCGGTTACAACCCGCGGTGTATGCTGGAGCACGAGCCAGAATCCTACTACTTCAAATAGCAAGACCACTGATGGGGCAGGTGGAGGAACTTTCGTAAGCTCTTTAACTGGGCTTTCCCCTTCGACAAACTATTTTGCAAGGGCTTATGCTATCAACAGCGCCGGCACCAGTTACGGAGGACAGCAGCCCTTCACCACACCTGCTGCCCCATATATAACCGTTACTTCACCGGTTGCAACAGACCACTGGATGGAGCTGGAAAACAGGATAATCACCTGGTCGTCCAATGTGACCGGGACCGTTACCTTATCCCTTTACAAAGCTTCATCTCTTACACTTATAATTGTTACGGGAACAACAAATGACGGCAGCCACACATGGACACTTCCCGATAATCTTGTCTACGGCTCTGATTATAAGATAAGGGTAACGAGTGTCGTGAACAGTTCAGTTTATGGTGAGAGCCCACTGTTCAAGATCAGCGAATCGACTGGAAGCACGGGTACTGTGGGAGATAGTGATGGAAATACCTATAATACTGTCAAAATCGGGAAACTGTGGTGGACAAAACAGAACCTGAAAACAACCAGGTACAACGATTATAGCTTTATCGGATCTCAGCTTAATCCTGGTATCTGGATAACATTAACATATGCAGCCTACTGTTATTATGAAAGCAACACCACAAACCTTAATACATACGGTGCACTTTATAACTGGTATGCTGTCAGCTCCGGGAAGCTCTGTCCTGCAGGATGGCATGTGCCTTCGATGGCGGAGTGGGAAGAACTGTTTGTCTTTGCCGGAGGCGAAACAGTTGCAGGGGGAAAACTGAAGGAAGCCGGAACAATTCATTGGCTAACACCCAACACAAGTGCCGACAATGCATATGGATTCACGGCGCTGCCCGGAGGTTTTCTAATAGATTCCAAGGGATACGGCAACCTTCAGCAGACAGGATTCTTCTGGACTTCAACCATGTATTCTTCAACACATTCATCTTATCTGAAGATGGAATACAACCTTGCAGGCATTGTCAAGAATAACGCTCCAAAGTATGGTGGCATGTCGGTAAGGTGTGTAAGGGACTAGGAATCTTTCCTGGAAAGTGATTTATTCATTTTGACTTTTTTCTTTCTCCTTTCTCCTTGTATCTTTGGTCTTTTGTCTTTTGTCTAATCATGATATACCCTTCAAACTTCGAATCCAAGATCGGTTTCGACCGCATCAGAGAGCTTCTCAAAGAGAGATGCCTCAGTCCCATGGGAAATGAGAAAGTCGATACCATAAGGTTTACCGATGCCCCGGATAACATAAAGGAAAAGCTCTCGGCTACATCTGAATTCCAGCACCTCCTTCAGTTCGAGGATAATTTTCCGGCCGACAACTATTACAGCATTTCAGAATGCCTTAACAAGATCAGGATCGAAGGCACTTTCCCTGATGTGAGAGAACTTTTCGACCTTAAACGGTCTCTCGAGACTATCAGATCGATCCTGAATTTTTTCAAAGCCAGGGATGAAAATGTATATCCTGTGCTCAGGAAAATGTGCGGCCCGGTAAAGACTTATCCTTATGTTATTGATTCCATCGACCGGATTATTGATAAACATGGAAACATAAAAGACAATGCATCCTCAAGACTGAAAGAGATCAGATCGGAGATCGCTGCTAAAAATATCCAGGCTTCAAAAAGACTCAGCGCAATATTGAAACAGGCCCAGGCTGAAGGTATTGCAGATTCTGATACTGCCGTCTCGGTCAGGAACGGAAGAGGCGTGATTCCCGTCAGCACATACGATAAAAGACGATTGAAAGGTCTTATACACGATCAATCGGCTTCCGGCAAGACTGTGTTCATAGAACCGGAAGAGATAGTTGAGATCAACAACGACATTACAGAACTCGAATACGAGGAGCGCAGGGAGATTGTTAAAATATTAACAGCATTTGCGGATAATATCCGTCCATATATCGACGACCTGATCGAGTCAAATTCATTCCTTGGAGAAATAGATTTTTTAAGGTCGAAGGCACTTTTCGGGAACCAGCATCACTCAATCAAGCCGGTTTTAACGGAGAAACCATCAGTTTCCTGGAAAAATGCCGTTCATCCGCTTCTTTCCATGGCCTTCGGGAAGCTCCAGGGACGAAAAGTTGTACCTCTCGATATTCAGCTTGACGATAAGAACAGGATACTGGTTATCTCAGGGCCGAATGCCGGAGGCAAATCAGTCTGCCTGAAAACTGTCGGCCTGCTTCAGTATATGGTTCAATGCGGTCTCACAATCCCGGTATCTGAAGGATCAGAATGCGGTGTCTTCACGGATATACTCATCGACATCGGCGATGAACAGAGCATCGAAAATGATCTCAGCACATACAGTTCTCATCTCCTGAATATGAAACAGTTCCTAAGGAGCGGAAATGAAAAAAGCCTGGTGCTCATCGACGAATTCGGAACAGGCACCGAACCTATGCTGGGAGGCGCAATAGCTGAGGCAATTCTCGCTGATCTCAACAGGAAGAAGGTATTCGGTGTACTTACCACACACTATACCAACCTTAAGCATTTTGCTTCCATGACCGAAGGTATCGTAAATGGCGCAATGGCCTTTGATAATCACCTGATGCAACCTCTGTTCCAGCTTTTCATTGGTAAACCCGGAAGTTCTTTTGCATTTGAGATAGCAAGGAAAATAGGTCTGCCGGAAGAGATCCTCAATGAAGCTTCCGGCAAGGCAGGTGTAAAGAATATCAATTACGACCGGCACCTGAAGGACATTGCCCGTGATAAGAGATACTGGGAGAACAAGAGAATAAACATACGTCAGCATGAGAAAAGGCTTGAAGAGTTGATCGATGAATACGAGAATGAGATCTCAGGTGCAAAATCACTCAGGAAGGAAATCATCTCGAAGGCGAAAGATGAAGCTCAGAGTCTTCTGAGTGAATCGAACAGAATGATCGAAAACACTATCCGCCAGATTAAGGAATCGCAGGCTGAAAGGGAAAAAACCAAAGATGTCAGGCAGCAGCTTGAAGTGTTTAAGAGCAATGTAGTCGAGGAAGCTAAACCGGTTGAATCAATTGCTGAAAAGAAGATCTCAGTTCTTGCCGAAAAGGCCAGAAAATTAAAGCCAACTGAAAAGTCTGAACCGGCTGCGGATGAACTGAAACCTGACAAACCTCTGAAGGTCGGGGATGCCGTCAGAATGACCGACACAATGGCTGCCGGCGAAATAGTCGGTATAAAGGGAAAAACGATAATTGTCGAAACGGGAAGTTTCAGGTTCCAGGTTTCCATAGATAATGTGGACCGGATCAGCCGGGCTGAACTGAAAAAAAGCCTGAAATCAGGGAAAGTTCATTATGAAGCTGATCCTCTTATCAGCCAGAGGAAGCTCAATTTCAAACCGGAAATAGATATCAGAGGTGTCAGGGGAGAAGAAGCCATAAATCTTGTCAGAGATCTGATAGACAATGCTTTAATGGTTCAGCATAAAAACCTCAGAATACTTCATGGTAAGGGAAATGGAATATTAAGGCAGCTGGTCAGAGAATACCTGGCAACATTAAATGTCGTCAAGTCATTCCGCGACGAGCATGTTGATATGGGGGGATCCGGAATTACGGTTGTGGAAATGGATTTTTAACAGGCTGCCGGTCGCCGCATGCCGCACGCCGCACCCCGATTAGTACAGTTTCACCGTTGCGTATGAACCGCTGATTTTAAGAGCAGCTTTAGGCGATTCTTCCTTGCCGACAATACCGCTGATCTCTGTTGAAGTATTCTCGACAATACGCCGTTTGTTAATGAAATTATCCTCGTTGTATTTCAATCCGCCATATGATAATCTGGCATCAAGGTTATAGCTGGCTGACTCCTCTATACCAACCCGAACAGAAGCATAGCGCGTATCGATATTGATTGATTCAAATTCTGCTTTTACGACATCGGCACTGAATGATCCGTAAGATGCATCGACAGTCAGCTTTTTGGTCAGTGTGCCTACAGTGACATTGGAATAGCCCTCATCGATTATCAGGTTATTGATGTTATCAATCCTGAATTTACCGTCATACCGTGATTCTCCCACCAGTGAGCTGACAGTTCCTATATTTAGTGTGGAATATTTGCTGTCGATCAGCAGAGCCTGGCATTTTGAAAGAAAAAAGTTGCCGCAATACCTTAATGTGACGTCCAGCCATCCTGCTTCATCAATCGAAGCTCTGCCGTAGGAAACATTGATTATGCTTAAAGGTTTTTCGTTTCCTCTCAAAAGTCTGCCTGCAGTAAGGTTGCCATATTTTATATCCATATTTACAAATCCGGTGAGATCATCAAGATCCGTATCTCCATACCTGTTGGAGACGGTCAGAGAAAGTGAGGAAGGCATCTTTACAAGATAATCGATGTTGAATTTTCTTGAATCGCCGCCCCATCCGCTGAAGGTGAACTTGTCGTCGATAACAGTCCTTGCTTTAAGGTTGTCTCCTTCCTCAGAGAACTGGACATCAATGTACCCTAGGAGTCTCTCTGCCCTTTCCCGGTTAGGATATTTCACTGTCACTTTCACATGAATTATGACCTTGTCAGTCTGTGATGCTTCTACAATGACATCACCGTACCTGTTGCTGATCTCAATCGCAGAGCTTTTATTCACATTATATTCCTTGTTGAATTCCTTTGTCACTTCCTCCTGTGCCGGAAGCACAGTGGCAAACAGGAGCATCGCTGCTGCAACGAGAGTCCCTGATTTATATGCTAACTTTTTCATCTTCCCTGGTATTTACATTTTCATTCCTGAGTTCCTTTAGCTGATTCAATAAATATGACATTACATCCACTTTTGTCTGATAATGCTCGATCATTGCGTTAATGATCCTTTCGTCATCCGGATTGTTTTTCAGGTCTTTCTGAAGCTGAACATATACAGAATCCATGCTTTTCATTTCTTTTTTAAGCATATCGTTATGGGCCTGATCGTTCACTAAAGTGAGGGAGCTTAATTCACTCTCCATCTGGTTTACCTGATGGATGTAATAATTTTCAACTTCCCTGTATTGTGGAGATACATCGCTGAGCTTCATTCTGTTGCGGTCGGGCCTGATGAAATTATCCCAGGTCCACAGCGAGGATAGTGTAACCAGAAGTGTTACCACAGCTGCCTTAAGAAGGTAAGGAACAATGCTTCTCTGAACTACGGTTCTTCCAAACCTGATTTCCAGTTTCCTTTCAAACTTTTCCAGGTGGCCCTTCGAAGGTTCCTCCTCTTCGAAGAGATCCCTGTTGCTCCT
This sequence comes from uncultured Rikenellaceae bacterium, assembly GCA_964638545.1. Lineage (GTDB taxonomy): Bacteria > Bacteroidota > Bacteroidia > Bacteroidales > VadinHA17 > LD21. Next base: position 43,375 of record CAZXAM010000021.1, on the reverse strand, counting down.
GATTAATTCTTCTATTGTTTTCATTCCTTACTAATTTTCATTTCCTTTTTCAGTTCCCCGACGAGTTTCTGTTTTGCCCTCGAAAGCTGGGATCTCGATGTACTGCTTGTTATTTTCAGTATTTCAGCAATTTCATCATGATCATATCCTTCGAGCAGATAAAGGGAGAGGATAACCCTGTAACCGTCAGGCAGGTTCTCGATGGCTTCCTTGACCTCTTCCACTTTTACATCGATTTCCTCATTCCTGGCTTTATCTTCATGGCTCTCATCCCTTATGCCAATATGCGACTCAATATCTTCAAAGACCGCTTTTCTTCTTCCCAGAGCATCAAGCGACCGGTTAATAACTATTTTTTTCAACCATGCTCCGAAACTTACTGTTCCGGAGTATGTATCAATCTTTTCAAATGCCGACAGGAAAGCTTCCTGCATTATATCCTCGGCTTCCATTGTGTCATTTACAATCCTCAGGCTCGTGTTATACATTGCTTTATAATAAAGCTTGTATATCTGGAACTGAGCTTTCTGGTCGCCTTCTTTGCATGCATCCAGGATATCCTGGTGCAGGTTTTTGAATGCCGCTTCTACATTTGCCATCTTGGTAGCATAAAAACTAGTACTTATATGAGATGCTGCACCCACGCTCTTCCTGTTTTCTGATAGAAAGACGTGGTTCAGTTTTCAATGCTGCACTCAATTTAAGAATTTTTTTTATTTCCGAGGAAAAAAGCAACTATCAGGCCGGTTGTTACCTCGCCTGTGCTGTAATCGAGCTGTGAGCCGAACAGGCTGTGTGGAATTGAATAAACAAGAAGCAGGACAATTGCTGCCAGCACAGTGTAAAAGGGTCTCTCTTTTTTCAGGTTCATAATAACAGCAAGCATCCAGAATGCGAATGCTATAAGTGTTTTATTATCAGTAAGATCCCATCCAAAGGGAATGCCTGTCCAGAAAGCGCCAAAAGCAAATTTCTGGACCACCGGTCCCAATACCATGCCTCCGGCCAGAAGCAGAATGAATGTCCATATCCCGTATTTCTTATATGAGGGAACTTTAAAAAGAGCCAGCAAACCTGCTCCGGTTGAAAAGAGCATAGCGAGGAACATTATGATTATGTGAGGCAGAAGAACCTGGCCGGGGACACTTCCCTTGAAACGTATCACAACCGGTGTATCCCGCATAATTATCTGAGTTTGGGATGCATCGGTAATTTCCAGATAATACTGAAGCTTTCCGGCAGGAGGCTGCTGAGGTACTTCCGCAAAAAAACCCTTCTCCTCTGTCAGCTTGAATATCCTGTTCATGACAAAGGATTTCACAGGATATATTTTATATTGAAAAGGTACGCTCTGATATTCATCCTTGGTATTAAGGCGTTTATACCATAGAAGAGCTTTTATGGAAGTGTCTTCTATATTAAGCTTCACTTCAGGACGTTCGTCAAGGCTCAGGCTTCGCACAAGCTTCAGTTCATAAGAGGTTCCGTTGACGACTGCATTTACACGTTTAGGGTACGTGGGGCCGGTTTTTCTCTGGTAATAAGCCGCGCCAAGTGTAATTATTAATGCAAGGAGCCAGAGAAGAATCTTTTTCATGCAAATAATTTAAAAGCTTCCTTTATCAATCCTATAGCTTCTCTCAGTTGTGTTTCAGTTATCACAAGCGGAGGGGCAAATCTAATGATATGCTCGTGAGTGGGTTTTGCTATGAGTCCCTTATCTTTCATTGCCAGACATACATCCCATGCTGTCTTCCCGCCTTTTGGCCTGATAACAACCGCATTCAGGAGTCCCTTTCCGCGAACCAGCTCTATCATGTCCGATTTTATGCTGCTGAGCTCTTCACGGAATATTTTCCCCAAGCGGTCAGCATTCTCTGCAAGTTTCTCGTTTTTAATTACTTCAAGAGCCGCGATTCCAACTTTTGCTGCAACCGGATTTCCTCCGAATGTGGAACCATGTTCACCGGGTTTTATTGTAAGCATAATTTCATCGTCGGCCAGCACAGCGCTCACAGGCAATACACCGCCTGAAAGTGCTTTGCCCAGGATGAGAATGTCAGGCCGCACTCCCTCATGGTCACAGGCCAGGAGCTTCCCTGTCCGGGCAATACCCGTCTGGACTTCATCGGCAATAAAAAGGACATTATGTTTTTTACACAGGTCATATGACTTCTTCAGATACCCTTCGTCTGGTACATAAACGCCGGCTTCCCCCTGTATAGGTTCCACAAGAAAACCTGCAACATCAGGATCCCTGAGAGCGTTTTCAAGCGCCTTCAGGTCATTATATGGGATCTTGATAAATCCCGGAGTAAAAGGTCCGAAATCATTTGTTGCATCCGGATCCGTCGACATGGTTATTATGGTAATCGTGCGCCCATGGAAATTGCCTTCGCAGCAGATGATCTTTGCCTTATCCTTTTTAATTCCTTTTTTCTTATATGCCCATTTACGGCACAGCTTAAGCGCCGTTTCGTCTGCTTCAGCGCCGGAATTCATTGGCAGGACCTTATCGTATCCGAAATACTTTGTAATATATTCTTCAAATTCGCCAAGCACAGAATTGTAGAATGCCCTTGATGTAAGAGTAAGCTTCCGGGCTTGATCAGTCATTGCTTTGATGATCGCAGGGTGGCAATGTCCCTGGTTCACCGCGGAATAGGCTGACAGGAAATCAAAATATCTCTTTCCCTCAACGTCCCAAACGAAGGGTCCTTCGCCTCTTTCAAGAACAACAGGAAGCGGATGATAGTTGTGCGCTCCATATTTGTCTTCCCGGTTAATATAATCCTGTGACTTCATGTTACTGATTATTAGATAGTTATACTTTTGCGTTTATAAGTCTCAATTTTACGAAAGGTTTTCGTTATTTCCAAGTCCGGAAAAAATGTTTCAAGATTGCTTCGTCTCCGCCAACCGGCGGATCCTCGCAATGACATAGCACAAGTTTTTGAATGCACGATTGCATGATTGCACGATTGCACGATTGCACGATTCATTCTTTAAGCATATCAGGCCTTAGCTTCATAGTTCGTTCGACCGATTGTTCATGCCTCCACTTTTCTATTTCAGCGGCATGCCCTGAAAGGAGCACATCGGGAACTTTCCATCCCATGAATTCCGAAGGCCTGGTGTAGACAGGAGGAGCGAGAAGGTCGTCCTGGAAGGAGTCGGAGAGGGCCGACTGCTCATCGCCGAGGGCCCCCGGAATAAGCCTTACTACAGCATCTGTTATGGCTGCAGCCGGAAGCTCTCCTCCTGAAAGAACATAATCGCCGATTGAAATTTCCATGGTTATCAATTGTTCTCTGATCCTCTGGTCAACACCCTTGTAATGACCTGCCAGTATTATGATATTGTTCAGGAGCGAAAGCCGGTTCGCGGTTTTTTGGCTGAATTTCTCTCCATCGGGGGAAGTGTAGATTATTTCGTCATACTCTCTTTCCTTCTTCAGCTTTTCAATTGCCCTGAATACAGGTTCTATCATCATCACCATTCCTGCGCCTCCTCCGAAAGCATAATCGTCTACGCTTTTGTATTTATCCGATGTAAAGTCATGCAGGTTGACTACGTTGATTTCAACAAGTCCCTTATCTCTGGCTCTCTTAACGATAGAATAGTTAAGAGGGCTATCCAGTAATTCGGGGCATACAGTCAGAATATCAATTCTCATAGAAGAAATTTATTCAAAATTACATTAAATAAACTTTTAACCGCAAAGACGCAAAGGTTTTACGCAAAGTGCGCAAAGATGAAGAATTTAAGAACTTTCACAACTTGTCCCGACTTGTCGGGAGAGCGACACAGAGGTCTTCGCTTCTCTCAGACTGACACAGAGATTATAAGTACAGACTCTGAGACTGCAGAACTCAAGGATCCGCCAGCTGGCGGAGATCGAAGCGAAGCGGAGATTCCGCGACAGCGGAAGGGGGAGAATAAAGATTGCAAGATTGCATGATTGCATGATTGCATGATTGCATGATTGCAAGAATGCAAGACTTCCTGGATTATATGGTATATTTGACCAATTCTGAAATGTTTTTTAAGTATGGAATGCCGAACCGGTTGCGGAGCCTGCTGCATTGCAATATCCATTTCATCGCCGATACCAGGTATGCCTGACGGCAAACCGGCAGGAGTGAGGTGCATACATCTGCTCGAGGATTACAAATGTGCCCTGTGGGGAGATACGTCAAGGCCAAAAGTTTGTTCCGATTTTAAGGCAGAACCTGAGTTTTGCGGGAACTCAAGGGAGGAGGCGATTTCTATATTAGGGTTACTGGAACATGGATGAGACAGCCTCAACCCATCATTTACCAGAATTATAAACCACCTTCCCCCCCGTAATCGTATAATCCACCTTCGTCTTCATTATTTCCGATTCGGCGATAGTCAGGAGATCCCTGTCAACGATCACTATATCAGCCAGGTAGCCAGGCTTTATAATTCCTTTCCGGTCGTCCATGAACTGGGCATATGCAGAACCAAAAGTGTAGTATCTAATAGCCTCCTCCATTGTAAGCTTTTGTTGCGGGAACCATCCCTCACCTTCTTCTCCGAGCCTGTCTTTTCTTGAAACAGCAGCGTAAAGGCCTTCCATCGGGTTAAGCGGCTCAACCTGGTAGTCTGTTCCAAAGGCAAGAGTTGATCCTGCTTCAATAAGACTTCTCCAGGCATATGTCCCCTTGCATCGATCAGAACCGACTCTTTTTTCATAAAAGAGCTTATCGGAAATGCAATGTGTGGGCTGCATCGAAGGTATCACACCCAGCTGAGCAAACCTGGGAATATCAGAAAGCATTACTGTCTGGGTATGTTCATCGCGGTGACGGCTGTCTCGTTTGCCGTTGACTGCAATTGCTTTCTCAAATGCATTCAGTATCCAGTTATTGGCTTTATCACCAATCGCATGGATGCCAATCTGAAATCCCATTTTATCCGCGGCAATAACCATTGTTTCGAGTTCTTCGTATTGCAACATTGCAAGTCCGGATGTTGATGGATTATCTGCGTATGGTTCGAACATCAGGGCTGTGCTTGATCCTATCGAACCATCTGCAAATGCTTTCAGATAGCCAAAACGGATCCAGTTCCCCTTATCGGGATATTTTTCCTCAAGAGCTCTGTAGCCTGCAAGCTTCCCTGTATCACCGGTCAACGGAGCCCCGATGTCTATCCTGCTGGTCAGAAGACCTTCCTTCTGCAGCCTTTCGTAGGCTTCAAAGTTACCCCATCCGGCATTCTGAAGGCTTGTGACACCCAGCTCACGGGCTTCCTTCATTGCCAGCAGATAACCCTGCCACTCCCTCTCTTTCTCTTCCTCCGGTGTTCTTGTGATCTTAGCATCGCCTGTGCGCACAAGGTCCATTGCTGCATCTTTAAGGATTCCTGTAGGTTCTCCGGTGACAGGATCTTTTTGTATCTCGCCGCCAAAAGGATCCGGAGTGTTTCTGTCAATTCCGGATTTTTTCAGAACAAAACTATTTACGAGCATTGAATGTCCGTCAGCACGTTCAAGCAATACAGGGTTGTCGGGAGATACTTTATCAATGAGTTCTTTTGCCGGCCATTTCCCGTCAATGAAAAGCTCATGAATCCAATGTCCTCCTCTGATTACCTGACCGGGCTTTGACTTAGCGACCTGGGCCCTTACCTTCTCTGTTATAACTGAAGGATCAGTTGTATATCTGAGTTCGATGAAGTCGGGATCGAGGGGCCCGAAATGAACGTGGGCGTCATTAAAACCCGGGATTACCAGTCTGCCCCTTGCATCAATCACTTCAGTCTTTCCTTTCTCGATCCAGTCTTCGACCACCTTTGAAGAGCCTGAAGCAACAATAAATTCTCCCCTTACAGCTATTGCTTCAGCTATGGGATAAGCTGTATCGTTCGTGTGGACCTTCCCGTTGAGAATCACGAGGTCGGCTTTTTCCTTTGTGCCGCATGAGGATGCCATAATGGTAATTGTTATTGATAATAAGAACAATATTTTCTTCATAGACGATGTTTTAACTATCGTGAAATATAAGATTAAAATCTTAAAAACTTACACAGAGTGACACAGAGATTCACAGAGTTACGCAGAGAAGTCTCTGTGGGACTCTGTGTCCCGATAGCTATCGGGACTCCGGATTTCCTCTGTGATAGTTCTTGTTTTTCTTTTGTTATAATTTAACGTCTTGTTAAGAATTTTATGCTTTTATTAGGGTAATGCATTTCTGAAAAGAGATAAATTCGCAGAAAACCAGGAAAATGAATATAGCACTTATTGGTTATGGCAGGATGGGCCATGAGATAGAAGAGATCGCAAAGAAGAGGGGACATTCCATAAAGCTTATCGTCGATATTGATAACAGTGATGATCTGAATCCTGAAAAGTTGAAGGGTGTCGATGTGGCAATTGAGTTCTCTCAGCCCGAAGCTGCTTTTGAAAATGTTTCTGCATGCCTGAAGTTTAAAGTGCCTGTTGTTTCAGGAACAACAGGATGGCTCAAGGATTATGGCAGGGCAGCTGAGATCTGCATGAAAAACGGAACAGCGTTCATACACTCCACGAATTTCAGTATTGGGGTTAATCTTCTTTTCCGGCTGAGCAGCGAACTTGCAGGCAAGATGAAGAACTATAAGGATTATAGTGTATCAATCGAAGAAATACATCATACAAAAAAGCTCGATGCTCCGAGCGGCACCGCAATAACCCTTGCCGAGGGAATTTCAGAACAGCATGAAAGCTATAAGGGCTGGACACTGGAGCCGGAGAAAACTGACGGCAAGGTACAGATCAAAGCCATTCGCGAAGGAACGGTGCCCGGTACGCACACGGTAACATGGGATTCGGAAATCGACACCCTGAGCCTTAGGCATGAAGCGAAGAACAGGAAAGGACTGGCTCTCGGGGCCGTGGTTGCTGCCGAGTTCATACATGACAGGAGAGGAGTATTCACAATGAGCAACGTTCTGGGATTCTGAATATATTTTATACTTTTACGGCTTCTTAATAATTATTTAATGGTAAATCTCTTTCAGAAAAAGTACATCAGATTTGCAATTGCTGCAATTATTTACATTCTCGTTGTGATATGGATCGGGAATTACTGGCTGCTTCTTGGCCTGGCTGTGATATACGACATTTATGTTTCAGAAAAGGTGAACTGGACTTTCTGGAAAAGGAGGCACGGTCCGAACAGTTCTTTCATCGAGTGGCTTGATGCCCTTATATTTGCAGTAATAGCTGTTTCTCTCATAAACATCTTTCTATTTCAGAATTATCGCATCCCGACACCATCGATGGAGAAATCTTTGCTTGTAGGCGACCATCTGTTTGTGAGTAAGATTGCTTATGGGCCAAGGATGCCCAATACCCCGATAGCATTCCCGTTTACCCAGCACACTATGCCCATCACAAAGGGCAAATCGTGGTCGAATCTGGTGCAGTGGGACTACAACCGGTTAAAGGGATTCGGCAGGGTAAAACGCCTCGATCCGATAGTATTCAATTTCCCGGCCGGCGACACTGTTGTGGTTGAGAACCAGGCAACGGCATATTATGAGATTGTGAGAAGCGCTGCCAGGGAGCTTCAGTCAAGATATAATTATGGCAATTCCAGTCCGAAGCCAGTCGAATATTTCATGACTATGGCCAGAAAAGAGGTTCGTGACAACAATACAATAATCTATCGTCCGGTCGACAGGCGGGACAATTATGTGAAGAGATGCGTTGGCTTGCCTGGCGATACATTGCAGATTGTTGCAGGAATACTTCATGTGAATGGAAAGCCTGTCGATGAATCTGATGGCCAGCAAACAACATATTTTGTTTACACAAACGGGACCACCATAAATCCAAAAGCTTTTGAAAGGCTGAAGATAAATAAGGAAGATCAGTTGATGATATCGAGTTCGGTTTACCAGCTTCCGCTTACAAAATCAAGTGCAGCAGCAATATCGAAGTTCTCCAACGTTACAGGTGTTAAGTCAATCTACGCAGGCGAAGGCAATTTTGTTGCGTGGATATTTCCCTATAAACCTGAGCTTGGATGGAACGAAGATAATTTCGGACCGCTCTGGATACCTTATAAAGGTTCGAGTGTGAAGATTGACACGTCGAATATCGCCTTTTATGAACGTATAATAGATGTTTACGAGGAGAATGACTTCAGGGTTGATGGCAATGTCATATATATTAATGGTAAGGCATCGGACAGCTATACGTTCAGGATGGACTATTACTGGATGATGGGTGACAACCGCCACAATTCAGCCGATTCGCGTTACTGGGGCTTTGTACCTGAGGACCATATCGTAGGGAAGCCCAAATTCATCTGGCTCTCTATCGACAAGGAAGCCAAAGGGCTGAAGAAGATCAGGTTTGGCAGGATTGCCATGAAAATCAGATAAATAATTCATGCACTCATCCCCCCGTCCCCCCTTCCCTTCTAAAGAAAGGAAGGGGAAGCATCAAAATTATAACTAACGACTTCCACCTCTTTGCTTCAGCACTACCCTTTATACACAAATACTATATGGTGCTGATATTCAGGAGATTCCTCGCTTCGCTCGGAATGACAGGCTACTTGGGGGTATTTAAGGAAAGAGGCCGCGCGTTTTGCAGTTATCTTTCTCTTTAATTGAGTATTGTGCAAAACGCGCGGCCTCTTTCCTATTCTAACAACAATCCTCATGTCATTCCGAGCGAAGCCGACGCAGGAGGCGAAGAGAGGAATCTCCAAGACTTCATACCGAATTCATTATGAGGCCTTTGTCAGAAGCAATAGTACTGGAATGAAGCCGACACAGGAGGCATAATGAGGTAGTTCACCGTTATAAAGATGAAAAATTGAGAAGATGTGTATAAAGGGTAGTACCAAAGTAAAGAAGGGGTGTAAGAAGTTGTAAATTAATAGTTTCCCCCTCTTTCCGCCAACTGGCGGAGTGAGGAGTTAATTTACTTGTTTACAGTATTTTACACCCCCTTCTTTGGTTTACCAGAGAGAGCCTGTCCCGCGAAGCTTCAGCGCAGCGGGAGGGATTAAGGGGGTGAGTGCATGAGACATAAAATAAAAAAGCTGACTCATTTCTGGTCAGCTTTCTTATATATCGTGATCTTTTATTTTACCTTTTCAACCACCGCCTTGAATGCATCCGGGTGGTTCATTGCCAGGTCGGCAAGGGTTTTTCTGTTGAGAGTGATCCCTTTCTTTTCAAGCTTTCCGATAAATTCGGAGTAGCTCATGTCGTACTGGCGGACGCCTGCATTGATCCTCTGGATCCAGAGAGCCCTGAACTCGCCTTTCTTCTTCTTCCTGTCGCGGTATGCGTAACCCAGACCTTTGTCGAGGGTGTTTTTTGCTACCGTGATTACATTTCTTCTTGAGAGGAAATTCCCCTTTGTCTGCTTAAGGACTTTTTTTCTCCTTGCCCTCGATGCGACTGAATTTACTGATCTTGGCATAACTCATTTTTTTTGGAGGTCAGCGTCCCGCCAGCTGGCGGACTCTTATCTGCTTGACATCCGGTTAGAACTAAATATTACTTTGCAACACAATTACTTGCTTGCCAGCATAAGCTGAACGTTTTTCTTGTCGGCTTTGTCAACCTGGCCGAAATATGAAAGATTTCTCTTTCTCTTCGTTGCTTTCTTCGTCAGGATGTGACTTTTAAACGCATGTTTGCGCTTGATTTTTCCTGTTCCGGTAAGCGAGAATCTCTTCTTGGCTCCGGAATTAGTTTTCATTTTTGGCATTTCTGAATCAATATATTAAAATTTACTTCTTCTTTTTTGGAGAGAAGGCTACGATCATCCTTTTTCCTTCAAGCCTGGGGAGCTGGTCGACTTTCCCGTACTCCTCGAGATCGTTCGCGAAACGCAGTAGAAGTACTTCGCCTTGCTCCTTGAACAGTATTGATCTTCCTTTGAAGAATACATAAGCTCTCACTTTAGCACCCTCCTCAAGAAATCTGATGGCATGCTTGAGCTTAAAATTGTAATCGTGATCATCAGTGTTCGGCCCGAACCTTATCTCCTTCACAACTATCTTCGTCGTCTTGGCCTTGATCTCTTTCTGTTTCTTTTTCTGCTGATAGAGAAATTTCTGATAATCAACAATCTTGCAAACAGGGGGATCCGCTGTTGGGGATATTTCTACAAGATCGAGTTCCATTTTGTCAGCCAGCTTAAGGGCGTCCTGGATACTCATGACTTCTCCTTTTATTTCGTCACCTACAACCCTGACCACTTTTGCCGTGATCCTGTTGTTGATCTTGTGAGCCGGCTGGGTAATCCTGCCTGGACTTCTTCTGATTGGACCTGTTATAACTATTTCCTCCTAACCTTTGTTAATACTAGAACTTACTTTCTGCTAATATGCAATTTCTTTTCCTATCTCGGATTTGATGAAACTCACAAATTCCTCGATTTTCATGACACCCTTGTCGCCTTCACCTTGCTTACGGACGGAAATTGTTCCGCTTTCAGCCTCTTTTTCACCAATTACAAGAAGGTAGGGGATCCTCTTTAATTCATTATCCCTGATCTTCTTACCTATTTTTTCACTGCGGTCGTCAATCAGTGTGCAAATATCGGAATTATTTAGAATTTCCAAAACTTTTGCAGCATATTCATTGAATTTGTCACTTATCGGCAGGATGACGGCCTTTTCAGGTGCCAGCCAGAGGGGGAACTTCCCTGCAGTATTTTCGATCAGAACTGCGACGAATCTTTCCATCGATCCGAAAATTGCCCTGTGAATCATTATCGGACGGTGTTTCTGATTGTCGTTTCCGTTATATGTAAGGTCAAACCTTTCTGGCATATTGTAATCAACCTGGATGGTTCCAAGCTGCCATTTACGGCCGATTGCGTCCTTCACCATGAAGTCAAGCTTTGGTCCGTAGAATGCTGCTTCGCCGGTAACCACCGTTGTCTCAAGCTTCTTGGCAGCTGCCGCTTCAATTATTGCTTTTTCAGCTTTTTCCCAGTTTTCATCAGAACCTATATATTTCTGTTTGTTGTCAGGGTCCCGGAGTGATATCTGCGCTGAAAAATCATTGAAACTCAGAACCTTGAAAACATAAAGAACAAGGTCGATGATGCTCATGAATTCATCAAGCAGCTGATCGGGTCTGCAGAAATGATGGGCATCGTCCTGTGTAAAGCTTCTTACCCTTGTCAGCCCGTGAAGCTCGCCGCTCTGCTCATACCGGTATACAGTTCCGAATTCCGCCATCCTGAAAGGGAGCTCCTTGTAGGAATGTGGTGTGGCATTATATATCTCGCAATGATGGGGGCAGTTCATCGGTTTAAGCATGAAAAACTCACCTTCCTGGGGCGTCGAGATAGGTCTGAAGGAATCAGCTCCGTATTTCTCATAATGCCCTGATGTCTTGTAAAGGCTGACATCGCCGATATGCGGTGTAGCTACTATCTTATAGCCTCTTTTCTTCAGCACTCCTGTCAGGAAGCTTATAAGGTTCTGCCTTACTTCGGCTCCCTTGGGAAGCCACAATGGAAGGCCCATTCCTACTTTGGAAGAGAATGTGAAGAGCTCAAGCTCCTTTCCTATGCGCCTGTGGTCCCTTTTCCTGGCTTCCTCGAGGAAAACCAGGTATTCATCGAGCATTTTCTGCTTGGGGAAAGTAATACCGTAGATCCTTGTAAGCATTCTTCGCTTTTCATCTCCGCGCCAATAAGCTCCTGCAAGACTTGTAATCTTTATTGCCCTGATAGGCTCTGTCGAGGGAAGGTGAGGTCCGCGGCAGAGGTCAGTAAAGTTGCCGCTCTTATATAGCGTAATAGTTCCATCTTCAAGTTCGCTTATAAGCTCGGTCTTGTATTCATCACCTTTCTTCGTAAAGAGCTCTATTGCCTTATCCTTGCTTATCTCCTCCCTGACAAATTCATGGTTGGCGGCAGCAAGCTCTTTCATTTTGTTTTCAATTGCAGAAAGATCTGATTCAGTTATCACCACTCCATTTCCGGGATCCACATCATAATAAAATCCGTTTTCGATTGCTGGTCCGATTCCGAACTTAATTCCGGGATACAATGACTGAAGGGCTTCGGCCATAAGGTGCGATGATGAGTGCCAGAAAGCATGCTTGCCTTCAGGATCTTCCCATTTATGAAGCTTTAATGTCGAGTCCGTGTTAATCGGCCTCAGGAGATCACGCAATTCACCATTGACAGTTGCAGAATAAACTTCCTTTGCCAGCCTTGGGCTTATCTGTTCAGCAATTTCCAGGCTGTTTATGCCTTCCCTGAATTCTTTTTGTGATCCGTCGGGAAATGTTATCTTTATCATTGTAACCTTCATTTTTACAGGAGTGCAAAGATAATTATAATTATTTAATATTTTGCTGAATCAGTGGTAACCTGCAGGCACCCTGGAACGTCTTACCACCGGGACTTTAAAAGATGGCATGTAATTTGACTTAATAATTAACAGAACTAATACTCACAACAATGAAAAAGATATTCTATCTCGCAATGCTTCTGCCGGTAATCCTTATTTCCTGCGAGGATAAAATTCCGGAAGCGCATTTCAGCATCGACAACATTGAACCTGAAGTGGGGCAGGAGGTTTTCTTCAACAATTTATCAAAGCATGCCGACAGGTTTGAATGGGATTTTGACGATGGTGTTGTTTCCTACGCCGAAAATCCGTCACATATTTTTACTGGCTCAGGTGTATTCAGAGTTAAGCTGAAAGCTTTTAACGATGGTGTAGATTCCACATTTATGGATTTAGAGATATTCATTCCCACGCTTCTGGCAGTATATGTTTACGAATGGAATGAAGCCCTGACCTACGATTATCCGGTGCCGTATGCAAGTGTATGGCTTTACCGGACATTGTCGGACTGGGACAGCGAGAAAAATGTTTTTGCTGAAGGATTTGGTGACGCTGATGGCGTGGTGGCCTTTTCTCACCTGGGTGAACAAAGATACTACGTCGACGTCTGGCACAAAGATTTTAATAATTACGCTTTAGCCTCCGAGGATGTAGGCTGGATAGAAACCGACATAATCACTCCTCACAAGATCAACTGGTTTGATGCCTGGGTCGATTATACGGGAACCAAAGGCAATATGAGCGCCAGGCGCGGAGGTTCGTTTGTTGTGAAGCACATGCAAAGGAAAACTGTCGACCAGGTTAACCCAGCCATCAGTTCAGATTGGAAGACGCTTTATGAAAAGAGTGTAAAGGCCAAATAAGACAAAAGATACAAGATACAAGACCCAAGATACAAGACCTAGGAAAATCTTCCCGCCTCGGAGGGGGGTTGGGGTGGGTTTTAAAAAGTCATAAGAAAGAATAGCAGTCACAGAAAGGCTGCTTTTCTGTTATTGAGAGCGTCGTGCTCAATTTATCAAATTGATACAAACTGAAAGCAATTCACAACTTACACTTGTCAATTTCCTTAGGGTGCAACTTTAAATTTCTGATGGGTGGAATAATAAGGCAATTTCAAATGTCTTATTAATAAGGAACAGCTTAATTCATACGGATTTGCATCTTTAAATACCGCTGATATATTATTTATTAGATGTTTAACTTATTGACTGATTTCAAACGCTATCATGAATGTAATTAAATTCATCCTCAACATCCTGCTTACAATAGTTTTCCTGCTGCTGATGGACCCGCGGTCGTTCTTCGGGCTCCCGTTTCACGAATGGGCCGGACTGATTATAGTCCTGTTTTTCTTCCTCCATAAGTTTCTGAACTGGGTATGGATAAAGAAGCTGACGGTCAGGTTCTTTTCCAGGGTGCCCGGCAAAGCAAGAATCAATTATGTTTTAGATGTCCTGCTGCTTGCCGGCCTGACACTTATAACCATAAGCGGGATGGCAATATCAAGAACAATTGATTTCTCATGGATCAATTTTGGCAGCTCATTCGGCTTCTGGAGGATTTTGCATACCAGCAGTTCCCTGATGGTCCTCGCATTATTTGGAATTCACCTGGGCCTGCACTGGAAATGGGTTATTCAGAGGTTTAGCTTTAAAAATCAAAAAGATGCTTAAAAGAATAATTATAATTCTGTTTGCAGCAGCAATCCTGGTCACTGGTTATCTCTCATTCAAAAAGTTAAGATACTGGGACAGAAGCGTAATGATCTTCAGGTACGACTCTTCGCAGCCTTTCAGCCGCGGAAGAGGAGGCACAGGCTTTGGTGAATTCGACGGAAGGGAAAGAGGCGTCCGTCCTCAATTCAGCGAAAGACCGCAAGGGAGAGAATATATGAACATTCCTGACAGCATAAGGCAGCGGATGAATGCCGGAGTACAAAGGAACTTCAACAGGATGAGGCCGTGGAACGACAGCCTTAATATTGCCGGGACTGAGAGGAGCAATGGATTTCAGGGCAGGGGAGGTTTCCCAGTCAGACCGGGAGGCGACAGCCTTAATTTTTTCAGACAAGAAAGAACCCATGATTTTCAGGGCAGGGGAGGTTTCCCTGTAAGACCAGGAGGCCGGGAGGGAAATCGGGATGGAGGCTTCCGGGGGAGAAACTCCGTTAACCTCAGAATGGTGCTCTTTTACCTGAGCGTATTTGCTATGTTTACCGTGGTAACAGTATATTTAGAAAAAGGCTGGCGTCTGTTATTTAAACAGAAAAAACTGACCCGGGAAAACACAGATCTTATTATTTAAAGTCCGTTTTGTTTTTCTCCTGTCGGCACTTTTGGAGATAGTCGAGGATCGTCATAAAAAGGCCTCAATGATAATTACTTCACAGCTTCCTGTTAACTGCTGGCATGAAGTGATCGGGGAAAAAACCATTGCTGATGCAATCCTGGTTAGGATCGTTCATGATGCCCACAGGGTTGAACTCCGTGGTGAATCTCTGAGAAAAACCAGGGAAAAACAAAAAAATATGGAAAATGATGAATTAAAAAAATTAAATTTGTTTAACCACTTTTTACCGTGAGAATGCTCTTTTTACAGGACCAACTTCGATGTGGTCAATTTACTCCGGCTGAATGTGGTCAATATGTCCGGCTTTTGTACCAAAGAACAGGTTGATGCCTGGAAAACACATCGAGATTATAGAAGTAGTAAAATAAATTGGCAATTTACAACCAAGGATGCAAGGATAAAATTGAAAAGACTTTATCCGTCAATACATAATTAACATAACACTAGACATTATGAAAAGATTACAGCTGCTGGTCATAGGGCTGCTTATCATTCAGTCCGCGATCTACGGTCAGCAGATAACTCAGACAATACGCGGAAGGATCATTGACAAAGCCACCCAGCAATCACTTGCAGGTGTGAATGTGGTCGTTCCGGGAACAACACCTCCCGCAGGAGCCTCCACAGGTACCGACGGATGGTTTAAAATTGAGAACATTGCCCTCGGTCGTGTAAGTCTTGAAATAAGCTGCATAGGATACCGCAGCCTCACGCTCAACAACCTTTTACTGACAGCCGGAAAAGAGATGCTCCTGACCGTAGAGCTGGAGGAGGATGTGCTCAGCCTAGGAGAGGTAGTCGTGAAAGCTTCATCACAAAAAAGCCATCCCAACAACAAAATGGCTGTGATAAGCTCCCGTTCATTCTCCGTTGAGGAAACTGAGAAATATGCCGGGAGCCGCGGCGATGTAGCCCGTATGGCAGCAAATTATGCGGGAGTCTCCTTCTCCAACGATTCACGCAACGATATAGTGATCAGAGGCAATTCCCCGGCAGGATTACTGTGGAGAATGGATGACATCGACCTGCCCAATCCCAACCATTTCTCAGAGAACGGTACCACCGGCGGACCCGTGAATATGCTTAACAACAATGTATTAAGGAATTCCGATTTCATTACAGGGGCATTTCCCGCTGAATACGGAAATGCCCTGTCGGGTGTGTTCGATCTCAAACTGAGAAACGGCAACAACGAACAGTACGAACATATGTTCCAGGTGGGATTTAACGGTCTTGAGCTGGGTTCGTAAGGCCCGCTGACGAAAAGACACAACAGCTCCTACCTGTTCAATTACCGTTTTTCGGTTATGGATCTAGTAACCCTTATGGGAGTCGATTTCGGCACTACAGGTGTGCCTCATTACCAGGATCTTTCATTCAAATTCAACTTTCCGGTCAGAAAAGGTGTGGTGACCTTCTTCGGGATAGGAGGTTTCAGCAGTGTGGCCATGCTCGACAGCAAAGCCGATGATCAGAGTCTTTATACCAATGAGGGGCAGGATCTGTATAACGGATCCGGAATGGTGGCTTCCGGTATATCATTCCTGCGATACCTGACCTCTGAAACATGGGCGAAATTTATCCTGTCGGGCTCTTATGAGACCGGCGGTACGCAGATTGATACCCTCGACGCGGAAAAAAATGTCACCCCCTATTATGATCATAAAATCTCGGAATACAAATTATCACTGACCGCACTTACAGGTACAAAATTCAGTGCAGGACTTTCCTCCAGGGCTGGGATCATAATTGACCAGAAAGGTTATGCCCTGAACGAGCTGATGTATGATTATGATTCACTGAGAATGGTCAGACGGCTTGACGAAAGCAAAGCCCTCGGCAGAGGAGGTTATCTCTTCAGGGCTTTTTATGAGCTGAACTACAAGTCCACCGGCCGCTGGCTCTTCACCCCTGGGGTTCATATTCTCTATTACACTCTCACGGGTAAGCCGTCGGTTGAGCCGCGGCTGGGAATAGCGTGGACCTATATCACTGACTGCCGGATAAACTTTGGTTACGGATCACATGCCAAAACCCATACACTGGGGACCTATTTTCTGGGAACTTATCTGCCTGACGGCCGGTTTGTGGAAACGAACAAAGATCTGGGATATACAAAATCGCAGCAGATAGTTCTGGGGCACGACTGGAACCCAAACGATCACAACCGTCTCAAGGCGGAGGTCTATTATCAGTATATTTATAATGTCCCTGTAGAGCCGCAGCCGGGATATTTCAGTCTTTTGAATACAGGTGCGGGGTGGGGCACGGCTGCCGCTGACAGCCTGGTGAATGAAGGCACAGGAAGGAATTATGGTTTTGAGCTCACACTCGAAAGATTCTTAAGCAAAGGGTTTTATTATCTTTTTACGGCCTCGCTGTTCGATTCGAAGTACAGGGGAAGTGACGGCATAGAGCGGAACAGTGCCTTTAACGGCAATTATGTTTTCAACCTGCTGGCGGGAAAAGAATTCCCGGTGAAGAAGAAGTCGGCTCTTACCATTGATCTCAAGGTGACCTGGGCCGGCGGTACCCGTTACATACCGGTAGACACGGAGGAGTCGCAGGAGCAGAATGCTACGGTATGGGACCTGAGTGATCCTTATGCTGACAGGTATCCCGATTATTTCAAAGCTGACATAAAGTTTGGTTTCAAGACTAACGGGAAGCGGATAACTCAGGAGTATCTCTTTTTCATTGAGAACTTCACCAATCATAAGAACATCTACTATCAGAATTACAAGAAGAGTACAGGGGAGATCATTACTGTGAATCAGCTCCCTTTCTACCCGATGATGCAATTCAGGCTGACGTTCTGATATTCTTGTGCGGAAAGAAGATTTTGATGCATTTATGAAAATGTAGTTCGGTAATTAATTTCGTTTGCTCTTTGCCCTTAGCCCTGCTTTGCCCACCGAAGTCTTCTTTGACCGCTGTAACGAAGTGAAGGTGGTGACGAAGGTGGGAGCCCCTGAGCTATTTTCCCGGGTAAGCTATCGTCCCGTCAAACCGGCTGTACCCTTTTTCGGTCATGACCGACATCTGCGGGTTACGGCTTCCTATCATTGTGGCGCAACCCAGCTCGCCATTTCTGTTTATGGCAACAAATTTTTCGCTGGGGTAAAAATCGGGATTCACTTTTTTATACCTGTCCGTTATCATCTTAAGAGCATCCTCGCATGCCTGCTGAGGCGTGCGGCCTTCTTTCATCCTCATCACCATGAAGTACGAGGCGCATGACTTGATAACATCCTCTCCGCGGCCCGTGGCTCCTGCAGCTCCTACTTCGTTGTCGACATAAAGTCCGGCACCGATAATAGGTGAGTCACCAACACGTCCGTTTAGTTTGAAGCTTAATCCGCTTGTTGTCGTACACCCTGCAATATCCCCGTTTGAATCAATAGCCAGCACGTTGGTGGTGCCATAGTGATGCTCTATATCCGGGAAATCGCGCCAATACGATTCCTTCTTCATTATGTTCTGCAGGTGCTCGGGAGCGCCCCAGTCATCTGTCGGACTCATTTCTTCCTTCCACCGGAGCCATATCTTCCTTGCTTTCTCTGTAAGAAGGTTCTCCTCCTGGAAACCCCAGGCCTTTGCAAAATCCAGCGCACCTCTGCCGACAAGCAAAACATGGTCGGTGTGTTGCATTACCAGTTTCGCGACGGATGCTGGTGTCTTGATGTTCTCGATGCATGCCACAGCCCCGGCGGAATATGTTTTCCCGTCCATAAACGAAGCGTCAAGCTGAACGACTCCGTCTTCATTGGGAAGTCCGCCGTAACCGACGCTGGTATCCTCGGGATCAACCTCTATGATGTTTGCAGCCTTCTCAACGGCATCTACCGCTGAACCTCCGTTTTTCAGGATCTCCCAGCCGGCTTCCATCGCTTTCTGTCCTGTCGGATTGGCATGGCTCGTAATTATAAGAGGCCTTGTAGCGGGACCTTTTGCCTGAAGTCCGAACCCGGTTACAACCGGCAGGATCATTGCACCGGCTCCGGCGCCGATAGTCCTGTTGACAAAATTCCTCCGTGAAATATCTTTTTTCATGATATATTGTTTTAAAGACTGATTCACTAAAGATATAGCAAAATTATTATTGAAGCACCCGGTCGAGTTCCCTGAAAACATGACGGCATCCGTATCTTTAGCGCAGGAGGAATTGTACGACCCTTACAGCTCATCAGAGAACACTGCTTTCGGAAGATCCCTGAGATTATACCTTGAGGCCATTGCTTCTCCATATGCTCCTGCCGAACGAATTGCAAATATGTCACCCCTTTTTGCCTCAGGGAGTTCAATAAACTTGGCAAAAGTATCTGAAGATTCGCAGATCGGACCTACCACGTCATACCTTAAGATATTGCCATCGGATGTGAGATTTTCAATCTTATGGTGAGCCTGGTAGAGAGCAGGACGGATCAGATCTGTCATTCCGGCATCTACGATTGCGAACATCGTATTGCTGCCGTTTTTGATATAAAGAACTTTTGTTATCAGCGACCCGCACTGGCCTGTCACCGATCTGCCAGGTTCGAGATGCAGTTCCTGTCCGGGCTTCAGGTCAATGAATTCATTCAACAGATCGAAGTACTGTGCAAACAGCGGGGCTTTTTCAGGATTTTCATAGTCGATGCCAAGGCCGCCGCCTACGTTTACAACCCTAATATCGACGCCCCGGTCTGAAAACCATTCCTGCAATTCGTTGATACGTGTGCAGAGGCTCTGGAATACCGACATCTTGGTTATCTGCGATCCGATGTGGAAATGCATCCCGATTAAGCTGATATGTTTTGTTTTTGACAGTGTTTTGAGAACGTTGTCGAGCTCCCAGGTATGAATGCCAAATTTGCTCTCCTCGATCCCTGTTGTAATGTATTTATGAGAATGGGCGTCAACAAGGGGATTTATCCTGAGCGCTATCTGCGCGGTTTTTCTTTTTTTAGAAGCGATCTGTTCGATGACCTCGATCTCGGGTATCGATTCACAATTGAAGCAGTAGATCCCGGCATCAAGTGCGTTGCTTATTTCAGCATCGGATTTGCCGACACCGGCAAATGCAATCTTTGCTGGTTCAAATCCTGCCCTGATGGCTGCATCTATTTCGTTCCAGCTTACGCAATCGGCTCCAAAACCATATGACGAGATTATTTTGAGGATCCTCGGGTTGGCATTTGACTTTAAAGCATAATGAATTTTATATCCTGAATTCCCTGATTCTTTTTTTAAAGTGTCAAGGGTAGATTTTAATACATCAAGATCATAATAATAAAAAGGAGTATGTATTTTCCTGAATCTGGCAACATGTGATTTTTTGATCATCTTTCCTTAAAAAATATGTTTGCTTAACAGTTTTAGAGCCTTTGTTTTGTTTTTAGTGTCGATCAGCAGCGACAGGCTGTGCTGGCTTCCCCCGTATGAGATCATCTTCAGCGGTATGGCATTAAGCGCCTCGAAGATCTCCGGCGCCGATCCTGTCCTTTCGGTCCTGAAGTCGCCGACGATGCATATGATAGTCTGGTTTTCCTCAACCTCAACTGATCCAAGTTCCTTTAAGTCTTTCGCAATCTCCTTTAAGTAATCTGAATTGTCGATTGTCAGAGATACTCCGACTTCAGAAGTTGTAACCATGTCGATAGGTGTCTTATATGCTTCAAAGATCTCGAATACTTTCCTGAGGAATCCATAAGCCATCAGCATCCTGTCCGACTTGATCCTTAACACTGAAATACCGTCTTTTGCGGCTACAGCTTTATAATCAAGAAGAGCGCTGGTCGAAGTTATGAGCGTGCCCTCATCTTCGGGTTCCATTGTATTCTTAAGTCTGACAGGGATATTTTTTTCCCTGGCCGGATTTACGCTTGAAGGATGAAGTATTTTGGCTCCGAAATACGCCAGCTCGGCTGCTTCATCAAATGAGAGTTCCCTGATGACCTGGGTGCCCTCGACAAACCTTGGATCGTTGTTATGAAATCCGCTGATATCGGTCCATATCTGGATCTCCTGCACTTTCAGCGCAGCGCCTATAATGGAAGCCGAATAATCGCTGCCGCCCCGCTTAAGGTTATCAATCTCGCCATATACATTCCTGCAGATAAATCCCTGGGTGATCTTAATAGTGTCGGAATTATGCTTCCTTAATTCCCTTGAAATGTTCTCGGATATATAGAAATAGTCGGGTTCGCCGTCCTTATCAATTCTCATGAAATTAAGTGCGGGCAGAAGCGCCGATTTAATGTTGTTTTCCTTAAGAAGCTGATGGAAAAGGGATGTCGAGATAAGTTCGCCCTGTGCAAGGATAGCTTTTTCCTGGAGTTTTGTGAATACCCTGAGTGTGAAGTTGTTGATGTAATCGAAATGTGAATTGATCAGCTCACGACCTGTCTGTTTATATTCGTCTGTGGCGAACAGATTGTCGACCACCTGGTAATATTTTTGTCTCAGCGCTTCAATTTTCAGTGAAGCTTCATTGGCATTGTCGTTGTAAAGAAGGTCTGTAATCTCTACCAAGCTGTTAGTTGTGCCGGCCATCGCGGAAAGAACAACGATCTTTTTCTCGTTGCCGGTGATCAGAGGGATAAGGGTTTTCATTCTCTCGGGACTACCCACGGATGTCCCGCCGAATTTCATTATCTTTTCTATTTTCATCTTTCTTATTGTTATAAAAAATCCTGCCTGTCCGGCAGGTTTGTAATTTTTGGATCAAAAATATACTTTTAAATAATTCATAGTATTCGGATTTAGTTTTTTTTGTTATTTTTGCAACCCGAAAGCCGCCCAGATGGCGAAATTGGTAGACGCGCTAGTTTCAGGGACTAGTGTCAGCGATGATGTGCAGGTTCGAGTCCTGTTCTGGGCACAGACCGGCACAACGGCTTGACGGCGCAAAGGCGCATCGGCAGATGCCGGATGAATAAAAGGTTCTTTTAAACAAACATAATTGGGTAAAAAGCCATTGAGCCTCTGAGCCTTAATGCCTTTGAGCCTTCTTCTTCGCCCAGATGGTGAAATTGGTAGACACGCCAGCTTGAGGGGCTGGTGCTCGCAAGGGTGTGCAAGTTCGAGTCTTGTTCTGGGCACAACGAAAAGCCAGGTTGAGATTATCATCCTGGCTTTTTTTTTGATTGCCGGTCCGGGATTTAATTAATCCTGGCTTTTTTTTTCTTTTTAATCCATTCATTAACTAACATAAGTACTGCAATAAGTACTACAGCCATAAATGAAATTATACCCAACGCTATTCTTATATTCATTTTTATCTGAGATTTTTAGATTCTTGACTAACCCGGGAAAACAAAAATTTTAAGAAGAGCAAGACTTGCAAATATTGTCAGCCAGAATAAAAAAACCTTCAGTCCGTTAGATATTTTTGGCAGCTTCATATGAAAATTATAAGGTCCCCGATATTAATGCAAAAATACTTCCGTATGTTTCATTTGCTGTTTAAAAAGTCATTAGAAGATTATTAGAATGTTCTTAGAATGGGTGTTATAAAAAATGCCTGTCACCCGACAGGCATTTTCAACTAAGCATTAAAAAGGAAGATGAAACTTTGTCTAACTTTTTATCAGAAATTGTTGGGTAAAGTTAAGTATACGTCTGATGCCAATTGATTAGAAACTGATTAGAAGTTAATTAGAAACTCCTTAATCAACGACCAGATGGTCTCCAAATAATAGTAAATTTGCATAAAACAAACTATTGTGACGGGAAAGACCAGCATTCTTATTATTGAAGATGAACTGCGGCTTGCCAGTTTACTGAAACGGCAGTTCGAGGAATCCGGATTCGATGCCGACATTGCAAATGATGGTTTTATCGGGAAACAACTGGTTGGAAAGAAGAAATATAATCTGATAATTCTCGACATAAATCTGCCATTAATCAATGGTTATGATCTTTGCAGCGAGATACGGAAAACTAATGAACAGATTCCCATAATTATGCTCACAGCCTTCGGAACCCCTGATAATAAAATTGCAGGATTTGATGTAGGAGCAGATGACTATTTAATTAAACCTGTTGATTTCCGTGAATTGCTGGCCCGGGTGAATGTTTTCATCAGGCGTTCAGATTTTAAAAGCGGAACACCGGAAAAGATAAAAATAGCAGACCTCGAGATGGATCTGACTACAAAAAAGGTTACACGGGCAAATAAGAAGATCGACCTGACAGCTAAGGAGTCTTTGCTGCTTGAAATGTTCATGAAAAACAAGGACAAATTGCTGACGAGGGATTTTATCATAGAAAATGTCTGGGGCATTGATTTTGATCCCAGTACAAATATCATAGATGTTTATGTTAATTACCTCAGGAAAAAAATTGATAAGGATTTTGACCCTAAGCTGATACATACAAAATTCGGATTTGGTTTCTACTGCAGCGATAAAGAGATTTAAACGATGAACATTAAATCGAGATTAGCTTTTCAATTCACGCTGATTGTCGCTGCCGTGCTGGTATTCTTTTCTTTGCTGGTTTACTATTTCTCCTACTCAAACCAGCTCTCAAAATTCAGACAAAATCTTCTCGACAGGGCAAAGAATACTGCCACGCTTTTAATCAATGTCGCTGAAGTTGATTCATCACTGTTGAAAAAAATTCAACAGTCAACCATTTCCTGGGAGAATGAGGAGCTTGTTGTCACTGATACAGAATTTAACCCGGTCTACAGCAACAATCTAAGCTATCTGTCAGAGCCAGGCAACCTGAAAAATCATATTGAAAGCACCCTGAATTATTTTTCTATTGGAGATAAGGATGGAGTTTCATATAAGCATCTTCATGAACACAGTATTTATTACGTATTTATTATGGCATCGGACATGGAACGGAAGGTTTATTTGTCGGAACTTCAAAAAATATTGTTCTGGAGCATACTCTTCAGTGTCTGGCTGTCTGTATTGTTCTCATATTTATTCTCCCGGCGTGCTATCAAGCCAATTTCAGAGATCATCAGGAATGTAAAGGAGATTAATTCACTGAAACTCAATAAAAGGCTTGATGAAGGAAATAAAAAAGATGAAATTGCGCAGCTGGCAATTACATTTAATGAGATGCTTACCGACCTTGAGATTGCATTTAAAAATCAGAATGATTTTGTCTCAAATGCTTCCCACGAACTACGAACTCCTTTAACTGTAATGATCGGAGAAAGCGATTATTTCCTTAATCACGACAGGAGTAAGGATGAATATCTCCTTCATCTTTCAGGACTTGTCGGAGATCTGAAAAAGCTAAATGCTCTGATAAACAGCCTTCTTGAATTAGCACAGATTAACAAGGAAACGAATATCATGTTTTCCTTAATTCGCCTTGATGAAGTGGTTTACACTGCTATACATGAAGTCAAGACCAAATACCAGGGAAGAAAAATTATACCAAAAATACAATACCCCGAGAATGGTAATGAGCTGACGATCAATGGTAATTATGGGATGCTTGAAATTGCATTTAAGAACCTTCTGGATAATGCGTGCAAGTTCTCTGATGATGATGTGAGTGTTGGATTTAAAATCTCCGAGGATGCCATCTCCGTAATCGTTGCTGATAACGGGATCGGTATTCCGCCCGATGAGATAGACAATATACACAAGCCATTCAACAGGGCCTCTAATGCAAAATATATTGGTGGTTACGGAATAGGATTTTCGCTGGTATCGAAGATACTCATGCTCCATGAAGCAGACCTTAAAATAAGCAGCAAAGTGAACGAAGGAGCCCGCTTTGAAGTCCGGTTCAAAAAAGCGCTGTAAAAGATCATCAATATTGACGGGAGCGGACCCGGTACTGATGGTATCGATATTGACTCTTCGTCATGGATATTGGGTTTAATAGTTTTTGAACCTTGAAGAAAATTGATACATTCGTCAGAAATCCTGTTTATTGACCTGACATATCCTCATTATGCAAAAAATAAATGATTTTCTTGTAATGCTCGACGGCTACATAGGAGGCAGCCCGTGGTTTGTAATTCTGCTCCTTGGTACAGGAATATTTTTCACTTTATACCTGGGTTTTCCGCAGTTCAGGTATTTCAGGCACGCCATAGATGTCGTTAAAGGCAAATATGATCATCATCTCGATGTTGGTGACACTTCTCATTTTCAGTCTCTTGCCACAGCACTTTCGGGTACTGTCGGTACCGGTAATATCGCCGGAGTGGCCCTCGCGATTCATCTCGGAGGACCCGCGGCCCTGTTCTGGATGATGATTACCGCAGCAATAGGCATGTGCACAAAATTTGTCGAAGTGACTCTTTCTCACAAATACCGCGATGTTCTTCCTGACGGATCTGTATCAGGAGGCCCGATGTACTACATGAAGAAACGTCTCAACATTACAACAAAAAGCGGTAAGGTTATCAAAACCGGAGTATTCATCGGAGCTTTCTTCGCTGCTGCCACAGTACTTTCATCTTTTGGTACCGGCAGCCTGCCTCAGATAAACAGCATTTCAAATTCCATCTTTACAACTTTCGGGATTAAGCAGATTATTACGGGGGCGATCCTATCTGTTTTGCTTGCTCTTATAATAATTGGCGGTATAAAAAGAATTGCCAAAGTCACTGAAATCCTGACTCCCGGTATGGCAATCTTTTATTTCATCGGGGCTTTGCTGGTTATAGGTACAAACTACCAGAACATACTTCCGTCTCTCGGAGCACTATTTTCCACTGTTTTTACAGGAACAGCAGCTACAGGAGGATTCCTCGGAGCAACGGTTGCATTCGCCATTAACAGGGGAGTCAACAGGGGATTATTCTCGAATGAATCAGGCCAGGGATCAGCACCGATTGCCCACTCTGCCGCACGTGCCCCGGAGCCCGTATCAGAAGGAATGGTTGCAATACTCGAGCCGTTTATCGACACTATAATAATTTGTTTCCTTACCGGACTCGTGGTCCTGTCTTCAGGTGTATGGACAGAAAAGATTCAGAATCAGTTCCAGAGCGCCGACATGATCTTCCTTAATCAGAAATATGATGAAAATATCCCGGATCAGAAGCAGATAGTTGTCGATTTTGTGAAAAATGGAGAAGCCCCTCCTCTGTTCAACGGACAGCTGGATATTGTGGAAGGCAAAATGAATAATTCCATTTCACTCATTGTGTCACGGTCTCTGGCTGAAGATTTTATGTTTTACAACAACAAACAGCCTTTTACCGGGAAGATTGAGGTGGTAAACGGGAAATGGAAGCCGCAGTCTCCGGGTCTGTACATTGAAGGCAAATCCCTGATGCATAGCGCTCCGCTGACCACAGTTGCCTTCAGCAGAAGCATCCTTGGCGACTGGGGAAAATATATAGTTTCCATAGGCATTCTTTTATTTGCATTTTCAACCGCAATTTCATGGTCGTATTACGGCGACAGGGCGACCACTTTCCTGGTCGGCCCGAAATACGTAATTTATTACAGAATAATATACGTGGTTGCATTCTTCATTGCCTCCTTTACAGATACCACAATTATCTGGTCGCTTTCATATATTACCATCGCGTTTATGACCGTACCCAACCTCATCGGGTTATGGATACTCAGGAAAGAGATCAAATCAACTATAGCAAAATACTGGGTTGATTTTTCAGCTAAATATCCGAATGACAGGATGGCGAAGAGATACCTTAAAAAGGGTAGACTTTAGACCCTGATAAAGCATGGATTAAAACCGAACAAAGGCACGGATTGCGAATCCGTTCCGGCAGTCATACCTATTTTACTATTGAATCATAGATTGCCTGAAGAATATCAGATCTGATATTCATTTCTGTGATCTTATTGTTGTTCCTGGTGGGGTAAACCCTGTTGCTGAGGAAGATATAGGAGATCTCATATTCGGGATCCACCCACACGAATGTTCCTGTGTAACCTGAATGTCCGAAACTTGAAGGCGATGCACTCTTTGCAGGGTAAGCATCTTTCTGCGACAGTGTTGTATTATTGAGCAGAGGCTTGTCAAAACCAAGACCTCTCCGGTTTTTGTTCCCGGGGAATTGCACGCTGGTATATTTTTCCATAACCTCCCTGCTGATTATTTGTTCCCCGCCGTACGAACCCATCCTGCGGTACATTTCCATCAGCTTCATGAGGTCATTTCCCGTGGCAAACAACCCGGCATGTCCTGAAATGCCCCCAAGCATTGCAGCGCCCTCGTCGTGAACGGTTCCGTGCAGAAGCTGTTTGCGGAAAAGAGAATCGTACTCTGTCGGGACTATCCTGCTCAGGGGATACCTTGTCCAGGGATTGAAGCCAATGTCAAATGCACCAATCTTGTGATAGACAGTATCGGTGACAAAACGGTACCATTTCATTCCGGTGCTCCTCTCAATTATTTCAGGCATAATAATGAATCCGAGGTCGGAATAAAGAAATTCTTTCTCCGGAGATACCGGAGATTTTTTTATTTCCCTGAGAATCCTGTTTCTGTATCCCGATTTAATGTACAGACCATCTGCAACTTCGAGCGGATATTTTTCAGAGTACTCGGATGAATATATTTTCTTTTTATACTCTCCGTTTTTTTTTACTGTTTCCTTCCAGAAGGGGATCCAGGCTGTCAGTCCTGCCTGGTGAGTAAGTATATCAGCCATTTTGATTTCTCCCTTGTCTGACCTTGCATAAAAAGGCAGATATTCCTTAAGTTTCAGTTCCTCTGAAAATTTTTTTTCAGCTTCCAGTTTCATCAAACCCGGAAGTGTTGCAGATACTTTTGTGACAGAAGCAAGATCAAAAAGATCATCCTTCTGAATTGCCGTTCTGTTGTCGTACGTCTGGTAACCGTAAGCTTTGCTGAAAACCACAATGCCTTTTCTGGCAGCCATTACAACACAGCCCGGGAATGCCATTGAATCAATTCCTCTTTTTACCAGCGAATCAATTTTTCTTTCAAGGATTGTGGAAGAGATACCAGCGCTCTCGGGAAGACCGTACTGCATTCTTATATTGCCCGGTGTCAGGATCCCATGACCTGACTTCCATTTATCGGATATTGTAACCGGAAGAGATCCCCTGGCGCCTATGCCTCCGAAAATGAGCTGGGCCGAAAGATCTTCGGTGTACTCGTTCTCCTGGTAGGCAAGAAGCAGTCCGGCGGCGTTTTCAGGAGATTTGATCGAGGCTATGGCATAAGGATTTCCAAACCAGGTTATCACGCACCTGTTGTTGGCAATAAGCTTATCAATAAAGGTTTTGAGGGCCGGTGTCATTCCAAAATCCTTATCCGGGCGCTGGTCAAGCCCGTAGACTCCTGCAACCACAACATCATAATCAGAAAGCTTGCTGAGCAGGGCCGCTGCTTTTTCCGGTTTTGTTACGTCAATAAAGAAATCGTCAGAAGGCCTGTATGAGGAAATCCTTTTCTGAAATGTCGTAGCTTCTTTCTTATTTATTGCTACGGTCGCAATTCTTTTCTTATCTATGTTCCTAAGCGGCAGTATGTTCTGGTCATTTTTCAGCAGGGTCAACGAATTTGCGTACAGATCGCGGATCAAAGCTTTTGTGGAGCCCGAATTGAGCCGGTTTGTCAGGTTCTTACCGTTTACGGGCTGAACCTTGCTCAAACCTGCCCAGTATTTCATTGCAAGCACCCGCCTGCATTTCATATCAATTTCTTCCCTGGTTATTTTCTTTTCGGCCAGATACCTGTTTATTTCCCTTATCGCCGCTTCAATATCAGTAACATATTCAATTACGTCATTGCCAGCTGCAAATGCTTTGGCTTCAGCCTCGCCGGGTTTGAAATACTTCGTCACACCTTTCATATTCATTGCGTCTGTTATGACAAGGCCTGAGAAACCTAGTTTATCGCGCAGCAGGTCTTTGATGATCTTTGAAGAAAGTGTTGCCGGAACGTGGATCGCAGTGTCAAGGGCAGGAATGTTCAGGTGAGCTGTCATCACGCCTCCTGTTCCGCTGTCAATTAGGGTCCTGAATGGAAAAAGTTCAATACTGTCGAGCCTGTGAAGATCATGTTTCATGACAGGCAGATCTGTATGAGAATCAGTGTCTGTATCTCCATGCCCTGGGAAATGTTTTGCAGTTGCGATCACTCCGTTTTTCTGCAGACTTTTCATGTACATCAGTGATTTTGCGGTCACATTTTCCCTGCTTTCACCAAACGACCTGTAATTTATGACAGGATTTTCCGGATTGTTATTTATATCAGCTACAGGTGCAAGATTAACATGAACACCCATAATCCTGCACTGTTCTGCAACAGTCTTACCGAAACTAAAAATCAGGGAGTCGTCCCTTATTGCGCCAAGAGTCATCTGGAAAGGAAACTTTTCAACAGCGGAAAGACGCATTCCCACGCCCCATTCTGCATCCATGGCAATCAGCAGCGGTATTGAAGATATCTTTTGATAGAAATTGGTCAGTTCTGCCTGTTTTTCAGGCGTTCCCTGGAAAAATATTATGCCTCCGATCCCGTATTTCCTGATCTTGTCCGCCATCTCTACTTCATGGGATACATCCTTGTCAGACCAGCCGGCGATCCATATGCATTGAGCGATTTTCTCTTCTGTGGAAAGTGAATTCAGAACCGAGTCAACCCAGGGATGATTCATAAACTTGCTGAAAGGAGGATCCGATCTCTGGCCACTTGCCTGTAAGAAAATCAGGGATGCTATAGACAGGGATAACACTGTATTTCTAAATTTCTTAGAATGCATGCAGATTATTTTTTATCCTGTTATCGTGTTCTTAATGGAACTCATAATTGTTACAATGATAATTCACAAAGATATACAACCTGTTTTCATGAGATATTTATAAGCCTTCTATTTCTGAACTAATATTCCTATATTTCAGTCAAATTTTTGCAATCATATTAATTAAGGAGAACGATCGGGTAAAAAAATATGAAACCTAAGGGTCTTACCGGGGTTGAACAGGTGTTCTTTGGGAAATCAGGAAGGGAAGGATGGACTACAAAGCTGCCTTATTTAGTTGTGAAGAACCTTCCTGATCTCGGATTGCTTACATCATTGCGGTTCCTGGAATGGGTTTCTGAAAATCCTGAAGGGGTAATAAGCCTTCCGACGGGGAAGACTCCTGAATATTTTATCAAATGGACGCAGAGAATACTTAATGGCTGGAACAATGCAGATGTGCGGAAACTTAGGGAAGAGTACAGATTATCACCTGAGAAAAAGCCATCCCTGGGAGGATTGCATTTTGTTCAGATGGATGAATTTTATCCCATTGATCCGGCGCAGCATAACAGTTTCCACGATTACGTGGTGAGTTTCTATTTAAAAGGATTCAATCTTAACAGGAAAAAGGCGCTTCTTTTCAACGCTGATGAAATACCCGTCGCCGGAGGCAGACATTATTCGGAAGTATTTCCTGAAAGCCGCATAGACCTGTCGCTCAGGAACAGGGAACCATTGTCTGAGCTCGAAAAGTTGCAGCAGGCATCAATTTTCTTGATAGATAACTGGTGCATGAGTTTCGAAGACAGGATCAGGGAAATGGGAGGTATCGGGTTCTGGCTCGGAGGTATGGGTCCTGACGGCCACATTGCATTTAACACCAGGGGCAGCGACCACAACTCAACCACCAGGCTGACAGCTACAAATTTTGAGACGCAGGCAGCCGCGGCCGGCGATCTTGGAGGAATAGAGGTATCAAGAAGCAGGTTAGTTCTGACAATCGGACTAGGAACCATTACTTATTATCCGGACGCTGTTTCGATAATTTTTGCGGCCGGTGAGGCAAAGGCAAAAGTTGCAAGAAATGCTCTGGAAAGCGGACCCGAAAATCTTTTTCCGGCAACTGTGCTTCAGCGGCAGAAGAATGCCAGGTTCTATCTCACGGAAGGAGCTGCCGTACAGCTTACCGATTCAATTGAGAAGTATTACAGAGATGGGGAATGGACATTTGAAAAGACCGAAAAGGCAATTTTTGACCTGTGCCAGAATATTGATAAGTACGCGCATAAACTGAAACCGGAAGACCTTAAAAATGACAGGTTCTGTTCAAGGATACCCAACCTGAGCATGAAAAAGGTTGAGGAAGTTATTGCTTCAACAAAAAATAAAATTGAAGCGGGTCTGAAAAAGGAGGAATATCAGACTTTTCTCCACACCGGCCCTCACCACGACGATATTATGCTTGGAATATTCCCATGCATTATTCCGCAGCTGCGGGTTAAATCAAACAGCTTCCATTTTTCGGTATTCACATCAGGCTTCACCGCCGTTACAAATATCATGCTCCAAAATCTGCTCGGGGAGACACTCACCCTTATCGGCCAGGGAAAGATACAGATGCTTAAATATCCTGACTTCTTCAGGAAAGGCTACCGTTATAAATTCGATAAGGATGTGAGCCACTATCTCGATAAAATTGCAGGCCACGATAAGAAAGGCATGCAAAGAGGTGTATGCCATCGCATTACGAGGGTAATGGTCGAGATTTACAAGCTGAAGTCTGAAAAAGAGCTTGTCGACAGATTACAACTCAATATCGACCGGCTTAAATCTTCTTACCACGGCGAAAAGAATCCGCCTGACATTCAGAAGCTGAAAGGAATGCTCCGTGAATTCGAGGAAGAGCTGGTGTGGGCACATTATGGAGTCAGGGTTAGTAATATTGAACATATGAGGCTTGGATTTTATACCGGCGACATATTTACACCTCAGCCCGATAAAGTCCGCGATGTTGAACCAGTAGTGGAATTGCTGAGAAGGATCAACCCGACAGTGATAAGTCTGGCATTTGACCCTGAAGGATCAGGTCCCGATACCCATTACAAGGTGCTTCAGACACTGGCGGAAGCGCTTCGGCTGTGGCAAAAAGAGAAGGACATTTCAGGAATCAGGATTATTGGATACAGAAATGTCTGGTATAGATTCCACCCCTCGGAGGCTAACGTATTCACTCCTGTATCACTTAACTCCATGGCAGTGCTCGACTGGTCATTCAGGAACTGCTATATCAGCCAGGTGGACGCATCATTCCCAAGCCATGAGCTGGATGGACCTTTCAGCGAGTTGTCGCAACAGATATGGGTCGACCAGTATAAAAGGGTTCAGCTCATCCTGGGAAAGGATTTCTTTTATGATAACGAAAGTCCCAAAATAAGGGCTGCTCACGGTATGATCTATCATAAGGAAATGAAATCGGATGAATTCCTGAAGTATGCGAGAGAGCTGGAAAAAAGCATGGAAGGTGAAACTGACCAGTAATGTTTTAATTATTATTCATACTTTATAATACCAATTATGGCTAAAAGCAACTCGAGGCTTGTTTCCCTTGACATTTTCAGAGGGCTTACTGTTGCTTTTATGATAATAGTAAACACTCCCGGCAGCTGGGATCATGTTTATGCCCCTCTGCGCCACTCAAAATGGCATGGCTGTACACCGACCGATCTTGTGTTCCCTTTCTTCCTTTTTATTGTGGGCATCTCACTCTGGTATTCCATGAAGAAATACGGCCATAAAATTACCACCGGCTCTCTGTTAAGGATCTTCCGGCGCACAATTACCATATTTGCCATCGGGCTGCTCCTTGAAATATTCCCTGATTATGGAAGAGACTATACCACGCTCAGGATAATGGGTGTACTCCAGAGAATTGCACTTGCGTACTTCTTCGGCGCAATATTATGCCTTACCATAAAACGGGATTATCTCTGGATCGTCATTGCAGTAATTCTCCTTGGTTACTGGGCTGTTCTGGGAATATTCGGAGGCCCGGATCCATACAGCCTCCAGGGTAATATAGCATCAAAGTTCGATGCGGCAATCCTGGGGCAGAAACATTTGTACGGCGGATTCGGTATTCCGTTCGACCCTGAAGGATTGTTGTCAATACTGCCTGCTATATGCACAGTGCTCATTGGGTTTTACATCGGTGATCTTATCGGGAAAAGCCCGGCAAACTTTAAGACAGTGTTGAAACTATTCCTTCTGGGTATAGCTTCTACAGGCCTCGGGCTTCTTTGGGGCCTTATGTTCCCGATAAATAAACCTCTCTGGACAAGCTCATATGTTCTCTATACTGCTGGTCTCGGTATGATCCTTCTATCGATAATATACCTGGTTTCCGATGTCTGGAAGCTTCAGAAATGGGGAGTGCCCTTCATGGTTTTCGGGACAAATGCACTTTTTACATATTTTCTTGCAAGCTTATGGACGAGGATTATGCTCAATGTTATCAAGATTGGCGAGGGAGAAGAAAAGATCAGTTTTTATGCCTGGTTCTACGAAAAGGTCTGTGTGCCGGTTGCCGGCAACCTTAATGGAAGTCTTATGTTTGCACTGATTCAGGTGCTTATCATTTTGCTTATTTCGTTATTATTGTTCAGGAAGAAGATTTATATAAGATTATAATATATAACATCCCCCTTTGAAGGGGGCGGGGGGATGTTGTTGGTGATAACACCCCCCAGCCCCCCCTCAAGGGGGGACAATTCAAACTTACAGATGAATGAAACAGAGATAATTTCCTCCGTTTACAAAGAATACTCCGGTAATACAGTGACAAGGATCGATCCTTTACCCCGGTCCGGATCGGATAGGCGATATTTCAGGATATATGATGGGAGAGAAACAGTAATCGGGGCATTTAATCCGAACCGTGAGGAGAATGATGCATTTGTGGGTCTTACCTCTCATTTCTTAAAGAAAGAATTGCCGGTGCCTGAAGTATATTGCTATATGCCTGAGCGAGAAATTTATTTTCTACGCGACCTTGGCGATGTTAACCTCTTTACCTGGCTCCATAACCGTTCTGATATCGGCAATTTTAATGAAGAGACTAAAGGATTGTATCGGAAAATTCTTGAAACTCTCATTTCTTTCCAGATAAAAGGCATTGACGGCCTTGATCTTGACCTTTGCTATCCTCACCGGAGTTTCGACAGGCAGTCCATGATGTGGGACATGAACTATTTCAAGTACATGTTTCTGAAACTGCTGTCAGTGCCGTTCAATGAAAGAAATCTTGAACACGACTTCAATTCCCTGTCCGACTATCTGCTGGAAACCGGACAGGAGTACTTCCTTTACAGGGATTTTCAGACAGCTAACATCATGATTCTTGGTGATCAGCCCTGGTTCATTGACTACCAGGGCGGAAGAAAAGGAGCCCCGCAATATGATGTCGCTTCGTTATTATACGATGCAAAGATCCCTATGTTACAGAAAAACCGCGATGAATTGCTCGATTTTTATATTGAAGGGTTCTGCAAGGCTTCCGGAGAGGGTAAAAACACCTTCAGAGGATATTATTCAGGTTTTAGCATGATCAGAATTATGCAGGCCCTGGGAGCTTTCGGATTCAGGGGTTTATATGAGAAGAAGCCTACTTTTACGGAAAGTATTGTGCCCGGAGTGAATATTCTGATTCAGATTATTGATGAAGCTGATAAGCACATCGCACTGCCTGAGCTTTTCAGGGTTGTCAGATCGGTGCCGGAAACGCAGAAATTCCGGGATCTCCGGTAAAACTAATTGATTCCTTAATCATGAAAGCGATGATAATGGCTGCCGGAAAAGGCACAAGGCTTGGAAAGATCTCCGAAACGATCCCAAAATCATTGCTCGACATCAATGGAAAAACCCTGCTGCGGCGGACTGTTGAAAATTGTTCTGAGTTCGGATTTGACGAGATTATTATCAACGTTCATCACCTCGCTGACATTGTTGAATCTGAAATTGATAACCTCAGGCGAGATGGATTCAGTATTACAATTTCAGATGAAAGAGATATGCTCATGGAAACCGGCGGAGGACTGTTTAAAGCCAGGCATTTTTTTGGCAGTGAACCATTTCTTCTGTGCAACGCCGATACCCTGACCGACCTTGATCTTCGTGCATTTTACAATTATCACCTTAAGATGAAGGGGTTGGCAACCCTTGCCGTCAGGAACCGACCTGGAAACAGATATTTTCTTGTCGATACCGAAGGCAGGCTGAAAGGATGGTGCAACAAAGCCACCGGAGAAAGGATCGTGGCCGGTGAGGAAACGGATCCGCTTAAGGAAATTGCATTCTCAGGCAGGCATATTATTGACCCGGAGATCTTCAGATACATGACCGATGGTATTTATACAATGACTGCTCTTTATCTTCATCTAGCGGAATCCCATATCATTAATACATATCTTGAGAACGGAGGCTACTGGCTTACCGTGGGCACTATTGCGGATCTCGAAGCCGCCAGGCAATTCTTCACTTCTTAATGTTTTCTTGACCAGCACCCTGCATCTCGTACCGCGTACCGCGTACCGCGCGCCGCCTGCCGCGTGCCGTGTACCGTGTGCCGTGTACCGTGTACCTCTTTATTATTTCTGAAAGGAAATAAATACCAGGAGTTTATTCAGATGCGCCAGAAAGACCTGGAAAAGAGAGCGAAAACGGTTAGTATCTCAAGTCTTCCTGTGATCATTAAGAGACTAAAGATTAATTTACTGATTTCCGGAAGAGCTGAATAATTGAACATTGGCCCAACCAGTCCTATCCCTGGTCCTACATTCCCGAGTGATGATGCTACTGCGCTTGCAGAGGTTTCTATGTCAAGTCCTGTAAGGGTAGTAGCGAATGTGCCTGCAAGAAAAATAAATAAATAGAGAACAATGAACGATAGAACTGTATTGCTTGTTTTTTCGGATACTGGTTTTCCGTTTATCCTGATAGGAGTTATTACATTAGGATGGAGCAGCCTGGTAAATACACCCCTTATATTCTTCACAGCCAGAAGATGTCTCGCCATTTTTATGCTTCCTGTAGAAGAACCTGTGCTTGCCCCTGCAAAGAGCAGTAGAAAAAGAAGTATTATCCCGCCTGTTGGCCAGTAGAGATAATCAGTAGTGATGAAGCCCGTGGTTGTTATGATTGAAACCACCTGAAAAAATCCCTCCCTGAAAGCAAGTTCAAGTGGTTTTCCTGCTTGAAAAAATAAGATTGCTGCTGCTATTAAACCTGTGGTAAGCACAGTTCCGAGGTAAAACCATAGCTCTTCATTTTTTTTAACCTTGCTGAATTGAAGCTTAACGATAAAATAATAGACCACAAAACTGACACCGGACAGAACCATGAAAATGGTTATAACGTACTGACTGTAGGCAGAATAGTATGTCAGACTGGCGTTTCTCGTGGAAAAGCCCCCTGTCGCTATGGTTCCGAAGGAATGGCATATGCTGTCAAAGAGGGTCATGTCGCCCAGGTACAGCAACAACACCTCAATAACAGTCAGGCCAAGGTAAACAAACAGGAGCCTGTATCCAATAGACTGTGTCTTTGGGAGTATCTTCTCCTTGAGAGATGATTCAAGGGTGAACAGCTGCTGACCTGAAATTTTAAGTGAAGGAAGTATAATTATTACCAGAACAATAATGCCGAGACCGCCAATCCAGTGAGTAAGGCTTCTCCAGAACAATATTGAAAAGGGCAGTATCTCCACATCATTAATAATAGTTGCGCCTGTTGTTGTGAATCCGGAGGCTGCTTCGAAGAATGCGTCGTTCAATGATCTCAGTGAGGAGCTGAATATATAAGGGAGTCCTCCAATTAATGAGAAAAGTAACCAGGAGAAAGTCACTGCCAGCAGACCGTCACGAATGTTGAGCCTGCTCATTT
This sequence comes from uncultured Rikenellaceae bacterium, assembly GCA_964638545.1. GTDB lineage: Bacteria > Bacteroidota > Bacteroidia > Bacteroidales > VadinHA17 > LD21. Next base: position 7,078 of record CAZXAM010000021.1, on the reverse strand, counting down.
CCGCCCTTGCCGATATTATCCTTAAGAAAAAATAGAGGAAAGCGGTAATTAAGGCTGGCCATAGAAATGGCAGGGTTGATTCATGGTATATAAAAGAGACGGGAAGGCAGAGTAAGAAGGAGATTGTTTCTATCAGCAGGATCGTACACAAAACCCTGATAATTACAAGCGGATTTATCAATCTCATTGTTGATTATTTCCTGTTTCAGGGCACAAATATATATCATTTGGAGATTCACGGGTATTTTAATTCCGTTAAATGATATCATGGTCAGACTTTCCAGAATGATCTGGAGAAGAGTACGACAACGGTAAATAACTCCAGCCTGCCCACTATCATTAGTAAGCCCAGGATTACCTTGCTTAACCCGGGAAGGCCTGAGTAGTTGGTAAACGGTCCCACAAGTCCCATTCCGGAACCCACGTTGCCAAGTGAGGCTGCCACGGCGCTGGCTGATGTGATGATGTCAACACCGTTGAGAACTATCGCAGCCGTACCAGCAATAAATATGGCAATATAAAGTAAAATGAAAGAGAGCACTCTTATGTTTGCTGCTTCAGGTACTTGTTTCCCATTTACAAAGATGGGCGTGATAACGTTATGGTGTGAGAGCTTGCGGAAGGCTCTCGCCACATTCTTTAAAGCTACGAGGTGCCTTGCCATCTTTATGCTGCCTGTTGAAGATCCTGCCGAGGCGCCAGTGAACATAAGGAGAAATATCAGTAAAATGCCTGAAGCTGGCCAAAGCATGTAATCTGTTGTCAGGAAGCCTGAGGTAGTAATGAATGAAACGACCTGGAAAAATCCTTCCCTGAAAGCTGTTTCAAATGATTTAGCGGTATTGGCCAGCAGTAGTACGGTTACAAGTACACCAGCAAAAAACACAGTAAATGAATAGAACCAGAGTTCTTCATTTTTCCTTATCTTGCTGAACTGTAGCTTAATAAAATAATAATAGAGTACGTAGTTGACTCCTGACAGGAACATGAAAACAGCCACTACATACTGGCTGTAGGCCGAGTAGTTCATCAGGCTGCTGTTTTTAGTGGAAACTCCGCTTGTAGATACCGTTCCGAAAGTATGACAGATGCTGTCAAAAAGATTCATATCTCCCACAGACAGAAGAATTATTTCTGCGATAGTGAGCCCGATATAGATTATGAGCAGCCTGAAGCCAAAAGCTTTTGTTTTGGGAAGAACCTTCTCCTTGAATGACCATTCAAGGCTGAGTAGTTGTTGGCCTCCGGCACTCAGGGAGGGAAGGATTATTATTACAAGAACGATTATTCCAATTCCTCCTATCCAGTGAGCAAAGCTTCTCCAGAACAGAATTGAATAGGGCAGTATTTCAAGATCGCTGATTGTACTGGATCCTGTCGTAGTGAAGCTGGCCGCTGATTCGAAGAAGGCATTTATAAACGATTCTATTGTGCTGCTGAAGAGGTATGGGAGAGTTCCCATGACTGAAAGGAGCAGCCATGACAGGGTTACTGCGAGAAATCCTTCCCTGATGGTCAGCTTTCTCGGATAGGTATTCTTTGTCGCAATCCTGACTGCAAGGTACATGGTTACAGCTATGATCAGCGGCCAGAGAAAAAACCGCACCGGCTCCCCGTATATTATCGCCACGGGTATGCAGATGAGGAACGAGAAAATCACAATAAGCAGGATCGTGGCAAAGATCCTAAGGATGATCATAGGGTTGATCAGCTTCATATTTTGTAGGTGCCGGAATAATTGTTCCCAAATATAAACAGAATTGGTGTTAATATGCCATAGAACTTTTTATGAAGGAACTTCAAGCCTGATATGATATAAATCCGTTGGCACATAATTTTAATATCTTATCTTTGAATCGGGTTGAAATACAAACCCGGAAAACATATTAATTTGATCACTAAAATATTGTTAAAATGGGCAAAGTCCTGGTTATCGGAGCAGGTGGTGTAGGCACTGTCGCAGTTCATAAAATGGCCTCACTGCCGGAGGTTTTTACAGAAATTTTATTAGCCAGCCGGACTAAGGCAAAATGCGATGCCATAGCAGAAAAGATCGGTGGGAACCGGGTAAGAACGGCACAGGTGGATGCAGACAAGGTTCCGCAGGTCGTTAAGCTTATCAGGTCATTCAAGCCTGACCTTGTCGTGAACCTGGCGCTTCCTTACCAGGATCTGCATATTATGGATGCCTGTCTTGAAACAGGAGTGTCATACCTCGATACAGCCAATTATGAACCTCTCGAAGAGGCTAAATATGAGTACAGCTGGCAGTGGGCTTACCGCGACAGGTATAAAAAAGCAGGGATCACGGCTATCCTGGGCTGCGGATTTGACCCGGGTGTCACTTCAGTGTTTACAGCCTATGCCGCAAAGCATCACTTTGATGAATTGCACTATCTTGATATAGTTGACTGCAATGCCGGAGACCACGGAAAACCTTTTGCCACCAATTTCAATCCTGAAATAAACATCAGGGAAGTGACACAAAAGGGTAAATACTGGGAAAACGGCAAATGGATATCCACCAAACCTCATGAAATACACAAGCCTTTGAATTACCCCGACATCGGTCCGAAAGAATCATACCTTATCTATCATGAGGAGCTGGAGTCGCTGGTAAAGAACTTTCCGACCCTCAAACGGGCAAGATTCTGGATGACTTTCGGTCAGGAATACCTGACCCACTTGCGAGTGATTCAGAATATTGGCATGGCAGGTATTGAACCGATTATGTTCGATGGTCGCGAAATAATTCCCATAAAATTTCTTAAAGCTGTACTTCCCGATCCGGGCGAACTGGG
>CAZXAM010000021.1:0-4177 GCA_964638545.1 uncultured Rikenellaceae bacterium | reverse complement strand
GCCGAGATAATCCTTGCATTCAAGGGATTTGCGATGTGGGGTGTTTTCGATATACTGAAGGAGTACATCGGAGGCGCATCTGCAAGCTCTGTGCATGAGGCAAGGCTTTGCTTTGAGGAGATAGGCGCTCTTGCGCACACCTATTCTCCTGTTTACAAGCAGGAAGAATTCAGTGAGGTACTCAAATACAGTTCTCATGTTACATTCAATTCATTGGAACAGTACAGGAAATTCTATGGGAACCTGAGGAAGCACAGGAGGAGAATTTCTCCCGGCCTTAGGATTAATCCTGAGTTCTCAGAGATCAGTCACGGTCTCTACAATCCTTGTTCACCGGGTTCCAGGCTGGGAATTACAGCTGAAGATCTCAATGGAGTTATTCCTGATGGAATTGAAGGTTTACATTTCCATGTGCTCTTTGAAGCCGATTCTTTTGCCCTTGAGAAGGTACTGAAAGTCGTTGAATTAAAATTCGGGAAATTCTTCAGTCAACTGAAATGGATAAATATGGGAGGCGGTCACCTCATGACCAGAAAGGGTTATGACACAAAGCATCTTATCAGGATTATTAAGGATTTCCGGAAAAGAACAGGCTTGCATGTTATTCTTGAACCCGGCAGCGCATTTGCCTGGGAAACAGGTGAACTGGTGGCTACGGTGGAGGATATTGTTGAGAACCAGGGAATCAGAACTGCGATTCTCGATGTTTCATTTACCGCTCACATGCCCGACTGCCTGGAAATGCCTTATAAGCCTTCTGTTTTAGGTGCCACAAAGCCCGAAAATGCTAAAGGTGTCTGGCGACTGGGTGGAAATTCGTGCCTTTCAGGCGATGTAATGGGAGAGTGGTCTTTCAACAATGAGCTTAAAACAGGCGACAGGATAGTTTTCCTCGATATGATCCATTATACGATGGTTAAGACTACCACATTCAACGGAGTCCGGCATCCTGCAATAGGAATCTGGACAAAAGAAGGTAAATTCAGAATGATAAGGAAGTTCGGGTACAGAGATTATAAGAACAGACTGTCATAATTTGAGATTTCTGTGTGGAATAGCCGTTTCCCGCATCTGAATTCCCAAAAATATTCGTAACTTTACATAATGATGTCCAACTAAAAGACACTGTCATATGAAAAAATCATTGGTTCTTCTCTTATTGTTTTGCTTTGCTGTTTTTTCTGCGAATTCATATGGGCAGGAGACGAAGGAAAAGGAAAGAAAAGGCGGATTTGCCGTTGGAGGCTATGATAATTCAAGGCAGCAGCAGGATAATGTTGTGACAAAAAGGTCGGTTGAGCTGCCAGCTGAAGAAGGGGAGGCGGAAAAAGCTGCAGAGCCGGAGAAAGCACCGGCAGGAAATGTGGCAAAACCTCAGGAAGGTGAAAAGGGTAATGCATATGGCAAGGATAAGGATGGATTGGAAGGCAGGGAGTTCGGACAAAACCGTTCCCAGCAGGCCAAAGCCAGGACCAAAGCCAAGAAAGTCAAATCGAAAGGGAACCGGAGATAAGAGCTTAAAAACTAGTTAAATTGCAGGGCATCACCCTGCTTTTTTTTTCTCCTGACAGATCCTTCCATCGACAGTGATATACCTTACATATTACATTCCAGGTCATTAGTCAAAAAAAATTGACTTTCTTTTCCTTTTATCTTAACTTTCCTCAACAAATCCTCAAAGTCATGAATAAAAAAATCTGGTCCTCAGTTCTTTTATCTTTCATCTTTTGTCTTTTATCTTCTCAGGTTCCACAAGGCTTTAATTATCAGGCTATTGCAAGGGATGCTTCAAATCTGCCTATTCAGAACACTGATCTGCAGGTAATGCTTTATGTTCAGTCTCTGCCAACGGGTGGCACTGTATTCTGGAAGGAACTGCATAATCCGGTACACACGAACAGCCTAGGCATGTTTACAGTTGTACTGGGAAAAGGTGTCAGGCAGACAGCAAGCGTAGCAGCATCATTTGACCTGATCGACTGGAAAGTATCACCTAAATACCTGAAAACGGAGATCTATTACCAAGGCGGTTGGAAGGATATGGGACAGGCAACCCAGTTCTGGTCGGTTCCTTACTCGCTTACCGCCAGAGATCTGGGAGGATCGGTAAAGAAATTAGCGGTGAAGGGAGAGACCTCTCTTTTCGACGAGGCTTTGTTCGAAGTGAAGAACAAAGATGACCAGACTGTTTTTGCCGTATATAATGAAGGCGTTCGGATTTATGTTGACGATGGAGCAAAAGGCAAGAGGGGAGGATTCGCAGTTGGCGGTTTTGGAACAGATAAGGCTGTCTCACAAAGGTACATGTATATTGCCGGCGACAGCATAAGAATGTATATTGACGATCTGCCCGGAAAGGGAAGCAGAGGGGGCTTCGCTGTAGGAGGCTTCGATCAGACTAAAGGAACCAATATTGACTTCCTGAACGTGGCTACGGATGAGAAAGGAATATTGAATCCTTCAGAGAACAGGGTCCTCTGGTACCCATTAAAGAATGCTTTCCTGGTGGGAAAAGTTCTGGTCGAAAGTCCTGACAGCGTCGGACTTAACTCATTTGCAAGCGGATTTGAGTCTAAGGCCAGCGGCGACTGGTCGCAGGCCATGGGCTTCAAAACAGCCTCACGCGGAGATTACTCAACAGTTATTGGCAAAAACAGTAATGCAAACGGACTTAATTCTTTTGCCTTCGGCAATACGGCGAACGCAAAGGCAGACGATTCTTACGCTATCGGGACAGGAGCTCTTGCTACTGGGCCAAAGAGCTTTGCTATAGGATCATCAAGAGTCGATTCAGCAGGAAGGGTAGTTCACACAATTGCCTCAGGAGAAGGTGCCTTTGCTCTCGGATTCGGTTCAGTTGCTTCAGCCATTGGCGCTTTTGCAATGGGTGTGCTCGACTCCGCAAAAGCACCCGGATCACTGTCGATGGGATACTATAACAGGTCAAGGGAATGGTTTTCAACTACATTGGGAGCAGGAACCATTGTTGAAAAGAACGGTATCGCGGCTATGGCAACTGGAATCTGGACAAAAGCCAGCAACTGGGCAGCTTCGGCCTTCGGTGACAGGACCATTGCAAGCGGACATACGTCATTTGCTACTGGTATTCTTACCAATGCAAGCGGACAGTTGTCTTCGACTTTTGGCGACCAGACTATCTCACAATCATACGGATCAATGGCTATAGGAAGGTATAATGTAGCCACCGGCAACGGTACGTCATGGGTTGCAACCGACCCTGTATTTGCAATAGGCAACGGGACTTCTCCGACTGCTCGGTCAAATGCCCTTACCGTGTATAAAAATGGTAATCTGACCCATAGCGGGAATCTTAATACCGGAGGAACTATTTATTCCAGTGACAATATTACCTCAGGCGGAACATCCATCAGGCTTTCAAATAGTCCCGGAACAGGGACTACCCCTACATACTATTGGTACCAGGGTGGTGCGGGAAGCACTTCAAAGCAATACGCTTTCGCGATAAATGACGCTCTGTGGGTTACGGGGCCTTCTTTCCTCGAATCCAACCTGAATATCGATGTTTCAGGTTCTGCTGCATTATCAGTGGAAGGTTCTGAAGCAATATGGTATAATGGGACGTATTACAGCTGGGGATACGGAGGGACTTATAATTACTTTGCCGATAAGGTTACGATTGGGAATGCAGCAAATCCATCCTACATGCTCTATGTAGCAGGCAGTGCCTATTCGACAGGAGGATGGGCCGGTTCTGATGCACGCTGGAAGAAAGACCTCGAGCGGATCAACAATACTTTACCGCTCGTGCTAAGGCTTCAGGGATATAGGTATAACTGGCGTGATGAAGAGTATCCCGATATGAATTTCGAAAAAGAGAAGCAGATTGGGCTTATTGCCCAGGATGTGGAAAAAATATATCCTGAGCTCGTCAGGACTGATGAGAACGGTTACAAGGCAGTTTCATATGAGAAGCTGACAGTTATTCTCCTGGAAAGCATAAAGGAGCAGCAGAAACAGATCGACGAACAGAAGGAGAGGATAGAAAAACTGGAGGAACTCATTAAAGAAAAGGGAAATAGATAGAAAGATTGCTTCGCTTCGCTCGCAATGACTCAGTTCTTAGCTGACTTGCCTGACGCATTTAGCCACCGAAGTCTTCTTTGACCAACGAAGCTTTTAGCGAAGTTGGTGACGA
>CAZXAM010000020.1:0-59089 GCA_964638545.1 uncultured Rikenellaceae bacterium | reverse complement strand
CACTCGTGGTCGGTTGTTATTCCTGCATTAATATATTTCCGCAGACCTTCTCCTGTGAGCCCGGGTGCATGACCGTCGATGGGTTTTCCATATTTTTTTGCCAGGGAGATCTTCTTCATCACTTCCCTGTTTTCGTTAATAACCCCCGGGAAATTCATCATTTCAGCAAGGAACTTGATGTCGTCTCTTTTCAGTAACTCTTCAATATCTGCAGCATTCACTATTGCTCCGCTGGTCTCCAGCTCTGTAGCCGGGACACAGGACGGGGCGCCAAACCAGAATTTGAACGGAGTCTTTCTGCCGTCGTCGATCATGAAGTTCACTCCATTGATTCCCAGAACATTTGCTATCTCATGAGGATCGGAAACCACACCGATTGTTCCACGTGAAACAGCGACTGTGGCAAAAGAGCCGGGTGTTACCATCGAACTTTCAATATGCACATGGGCGTCTATTAATCCGGGCAGGATGTACTTTTCTGATTCAGATTCAACTAATTTCCTGATATCAGCTAATTTTCCGTTCTCTATCTCTATTTCGGCTGAATATATCTGTCTGGCGAAAATGTCTATTAATTTGCCCTGGATTTTCATTTCATATATTCTATGTTTGGTTGGGCCATGGCATGCCATGGCCTTTCGATAAAATAATTAATATTTAAATAAAATTTTATATATTTTGTTCCACGTGGAACAATCTATCTGCCCAAATACATCAGAAGAATGTTTATATCTGACGGCGAAACTCCGCTGATCCTTCCAGCCTGGCCAATTGAAGCAGGTTTTATTCTTGAGAGCTTTTGTCTTCCTTCAGTCGATATTGACAAGAGTTCACTGTACTTTATATCTTCCGGAATTTTAATATTCTCTAATCTTTTAATTTTTTCTGCAAGTAGTTTTTCTCTCTTTATATACCCTTCGTATTTTATTCTTATTTCAGCTGATTCAATTATTTCTTCCTTCCTGTTCTTAAATTTTTCTTCATAAATCCCTTCCTTATCAATTTCTGCCAGAAAATTACCAAGTTCTATCTGTGGCCTTAATGCTATTGAAACAGCTTTTGCCGCATGTTTTATTTCTGCAGTTTCTCTTTCAACCAGAAAATCGTTAATATCATTTGGAGCAACACTTTTCTCATTTAAGTAATCAATCAAATTTTCAATTAGTTGTTCTTTCTCTTCAAGTCTTCTCAGTCTTCTTTCTCCTGCAAGCCCTATACTATATCCCTTCCTTGTAAGTCTTTCGTCTGCATTATCCTGCCTTAGCAAAATCCTGTACTCCGCTCTTGACGTAAACATTCTGTAAGGTTCATCTACTCCTTTTGTAACCAGATCATCAATTAAAACTCCTATATATGATTCGTCCCTGCCTAATATTACCACATCTTCTCCTTTTATTTTCTTTACCGCATTAATGCCTGCCATCAGGCCCTGGGCTGCTGCTTCCTCATAACCCGTTGTTCCGTTTATCTGTCCCGCTAAAAACAGCTTTTCTATTCTTTTCGTTTCGAGCGTATGCTTTAGCTGAGTCGGCTGAAAGAAATCATACTCTATTGCATAACCAGGCCTGAATATTTCTACTCTTTCAAGACCCGGTACTTTTCTTAGTGCCTGAATCTGTGTTTCAAGCGGTAAACTGCTTGCAAAACCGTTCACATAGTATTCTATAGTGTCTTTCCCTTCCGGTTCAATGAAAAGCTGATGTGCTTCCTTATCTTTAAATGTTACAACCTTGTCCTCAATACTGGGGCAGTATCTGGGCCCTCTCCCTTTTATAATTCCCTTAAAAAGCGGACTGTATTCCAGCCCTTTTCTTATTTCATCATGAACATCCTTATTTGTATGAGTAATAAAGCAGCTCTTTTGTTTTTTCAATTTTTTCTTCGATTCCAGATAAGAAAATGTTCTTCCTTCCTCATCGCCCTTTTGTTCTGTCATCCTAGAAAAGTCGACCGTTCTTCCGTCTATTCTTGCACTCGTGCCTGTCTTCATTCTCTCTATCTTAAATCCCAGTTCTGCAAGCTGATCGCTTAATCCCGTTGATGCCTGGTCACCTGAACGCCCTCCCTGCATTCTGTTAAATCCTACGTGCATAAGCCCGTTCAGGAACGTACCGTTTGTCAGGATCACGGCACTTGCATACATTTTGTGACCGAATGAAGTTATTACACCTTTTGCTTCATTATTCTCTATAATAAGCTTTACCGCCGGCTCCTGCCAGATTCTCAGATTTTCTGTTCTTTCAAGTTCTTTCCTCCACTCTATTGAAAATTTCATCCTGTCGCATTGAGCCCTTGGGCTCCACATTGCAGGTCCTTTTGATCTGTTAAGCATCCTGAATTGGATCATGCTTCTGTCAGTGATCAGGCCGCTTAATCCGCCCAGTGCGTCTATTTCTCTAACTATCTGTCCTTTCGCTATCCCTCCCATTGCAGGATTGCATGACATTTGCGCAAGCTTTGTCATATCCATCGTTACCAAAAGGGTCCTGGCTCCCATCTTAGCAGCTGCATGAGCAGCCTCACATCCTGCGTGCCCTCCTCCAATAACAATTATATCATACCTGAATTCCATTCTCTATCTTAAATAATATCCCCAAGATATTCTTCCTCCAGTTTATTCATTATACCTTTTTCCCTTTTACTCTTGTCATCATATCCGCATAAATGCAGTGTTCCATGAATCATATTCCTAAGAATCTCTCTTCTTAAACTAACTTTATAGTTATTCGCGTTAATTTTTACTGTATCAAGGCTTATGTATATTTCTCCGTTAATCACTTTTCCCTTGTTATATCCGAAAGCAATGACATCAGTGTAGTAATTATGATTTAAGAATTTCCTGTTTATTTCCAGAATATTCTCATCCGAAGTAATAATGAAAGAAAGGTCACCTGCCTGCATTTTCTCGCTTCTGATGACCTTTTCAATAAATCTCAGGCACTCTTTTGCTTTTCTCAGCCTGTAATTTGTTCCGTCATAAAATATCTTCACTTCCGTCCAAAATATTTTTAAATTTTAATATCACTTTGTTACCCTTTTTATTAAACTCCAGATCATCGGCAAGACTTTTCATTAAAAAAACCCCCCTGCCGTTTATATTCTCAACATTTTCCGGCCTTGTTGGATCAGGTACTTCATCTGGTCTGAAGCCTTTTCCCTGATCCTCAATTGTTATCTCCAGCAGATTATTCTCAAGTAAAATAGTAATTCGTACTTTTTTGCTTTGGTCATTCTTATTTCCGTGTACTATGGCGTTGTTCACGGCTTCCATAACCGAGACCAGTATTTTTCCATAATTCTCCTTATTGATCCCGCTTTCTCTCGTAATAGTATCGATAGCATTTTCAACCAATGCAAGATTGCTGAGCTTTGAATTTATTATCAGATCTTTTTCCATAAAACAGTCACAAAATCCTTTTATACTCTGTAAATCTATTTTTGTTTCAATTATTCTTAAATTTTAGATATCCATTGCTCCGGATCAAGGAACTTTTGTTCAAATATCATAAATTTCAAAGTGCAGCTGTTATTATCTTTCGCATCATAGTAAACATCACCGATCTCTTGTTTTGCTTCAACTTTATCGCCCTTTTTAACCGTTACGTTAACCAGGTTATTGTAAACAGAAAAAAATTTCCCGTGTTTTAATATGACGGTCATATTAGCGCCTGATATTGCGGTTATTGCAGTTACTTCACCCTTAAATATGCTTCTTGCTTTTGTTTTTCCTGAACTTGTTATATCAATACCATCATTTTTCTCAGTTACATATTTTAGTATCGGGTGTTGATGTGTTCCAAAATGAGCTGTAATAACCCCTCTTTCGACCGGCCATGGCAGACGGCCCTTATTATCCAGGAAATTATCTCCAATCAGTTTCTGTTCCGGTGTCAGTTTTGCTGCAGAATTCTTTCTGTTCTCCTCTTCAATGATCCTTGCAAGTTCCCTCTCAAGCTTTTTGGCAATCTGTCTTTTCTCTTCGAGATCTTTTTGCAATTGTTTCTCCTTTGACGTCAGGTTTTTTATCATCTTTTGCTTTCTTGACTGCTCTCCCTGCAACAAATTTCTTTGTTGCATTTCTCTTTCCTGCAATTCCGATATTTCCATTAAGTCACTTTCCAGCTTTGCTTTTGATTTTTCTATTTCTTGAATTATCTCTGTTATAATTTCAGACTCATTTCTTCTAATTTTTGATACCTGTTGAAGATATTTTATCCTTTTGTATCCCTGGTTAAAGTCCTTTGCCGATAGTATATAAACAATTTCCGGATTTAATTTTTTTGATTTATACGAGTTGATTATTGCGCCTGAATATTCCCTTCTCAGCTTAACCAGATCCTCTTCCATAATATCAACCGCAATTCTGTTCAGCTCTATTCTTCTATTCAGTAATTCGATTTCTTCATTTATTCCACTAATTACTGATTCCCTTAGATTTAGCTTGCTCCCCAGGATCTTAAGTGCGCCTATGCTCTCGCTTTTTTCCTTACTCGTATTTGAAAGAAGCTTGTCCACATACGTTATTTCGTCAAGTGTTTTCTTTCTCTGAGCTTCAATCTCTGATCTGTTCTGGCCTGACAACAAATAACAAGAACATATGTAAATCGTAATCAATAAAATGATCTTCTTCATTTTATCAGAACCTTTTCGTAATTATTTCCTGGTATGAAACTTATATTCTCCAGATTGTTAAATTCTATTTTCGAGATTTCTATTTTGAGCGAAGAGTTTTCATTCTTTTCTTCGATTTCAATAATTTTAGGATAATTTCTGTTTTCGGAATATTGGTAATCGCTGCAATTAATTACGATTTTGTCTTCAACATTTCCTCTGCTTATCGATACTGATCTTACTTTTTTTCTATTACAATCTATAGTGTATAGAACCTTGCTCTCTCCAATCTCTGTATTGATAGTATTCTTTCCTTCTGAACATGACAAAATCGATTCTTCTACCGATTTTATAATAAGATCTCCCATTATCAAAGCAATTGCATCTGCAGATACACCATATTTTCTTTCAATATTTACAGATGATCCGTAAAATAGTTTTCTATTTATCCTGTCGTTTATCAAAACCGTATCTCTGTCAATATAAATCCTTGCCGCCTCGATTCCGGTCCTTGTTCTCAGGCTAACCAGATAAAAGCCACCGCTTTTGTACTTTAGATTTGCAATAAATCTAATTTCCGTACCAGAGTCAATATATTGTATTTCTGCTTTTTGAATGTAAAAATCTCTAGTTGTAAGATTGTTCTCTATTATTTCAGTTGCAGGAAATGTCGTTTCGTTTAAACTTTCAGGCATACTTTTATTTCCGGTACGCAACACTGCGCATCCAGAAACGAGAAATAGAGTTATTAATATTGATGCTACTTTTTGCAATTTTCAATCTCTTTTAACAGATTTACTTTTGTACTATCCATCTTCAGTGCGTTTTCCCAGCTTATCACTGCATTTTTGCAATCCCTTCTTTTTTTAAGAATATACCCGTAATGCTCATAATACTCAGCATCACTTTTTTCGTTATTTTTTAATATTCCTGCCATGACTTTTTCAGCTTCAGCATATTTGCCTCTTTTATACAGAACCCATGCGTATGTGTCAAGAAATGTATCATTGCCCTTATCGAGGCTGATTACCTTTTTGGCCATTTCCTCCGCCTCGCCGAGCTTCATATTCTGCTCTGCTAGATAATAAGCATAATTATTCAGCAGAGTCACGTCGTCCTTTTTAATTGAAAGAGCCTCATCGAATGTTTTAAAAGCATTCTCATAATCCTTTGATCTGTAATATATATCGGCTTTTATAGCGAAAACCTGTAAAATCATTTCATCATTGTTTCCTGCAAGAATTTCTGCTTTTCTCAATTCTTCCAATGCAACATCGTATTTTCCATTCTCAGTTGCCGCAGTAGCAAACAGGACCTTGGCCAGAAATGACCTGTTGAATCTGGCAGCTCCTTCTTCTGCTTTTTCTTCAAGTTTAGTGAATTTATTTTGCTGAAATAACAGAAGCAGATACTTTTCCCAGGCATAGTAATTTTCAGGTCTTTTTGCAATAATTTCTTCCAGTCTTTTTTCAGCATCTTCCTCTTTGCCTTGTGCTATCAGCAATTCAGGTCTTATCATTAAAATAAGGTCGTCATTTCCATAAGAAGACTCAAGCAGCATCACTGATAATATCAACCTGTTTCCGCCTTTCTTTGCAATATCCGGGGTTTCAATCATTTTTCCGAAGAGAGCTACCTTGTCTCCCCGGCTGATGTTTTCATTCATAATTACGGTGCTCAGCAGCCCCGTCAAATCCTCATATCTTTTTTCTTCTAATAAGAAATCACATATTGCCAGTTGTATTTCAGGATTAGCAGGATTGCGCTCTATAAGCATTCTGTAGACCTCCATTGCTTTTTCCGGTTCTCCTTTCCCACGATATATTTCTGCAAGAAGTCCATTGTATAGAATAACATCGGGGTACTCTTTAATAAGAACCTGCGCGCGATTAAGGGCTTCATCCCATTTTTCTTCCCACATAAGATTCTTTAACAATCCGGCCGATGATGATTCGCTTGTCCCGTATTTCTCTTCCATTGACCTGAATATACCGGAGGCTTTGTCAAATTTTCCGTCTTCCGAATAGAGGTTTGCGAGAGTAACCTGCAATCCTGCCTTTTCAGGAAAATTCTTAACTGCCTTGTCGTAGAACAGAATCGCGCTGTCCAGGTTCTTCTCCTGGTAATATGTGCCTGCAAGCATCATAAGGTACCAGATATTTTTCTGATCCAGATTCCATGCTTTAAGAGCGTATTTTTTCCCGTTATTCAGATCACCATTTGCCAGGAGTATCTGTGCGATCTGGAAATATGTTGCATCGCTTTCAGGATTAATGCCGGCTGCATGTTCCAGAAGCTTGATGGCATCACCTCCATTTCCCATAAGCTTTTCCTTAATGGCTTCTACGAAGATATAATTGAAGGTTGCTGTATCGTAGGGCTTTATTTTGCCACCCGACAATTCGGGGGGCACTAATTTCTGGTTGCATGAAAACATCGCTATTCCCATCACTAGAGATAATGCCAATATAATTTTTACTTTCATATTAAGTTTTCTTGAAAAACACTGTAAGAACATTATCCCTGTATTGTGCATAAATAACGAAAGCTATTATCAGCAAACTGTTTATTATCAATTCTGCCGCCGTGCTTTTATAATTGACCAACCTTGAAAAAACCACAATAGCAACAGCTAAAATGAAATAGGGTATAAGCTGTCCCATTCTGTATTCAATTTTATAATGCCCTGAAGCAAAAATAAATGAAAGAATTATCATTGCCCCATAAGAAGCTACATGAGCCCAGGCAGAAGCCATGTAACCATAAAACGGTATAAGCAATATGTTAATTGCAATTGTAATGGCTGCCCCGACCAATGTTATGTACACTCCAAACCGGGTCAGATCGTTAAGCTTGTACCATATGCTGTGGTTTATGTATATGCCATAGAGAAGATAACCCATGCTGACAATCGGGACAACAACCAGCGCTTCACGGAAATCCGGTCCTATTATGAACCTGAATCCTTTGATATAAAGGTTTATTCCAAGGAAAACAAAAAGCATTGCAATGACAAAATATTTCATCACAAAAGCGTAAGTTTCCTTTGCGTTTTCCTTTTTTGCCCTTTCAAAAAAGAAGGGCTCGGCGGCAAACCTGAACATCTGAATAAAAAGCGACATAAGCACTGCAACTTTGTATCCGGCTCCGTATACGCCTACTGTTTCCAGACCCGTTTCTTCTCCCATTATCCTTCTCAGCAGTACCTTGTCGAGAACGTCATTAATTGATCCGCTCAGACCTGCAATAAGGAGGGGAAATGAGTAAGCTATCAGTTTCCGCCATATGCCGGAGTCAAAAACGGGTCTGATTTTAATGATATAGGGAAGAAGCATGATTAATGTTGAAATACTGCCAATCAGGTTGGCAACAAAGACATAGCCTACCCTGTATTCCGGATTATATGCTTTTCTGAACCAGCCGTCACTGTTCTGCCAGATTACCGGAGCGGCCAGTAACAGAAAAAGCACAGAAATAATGGTAATAACAACATTTAATATCTTTATTAAGCTGAATATGCCTGGTTTGTTTTCCTTTCTTAGTCTTGCAAAAGGGATCGCACAGAATGCATCAATGGCCATTATGGAAGCGGTCATCAAAATGAAATCATGATGCTCAGGGTATTTTAAAAAAGCTGAAATAGGGCCGATGAAAAGAATGACAAGGAGCATAAACAAGGAAGAAGTACCGAAAAGACTAATAAGCGAAGTGCTGTAAATCCGATCATAATTATCCTTATTCTGAGTAAACCTGAAAAAGCCTGTTTCCATACCATAGGTCAGAACAATCAGCAAAATGGCCATCCAGGCATATAATTCGGTTACAATCCCATATTCAGCTTTCTGGAATATCCTTGTATAGAATATGGCCATTACTCCATAATTCAGAAACCGCGGAACGATTGTTCCGAAGCCGTATATGGCAGTCTGCTTTGCCAGTGTTCTAACTTCGTTCACTTTTTATTTTTGGATCGCGCAAAGTTAAATATCTTTGCATTCAGATTTACAATACATTATTAACCAACAGATTTTTTTCATGAACAGGATTTTTGCCCGGATTTTAGTTTTTTCGGGATTACTCCTTGTAATAAGCTGCAATGCTCCCAAGGGTAATGATAATACTGTCGTTCTCATGAAAACCTCACTGGGAGACATAAAGATCAGGCTTTATGATGAAACCCCCCTTCATCGTGACAATTTCATTAATCTTGTCCGATCAGGATTCTATGAAGGAATTTCCTTTCACAGGGTAATAAAAAATTTCATGATACAGGCAGGGGATCCGCTGACAAGAAGTGTTCCCATAGCAAAATCTGCCGATTCCCTCAACACCTATACCATCCCTTCTGAATTCAACAAATCGCTCTTTCATAAGAAGGGCGCCCTGGCTGCCGCCAGGGAAGGAAATGATATCAATCCGGAAATGAGATCATCGGGAACTCATTTTTATATCGTTCAGGGTACATTGCTTAATGACGACGACCTGAGCCTTGCAGAAAACAGGATCAACAGCAGCATCAGGCAGGCATTCTTCAATAAAATTGTCCGTCAGCTTGCCGACAGTGCAAAGCTTTCAGGAGTGCAATTGAACGAAGGAGAGATCCAGGAAAAGGCATCTGCAAGAATGTTTGATTTTTTTACCGCAAATCCGTTGTACAAAATACCTGATTATCAGCGCGAAATCTACAAAACCATCGGAGGTGTTCCACGTCTTGACGGCACCTATACTGTTTTTGGTGAAGTACTTGAAGGCCTCGATGTAGTGGACAGGATCGCTGATGTGGAAACTGATGACACAGATAAACCTGCCACAGATGTTAAGATCCTCAAAATTAAGATCGTTGAATAAAAGATATCTTTTTCTTCTTAACTATGCTTTCCATGCTTGAAAGAATAAACACCCTTTTATCTGAGATATCCGTCGCAAAAGCCAAAGATCATGATGAACTGGAATCATTCCGTCTCAGATTCCTGAGTAAAAAAGGGCTGATTTCTGATCTTTTCGAGGAGTTCCGTAATGTACCTGTTTCCGAAAAAAAGGAGATCGGACAAAAGCTTAACTCACTCAAGCAGACCGCTCTTGATAAATTCGATAAGCTTAAATCTGAAATCAAGTCTTCAGGAAGCGGTCCTTCTTTTGAAGATCTGACCCGTCCGTCTTTTCCGTTTTGCATTGGATCCCGGCACCCCATTTCCATAATCAGGAATGAAATAATAAACATATTCGGGCGAATTGGCTTTACAGTATCTGAAGGCCCTGAAATAGAAGATGATGATCATAATTTCACATGCCTGAATTTTGCCCCTGAACATCCGGCCCGCGATATGCAGGATACATTTTACATATCGAGGATCTCTTCTGAAGAGTCAAATCCTCAGGATATTCTTCTGCGGACACACACTTCAAGCGTTCAGGTTCGTGTAATGAAGGGTCAGAAGCCTCCGATCAGGACGATCTCCCCCGGCCGTGTCTTCAGGAATGAAGCAATTTCTGCCAGGGCTCATTGTATTTTTCACCAGGTCGAGGGACTATATATTGATGAAAACGTATCATTCGCCGACCTGAGACAGACTCTTATCTTCTTTGCCAGGGAAATGTATGGAAAAGATATAAAAATCAGGCTCAGGCCATCATTTTTCCCGTTCACGGAACCTTCTGCAGAAATGGATGTAAGTTGCACTATCTGCGGGGGGAAAGGATGCAATGTGTGCAAATACACAGGATGGCTGGAAGTTCTGGGTTGTGGAATGGTGCATCCTTCAGTGCTTGAGGCCTGCGGCATCGACAGCCGTAAATATACCGGATTTGCTTTTGGAATGGGCATTGAAAGACCAGCTATGCTTAAATACCAGGTCAATGATCTCAGGTTATATTTTGAAAATGATTTAAGATTTCTTGAACAGTTCCGGACCTCTTTTTAAACAAAAAGAACTTTTTAGGCGTTTTTTTGTTATTTACTATTTATTTCACTTACGAAAATGAAGCATCTTGAAGTTCCTGTTCCGTTCTGTGACAAATGTGCTCTTGAAACCGGTGCGATTTTCAGGCATCTCAACCGGGAAGAGGTTGATCTCTTGAATTTTGAAAAGGAATTCCGACAATTCAACAGGGGAGACGTGCTATACAACGAAGGCAGCCGGATCAGCGGTTTCTACTGTATTCACAGCGGCATTATCAAAGTGTTCAAGACCGGCCTGGACGGAAAAGAGCAAATTATACGTTTTGCCAAACCCGGAGATATCATTGCTTACAGAAGCGTACTGAGCAATGAGGTAGCCTGCACTTCAGCCAAAGTAATTGAAGATGCCCAGGTTTGTTTTATTCCTGCAGAGATTCTCATTTCTTTTGTAAAGTCCAACTCAACATATGCCCATGAACTGTTAAAGCTTGCCTGTCATGAGCTTGGTGAGGCAAATTCTTTTATCACCGACATCGCCCAGAAAACAGTCAGGGAAAGACTGGCTGAGATACTGCTTCTTCTGGTCCATGATTTCGGTCTCGATGACCAGAACTATCTGAAGATATCGTTAACGCGGGAGGAGCTGGCAAATATTGTGGGAACAGCAACTGAATCGGTGATAAGGCTGTTGTCTGAATTTAAAACCGACAGGCTTGTTGAGCTAACAGGCAGAAAAATAAAGGTGCTTGATAAAAAAGGACTTGAAAAGATCAGTAAGGTTTTTAACTGATCTTCCGCTCTGGCCATCAGAATAAAGTTCCGTTCTCATTCCGTCCGAAAGCTTTTCCAAGATGTTTATAGGCATGTTCTGTTGCCTCCCTTCCTCTTGGTGTTCTCTTCAGGAATCCTTCCTTTATCAGGAATGGTTCATAAACCTCTTCAATGGTTCCGCTTTCTTCTCCGACAGCGGTGGCAATTGTGTTCAGACCTACAGGACCGCCATTGAATTTATCAATAACTGCTGAAAGTATTCTGTTGTCCATCTCATCGAGCCCATGCTGGTCGATGTTTAAAGCCTTCAGCCCGTATCTGGTAATATCAAGGTCTATCTTTCCTGAGCCCTTGACCTGGGCAAAATCCCTTATTCGTCTCAGGAGGGAGTTGGCAATTCTCGGGGTTCCCCTGCTTCTTCTTCCAATTTCTGAAGCTGCGCTGTTTTCAATCTTAACTTTCAGAATGCCGGCAGATCTTTTAACAATGCCCGTAAGAACCTCCTGATCATAATATTCCAGGTGAAATTTAATTCCAAACCTGGCCCTCAGGGGGCTGGTCAGCAATCCCGACCTTGTGGTTGCTCCGATCAGAGTAAAACGGTTTAATGAAAGTTGAACAGATCTGGCGCTGGGTCCCTTGTCGATCATTATATCGATCTCGAAATCTTCCATCGCAGAGTAAAGGTATTCCTCAACAACCGGGCTCAGCCTGTGGATTTCATCAATAAAAAGTACGTCTCCCTCTTCCAGATTTGTCAGAAGGCCCGCCAGGTCTCCGGGTTTGTCAAGAACCGGTCCTGATGTCACGCGCAGGTTAACGCCAAGTTCATTGGAAATAATGGAAGCAAGGGTTGTCTTTCCAAGCCCGGGAGGACCGTGAAGCAGAACATGATCAAGAGATTCCCCTCTTTGCTTTGCTGCTGTAACAAATACTATAAGATTTTCAATTACCTGCTTCTGACCCTTGAAATCGTCAAAATTTACCGGGCGTAACTGTTTGTCGAATTCCTTGTCTGTAGCTGAAATATCTTCTTTCCTGATGTTGAAGCTATCCTCCATACGGCAAAGTAACTACTTTATCAGTTTTATATCGCTTTCCGGGAGGTTTATTTTAATTCCGTTAATGCTGGTTTCCGTATCGTCCTTGTATGTAATTGTAATGACCGGCAGACCTTCCTCGTCGAATTTCTTCCATGTTTTCTGCCTCAATCCATTTCTGTAAAATTGTTCTTCCTTGATTTTACCGTTTTCGTAATAATACAGATGCGGTCCGTCAGGGTTTCCCTGTACATAATTACCCTTGAATCTTAGTGTTTCATTGCTGTACCACGATTTCCACTGTCCGTCCTTCAGGCCGATAATATATTCTCCTTCTTCCGTGTTGTCGCCGGATTTGAATTTCCATTCACCATTTCTTTCTCCGTCAGAGTATTGTCCCTTTCCCACTATTTCTCCGCTCGGAGAATATTCGGTATATGCCCCGTCCCGTTCACCCTGAAAATATTCCTCTTCCCTGAGAATTGCGCCGTTTTCGTAGTACCATTTCCAAAGACCGTCAGGACGTCCGTTGTTATAGAATCCAGTCTGTTCGGTTTTTCCTGATGGTGAATAGAATTTCCATAGTCCTGTTCGCCGGTTGTCAGTGTATGTACCTTCGGCAAGCACTTTTCCATCAGGATAAAGATCTTTCCATTTTCCGTTGAACCTGCCTGCTTCATCAACGATTCCTTCCGACAACAGAAGTCCGTTATCATTGTAAATAAATGCGTTCGTCACCTTTCCGTCTTTTCCATATTCGCGGTGCACTCCAACAGGCACTTTGTTCCGGAAAGGACCGCTGTAGATCATTTTATTTTCGCTGTCATACCTGTTTACTATTTCAATATCCGGCTGATCTTCAACATTTGATTTGACTATTGATCCATTATCGTAAAGCATTGTAAGAACAAGTATTCCACGTGCGTCATATTCTTTGTAGTATCCATGAAGCTGGTCGTCACGGTAGGTCTTTTCAGATTTTTTACTCCCGTTAGGATAGAAATCCATCCATTGTCCCTGTTTGAGGCCGTTTGGATCGGAGCGGTTGATTTTCACCCTGCTGACGAGAAAATCGTTGCTGTATTCCATCAGAGTTATTACATTTCCGTCTTTGTCGTACTCTTTTGACAATCCTTCCCGTTTTCCTGCATTATAGGTTATTGTCTGCTGAATCTTCCCGTCGGGGAAATAGAAATATCCTGTTCCTTCTTTCCGGCCTCCTGCGTACAGCTCCTTTGACCAGATGTAAGATCCTGCAGAGACATCCTTTTTATATTTATAGTAATAACCGTTTTTCTTGTCGAACAGATAGCTGATCTTTTCAACTGTGTCGCCAGCCTGGTCAAAAAAGATCCAGATGCTGTCAAGTTTGAAGTTTGTATATTTTCCTTCAGATCTTTTAATTCCGGTCACATAATATGTCTTCCAAAAGCCGTCAGGCTTTCCGTTTTTAAACATTCCTTCGCTCGACACGCTCCCGTTCGGGTATTTGAATATCTGATAGCCATCTTTTACGGCATCAGATTCCTGCGCCGGAGCGGAAATTGCAATAAATACCATTAAAACGGCAATAAAAATCTTCTTCATGATCTAAAGGCCAAGTTTCCTTGTTATTTCCAGCATTCTTTTAATAGGCTTCTGAGCTTCAGTGATTATCTTACTGTTAACGCGGATTTCCGGTTTTTCAGTCTTCAGGCACTTATAAATTTTTTCCATGGTTATCAGCTTCATGAAATTGCATTCGCTGCAACCACACGTTGAATCCCTTGGAGGAACCGGTAAAAAAGTCTTTTGCGGATTTGCTTTTATCATCTGATGAATAATCCCGGGTTCTGTGGCAACAATATAGCACTTTGACTGATCATTTTTGGTAAAATTAAGCAATGCGGCTGTGGATCCTATGAAGTCGGCTACCATTCTCACCGGCAATTCACATTCAGGATGGACTATAACTTTTGCATTCTTATTCTCCTCTTTAAGTTTAATTATCGCCTCGAGTGAGAACTCCTCATGAACATGGCAGGTGCCGTTCCAGACGACAATATCCCTGCCGGTTTTATTTATTATGTGATTACCCAGGTTCCTGTCAGGTGCAAATATTATTTTTTCATCGGGAGGAAGAGAATTTACGATTTCGACTGCGTTTGAAGAAGTGCATGTGATATCTGAAAGAGCTTTTATTTCAGCTGTTGTATTTACATAAGTGATAACTGTTCTGCCAGGATTATTCTTAATAAATTTTGTGAAATCCTTTGCCTTGCATGAATCTGCAAGTGAACAACCTGCATTTATATCAGGAATAAGGACTTTCTTGGCAGGAGACAGAATTTTAGCGGTTTCTGCCATGAATCTGACTCCAGCAAATAATATTATGTCTGAGTTGTTTGTTTCTGCTTTTTGCGCAAGGGCAAGACTGTCGCCAACAAAATCAGCAATATCCTGAATATCTCCTGTCTGATAATAATGAGCAAGGATGATGGCATTCTTTTCCTTTTTCATTCTTGCAATTTCAGAAATTATATCTTTGATTTTACTCTCACCCATCATTTCCATGGTTCTTTTCAACACTATATATATTCAATATTTTTTAATGTTTAATTATAAATGATGATTATGTTATCCTGTTAACTGTGTTAAAACTATTTTTAATAAAAAGTTGTCTTTAATTAAATTATCATACGGTTAACATGTTGTGAACATAATTTAACAAATTTAGTCATTGATAATCAATATTATGTTTATGAAATTAACACTTGTTATTAACTGAGTAAAATTAGAATAAGACTAACAAAATTATAGATTTAAATGTTCATTTAAGGTTTATTACTTCACTTTATTTTTTTGAAAGATTCTTATAAAGAAAACATTTTGAAAAAAAATCGCTTCCGACATGAAAAAAGGAGTCTTGTTACATTTTAGAAAACAGGTTTTGTACAGTTTATAAACATGATTCCGGGGGGATGAAATAAAACACAAATAAAAAAAAGATAAAGAAGTGGTTTTTTCTTTAATTTAACGGTTTGATTAATCAGCAGCCTCATGGGAAAAAAGAAAATTGCAATAGTATCGGATCATGCAGGTTTTTACCTGAGGGAAAAACTCCTTGCTTTTCTGAAGAAAGAAAAATATGAAATAAAAGATTTCGGCTGTTACACTGCAGATGTTGTTGACTATCCCGATTTCGGCCATACCATGGCCAACGCCCTTACAAACGGAGAGTTTGAGCTAGGCATTTCAATTTGCGGAACAGGGAATGGGATCAACATGACAGTGAACAAACATCAGGGCATTAGAAGCGCATTATGCTGGAATGAAGAGATAAGCAGGCTCGCCAGAGCTCACAACGACGCAAACATTTGTGCTCTTCCGGGGAGATTCATTAACGAAGCAGAGGCCTATCTTATAGTCCGCACTTTTCTGGAAACTTCCTTTGAAGAAGGAAGGCATAGAAGAAGAATCGACAAGATACCCTTAAAAATGTACTAAAATGCTTTCAAACTCATGCAGGTACGGAATACGGGCCGTAGTGTATATTGCCAGCAGACAGCAGGGAAACAACAAAACGGGCATTAAACAGATTGCAAAGGACCTGGATCTTCCCACTCCGTTCCTTGCTAAAATACTTCAGCAGCTGGCAAAACAAAAGATCCTGAAATCTCTTAAGGGGCCGCATGGAGGATTCTCATTGCTGAAAGACCAGAAAAGAATAACGTTGCTTGACCTTGTAAGAACAATTGACGGGGATGCGATATTTACAAACTGTATCATCCATGGAGAAGTATGCCCCCGGGAAGATAAACACGCAGAACACTGTGTTTTGCATGATGAATACGTAATATTAAGGCAGGACCTGACTGCTCTTTTCGAAAGCATAACAGTTTATGACCTGGTAAAAAAGGCGAGTATTCTGGAAGATGTGCTTATTTGACCTGGTCCCTGTAATACGGTTTATAGATCATCCATATATAAAGAGCAGCCGCTATCCCGGCACAATCAAAAATGGCATCAAGCACTTCTCCCTTCCTGTCAGAGGTCAGAAGCATCTGGAAGAATTCCATTAAAATGCCGAAACAGAGAGGGACAAGGGCAATCAGGAGAAGATGACGGGTATCCCTGAAATAATGCCTGTGCTCAAGAATAATAACAGCCATGAGCATGAAGTACAGGCCAAAATGGCCTATCTTGTCAATATACGGTATGTTTATAAAAGCCCCTGAACCAAATGTCTGGGAACCGGCCAGACTCAGGTAAATAATAACAATGGCCGTAAGTATGGTAAATTTATTCTTTTGAAGCATGCCAATAGGTTTGGCGCAAATTTAATCATTAGAATGTTAAATAATTTATAATTTTAGAAATCTCATATTTTTTGATGGCAGGAATTTATATACACATACCATTTTGCAGGAAGCTTTGCAATTATTGCGATTTCTACCATGTTATTTCAGGGGGAGATCATTCCGATTATCTGAAGACGGTTATGGAAGAAGCAGTCATCAGAAAAAATTACCTTGGCCCTGAGACAGTTTCAACAGTTTATTTCGGAGGCGGTACGCCGTCAGTATTGACCCCCGGTGAATTCGGTTCAATGATCGGCCATCTGAAAAAGAATTTCAGATTCGAAAACGAGGTTGAAATCACCATCGAGATGAATCCCGATGATGTAAGTGCAGCCTATATGAAAGAAGTGAAGGAGCAGGGCATTAACAGGATCAGCCTCGGTGTCCAGTCGTGGCACGACGATGATCTTCGGCTGATGAACAGGAGGCATAATGCCGCACAGGCAAATAGCGCTCTCGGAATTATTTTTGAGGCAGGATTTGAAAATGTTGCTGTCGATCTTATTTACGGCATTCCCGGAATGACAACGGCAAGATGGGAATCAAATCTCGACAGAACCCTTTCAACGGGGATTTCACATTTGTCGGCTTACCACATGACCATCGAGCCGGGCACTGAATTCGGCAAAATGAAGAAGAAGGGCCTTCTTCATGAAATTGAGGAGGAAGAAAGCTCTGCACAGTTCAACATGCTCCTTGATAAAACTGAGTCAGCCGGCTTTATTCAATATGAGATTTCAAATTTCGGGAAACCGGGATTCTTTTCCGTGCATAATACAAATTACTGGAAACAGGTGCCATATCTTGGACTTGGTCCTTCTGCCCATTCCTTCAATCGCTATTCGAGGCAGTGGAACATCAGGGACGTTAAGAAATACATCAGGTATGTTAAAGGAAAACGGGAATTTTTTGAAAGGGAGGAGCTTGACCTGAAAACACGATTTAACGAATATGTCATGACTTCACTGAGGACCATGTGGGGGATGGACCTCGAGTATATTGAAAAAACCTTTGAGAAGGAAGGTTATGATTATGTAATGAATCTCTCCGGTAAGTTTGTGGGATACGGACTTATGAAGCATGAAAAAAATACCCTGGTTCTTTCAAACCAGGGCAAGATGATATCTGACAATATCATCAGAGAGTTTATAATGCCGGAAACCTGATCATCTTTTTGTCAGGATAAATGTGGTTTTTCCTATCATTACTCCGTCCAGGTATATTTCAGCACTGTAATTTCCGGGGATGAAATCGCCCGTGTTATCGACCCATACGGTAACGTCAATATCCTGATTCATGTAATCAATAGCTCTGGTAGCAGAATAGATTATCTGATTTCCGTTATATCCGAAAAGATTGTCGGGACTCGTTGCAATTACAAGCGAGTCGGGCCTGATGACCCTTAAGAAAACCTGTTTTTGACCCGCCAGGGCAATAGGATTTTCACGAAGAGTGAAACCGACTCGCAATTTTGTCATCAGATTCAGGCGTGAAGTTTCCTTATTTTTCTTGTTGACAGCTGCTGCAGATATATTTTTTGCCTGTATCACAGAAGCAACTACAACTTTTTCGGTCAGCGCATCACGGACTTTTTCAAGCTCGGTGTTTACTGTCTGAACTTCGGTTATCTGCTGCTTTATCTGCGTATTCTCGGCAACCAGTATCTTGTTCCGCGTATTAAGGGAATCGATCTGTACGATGTAGCTCTTCATTATTTCCCTCATCGTTCCGATTTCAGACTTATATTTCTTGATCAGCTGGATATTTGAGGCATCCAGGGCCAGAAGTTTTGCAATTCTTACTTTCTGCTTTTCCAGGCCTGCCTTCAGGGTGTCATTGTCAGTCTTAAGAGTGTCGTAAGCGTTAGACAATAACTGAAGCTCATTCCTCAGGGAATCTTTTTCCTGGGTAAGCGCTGTTTCCATTTCGATCATTTTGTTTTTCTGGTCGAAATACATCACAACCAGAAAAACAAGCGCTGCAGTAAGAATAATTGAAAGCGCAATCATTCCGATTGGCGCACCTTTTTTTGTTTCCGGAGCTTTTGCCGGATGAATGTTTGAATCTGCCATTTATATGATTTTAAATAAGATAATGGTTTACAAAAATAATAATATCCGATTACATTTTGAAATTTCAGTCCATTGATTAAATTTACAAGTTAAGCATTGATTCTTAATACATTAATAATCAGCATTATGAGTGGTTTCTACGGTGTGGTTTCAAAACAAGATTGCGTCAAGGAAGTTTTCTACGGGACCGATTATCATTCCCATTTGGGGACAAAACGTGCGGGAATGGTTTTTATTGTACCCGGAAAAGGCTTCCGGAGATCGATCCACACGCTGGAAAATTCATATTTCAGGTCTAAATTCGCAGATGAGCTAAGGGAATTTTCGGGATTTTCCGGTATGGGAATTATAAGCGACACTGATCCCCAGCCTATATTGTTTAATTCTCATCTGGGCAGGTTCGCAATAGTTACTGTCAGCAGGCTGGTAAATATTGATGAGCTTGAAAAAAAAATACTTAAGCGGAAGGTTCATCTTACCGAAAATTTTGAAGGCAATATAAATCCCACGGAAGTTGTTGCCAACCTCATCTGTGAAGAGGATAACTTCGTTAACGGGATTGAAAATGTGTTCAGGAACATAAAAGGATCCTGTTCTATGATGATCCTTACCGATACCGGTATCATTGCTGCCAGGGACAAGCTTGGCAGAACTCCCGTGGTGATCGGAAGAAAAAAAGATGCATTTGCAATTGCATCGGAAACATGTTCCTTCCCGAATACTGGTTTTGAGATTGATTATTTTCTGGGACCCGGCGAAATAGTCCACGTTGGATGCGAAGGCATTAATCAGCTGAAAAAACCCGGAGACAAAATGCAGATCTGTGCGTTCCTCTGGGTATATTATGGCTATCCGCCATCATATTATGAAGGAATAAATGTCGATGAGTGCCGTTACAGGTGCGGAGCATGCCTGGCAAAAAGGGACAATGTAAAAGCAGATTTCGTTTGCGGAATTCCAGATTCGGGAGTGGGTCATGCCATTGGATACGGCAATGAAAAGGGAATTCCAAACAAAAGACCCTATTCCAAATATACTGCAACATGGCCAAGGAGCTTCCTGCCGTCTTTTCAGGATCAGAGAGACCTTGTAGCCAGAATGAAACTAATTCCTAATAAAGCAGTTATTGAAGGTAAAAAAATGGTGTTCCTCGACGACAGCATTGTCAGGGGTACCCAGCTGAAAGACAATACAAACGAAATGAGAAAAAACGGGGCAGCCGAGATACACATGCGCATAGCCTGCCCGCCGTTGCTCTATCCCTGTGATTTTCTGAATTTCACACAATCAAGAACCCCGATGGAGCTTGCCGCCAGAAGGGCGGTTGAAGAATTAGGCGGAACCGAAAAGGAACTTAGCGAGTTTTCCAATCCCGATACTGACAAATACAAAAAAATGGTAAATAAAGTTGCAGAAAAGCTTGACCTGGACTCACTTCTTTTCCAGCGTCTCGACGATCTTGTTACGGCAATAGGACTGCCAAAAGAAAAACTTTGTACACACTGCTGGGACGGAAGCTCCTATTTTTGAAACTATTTCGAATTTCGAAATTCGAATTTCGAAATATAGGTTTATAAATCTATTTTAAGCAATATGAAATACGTTGGCGCACATGTATCAGCAGAAGGCGGTGTTCAGAACGCACCGTTAAACGCGATTAAAATAGGAGCAAGGGCTTTTGCTCTCTTCACAAAGAACCAGAGGCAGTGGTTTTCAAATCCGCTTTCTGCTTCATCAATTTCGGAGTTCCGGAAAAACTGCGAAAAATATGATTACAAGCCGTTCCAGATCTTGCCTCATGACAGCTACCTGATAAATCTTGGACACCCCGAAAATGAGCCGCTTGAGAAATCAAGAAACTCATTCCTCGATGAAATGAAAAGATGCGAGCTCCTTGGTCTCGACAGGCTGAATTTCCATCCGGGCAGCCATCTCAATGGAATTTCAACAGAAGAATGCCTGAAAAGAATTGCAGAATCAGTAAACATTTCTCTTGGCAGAACCAAAGGAGTCATCGCAGTAATTGAAAACACGGCAGGGCAGGGGACGAATCTTGGCCACACATTTGAACAGCTGAGGTATATAATCGATTTTGTGGAAGATAAATCGAGGGTGGGAGTGTGCATTGACACATGCCATGCCTTTACTTCAGGTTATGATGTTAAAACGATACAGGGACTTAACAAGACATTCGATAAATTCGAAAAGATAATAGGATTTCAATTCCTGAAAGGGATGCATCTCAATGATTCCAAAAAGGAATTTGCTACACGTGTTGACAGGCACGAGAACCTGGGTTCTGGATTTCTCAGTGAGGATACTTTCTCGTTTATTATGAACGACAGCAGATTCGATAATATGCCGCTGATACTTGAAACACCGGAGGAGTCTTTATGGGAAGCTGAGATAAAGAAATTGTATTCGCTGATAAAATAGCCCCCGTCCCGAGTACTCGGGACTGCCCCCTAAAGGGGGCCTAAATTACAATCATTCAATAATTTACAATATATAAGGAAATTAGCCCCCCTTCAGGGGGGTAGGGGGGCGTTAAAGTTTTCCAGAAATAATTTTCTGAACCTCCGGATCCCTCAGTTTTTCCTTCGTTTGTTTGTATCCCATTTCGTAGATCTCATCAGCCTTTTCTATTTCAAGAATCCCAAATTTTGTCAGCTTCGGAGGAGCGATGAGAAGATCAAAATACTTCTTTTTTTCCAGCATCTCCTTTGTCTGGTCAAGCATGAAGACCCTCATGGCTATAGTAATGAGTCCGGAAATAGATTCTTCATAGCCGACAGGATTCACGAATGAACCTATCAGCTGATCGCACTTATTTTGAATAGGTTTAATTGGCAGATTATCGAGAACACCACCGTCAACATAATATAATTTGTTGATTATCACAGGCTTAAATAGTACGGGAATACTTGAAGATGCTATCACGGCTGTAATAAGGTCACCATTTGAAATGTATTCTGATTTACCATGATTAAGATCGGTAGCGCAAACAACAAGCGGCAGCTTAAGTTCTTCGAAGGTTTTTGCCTTAAGGTTATTTTCAAGAAGCCTGGCAACGCCTGAGATCTGGAGGAGTCCGTCGCGCGGCACAGTCGGTCTCATATAATCAAGCTTGCTCTGAAGCTTCATTATTTTTTTAATCTCACCGGGGGCGTAGCCGTCACAATAAAGGGCTCCGACAAGAGCTCCCGCGCTGGTCCCGGAAATGATTCCGGGGAAAATATCTGCCTCATTCAGTGCCTGCAATACTCCCAGATGAGCAAATCCCCTTGCTCCCCCTCCGCTCAGGACAAGACCGGTTTTGTATCTTTCTTCGGGCATAGGTTAATTGCGCTTAATTAAATATTAAATCGAACAGAAGCTTCAGGTTAAGAAAAGTGACAACAGCCGCAATTAAAGACAAGACTGTTAACATGAACCTGCTGTTGCGATATTTCCCCATTACTTTCTTTGAAGAAGTAAGCCATACCTGGAGAATCACTGTGAACGGAAGCTGAATGCTGAGGAAAACCTGCGAAAGGATCAATCCTTTGAAAGGATCGCCAATGAAAAAGATCATCAGAAGAGCAGCCAGCAGAGAAATCAGAACTCCGGTCCGGGTATGGCCGTCCTTGATATCGTAGGGTTCGGAATACATCCCTGAAACGATAGACCCTCCGGCCATTGCCGAGGTGATAGATGAAGCCACTCCCGAAAAAAGCAAGGCCACCGCAAAAACAACTGCTGCATTATTGCCAAGAAGAGGTTCCAGAAGGCTTTTTGCCTGTGAAAGATCGGTAACATGGAGTCCCTGCCTGAAAAAAGTTGAGGCAGCAAGGATTATCATGGCGCTGTTGATACCCCATCCGATAATCATTGACAGAATCGTATCGGCAAACTCGTACTTCAGCTGTTTCTTGATTATAGTGTCATTTTCAAGATTCCATTGCCGGCTCTGGATCACCTCTGAATGAAGGAACAAATTATGCGGCATCACCACGGCGCCCAGAACACTCATCAGCAATAGCATTGAGCCTTCAGGGACGGATGGTTTGATCATGGCTTTGCCGGCTTCTGCCCAATCCACGTCAACGAGGAAAAGCTCATAAAGGAATGATAGGCCAATGATTGAAACAAATCCGATTATCCATTTCTCGATTTTGCGATATGAATTTGTTAGAAGCATTATGACTACAAAAATAGTCACAAGAAGAGCGCCGATTCTAATCGGAACATTAAAGAGCATTTGAAGGGCAATGGCCCCGCCAAGTAACTCTGCAAGCGATGTGGCAATTGAAGCCAGCACTGCAAACGAAAGAACCGATCTTGAGATCCAGGGTTTCAGATGAATGGTTGCAGCTTCTGCCAGGCAATGTCCGGAGGCAATTCCAAGGTGAGCTACGTTATGTTGCAGCAGAATCAGCATCACCGTGGAAAGCGTTACAATCCAGAGAAGAGTATATCCGTATTCCGACCCCGTGGCTATATTTGCAGCCCAGTTGCCCGGATCCGTAAAACCTACCGTAACAAGCAGTCCGGGACCGATGTATTTAAATATGTCAAGGGCTCCGTAACCGGGCTTATGTTCCTTTCTCTTCAGATCCCTGAGCAGCCGGAAGGGATTAAGTATCTTTTTTAGATCCTTCATCAAAGCAAAGATAAAAACAATATGACCAGATGTTCCCATGTTGTCTTTGTGAATACCTTTGCAGTAAAACATATTTTTAACTTTGCTATGCCTGCATAGACCGGCAGAAATAAAAGAATATTCAAATGTCACATCAGGACGCATCAAGGAAATCAATAACATTCGCTCTTCTGGCAAATCTGGGAATTGCAATAACCAAAACAGCAGCGGCCGTAATCACAGGTTCGGGAGCAATGCTGGCTGAATCAATTCATTCTTTCGCCGACTGCAGCAATCAGGGTCTTCTTTTCTGGGGATTAAAAGCAACAGGAAAAAAACCAGATACAGAGCATCCGCTGGGATACGGGAAGGAAATATATTTCTGGTCCTTCATGGTCGCCCTGATATTGTTCAGCATGGGCGGATTATTTTCGATTTATGAAGGAATACACAAAATCGGATTGCACGAAGGATTAAAAAATCCGATAATTGCAATTGTTGTTCTGTCAGTCAGCATGGTTTTTGAAGGGGCCTCCCTTTATGGCTGCCTGGTGCAAATCAATAAGTTAAGGCATAATGAAACACTCAGGCACTGGTATAAAAACAGCCGGCAGAGTGAGCTTATCGTGGTTTTGGGTGAAGATACCGCGGCACTGCTCGGGCTTTCCTTTGCATTGATTTCAGTCATTTTGTCAATTGTAACGGGGAATCCGGTTTTTGATTCTATCGGAAGCATCGGCATCGGGGTTTTGCTGGTAATAATCTCATTTATCCTTGCAATAAAAATCAAAAGCCTGCTTATAGGTCAAAGCGCAGATGAGGGAACCAACAATGAAATTAAGAAATTCCTTGAATCAAGGCCCGAGGTAGAAAGTATTATCAATATGATAACTTTTCAGCTTGGCCCCCGGATAATGGTTGCCATAAAGGCTAAAATGATAAAAACCGGATCAGTTGAAGAGCTGATTAACAATATCAACATCTGTGAATCAGAACTCAAGAAGAACATTCCTGCTATCCAGTGGATATTTTTCGAGCCGGATATTGAATAGAAAACCGGAACATCTTCACGGAGATTAAAGTGTTTGATGAAGAAGACCTTGCGGCAATGTCTCCCGTTTTCAGAGGGGAGAGAAGCAGATTTTATTTTGCTCTCAGATATTGTTGGGGCCACTTAATATCATCGCCAAGTTCCTTTGCTGCATGAAGAGGAAAATATGGATTCCTGAGAAGCTCCCTGCCCATAAGGATGAGATCAGCCTTTCCTTCCTGAAGGATTGATTCTGCCTGGGCGGCATTGGTTATGAGTCCTACCGCAGAGGTCATAATTCCGGTTTTTCTGATTTCTTCCGAGAACTGTACTTGGTATCCGGGCGCAGCCGGTATTTTAGCATTATAAACATTACCTCCGGAGGAACAATCTATGAGATCAACTCCTGAATCTTTCAGAATTGCCGCAAGCATTATGCTGTCCTCAGGAGACCATCCGCCGGCTGTCCATTCTGTTGATGAAATCCTTACAAAGAGAGGATTTCCTTCAGGCCAGACGCTTCTGACTGCCCTGACAACTTCAATAATAAACCTTATGCGGTTTTCAAAGGAACCTCCGTATTCATCATTCCTGCTGTTACTGAGAGGAGAAAGAAATTCCTGCAGGAGATAACCGTGGGCAGCATGAATTTCTATAACCCTGAATCCTGCAGCAATTGCACGTTCTGCCGCTTTCCTGAAACTGCCGGCTGTATTACCGATCTCTTCCCTGCTCAACTGGCGGGGGATTCTTTCACCAGCCATAAAAGGAATTTCCGAAGAGGAAACTGTCTGCCATCCGCCTTCATCCAGGCTGAGTTGTTTGCCTCCTTCTGCCGGAACAGCGCATGAAGCTTTTCTTCCTGCATGGGCCAGCTGAATCCCGGCAACAGATCCTTGCTGGTGAATGAAGGATGCTATCCTTCCCAGGCCCGATAGGTGATCATCGCTCCAGATACCGACATCTCCGGGCGTAATTCTTCCTTCAGGAACTACTGCACTGGCCTCAACAATGACTAGTCCTGCACCTCCAGCCGCCCGCGTTCCGTAATGAACAATATGCCAATCGCCGGTATATCCTTCCCGGGCTGAATACTGGCACATCGGCGACATTCCAATCCTGTTTTTCAGGGAAACATTTCCGATCGTCAGAGGAGAAAAAAGTTTTGACATCTTGATGACGGATTAATTCTTAATCAATTTAAAAAAGTAAAATACAAACAATGCTTCTTTTTTCAGGCCTCAGAGCTTTCGCTGAATTTCAGGAAATTCTGCATAATGTTGTCCACATAAGATTTCGATATTGGAATATCCATTACATCAGGATTGTCGATTGCAAGCTTCAGGCCTTCCTTATCTTTCCGGATAACCTTAACCTTTTCAAAATTAACCATATAAGATCTGTGGCAACGCAATATGCCAGTTCCGGAAAAATTTTCCTCCATTTTCTTCATTGTGGCACGCAGCAGGTATTTAGACACCTTACCCTTGTTAAGATAAAAGATGGTTATATAGTTTTCAGAAGCTTCCATATAAAGAAGGTTCTCTTTCTTCACCGAAAATTTCAGGACCGCTTTATCATCATAAAAGGCAACCATGTCCGGAGTGGCATCTGAAGCCTGAGTCCCTTCTGAAAGGATCTTTATCTGTTCCTTCTTGTCGCGCCAGGAAAGGTAAAGCCATGCCACCGAATAAGGCAGAAGCAAAACCAGGGCAGTGTTCTGCGCAGAGATTTTCACGAGGTAAACGAAAGCTCTTTTATCATGAAGGGCAAACTTTTCAAAGAGAGCGTAAAAAAGAGCCATGGCAAAGACCTCAGCCGCTATCCATGCAAGGAACTGAAAGATGCTGATAGTATTTTTTTTGCAGGTGAAGTACATTATAATCCTGCTTATCACTACCACCAGCACACCAAGAAGAATTACCAGGCTTGAGAATGTAAAAAACTGAAGCTTTGTAAGATCGAACCACTGATCTGATCCGAAGGGAGCATAAATATTGATGAATACCAGTGCAAAAAGTGCAGTAAAAAGAATGAGGTTAAGGATATTCCTTTTATCGATAAGATACTGAGGGATGGGTTTCTGAAAATCCGGCATCAGGTTTATTTAGGATACACAAAAATAGGCTTTTTATGCTTCAGCCGTAATTTCATTGGTTTTTCCTCATTTCATAACCTGAAATTCGTCCCGGAATCCGCGATTTCGTCACACATTTCTCTGTTTCGTCACAGCTGATCAACGACCGGCACATTCTTTTTGAAAGACATTTTTATGCCCGTTTCTTTAGCCTTGGAACGACACTTATAAGTTCATAAATGGGATATACGGTCAGATATAAAGAGTTATCAGAAGCGTTCAGCCCGGATAAGAGAAATATACAAATTCCCGGGTCCCGGGTGAGGATTGTCAATACAGACTTTGTTTCCAACGGAGTGCCAGGAAATATTTACAGCGGCAATGACTATTCAATAACTGAGAATTTAACTTTTTCTTATCCCGTATTTGTACCTGCCGGAGAAACCCGTAAAGTAATTCTTATGCTTCACGGCCTGAATGAGAGAAGCTGGAACAAGTATCTGGCATGGGCAGAAACTCTTGCCGAAATTACGGGAAGTTATGTGATACTGTTCCCGATATCCTTTCATATCAACAGGTCGCCTGTTTCATGGAAGGATCCGCGGTCAATGCTCAGCTTTCTGAAGGAAAAGATAGCAACGAGAGGAGAAACACGAAGCTCATCTTTTGTGAATATAGCATTAAGCAACCGACTCGCTGACGATCCCAGAAGGTTCCTCAAATCAGGATATCAGACAGCAGATGATCTTGTTAAGCTGATAAAACAGATCAATACGGGCCGTCATCCTGTAATTCCGGCAGGGAGCAAGATGAATATATTTGCATATTCCATAGGAGCATTCCTGGCAGAAATTATAATGATGGCGAATCCGGGAGGACTATTTTCCGAATCAAAGCTTTTTATGTTTTGCGGCGGATCCGTTTTCAGTAATATGAAGGGGGAATCGAAGCTTATTATGGACAAGCTTGCTTATGAAAAAATATATAATTACTACCTGGATAGATTTGAGGACGAAATTAAAACCCGCGGATCAGTACTTGATCACCTGATACCGGGGAGGATAGGACTTGCATTCCGTTCCATGATCGACTTCAGCCGGTTGAGCAAGGTCAGGAATGATGCTCTGCAAAGCCTTGGAGACCAGATCTGCGCAGTTGGCCTGAATAAAGACAGGGTAATTCCCGTTGAAGGAATATCAAGGACACTGGCGGGCAACAGCCAGGTTCATTTAATCGATTTTAACTACGCCTATTCCCATGAAAATCCTTTTCCTGTGTTGATCAACCCCTCCTGCACAGAGGTCGACAGAAGCTTTGCGAAGATCTTTGAGACTGCCGGAAAATTCCTTTCGTAGACTGGTCCCCGAACATTCCTTCGCCAGCTTTGTCTTTAATACAAGTATTCAGTATTATTATGTGCCTGGATAAAGAAAGGAACAGAATGGGACAGAAATTGAATAACATTACATCTTCGTTAAGAAACTCAGAAAAAATGCCTGTTCTTTTTCTCGGACATGGCAGCCCGATGAATGCCATCGAGGAAAATGAATTTGTCAGAGGTTTCAGGGCAATAGCAGATGAAATCCGGAAGCCTTCTGCAATTCTTTGCATATCGGCCCACTGGGAAACAAAAGGAACAATGGTCACCGCAATGGAAAATCCAAGGACCATACATGACTTTGGAGGATTTCCCGAAGCGCTGTACAAAGTACAATACCCTGCTCCGGGAAGTCCGCTTCTTGCAAGAGAAGCCAGGGAGATAATAAAAGGTACAGAAGTAGGATTGGATGAAAAATGGGGACTTGATCATGGGGCCTGGTCGGTAATAAAACATCTTTATCCCCGGGCCGACGTTCCTGTTATCCAGATGAGCCTTGATTACAGCCGGCCGCCCAGATATCATTTTGAACTTTCAAGAGAGCTCAAGCCTTTACGCGAAAAAGGAGTACTCATTGTGGGGAGCGGAAATATGGTCCACAATCTTGGGCTGATTGATTGGAGAAGAATGAATGATGACAATTTTGGTTTTGACTGGGCTGTTGAGGCGTCCGAAACCATGAAAAGGTTCATTATTGCCGGAGATACAGGATCTCTTGCAAACTATCATCTTCAGGGACGTGCTTTTCAGCTGGCAATACCCACACCTGAACATTATCTGCCGCTGTTATATGCAATGGCGCTGAGAGATGAAAATGAAAGAGTATCGATATTCAATGATAAGGCTGTTGCAGGCTCGATCACAATGACTTCTGTAAAAATAAACGGAGACTGAACGCTCTGCACTATTTGTCACTCTTTCCCCGGGTCAGAACGATAACCATCCTAACCAGCCCGTAGATCACTGCTTACATTTTTCTCACAGACCCAGAGGCCTGTCGTGCCTTATAAATGTGTTATTATCCAATTCAGCGAAAGCTCTTTCCAGCTCTTCCTGGGTATTCATAACAATGGGTCCGCCCCATGCGACCGGTTCCTTGAGTGGTTTGGCCGCTATCAGTAAAAACCGGGCGCCTTTGGGTCCTGACTTAACAATAATCTCATCATAGTCAGTGCTGTCTGAAGTTGAAGCAGTCAGAAGCATAGCACAGGATTTTTCCTCGAATTCCGACAGATCTTCATTGGCAGCCAGAGAGCCGTCGATCAGGTAGAGGAACAATGTCTGGTCATTAGGGGTTTCATTGTATTTCCAGTTGCTGTCTGCATTCAGGGCAACATCAAGATACTGCACTTTTACATATTCCCCCTTCACAACGCCGTGACTCTTTTTATAACTACCCGATAATACCCTGACAGTTCCATTTTCCTCAGCAATAACCGAGACGTCTGTTTGCCGGATATCCCTATAGGCAGGAATTGTCATCTTGTCTTTTTTCGGAAGGTTGACCCATAGCTGGCAACCCAGCATCCTTTCGGAAGCTTTTGGCATCTCCTGATGGATGATCCCTGAACCTGCCGTCATCCATTGGCACCCCAGATCACTTATCACTCCGCTGTTGCCAAGGCTGTCGCCGTGTTCTATTATTCCTTTCACCAGATATGTGACAGTTTCAATTCCGCGGTGAGGATGCCATGGAAATCCTTTGATATAATCTTTGGGGTCAAGAGAGTCAAATCCATCAAGCATCAGGAAAGGATCGAAATCCTTAACTGTTCTTAATCCAAGCACCCTTCGCAGGCTTACCCCTGCTCCGTCAACTGCGTTATGTCCCCTGACAATTTGTGTGCATTTTCTTTTCATCATATTACATTTTATAAAAGTTTTCCCAGCCTTTTCTCGGAGGTCTGTCGGTGAGAAGCGAGTTTGCAAATCTGTCGTTTATTATCTCTTTAGTCTCTCGGTTGAAAACCAGTTTTGTGTTTCGGCGCATCGCAATGATACCTAACGAAAATATCTGAGCCAGCGGTGCAAATACAGGGAAGGGTGAGCGTGTTTTTTCCTGTCCCATACAGGCCTTTAGGAAGTTCACATAATGGTCTGACGGACTTTCTGGCACAACAGGCAATTTCGAGGCCATCTCTTTTGCCTTTGCTTCCGGGATGATGAACAGAGGAGCTGAGTGAGTGCCGCCTTTAAATGTAAGGTCCTTGCTGTAGATAATTTTACCCGATTGGGGTCTCCTCGGCTGACCGCTTTGAGCCGGACGCCCGGCAGGCTCCTGTGGAACGCCTCCGGGAGGAGGGATGGTGTTGTCAACAGTTGCAGTCACTGAATCATAACCATCAGGAAAAGGCGGAAGGTTTTCAACGCCATCATACCAGGTTACATCAACAGGAGGCATTTCTTCCCGGCTGGGGAACCGGAACTTAAGAGTTGTTTCCAGGGGGAAGAAATAATCATTGAGGTTTTTAACATGAACGGGTTCAATCTCATATGGCAATCCGAGATCGAGGAATTCATGGATTGTGTCAAGTATATGAGCACCCCAGTCACCAAGTGCGCCCAACCCGAAATCGTACCATCCGCGCCAGTTGCCAGGGTGATATTTTTCGTTGAAATCGTGCCATGCCGCAGTGGTAAGCCATGTGTTCCAGTCCTGGTCAGTCATTCCCTGCGGGTATGGCTGAAGTTCCGGGAATTTTTTAATATTTGGATCGTATGGATGCCATCTGCGCGTGCCATTCATAAATGCAGTGACAGCTGTGACATCTTTTATTATTCCGGCATCTTTCCATGCTTTGAACTGAAAATATTGTTCTCCTGAGTGACCCTGGTTACCGACCTGGGTAACCAGCTTCGGATTATTTTCTGCCATTTTTGCCATGATCTCCGCTTCAAGGAATGTACGTGTCATCGGTTTTTCAACAAAGACACTTTTCCCAAGCTGCATGGCTGCCATGCATACAGGGAAATGAGCAAAGTCGGGAATGGCAACCTGGACGGCATCAATATCGCCGGCCATTTTGTCGAACATTACCCTGAAATCACGAAACTGTTTTGCTTTCGGAACCAGCTTAATAATGTCCTGGCAACCCCTCGAATCAATATCTACATCGCAAACTGCGACAATATTTGCCAGACCTGAATTAATGAATTGTCTTGCATCTGAAGCGCCCTGATTTGCTATCCCGATAAGGGCAAGATTCACTTTCTTGGCCGAACTGGTTACAACACCGGAAGGTACAATTTCAGGAACAACGGCGTTTGCAGCCGCACCTTTGCTGATAACAACACCTGATGCTGCCATGCCGGCTGTTCTAAGAAAATTTAATCTTGATAATTTCGCTGCCATAGTTGTGACTTTTAATAAATATTATTTTATAACCCCAATACTATGGAAAAATTAATTGATGCAACTAATATATCCGGATAAAAATTACACCGTGATAAGGGACTTCTGCTTCAAAACCTTCAGTAAATTGACCCAGGTCGGACTGACGCCAGATATCACGGACTTTATGGGTACCCGAGAGATTAAGATCAGCCCAGTTAACACGGATTTTTGCTGAGTTTTTTTCATCACCCCAGTTAAATGATTCAACCGGTGATCTCCCTCCTGTGAAGAACATACCTACCGCGAGTGAACCATCTTCAAGCTGTTTTGACCATATCTCGGTCCCTGACTTCTGACTAACGGGAGTTGCCTGACGGCCAAGCGGATCCTGGTTTACTTCAAGCACCTCATCGTTGGTCAGCAGGTTGAGGGTAAATTCATCCATCTGGCTCATATCGCATCCGATAAGCAGGGGTGAAGCAAGAAGACTCCAGAGAGTTATGTGAGTATACTGTTCATCTGCCGAAAGCCTTGAAGGGTGAAGCGAAGGGCCCCATCCGACCTTTCCGACAACGAGCATATCGGGATCATTCCAGTGTCCCGGACCAGCATAAGGAGAAGCTTTGTCCTGCGAAAAACCTATCTGCGACATGCTTATCCATGTATCTGCGATATCGCCTGTTGTCCTCCAGAGATTGCCACCGATCTCTTCTCCCCATTTCCACACATCACCCATGCCATACTGGCAAAGACTGAAAACGATGTCACGATTACTCTTGTTCAACATCTCTCTCATCAGCTTATAAGGCTTCTGCAAGCCTGCCAGATCAGGTTTTGGCTCTATCCTGCTGTACGAACACCAGTCATATTTTATATAATCCACACCCCATTTCTCCCAGGTCTTCACATCCTGCAATTCATGCTGGTACGATCCGAGAAAGCCTCCACAGGTATGAGTGCCGGGAGATGAGTAAATACCGAGTTTTAAGCCATAACCGTGTATATAATCGCCCACAGATTTCATATCAGGGAACTTTTCATTAGCAAGAAGCTCTCCATCAGCTTTTCTTGCCGGCGCTTCCCATCCGTCGTCTATATTGATGTATGTCCAGCCGTGATCAGCCAGTCCCGAATTCACCATAGCATCTGCGGCTGCTTTTACCTTTTCCTGATCAACGCTCAGACCCCAGCAGTTCCATGAATTCCAGCCCAGGGGAGGAGTAAGGGCCAGGCCGTTCCCGGTGATTATTTTCAACGTTTCTTCATCAATGCCAAGGCTGTTTTTGGCGGACATCTTAATGATATATTCTCCTTTCTCCGGAGCAGTACCTGAAATAACTTTTGTTTCAGGGTTGAATGAAAGAGAGGAGGGAAGCCCTTCAAGGATAATTTCCATTGGTTTCCGCCCAGTTACAGCAACCCTGTAAATAAAAGGTTTTCCGGGAGTGGCGCCGGTAACCTTAGAACCGTTAATCCTGGGAACATCCGACATTTTTGGAGTTAGAATATAAAATGACGGATTATCTGCGGCGCTTACCGGCACGGGAGCAGCGCTTCTGTAGGTAATGACTGGCTCAATCCAGTCAGCATGGTCATAGTTGATGTTATCGCCGCCGTCAGAAACATAGAGAGCAAGTTTTTTAATATTCTTCAGGTTCACCTTTATTCTTGAAACAGAATCCCCCTTATGCATCACACCGCTTTGCCAGAGTATTTTCTTATCGCCCATCACGAAAAATTCAATGGTCGCATCATTTCCGCTTTCATCGTCGACTCCGGCTCCCGCACTGAACTCGACGGCTTTTCCGTCGAGTTCCAGCATGAACTTGCTTATTGCATGGGTGCCGATGCCTTTTTCAAATACAACACCGGCAACTGCAAGAGGATTTTCCTCAACGCTTTTTCCGGCCTTTACATCCCCCCATCCGATTGACATTGAAGAAAGATCCATTTCATCAATGTTAATTCTTTTCAGTTCGGAATTGCATGAAAGAGTTAAAAAAGCAAGAATCGGAAGAAAGGAAAGTAATCGTGTCATTTAGTCAGGTTTAAAGCATTAGGTAATAAAGTTAATTATAAAACTCGTATCTGGATCTTACATAAGCGTTTTTGAAATTAAAAGAAATTTCGTATCTTGTTTAATCTCGCTTCAATTGGATATATGTGCTCGTTCTTCAGGAAAAGATTCCGAAATAAATCATTGCGGTATGCCGGACGGGATTATTCCCTTCCGGGGAAATATTTTGTTACCATTTGCACGGCCCACAGAACGAAATGGTTTGGGCGTGTTATGAATGGGGAAATGCATCTGTCTGAAATCGGCCATATTGCGTCACAGTTGTGGTATGAAATACCGGATCATTTCCCGGTTATCAGCCTCGACGCATTCATTGTTATGCCAAATCATATTCACGGAATTATCGTTATAAACAGATCTGTAGAACCGTGGACAGGATCGTTGCATGCAACGATCCTACCACCAAACGGAATTACACATCCGCCAAATAAAACCATGTCATCCATTTCACCCAAATCAGGTTCATTATCAGTCGTTGTCCGTTCCTATAAATCAGCTGTATCAAATCATTCGCACAAATTGGACAGTAGTTTTTCCTGGCAGCCAAATTTCCATGATAATATTATCTGTACTAAAGGACAATTGTCCCGTATCAGAA
Organism: uncultured Rikenellaceae bacterium; assembly: GCA_964638545.1. GTDB lineage: Bacteria > Bacteroidota > Bacteroidia > Bacteroidales > VadinHA17 > LD21. The sequence continues at coordinate 25,241 of CAZXAM010000020.1, read as the reverse complement.
AATACATTTTGGAAAACCCACTACGGTATACTGGTAATTAAAAACAGGATTGTTGTATCTGGGCGTTGCATGCAACGCAAGAGCTAATTGTTAAAATTAATTTTGTTTGCAGCGTTTTCACGATAATTTACGTACTAGTATTAGATGTTGCATCAGGCGTAGCAAAGGCGTTGCATGCAACGCCCTGATCAACAGATCAGAGACTAATATTAATAAGAAGAAAGACGTTGCATCAGGCGTAGCAAATGCGTTGCATGCAACGCCCTGATCAACAGACAGGAGACCATTATTAATAAAAAGAAAATATGAGAAAAATATTATCAATCATCGGATTAACAGCAATTATGGGACTACACAATTCATGTGAAAAACAACCGGGAGAACCGGATATGACACCCAAGGTCATTTCCCTGACAGCCTCGGCTCCGCTGGCTATTCAAAGCAGCAATGATTTCGGGATAGAACTTTTCAGGAAGGTTGCTGAAGATGACCCCAAGAACCTGATGCTCTCTCCGCTCAGTGCAAGCACAGCTCTTACAATGCTTCTTAACGGATGCGGAGGCGATACGTATGATCAATTGAAGGAAACACTAAAATATCCGTCAGGAATGACGATCGGTGAGATCAATGAAGCATATAAAAGCCTTGTTGATCAACTGCTGATTGCCGATCCTATGGTGAAACTTTCGCTGGCAAACGCAATATTTTACAAGAACGGCTTCACCGTAAAGGCGCCATTTCTTGCCGCCATGAACAATGATTACAAGGCAACTATTGCGGGACTGGATTTTGCATTACCCTCAGCGCTTACAACTATAAATAAATGGGCAAGTGACAATACTGCCGGAAAGATCCCCAAGGTGCTTGATGAGATTTCCGAAGATGCTGTTATGTTTTTAATGAACGCCCTCTATTTCAAAGGTGACTGGAGCTGCCAGTTCGACAAGTCGGCAACAGAGGAACGCCCTTTTCACCCTGATGGCGGCGCCACTGTTAATGTCAGCACCATGAACGGCGAAGTAGGCGCAAAGATGGTCATCGGCAATAATTATAAGGCAGTGGAAATGCCATATGGACGAACCAATTTTACAATGGTTGTTATTGTTCCCTCAAATACTCTCGCGTCATTCAATACATCATTCACCCCGGCACTATGGAACTCGATAACTTCAGGATTCGACGGGGCTGATGAGTATGGGAAGGTAATCGTATATATGCCGAAATTCAAATTCTCATACGAGAAATACCTCAACGACCAGCTCAAGGCCATGGGAATGGTTGATGCCTTCATCCCTTACCAGGCAAACCTTTCCGGCATTTCAGATCAGTCGATCTATGTAAGTTTTGTAAAACAAAACACATTTGTTGAGGTTGATGAAGTCGGAACCGAAGCTGCTGCGGTCACTACAATCGGAGTAAACCTTACAAGCATGCCTCCCCAGCCTACACAGTTCGTGATCGATAAATCATTCATTTTTGCAATCCGCGAACGGACCACCAATACTCTTCTTTTTATCGGACAGGTTATGAAACCCTGACCGTGCTTATTTTAATTACTGAGAAACATCAAACATATTTTTGATAATATGAAAAACGCTGTTAAAACATCGATTTTGCTTTTTGTCCTGTCAGCCTTTTTTTCCGCCTGCAATGACAAAACGATCGAACGGATAACTTACACTGCCAATGTTCCCGTATACATGCCATTCAACGAATTCCGGGCAAGCTTTCAGAAAAGCGACACTACAGAGATAGCCCATCCCGGGAAAATATACTTCAAGGACGATTACCTGTTCGTCAATGAGTATGGCAAGGGAATACATGTGATCGACAACTCGGATCCCGCGAACCCTGAGAAAACAGCTTTTTATGAAATAATGGGTAACGTCGATATGGCAATTAAAGGCAACATTTTATATGCCGACAGCTACATCGACCTTGTAGCAATAGATATAACTGACATCAACAATCCTGAAGAAATAGGACGCCTTACAAATGTTTTTCCCGAAGTGGTGCCTGAAGGCGATAAATGGTATCCCTATGCCATGGTTGACAAAAACAAAGGCGTAATAATTGACTGGGAAGTCAAAAAAGTAACCGAAGAACGTGCTCCCGGCTCTGCCTGGGGGGGGCGGATATACCGCGGAGACTTTATGTTAATGTCAGCTGCCGAGGCAGGAATGAAGTGGTCGGCCGGCGCAGGGACAGGAGGTTCAATGGCCAGGTTCATGCTCAACGATGATTTTCTTTATCTGATCGCACATCCATGGCAGCTTAAAACTGTTGATGTCAAAGAATCAGATAAAATGAAGCTGGTCGACAGCGTCGATGTTTCCCGCAGTATGGAAACACTTTTCAAAGTTGAGGACAAGATGTTTATGGGTACGACCACCGGCATGCTCATTTATGACATTTCGGATGCGGCAAAACCCAGGCAGATATCACAATATAATCACATGACAGCATGCGACCCCGTTGTCGTCGATGGGCAGTACGCATATGTCACATTGCGTACGGGGACAAGATGCACAAACGCACAAAATCTCCTCGAGGTGATCGACATTTCGTCCATTGCAAATCCATACCTCGTAAAATCGTACCCTCTCTTCAATCCCCATGGCCTGGGAGTTGACGGCAACCTGCTTTTCGTCTGTGACGGCGCTGCAGGGCTGAAGATCTATGACAAATCAGATCCGCTGGCGATCATTACGAACCAGGTGGCATATTATCCTGATTTCAACACTTTCGATGTAATCCCGATGGATGGAGTGCTGATGCTCACAGGCGAGAAAGGGATCTATCAGTATGATTATTCAGATCCGGGTAACATAAAACAGATAAGCCATATTACAATTGTCGGCGACGGGGAATAAAATCATGGATATAAAAAAAACAGTATTTTTCTGTCTGTTACTGGTATTTACAGTTGCTGGTTCAGCCCAGAAGCGTGAACAGAAGAAAGTTGTTCTTAATGATGGTACCGTAATAGCTGGTACCGTCGTCGCCGATTCATCAGAATTCCTTAAAATCAAAATTAAAAGACCTCAAATAATAACACTTAACAAGGCGCAGGTCCTTTCGACAGGGAAGGTCAGACACAATGTTTATAATACCGGCCGGACACAGGGATATTCAATAAGATTATCAGCCTCCATACTCGCCGGCCGGAACATGAGCGGGAATCAGGGAAGCCCAAGCGTCCATCTGTCAAATAACTATCAGTTCAGAAACGGTTTAAGTACAGGCTTTGGCCCCGGTATTGAAAAACTCGATGCATTGCTGATGCCGGTCTTCGGAGAAATTAAATACACGCCTTTCAAAACAAGATTGTCTCCTTTTATCTGGATAAAAAGCGGCTATGCCATTCCGTTAGGAAAGAGGCAGGGTGGCGACTATTACAACTATAACAGTTACAGTGAAGAATCAAAAGGAGGAATACTATTCAGCGCCGGATCAGGATTGGCCCTTTATTCATGGAACCGAAACGCTGTCAATATCGGATTAGGTTACCGTCACCAGAGATTAAGATACGAAGAGAAGGATGCCTGGAATACGGGATATAAAAATGAACTTATTACCTATTTTGATAGAATTGAGGTACAGTTCGGGTTTATCTTCAGGTAAGCAAATAATTATGAATAAATTGATCATAAAACCAGCCTGATTGAGTTATTTTTGATAGAGCTTAAGCAGGATGCGTCTTATGGGCAAGAGGAAAAGCAATGAGCAGGTATTGTCAGATCATGAACTTATTGGTCTTTGTTCTGAAGGGAAAGTCCGCGCACAGGAGGCTCTTTACAGGCGTTATTTTTCATTTGCCATGTCGGTAGCCATAAGATACACATGCGATGAGGGTGAAGCAATGGAAATAGTGAATGACAGCTTTATGAAAGTGCTTGAAAAATCAGGCGAATTTGACAGCACCAGGCCTTTCCGGGCGTGGTACGGAAAAATACTGATCAATTCAGCCATTGACAATTACCGGCGGAATGCAAAACATGATTCTCATCTAAAGATCAGTGAAGTTGAGAACACAGAAAAGCAGGAACCGGAAATAGAAGCAAGTCTCTCGGCCGCTGACATACTTCTACTTTTCAGCCAGTTGCCGGAACAGCTCAGGCTGACTTTCAATCTGTTTGAGATAGAAGGTTATTCACATAATGAAATAGGCCAGATACTTGGAATAACTGAATCGAGTTCACGTTCCAACCTCGCCCGTGCCAAGAAAATGCTCAGGGGACTCTATAGCAAGAATTTCAAAACAACAAAAGTGAACAATGAAGCTGTTTGACGACATATTCAGGGAAAACGTCAATAAAGCGTTCAACAGCTACAATGCCGGTCATCTAGCTGATGAGGGGTGGAATTCTTTCATGGATTTAAGAAAGAAGTCAGGAAGGCAAAAGGCATTTATTATCCCTCTCTGGGCCAGAGCAGCATCAATTGCACTGATCATTGGGGCAGGAGCACTTACAACTTACCTTCTTATTAACCGGGATAACCCTGAAGCCAGCCTTGCCGGATCAGCAAGTAAACCGGAGCATGAAATGACAGCAAAAGTAAATTCCGGGTCCTCAGCACCTGTTTCGACTGTCAGTGAAGAAAATCTGACTACGGGAATAAATAAGAATAAAGCCAGAAGCATTCTACCTCTTATGTCAGGAACTTCATCAACGCAAACTTTAACAGAAGAACAACCAGCTCAGCTGTTGGCCATAGCGCCTTCCGATACGCTCTTTTCACCAGTTGTTGCAGAAAACAGTCTCCCGGTGCCGGAAGATTCAATAAGCCTGAAATCTATGGAAATTATTCAGGAAATCGTGGAAGAAGGAGATATAGCAATAGCATCTGCAAAAGAGAAGGGACGTTACAGCAGACCAAGGTTCATCACCGGCATGTCGGGAGTTCTGGCTCATGTCAAAGATGCCACTTCCTCGGCGCCGGGAGTCGCAGTCGGATTCTGGATAGAACAGAAGATCACAAAGAGAATTTCTTTCAGGCCGGGACTGGCTTTAGCCGTAAACTCATTTGGTGTAGATAATGAGAGCGAAAAATTCGCATCATCATACCTGGTCCCGCTTATTGATGGCAATAACGGAACGCTGGATTCATATAATGGCGAGTTAAGAATGATAGCCATGGAATTGCCATTGAACATTGTATTCAAAGTATTTGAAAGGAAACGCTCAGGGATCTACCTTTCTGCCGGAGCCTCAACAATGGTTTATTTCAACCAGAAGTTCACCGGCGATTTTGTTAATGAATACACACAATCATACTACAATGCTTCAACAAATTCAATGTCATACGAAACCAAATCTTCGAAGGTTACAGTAGAGAACAGTTACAGCGCATTAAACCATACCGATTATTTTGGTCTCGCCAACTTTTCTGCGGCTTACTCCATTCCGTACGGTAAAACCTCAACACTGCTTTTTGAACCCTTCATGCAGCTGCCGCTCAGCGACCTTACTGCACTTAACGTTCGCGTGCGCTATGGAGGGATATCAATTAAGGTCCGGTTCGGAGGTAAAAACCAGTGAAATAACAAAACATTATTTGAGGACACTTTGATAAAGACAGCTAATCATGAAAAATTTAACATCCCTTTTTAAAAAACTCGGCTATTCAATAGTGGTTATGGCTCTGTTTTCCCAGTGTGAAAAGGATATTTTTCCGGATGATTATCGTGACATTTATGGAGACTGGACAGCAAGGAAGATTTACGGAGGATTTGTTGGAGGTAGTTATACACCAGGATTTGACATCCTTAGAATCGATCGTGGAATGGGTTTTTATTTTTACCGGAATGATACCCTTCTTTCAAAAGGCACAATAGAAATAATTAAAGAAACTGATGATTATCTGGAGGTTGATTTCAATTACGAAGACAAGCGCTATAACAGCTTTAGAACCAAGACTATGAGGCTCAATAATGACACTTTAGTTATATCAGATAATTGTTCAGATTGCTATTCTGCATTTTATGTACGCAGTGAGATTTATTCAAATACCAACTATTTACAATCTTCCAGGACTCTTGACTTCGTAGAAGTAACTACCTATCCTGTAGGATTTGAAAAAAGATGCAACTCTGTATACTTTCAATCAGAAAACCTGGGATTCATTACTTGTGATGACGGCTCCATTTTAAAAAGCACTGATGGCGGAAGAAGCTGGCGGCAGGTTGAAAACGAATATACACTTCCCCTTTATGGAATAACTTTTTTAAATGAGCAGGTTGGATTTGCTGTCGGGGGAGAAAGCTCTTGCCGAGGAACCGGATGTAAAGTACCCGGATATATAATGTTAAAAACCACGGATGGAGGAGAAACGTGGGACTCAGTGACACTTCCGTATAAACCGGCAGATCTCAGGAAAATAAAATTCTATTCACCGACCTTTGGAATTACTATCGGCACCCTGGCCAACATGGTTACACGGGACGGAGGAGAGACCTGGACAGACTTTAGCAGTGAAGAGATGAAAATAAGCTATCATCTTTTATTTTTGAGTGAGAATGTGGCTTACATTTCGGGATTCAGAGGTCAATTGTTTAAGACTGCTGATGGAGGAAACACATGGCAAAAAATAAGCGATCGTAATCCTGACGTTATTCAATCATTTATGTTTATAAATGAGCAGGTTGGATTTATCAGTTCATATTATGCCTTTTTGAAAACAACTGATGGAGGATTAACCTGGAACAAACTGGATTATGCTCCGGTTTCAGCCCGGGGAGTATACTTTTCTTCAGAGACTGACGGGGTTGTTTTCGGCGACCGGACATATGCAAGCAGTAAATGGGATGTCTGGGATTCATATTTTAATGTTATGATTGACGGAAAATGGTACGGTGATACCAGAGTAAAATCTAATAGTATTCCTTTTTGTCTTAATGCCAAAACATTTTATACGATCACGCGTAACGACAAAATTTCGATTATTAAACTGACAAATTAGAACCTGGCGATCTGATTTTTACGTTATGATGGATGTTCTTTGAACATATTCGATGTTCTTTTTACGTATTTCAGTAATCATCCTGCTCTGTTTTTATTTTAACCGGCCTGATCATATTCTCCGGAAGTAAGATAAGATCAAGCTTTTCTTTGGTCAGGACACCTTTTGCCAGAACCAGATCATAAATGCTTTCATTTTTTTCAATAGCTTCCTTTGCAATTTTACCGGCGAGGTCATAGCCAATCCAGGGTACAAGAGCGGTCACAAGGCCGATACTGTTCATTACAAGCGATCTACAGCGCTCTTCGTTTGCCGTTATCCCGTCTATACATCTGAATTTCAAGGTATTCATTCCATTTATAAGCATCTCAACGGATTCAAATATGCTCTGAACGATTACAGGTTCAAAAACATTCAGCTCCAGCTGGCCTCCTTCGGAAGCTATTGTAACGGTAAGATCATTTCCGATGACTTTGAATGCGATCTGGTTTACAACTTCCGGGATGACCGGATTTACCTTGCCTGGCATTATTGAGGAGCCCGGCTGCATCGGGGGCAGGTTGATTTCGAAAATCCCGGTTCTGGGTCCTGAGGAGAGCAGTCTGAGATCATTGCAGATTTTCGAAAGTTTTACAGCAAGACGTTTTACAGCCGATGAATACATTACAAAAGACCCTGTGTCCTGTGTTGCCTCCACAAGGTTTGATGCAAGCTTTATATCAAGCCCTGTTATGTTCCTAAGGTGTTTTATTACCTTATCTGCATATCCGGGTTCAGAGTTTATACCTGTGCCGATTGCTGTTGCACCCATGTTTACCTCGAGGAACAAAGCTGCATTTTGATTCAGCCTTTCAACCTCTTCGGCAAGAGTGACGGCATAAGCTTCAAATTCCTGTCCCAGTGTCATCGGAACGGCATCCTGAAGCTGTGTCCTTCCCATTTTTATAATGCCTGAAAATTCCTGACCTTTTTTCCTGAAGGAATCTGTCAGGGAGATCAGTACGGAAACAATTCTTTTATTGGAATTGTACAAGGCGATCTTAACGGCTGTGGGATATGCATCATTTGTCGACTGAGCCATATTGACATGATTATTGGGATGGCAATATTTATAATCGCCTTTTTCATGTCCAAGGATTTCAAGAGCCCTGTTGGCTATCACTTCGTTTGCATTCATATTTGTTGAAGTTCCTGCACCGCCCTGGATCATGTCGACGACAAACTGGTTCTGATATTTTCCGTTCTGAAGTTCGCGGCATGCAAGAACTATTGCATCTTTAATTTTCTTTTCGAGCAGACCCAGTTCAGCATTAGCCTCGGCAGCCGCTTCCTTTACCATCGAGAGGGCCTCGATTATTGAGGGGAAAAAGTTCAGGGTTACGCCTGATATATTAAAGTTCTCAGCTGCCCTGAGTGTCTGTATTCCATAATAAGCCTCGTAAGGCACTTCACGGTCGCCCAGAAGATCATGTTCAGGTCTTGTCCTCCCCGATTCATACTGGGTAGAGAGGTTTAACATCCTGTTATTTGCATTACGGATCCTTCTTGAAATGATCCTCGTAATGTTAGAGAGTATCTTCAGTGTGGTCTCAGCGTTATAATTGAAAAAATCCCTGTTAATTACAAAAAGGGCGGCATTCCCCTGAACTCTTGCAGATGTAGAATGCGGAGTGTTATAATCCAGGATCCCTTCACCAAGAAAATCTCCATGGCCAAATAAAGCAAGCCTTACCTCTCTCCCGTAAGAGTTGTGCTTATAAAGCTCAACCTCACCTTCATAAATAATGAAAATGTTTTCTCTTGGCTCATTCTCCCGGAACAGCATGTCGCCATTAATGCATTTCTTTTCCGTTACAAATTTTACCAGCTCCTGTAACTCATTACTGTTCAGGTTACTGAAAAGCTCTATTCCTTTGAGAAATTTGGAAATTATGGTTTTGTCCATGGCTGAATTGTTTTATGCTTATAAATCAAAATCACCTGCAGCTTCGGGCTGATAAATAATTTCGTCAATGTGTATTTTCGTAAGGCCTGACGGTACCGCCCATTCAATTTCATCAGCAACCTTATATCCGATAAGCGCTGTAGCAACAGGAGAAAAAATAGAAATTTTATTTTCCTTCATATTCGCCTGATCGGGATACACTATCTGAAACTGCAATGTTTTCTTCGCATTCAGAAAGCTGATTTTTACAATGGAATTCATTGTTACTACATCATGGGGGATGTCATTTGGTTCAACAACCTCTGCTGTGTTCAGCTCATTTAGCAGAACTTCGGCTTCTTTTGCTCCTATAGTCTTCATACGCCTGGCGTCATGAATGCTTTTATGGATCCTGGTAAAATCCAGTTTACTTAGAATAATTTTGTTCATAATTCTGTCTGGTTAAGTTTTTAATAACGAAAAAGGGGACTATAAAGCCCCCTTTCCGGTGTTCTTTATAATTATCAATGTTTAACGGCCTGTCATTTTTAGATCGTAATGTTCTCTTTGGGCAACCGATTTCATTTTTTATCTTCTTTTTTCAGGCCCAAAGATACAATACATTTATGTGAAAAGCAAATATTTAAGGTATTTTACGATGGCTCTGATTATACATTCGGATGTAAAAATCCGATACCGGAGATAATCAAAATATTGATAACTTTAGTTGATTTATTCCAGTAAAATGAATACCCGTGTGGGCAATAAGGCGGCAATGAATTTATCCCTGATGGTATTCATTTAAGGGTATTTCAGCAGAGAAACAAAAATAAAATAAATCATCAAGGAGGATTAAAAAATATGAAAAAAGCTCTTTTTACAATTCTGCCGGCAATTGCATTAGCTCTGAATCTTATGGCACAGGATAAGGTCTTTACTGCCTCTGATTACCTTAAAAGAGAGCTCTCGCCGAAATCAATCAGCGGCCTTGCCTGGAGGACAGGCCACGATGCTTTTACATGGATTGAAAACAATAGTCTGATTCAAAAATCGGTATCTGATCCTGCAAAAGCCGATACGATTCTAAAGCTTGAATCTCTTAATTCAAAGATGAAAGAGCTGACCCGGGGTGAACTCCGTCAGTTTCCGTCAATTTCATGGATCGGCAGTGACCGCTTCTATTTTCAGGATCAGAACAAAATATATCTGTACGATCTTTCAGCGTTGAAACTGCTGAAAGTAAATGAATATGACAGCTCCGGAGAAAATGTGACCATCAGCGGCAAGAGTTTTAATATTGCCTATACGATCAAAAACAACCTGTTTGTTTCAATAAATGAAGAAACAATTCAGGTCAACAGCGGGGAGAATAAAGAAATAGTTTACGGCCAGGTCCCATCACGGAACGAATTTGGAATAAATGCCGGCATATACTGGTCGCCTGACGGGAAAAGAATTGCTTTTTACAGGATCGATCAGAGCGAAGTTACCGATTACCCTCTTGTTGACATTTCCGGACGTATTGCCGAGTCTTCACCTATGAAATACCCTATGGCAGGGATGAAAAGCGAGAAACTTAAACTGGGTGTTTTTGATCCACAGCAGAACGAGACAGTGTATCTTCAGACAGAGGGCCCTGAAAATCAGTATATCACTTCAGTGACCTGGGATCCTTCATCCAGGTTCATTTATGCGGGGATACTGAACCGGGACCAGAACCATCTCCGGGTTAATAAATATGATGCTTCAACAGGGAAACTGATAAAAAACCTGTTTGAAGAAATGAACGACAGATATGTTGAACCATTGAATGACCTGCTTTTTCTTTCGAACGATATCTCGAAATTCTTATGGCAAAGCCGCCGCGACGGCTGGAATCATTTATACCTGTACGATACGGAAGGTAATCTTCTGAAGCAGGTCACAAAAGGAAAATGGGAAGTAGTGAATCTTGTCGGATCTGATCCGCAGGGCAGTTCGGTTTTTTACGAATCGACTGCAGAAAGCCCGCTGGAAAAGCATTTATACAGGACAGAAATAAAAACCGGAAAAACAGAAAAGATCACTTCAGGAGAAGGAGTTCACAGCATAAATGCTCCGGCAGGGATGAACTATTTCCTGGATGTGTTTAGCTGCCTGCAAATGGCAAGAGCATACTATCTGATCGACAACAGAGGGATAAAAATTTCAACACTGCTGGAAGACCCCAATCCATACAAAGACTACAAAACAGGGGAGATGTCGATATTCACAATAAAAGCCGATGACGGAATGACCGATCTGTGGTGCCGCCTTATCAAGCCCGTGGATTTTGATCCTTCAAAGAAATATCCTGTGTTTGTTTATGTTTATGGAGGTCCTCATGCGCAGATGATTAACAGGTCATGGACAGGCGGAGCCGGATTCTTCCTGAATTATATGGCGCAGCAGGGCTATGTTGTTTTTACTCTCGACAACCGCGGTTCGGCAAACAGGGGATTTGAATTTGAAAGCAGCATTCACCGCAAACTCGGCGATATTGAGATGGCAGATCAGATGACAGGGATAAAGTTTCTTAAATCTCTAAATTACATCGATGCCGGAAGGATCGGAGTCAACGGCTGGAGCTATGGAGGATTCATGACCGTAACCATGATGCTTCGCAATCCGGGAGTATTCAAAACTGCATGTGCTGGCGGCCCTGTAATAGACTGGAAATGGTATGAAGTGATGTATGGCGAACGCTATATGGATACACCAATGAATAACCCGGAAGGATATAAAAACTCATCTCTGATAAATTATGTAGGCAATCTCAAGGGAAAATTGCTGATAATTCACGGAACCAGCGATCCCACAGTGGTGTGGCAAAACAGCCTTTCATTCGTTGATGAATGCATAAAACAGGGCAAACAGGTTGATTATTTTGTTTATCCTGGTGCCGGGCACAATATGGCCGGCAAGGCAAGAGTGCATCTGTTTGAAAAAATAGCGGGTTATTTCAACGATTATCTAAAATAAAAACAAAGCTATTTATTCCGAAGCAAGCACTACTCTGTATGTTTTGATGATCCCTTTATAATCAAATTGCACAACAGCAGTCCCCGATCTTGATTCCGCTTGCTTTACAGCCACTTTTACATCAGGATCGCTCGCAGATGCTGTTACGGAAGGTATCCCCGACAGGGCAGCCGGAACCTGATAAGCGGCCTCATAAATGTCATAGCCGACAACACCGTTTGCATTTGTGGACCTGACCGGAACAGCCGGCAAATCTAGTGCTGCACCGTTGACCCTGATGCTTACTGTGGGTACAACAGGACGGACTATTTTCTTTTTCTTTGAGCTGAATCCCAATCCGCTCAGGTCGAAAAGAGCACCCTGATCTGAACCTTCTGCAACAAGGAAAATAGCATGTTTTTTATCCAGTTTGTCAACAAACTCAGAAACGCTTATCGTGAATTTTGTTATTACCTGAGGAGAATTTGCAGGAACATTTATCTCCCCGATTTTCTTGCCTTTCCATGTATTATTATCCCATGGTCCGTCGAGCCATACATTGACCTTGAATGCATTTTTTGCCCTGGGTGTAAGGAACAGGTTAAAAGCTGTTTTATTACCGCGTTTGGTCCCCTTGAAGGCTTTCAACCCTTTATTGTCTTTGTCAAGACCCCCAAAGCCAAAATACTTGTATCCTATAATGTTACCATTCTCCACATTTGCAATGGGCATGTTATTGTCCCAGATATCCCATGAATCCTGTTGGCTGTTGAGGTTGGAAAGATAGCATGCATAACCGGCAGAGTAGTATTTATATGGGTCGAGGCCGTATATGTGGAATCCTTCCGAAGTTACTTCTGCGCCTTTATACTCTTTTCCCTGACTGTCCTTAGCGGTCCAGATTTTATCTTCCGAATACGGGCTATATCCCCTGATAATAACTTTCCCGCCTTCTGAAACCGGTTTTTCATCCCATTCAATGTAGACCGGGGCCACCATCGGCTGACGCGCATTTCCGAATCCTCTTGGAGCCCTGTGATAGAACACATACCACTGGTCATTTATAAACTCGATGCTTCCATGCGTATTATGTCCCGAATAAACCGTCTGCAATGTGGTTCCGTCCTGAGACGGTACCACCGCGCGGGAATCGACAAGGACGCCGCCGCTTTTCCATGGACCCAGCGGAGAGTCGCCGTAGGCGTAACGCAACGCCGAGTTGGTACTGCTCAGGCCGTAATCAGGACCTGAATACCCGCTGTAAACCCATACAAACTTATTACCCACTTTTCTGATAGATGCAGCTTCAAAAAAGTTGAACATGCCCAGATCCTGATCCGGGTAAACATTCGGATAGGTTGTTCCTGCAGGGTCTCTGATGACTCCGTACCTGGAGCTGGCAGGGATGAAATATCCGATAGCCTGGGTTCCGGGTCTGAGCGAGTACATTGTGTTCTGATCGAGCTGCCCCGCTTGCGACCTTTGGTATCCCCAGAATCCGTAAGCTCTGAAACCGGTCTCATAATCAGGGTCTTTGGGGTCAGTTATATATTCAATATAAACTGAAGGGTCGAATCCCATTGTGCTCCCGGGTACGGTCCCCGTTCCGTCGGCCGTCATGTTGACTGGAGTAAAGGGGCCGTCGGGACGGGTTCCTTTGGCGACCATGGCTTCTCTGTTCCTGCCGCGGCTGTGCGGGTAAAGATAGTATTCTTTTGTGCCGTTTTTTCTTTTAACCTCGACGAGGTCGGGAGCGTACATAACGTCCCACTGACCGCCTATCGGGTACGTAAAGATGGGCCCTTCGTCACGCCAGGCTGACAAATCCTCCACTGGTGCCGACCAGGCCCTTATGTCGGGTCCGCAATAACTCTTGAACCTTACATCATGTGATCCGATAATATAGATACGATATTTCCCGGGATTGTCGGGATCTTCAAAAACACGAGGTTCTCCGTCGGGCAGATGCTCCCATAGAGGCAGATACGGATTGCCTGATGTGCGAAAGGATGATTTGGTGAGAGGCGGATTGTTTTTCGACTGTTTATTTTCTCCTCTTGTTTCTGTTACACTAAACAGAAACATTATCGCAATTAATAAAATTACTTGCGGCCTTTTCAGTACAAATACTGCTTTCTTCATTTTGGATCTATTAATTTCACTAACAACCTGCTACTATTTAAAAATCCGGAGACTTTAATTCTCTCTGTTCACAATCCCCGGGATGACAAAAATAAGTTTTCTTTCCGGATGAACATAACCATTTTCTTTTTGTTTAATCATTAACTGAACTGACCTTGAGTGATTTTAACTTTAAGTTTAAAATTCAGAAAGAGATGTTCTCCTTTGAATCGTTATTTAAACCAAGAGGCATACAGGGCAATATGCCAGTGAAACCAGGAAGCAGGAATTTCCGTATTCCTTTGATCGGGGAAACAGCACCTTCATTCACAGCTGAGTCAACATCAGGTACAATAAACTTCCCATATGATTTTGGCACGAACTGGAAAGTAATTCTTAGTCACCCGATGGATTTCACTCCCGTGTGCTCAACAGAATTAATTGAACTGGCCAACCTTCAGAATGATTTCGAGACTCTCGGGGTCAAACTGATAGCCGTTTCTACTGATCCGCTTGATACACATAAACAATGGAAAAAAGTACTGGAGCAGATTGAATATAATCAATACAGGCCTCAGAAGATTAATTTTCCAATAGTTGATGATTCCAGTCTGCTGATTTCAAAATTGTACGGAATGATACATCTTGAAACTGATAACAACCGTGATGTAAGAGGTGTTTTTATAATTGATTCCGACGACAAGATCAGGGCGGAATTCTTTTATCCGCAGGAAGTCGGAAGAAATATGGATGAACTTCTGAGAACAGTGGTAGCCCTTCAGACCACGGGCAGACAAAATGTATTGACACCCTCAAACTGGAAGAAAGGCAATGATGTGCTTGTCCCTTTCCCTGTTAAATCAGATATGTCAGTTATGAATAAAGAATCAGGAGAATATTATCAGTATTCATGGTTCCTGATCTTCAAAAAGGCGGTAACCCACAAAAACCAGTGACGATGAACACATCTCGCCGGAGTTAATTTACCACCTCCTGCCGTAACAATTCTTACAAAAAGAAAAGGGCGCCCTTATGGCACCCTCATTGTGGTTTAATTAAGTTTCATAGCTCGAATATTCGTGAACCCACAATAGTTTGATTGCGAGTTGTGTGACCATGTAGCCGGATGAGAATCGATAACAGTATAAGTTCCTGCTTTGATTTTCACCAATGGATGAGATACCCAATATGCGTTTGTCACACCGCCCTGACCAACTATGCCCCATGTTTGCCACGGACCGTAAGTCGTTCCATCGGAATGCTTTATTGCAATAGTTCCGGGTAAAACACCACCATTAAAATAATGATAATTATGTATATATGTGATAAGACGTTCCTTATCTATTGTAAACACAGTAGGATTAGTCGGTCCGTTTTGAACACCCCCTATGTTTTCATTACTAAAAATTTGCTCATCATCAATTGCGACATCTGAAACTGTTATTTCAACACTTGCTTTTTGTGCTGGGTCAGAAACCAATGTGGCGAGTATTTTATATTTACCAGCAGTTCCGGATGCTTTATAGATACCAACATTATTATATGTGGGGTCTTCGGTAATTGTACCACCATTTGTTGGCTCTACGGACCAGGTAACCGTTTTTTCGGTTATTGTATTATCAAACACAACCACGAATGCTCTTGATTCGTTAGTCATCATAAAGGCTTCGGGAATTCCAAACGTTATTTTAGAATCAACCGGTTTTGGGTCTTTTTCACATCCAAATAATAGGAGTGATAACGCTAAACATATAAATGTAAGTTTTTTCATAAGGTTTAATATGTATTAATTTGTAAAACAAGTCTAAAAAAGTTGTTTAAAAAAGTTAAAAATTTGTAATTAACTCAAACCCCCCCGCTGATTGTCACAGGTCAGGTGAAAATGCCACGGGTTTTCACACTGGAGTTTAAAATTTGATATTTGTCCAGTTCTATTTTTGAGATGGTATCCTGAAATATGCCAGAGAGTTCGGATGGATATTCGAAGCAATATTACTTTTTGAAGAGTCAGTTTCTTCCAAAGAAATCCATTCAAAATCTGAGTGTTGATTCTTGTTTTTTGGTTTTTTGTCGTTATTTAATCGTAATTCAAATGCTAATGTAATATACTGCGTCGTAATGCCTGGTTCCAGATAAACATTATTTTCATAATCATGAGAAAATGCACCCAATAAGCGAGCATCAGATATAGAGTGTTTAATACCTATTTCTTCTTCAGAGATCCTTTCAAAAGCTTCCTCAAGAGTTTCATCTTTCATTATCCGGCCTCCGGGAACAAACCATGTGCCTTTGGCAGGTTCATTAACTCTGAAGCCTGCAAGAATTCTTTCATTCGGATCCTTTACTACCAGATCTATTGCAACAAGTTTTGTCCTGTCTAAAACCTCCAGGAATTCCTTTTTCTCGAGTCTTTTTGGTGCCATATTGAAGTTTTTCAGTTCTGTTTAAGCGGTTCGATTACTTAAAGATTAATATATATCAGGTTACTTCTTATTTATTACGAGGTCATATGAGTGATCGACCCACGAGAATATTTCTTTATCGGGCACTGACCCATCTATTTTAATTGTGTTCCAGTGTTTTTTATTCATGTGATATCCGGGGGTGACTGCAGCATATCTTTCCCTTAATTCAAGCGCCAGGGAAGGATCACATTTCAGATTAATTGTCAAATCGCCTTCCAGGTTTGCCAGAACGAATATTTTTCCCGCCACCTTGAAAACCAGGGTATCATCGCCAAATGGAAAACTTTCGGTGACATTCCTTTTCGAAATACAGTATTCCCTCAGGATTTCGATATTCATAGAGAAGTGATTTAAAATTGATGAAAAACATCCCCTGTTATTGCCCTTAAGGGTTGCATCAGGTATGATCAATAATCAAACGGATCTTTTCCGTTCCATTTACCGCCATTGGCCAGCACAGTGTACCAAGCATCATGTGCCAGAGTCTCAAAAACAGTGAATTCGTTAAATGAAATTATTTCCCGGTCATCCACATACTGACGTTCTTTTGCCAGTTCGCTTATCTGAGGGATTACAGGAATATTTGTTGTTCCCCAACCTGTGACCCCCGGACCAAAAACAGTGATCCCGGGTTTGGGTCCAAGGCCAAGGCCTGCTGTATAAGCGCTCTCCCTGTCGTGCGGATTATGCACCTGGTGAAACCCGAGCTGTGTTACATAACTAATGCCTATCGGGTTCAACCCCATTTTATAATCGAGCAGTTCAGAGGCTGCATCGATATACTTCTGTTCGCCAGTCAGGCTCCACATCAGCATTGAAGCAGTTGCAAAATGATTCTGCCTTACATTGTGTCCCCAACCGCCTTTTTCGGGCGTATTACCCACCGGAAAAGCATGCTTTCTCAATTCTGCAATGTTGGTCTCAGCGGCATTCTTTAGCGCAGACTTGAAAAACGATACGATTTCCGGATCCGTCGGAACATCTTTCGCGACGACATATGAAAAGATATATGCGGGATTATCAAAAAGCTTATCGTTAAGCGAATAGCCGACCGTTCCGAAAAGATTATTCTTCAGGTTACCGGCTATGGTGTACAGCTCTTTTACTTTCTGATGATCCGCTTCATCACGAGTCAGGAGATATCTCTGAAGATGATAATACAGCTTTTCAGGGTCGGCCATTGATGAAGAACCACTGGCAAAAGCTTTATCAGCTCTGATCATCAGTTCTTTTGACTTCTCCGGATCGTACGGTTTAATAATTCTTGCAAGATGGAGGAACAGGCCGGCTGCGGGGCATGTTGCCCTGTTATCAGTCTTTACGGTACCGTATTTCTTGTTATCAAGATCCATAGGAGCTGCAAAGGGGTCGGGATAGCCTTTAGTTTCGGTGCCGAAATGTATACTGCCATCCTCATTCTGGAGGAATTCCCAGATCAGTGTTCCCCATACGGCTTCATCAATTATATCGGGGACCTTGTTTTTTTTGTTGACGATATTGTACTCTGAGTCAAAATCGCCCGGGATGTCAAACTGCCCGTCATAGAACATTTGCGGGAATGCCTCATAGACCATCAGGTTTACCATAGGATTTGAAATATGATAAGCCCTTCGGTCAGCATCACCCGCATCGTGGTATCCTCCATAGCATTTGAATGTCGGTTCATTGCCCTGCACCACGATGTTGGCTTCTCCGATGGGTCCGTCAACATCATAGACTAACGAATGGCATGCATGTTTACGAATATCCGGGCTGTCGATCGGGCATCCGCATCGCTGATAGAATTGCCCGCGGAATGTTATATAGGCTGCTCTTTTCATGAATTCACCGCCCACTCCGAAGGGCCAGGAGCAGCCATAACCTTTCACAGCTATTTTATAGGGACCCCCTTCGGGTACTCTTGCAAGATCTATACGGTAAACGATTTCGCCCGACATACTGTCCAATCCTTTTTCTTCCAGCATTCCCCTGGCAACTGTTTTACCGGATGACTGGCTAAAGACTTCCCAGGCAGGGAGCGGACCATCAATTTTTCTGCTTCCTCCGGTTCCAAGCCAGATGGTGAAATTGGCATAACGAACCTTCGAAAGAGCGCTGTAGGCAGCCTGGTTTGTTTTAATAGCCTCACAGAAAAGAGTCCGGGAATCGAATTTGAATTTTCTTTTCCCGTACGGAGTTGTCAGCTCATATTTCCGGCCTTCAACCAGATCCGTTGTCTGAAGATAAATGTGATGATCGCACATATCGGCTTTTGTAGAGTAACGGTAGATTGACTTGCATGGCCGGCCGTTAATTTTCCAATCCGATACATTGCTGATGTCGACCTCGGTCAGATTAAGTGTATCGCTTGTAAAGAATACCACCAGTACATCTTTTGAGGCTGACCTGATCTCCTGAAGGGTTAGCCTTGCTTCAGCATTAAGTGTGGCGAACATCATTGCAATTACAGCAAACACCCTGAAACTGTAATTTTCCATAAAATCTCCCCGGTTATTTTTCATAATTAAGATTAATATCTACTTTCCAGTATCTGGCAATGGCATTAAGTTCCTTAAGCGTGAGATGAGTCACCGCTCCGTGTTTCGGACGTTCAAAATTAGTGCCTTTCATAACACCCTCGTTGAAGCGTCCAAGATGTGTGTAGGTAATAAAATCGGAGGTTTCACTGAATCCCATGTTATTTGGCCTCGCGCCGTAGACATCATACATCAGCACCCACCTGTCGGTCCCCAGGCGTTTAAAAAGGTTTGGTGCTTCGGTTGATACAGTCTCCGGGTCTATGCGGTTTGTAGCGGTTTTGTATCCCTGGTTGATCCTGTCGGATAAACCATGAAAGATCTTTGCATCCGAGACTATATAGAGATGGAATTTATCGCCGGCCTTTGTTATGTCTCCGTCAATTCCACCGCCGTCGAAAAGACGTTCCGGCTTCGTTTCAAGTTTTGTAAAGTCATCATTGGCATAGGAGTAGTATATGAAGCTGTCGCCGTTACCAACCCTTATTGTGAAATATACCATCATCTTGCCTTTCTGATCGTCGTAGATTGTTTGCGGAGCCCATGAACTTCCGATATCTCCAAGTTCCGGGAATGCTTTATCGACCCTGAAGTCAGAGTGAGTCCAGTGAATCAGATCATATGACTTCATAAGTACAATAGCGCGGTTGTTACCCCAGCCGTATTGTTCCAGCGGCCTCTCCCACTGCGTTGCCCTGTGGCCTGCACGCTGACCGAAGATATGAAGGTCTGTCATGGCGAGATAAAATGCACCGTCGGGACCGCGGGCAATGTGAGGGTCGCGGACACCTTTTTGCTCTGCCAGTTTTGTACCATCGAAAATTGGCTCTCCCCCGTTAAGATCAGTGAAAGTGTATCCGTCACGGCTGACAGCCAGGTAGGCAGATTGAGTCTGGTCCTTAAAATATACCATCAGATAGCCTGACAGTTTTTTTTCTTTTGGCATTTTTGTCTTTTTGGGTTTTTCCAGTTTCTGAACTATTTTAATGGAAGGCTTTGATATTTCTCCCTGATTTGATTGCGGAAAAACCGCAGATGAGATAAATATTGCAAGGATTACCGGCAGCACCTTTATGAATGTTTTCTTCATAATTATCTTTTTCGGGTGAAAGAAAATAAAAAATTTAAAATGTAAATTTAACTGAATTTGACTTCAAACTACCTGGAAGCTAAATAATACACCTAATGTGGTAAAGCCGGGCAGCCTGACCACATTTAGCCGGTCATGGTAATGATTTGGTATTTGTTTAATTATCAAAGGATAAGCTTCGGCATCAGATGGTCAATTATATCCTGCCATAGTGGTCAGAGTCATCAGCTTTTCCACTTAATAAAGAAATTTTTAAATTTCATTGACAGGAATAGATTAATTTCTGAAATTTGATATTTCAACTTCCTGAAATGCATGACTTTCCGGGAATGCTTTGTCAAATTTAGAAATTTTCCAATGAAATTTAAAACATTCAACAGAAGAGACTTTATCTCAAAGTCATCTCTCGGGCTTATGGGAGCTGGTGCGGGAGTAATAAGGTATTATGGTTCAGCCTCTGATCGTGATTCCGGATCTGATCAGGAGCGTGTCGGTATCAGGGACTACCGTATTTTAGGTCGCACCGGCTTCAAGGTTTCTGACATCGGATGCGGTCCTGCCATGATGACAAACGAAAATCTTTTAAAGGCAGTTATTGATTCAGGGGTAAATATTATTGATACAGCTGAATTTTACGGGAATGGCAATAATGAAATTCTGGTCGGGAAAGCTATTAAGGATTTTGACCGGAAATCGTTATTCATCAATACGAAACTGATGATTAACAAAGATAATGACGTTGAAAATATCAAAGAGCGTGTCTATAAGTGCCTTGAAAGGCTTAACACCAGTTACCTTGACGGACTCATGCTTTGGAATCCGACGTCAGTTGAAAATGTCAGGAACAAGGAATTTCATGCTGCATTCAAACAACTAAAAAAAGAAGGAAAAGTAAAATTCTGCGGTATCTCCTGCCATGGTACTGAATACCCTGGCAATGCGGTGGACAATATGGAGAAAATAATTTGCGGGGCTATTGAAGACGGAAGGTTCGATCATGTACTTTTTGTATATAATTATGCTCAGCAGGAAATGGGCAATAATATTCTGAAAGCATGCACTGTTAAAAATACAGGGGCGCTTTTGATGAAAACCGATCCTTTTGGCAAAAGCTACCTTGATGTAATTGATAAATTCAATGCCTTAAAAAAAGAGAACAAGCCAGTCGATGAAAATACCGCCAAAAGATATGAGACTATTCAGGAAAAGCAAAAAAGCGGGAAAGCATATCTTTCGGAAGATCAGCTTGGAGACAGCAACGCAAGGAGGGAAGCTGCAATTAACTTTGTTCTGAGCAATCGTGCAGTTGGTTCGGTTCTGATATCATTCAGTAATTTTGATGAGATTGCGGAATATGTAAGCCTTTCAGGAGGAAAACTGACTCAGGAAAACCGTATTTTAATAGAATCTGTTAAAGAGAATCTGGGGCATTTATATTGCCGTCATGCATGCGGAATCTGCGAAAAAAATTGTCCTTATCATGTGTCTGTAAACACAATAGCAAGATTTAACCACTATTTTATTTCTCAGAAGAGAGAGAAATATGCCATTCAGAAGTACCTTGAATTGGAGGGTTCGAAGACAGAGAGGTGCCTGAATTGTGAAGGATTTTGTGAATCCGCCTGCCCTTATGGGGTATCAGTCCGGACACTGATGGCAATAGCGCATGAAAATTTAAATCTTAATATTGGTGGATAAGTGCAAAAGCGGTTTAACATTAAAACACATATATGGTAAAAAAAACTGATGATTATCTGGCTCCTCATTTTGTACAACGGAGCAACTGGCTCAGGGCAGCAGTGCTTGGTGCAAATGACGGGATATTATCTACTGCAAGTCTTGCCATTGGCGTTGCAGCGGCAAGTGAATTCAGGGAGCCTGTCGTACTGGCGACTGTAGCAGGACTTGTTGCCGGCGCATTATCAATGGCAGCAGGGGAGTATGTTTCAGTCAGCTCACAGACTGATATTGAGAAGGCTGATATCACGCGTGAAAAAAAGGAATTGGAGGAAATGCCCGAAATCGAGCTGGAACGGTTAACGGAGATTTACCAGAAACGCGGCCTGAAAAGAGAAACAGCACTGACAGTTGCAAAAGAATTAACTGTTCATGACGCTCTTGGCGCTCATTTGAGAGATGAACTGGGATTAAATGAAATATCACAGGCCAGGCCGGTTCAGGCAGCGCTGGCTTCGGGTGCTTCCTTTACGGCAGGCAGCATCCTTCCGCTTCTTGCAACCTTGTTTCTGCCGTTAAAAAACATGGAGTACCTGCTTTATGTTTTTGCTATTGTTTTCCTGATAATCCTTGGAACCCTGGCGGCTAAAACAGGAGGGTCAAATATAATAAAGGCAATTATCAGGATTACTTTCTGGGGCACTGCTGCCATGGGATTAACGGCATTTGTGGGGTATCTGTTTGGAGTGAGTATGGGATAAGACCTCCTTTTTTATAGATTTTCAGAAACCACTATTTGATATAATTAACAAGACAGTTAATGTTATTATGATATAGTGCTCCAATTAGTATTTTACCTGCCCCTTCAATTTTTTAAACTGTTACTCTCCAGAGAAAGCTTCCTGTATAAGAATCTCAGATTAATCTTATAAAAACTGCTGATCAGGTAATCACTGAACTTATCCGGTACAGGAATATTTATCACATTACTCTCGTCCGTACCTGATTTTATTTCCCTTTTCACCAGATCGTTAAGGGTTTCAATGTAATCAACCATCGTATATAATGAATTTATATCCCCGACAGGACCGTGTCCTGGTACCACTTTTACAGGTTTCAGGGTGATTAAATTCTTAAGATTATTTTCCCATGATTCAGGATCTCCGTCTCCAAAATAAGGATGGCAATTCACAAATAACTGGTCGCTCATAAAAATGATGTTATCATCAGGAAGATATGCAACCATATCGCCATTTGTATGGCCCGTTCCTGTTGGTATCAGAACCATTCTTCTTTTTGAACCGTAAATGATTAAAGTATCCCTAACGGTAATATTTGGCAGAGTCATTTTTAATTCAGGAAGTGATTCTATTATTGCCTTATACTCATCTGCAAATAAGGTCAATTCAACCTTTTCAGGTCCTGACGCTTTTACGAGTTGTTTTTGAATTTCGATAAGTTCTTTAGAAGCTGATTTTTTATTTTCTTCAAATTCCTTTTCAAAATGATTTTCTATATATTTTCGGGCGTTGGGAGTACTTAATATATCTGCTCCTGGAACGAATACCTGATTTCCACTTGTGTGATCGCTATGAGGATCCAGATTTAATACAAGTGCTACGGTTTTACCCGTTAAGTATTCCGCGTGTTGCTTCAGATCCCTTGCAGCGGCAGGACTTATAAAAGGATCTAAAACAACGGTTATGTCACCTAAATCAATTATTCCGGCATTGCAAATTGCATATCCTCCCTTATTGTTATGTATTGCTGCATAGATACCATCAGCTAACTTTTCAAGTTTGTAATGTCTGGATTCCTGAAGTACTGTTTGCCCATTAATATGAAATACCGGGAAAAAAAGACCAGGAATAGTCAGGCACAGCAATCCAAATAAATTTTTTACTTTCATGATAATATTATAATTAAACCTGATTTATTATTAAAAGATGTAATCAACCGCCTGCCTGGAATTAACAGAATTAACTGCCTCACAACCAGTCCCATGAGAACCATGCCAGCTATTACACAAATTAATACTTATAGTACGTTCATATTTTGCCTTCTTTATATTGATTTATGTTGTTGCTAGAATTCCTGATATATAATACTACGATCTTTCGCTCTTTGGAGACTATCTTCAATTGATGATTTTCTATTTCATTATCAAATTTACTCCTTGTTATGACCAAAGTCAAGTTTTTTCAGTTTGTGATAAGGATGTTGTCAGAATATGATAAGAATGGTGATAATTACCACTGCAAAAACCGTTGGCCCTGATCATCTCTTGCCGGCACAAATTGGCCTCCCAGGGCCGGAGTTAGTACTATGAGTTATAGATGAATATAAAAATGTCCGTTTTCCCTGCGGAGTGTGGTCAAAGCAACTGGATATTGTAATCAGGAATTACATACTTTTGAGACTCGCGCTTTTATAAGGTCGTGAAATGAACTTTTCATTTCATCAGGTATAAAACTTATATCGATAAACTCATGCCATTGTTCTTCTGCTTTCTTGAATTTGTTGAACATGTTTTCAATTGCCTTAGAATCAATATCAAATCTGTTTATTGCTTCAAGAAAATCCTTTTTCCCTAGTTTTTTCTTTTTGCCATTTAATGTCAGAGCCAAATCTTCTTCATCTCCTTCCACGACAAGACGTGATGCAACCATATCATAAGCCGGACTTAACATATAACCCAGTCCCGGTCTGTCATAAAGCGAAAAATTCTTTAGATGCATATCTGCATTTCCCGTCAGGAATGAAAACAGAACTTGTTCGAAGAAATTAATAATATCTAATCCCGGATTTATTGAATATTTTACAATGGCTTTCCCGATTTGTTCATGAGAACCGTTATATTTTTGTTCAGTTAGTCTTTCTGTCAGCTGACACATATCTTCCATATGAATCTTGGCATCATTTATCCTGTCAATCCGTCTGGTTATGTATGAAAGTTTACCGGATTTTAGCCTGATGAGCGAATGAGGTACTACATTTATTCCTGAAATTTCAGCAAGATGCATAGTAAGATCCTCAAGTTCGGGAAGGAATTTGTATTGCTTTGTTGGTGGTTTTAAAATGTACCCGCCCCAGAGTCCAACTATCGTAAACCGTTGGGGTTCGTCTTTTTTTGCCAGTTTCTCAAGATGCAATGATAATTTTGGTTGTACACCTGTTAACGTAGTTTGAGATTTAACCACCTTTTCGGCAAGTTGTAACATTTGATCTTCTGAATAGGGCAGTTCCGGGGGGTTGGGTGTACCGAATATTTTTCTGGAGCAAGCACTATGAAATTCCGATTTCTCTTCTCCCAGTGGTTTATAACAATATAAACATCTTCTCATAGCCTGAAATTATGAATTATCTTCTTCGATACTGACTGCGCCAATACAATTCCTGCAACAGGCAAGCAGCAATCCCATGCGGTCACGGGCATTCAATTTCCAGTTCTTTTCAGCAATTTCCAATAACCAGCCTTCAGGAATCAGGCCATCAAAAAAAGGAAT
>CAZXAM010000019.1:4064-60046 GCA_964638545.1 uncultured Rikenellaceae bacterium | reverse complement strand
AAAATTTTCATCATCATTTAATAAAAGAATAAATTAAAAGGTAAATCTAAAGGCTCTGCGGGGAGCTGAATGCCCGGCTCCCGGGCTGACGGGGGTCACTTATCGGGGATTGTGGTATCAACTAAAAACGACATATAATTTCCAGGATTAATCACCTGAAATGTAACATCCTGGTATGCTCCTGAAAATGTCCGGGATAATCTAGCTTTTGCGACAGGATTCCATTTTATCTCAAATGCATTCAGACTCCCGTCACGCTCTTCAAGGTAATCAAGCTCCTGCTGATCCTGTGTTCGCCAGAACCAGGAATTAGCCCAGATATTATTATGATGAAGGAATTTCATCCTTTCTGAAATAATATAATTCTCCCATAAAGCCCCGGTATCATTTCTTAACTCGGGGGGATTGAAATTTGCAATAAGCGAATTGCGAATTCCATTATCGAAGAAATATATTTTTCGTGACCGTTTTAATTCTTTCCGCAGATTACGGCTGAATGGTCCAAGCCGGAAAATCACGAATGTCTGTTCCAGAAGCTGAATATATTTTTCCACAGTCTGGTTGTCCATTTCAAGGTTTTTTGCCAGCTCATTATATGATACTTCACTTCCAACCTGAAATGCAAGAAGCTGCAGGAGTTTTACCAGCTTTTCAGGTTTCTTAAGCCTTTCCCACATCAGAATATCCTTGTATAGATAACTGTCGGTAAGCTGCCTGAGAATCTCTTTTTCTTTTCCGGGATTTGTTACCACCTCCGGGTATGTTCCATAAATAAGGCGGTTCGGAAGAAGCCTTGTTTCTTCGATAGTCCCGAAATGCAGTGATAGTTCGGCAAAGGATAATGGGAATAAACGGTATTCCCACTTCCTCCCGGTAAGGGGTTCGTTTATTTTGTTTGCCAGATCGAATGATGAAGATCCGGTTGCAATTAGCTGAACCGCAGGAATATGATCCGTGATAAGCTTCAGCTTTGTACCAATATTTTCTATCCGTTGAGCTTCATCAATAATAATCACTTTCTTTCCTGCAAAGATATCCTTTAACCTGGTTGAGGTTGGATTTTCAAATATTGCCTTCACATCAGGTTCATCACCATCCAACCAAAGTGTGCCCGCCTTATCCGTAAACATTGATTTCAGAAGGGTGGTTTTTCCTGTCTGTCTGGCTCCTGTCAGGATAATTGCTTTCCCTGTTTTAGTTTTTTCAAAAATGATTTTTTCAAGAGATCTTTTAATCATTTTTACGTGAATTAACGATTCCAATCGCAAATATAACGCTTTTTTGGAGAATCGATTCATGATAATGTCGATTTTTTATGCCCCTGTCGAGCCCGGTCGTGATGTGTGATTTACCTCCCCGCCACCTCAAGCCACTTTGTGTATTTATGGATCGACCTTACTATCAGCCAGATACTTGCTGCACCTATAAGCAGCCACATCCAGATTCCCGTCATAAAGATCCTTCCTGATAGAATGAAATTCCGGAAAAGATCAAGGATTGTAAATATCAGGAAGATATTAACGAAGCTGTTGTATTCCCTTTTAAGCACGCTCTTTACTGAAAAGCTTATCCTTGGACGAATGAATTTCACCCGGAATGGAATAAAAGCTTTCACTTTTTCAGACCACTTGTCGTAAGCATCCCCGAATTTACGCCTGAGGAACTGCTCCTCAGCAAACATTATGCGTTCATAATAGAGCCAGTAAACCAGTCCGAAAACTACAGTAAACCACACAGACCTCAGGAATAGAACCGGTCCGAGCCACATAAAGAAGTTGCCCACATAAAGTGGATGCCTTACAATAGAATAAATGCCGGTAGTGTTTAGCTCGTCGGCCACCTGGCCGGCTGCAGTGTTTCGTCCGGAAGTGTTCCTTGGTGCAAAACCGACTGTAACAATTCTTATTATCTCCCCCAGAATACTTACCCCGAGGAAAATCATCTCATCGCGAAGGTCAAAGATTATTGCCTGCCTGTTACCCAGGAACATCATCAGCAATCCGCCGGCAACAAAGAACAGGGGAAGCCAGCTTCTTCTTTTGAAGAGCCAGTTGCCGCTGTTCTCGAGTTCATGTACTAATGCCATAGTTCTTTATAATCTGCGGCAAAAATAAATAAAATGTCTAATCTTATTTTAGAAACTGTATTTTATCCTGAGATAAACCATGTTAAGCCTGGTGTCAGTCCCTCCCATCTTTCCGTCGAAATGCTGCCAGATAAGAGAGAAGTCGAGGTTCTCTGCCATTGAATAATCAGCGGAAGGACCGGCGAAATACCCTTTCAGGTCAGGGAACCACATTCCTGAAATCCCAATGTTCAGAAGCGGGGTTGCGGCCCATGTAAACTGCCCGAAGGCTGTGAACTTTGAAAATGCAAGGTCCCTTGCAGAGAGATCTCCTGAATAGAGACTCATGAAGCTGTTTACTTTCAGTGGATTATTGCAATACATGAGCTGAACCTGGAAAACCGAATTATCGCTAAAGATCTTGTCTGCCCCTGCGGTTAAGATTATTGTGCCCGAGGTGTCGCTGAACGATTCTGCGGGATGAAACCAGGTTCCTTCCCCCCTGAAAGAAACCGATCCGACAGCCCCCGACCATCCTGCTCCCGCGACAATATCCGAACTGTTTGAATATCCTCCAAGGAACTGTATGTCATATCCCCATTTATTAAAGCGTCCAAGCCCGGCCAACGTAACATCATTGTCACCGTCCATGCTGGCTGCAAGCTCAATTGCTGAAGACGATGAAGGATAATACTGCAACCTGACGGCATCGCTTCCGGGTCTCTCGCTATAATCGACATCAAAGAACGAATATGCATTAAAGATGTCGTTTGGATTCCAGACAAATGTCTGGCCCCAGTTTATCCTCTGCCTTCCGATCCTTGCCTGGAATTTTCCAAGGTTTAAATCGAGCCAGAGCCTGTCGATCGTTGTATTAAGAAAAAAGGAATTTTCATTCATAAGGTTCCAGGACATGTCGACGAATCCCGGATCCATTCCTGTCATTTCTGCGTATGCCCTGCCCATTGACTTCACCATGTCGCCTGTGAACAGACGGTTCCGCATTTCTGCGGCAAATGTAACTTTACTCCCTATATATGCCTTAAAATTGAGCCTGTTATGAAGAAGGTTCTCGAACATGATGGTTTTCGAAAGAGTGTCAAACATGGCGGATTCCATTGTTGTCAGGTAACCATTCAGCTCGACATTCTTTTTCTTTTCCTGGGAAAAGACTGAAGAGCTTAACAAGAACAAGAATATTACGGAAAGTGCTTTTTTCATATTGCGCCTTCAATCTATTCCCTGACATCATCTGAAACTACTTTACCGTCTTCGAGGGTTATCACTCTGTGGGCCATTTTCATAACACGTGGATCGTGGGTTGAAAAGATGAAAGTTATCTTCTCCTCATGGTTGAGTTTTTCCATTATCTCCAGAAGCGTTGACGCAGATTTCGAATCGAGGTTTGCTGTCGGTTCATCGGCAAGTACAAATTTTGGTCTTGACGCGAGAGCCCTGGCCACAGCCACTCTCTGCTGCTGGCCGCCCGACAATTTTGCCGGCCTGCTGTTGGTCCTGTCGCTCAGACCTATTGCTTTCAGCAATTCAAAAGACCTTTCTTCCCGGTCCTTTTTGATCCATTTCTGGAGAGACATGATAAACTCGATGTTTTCCTTTGCTGTAAGCACCGGGATCAGGTTATAGGATTGAAACACAAATCCTATATTCCTCATCCTGAAATCAATAAGAGCCGAAGACTTAAGGGTCGAGAGATCCGTCCCGTCGATCAGTATCTGTCCCGATGTCGGCATGTCGAGGCCTCCGAGAAGATTCAGCAAAGTGGTTTTCCCTGAACCTGAGGGACCGACGATTGCAGCAAATTCCGCTTCCCGGAAATCGAGGTTTACACTGTTGACGGCATGTACCTCAATGTCGCTTGCCTTGTATATTTTATGCAGGTCTTTGATTTCGATGACTTTCATAGTCTGGAAATTAAATTAAAAGTAGATTCATTCTGTTCTTATTGCTTCAACAGGATTAAGTTTCAATGCCTTGCGTGCCGGATATATCGATGCCAGTATACCCGTCAGCACAATCAAAATTGTCGTTGACACAAAAAAGCCTGCATCGACAGTAGGGAAGAGATGTGCGCTGTACCCGAAGGCTTCCATTCCTTCCGAGTACTTCATAAGGTTTATTCCGTTTTTCTGAGTTGCGGCGATCACTGCTTCTGCGATGCCCATACCAGCGAAACCGCCTACGACAGAAAGGAATATCGATTCGAACATGATCATACCGAAGATCTTCTTCCTGTTCATCCCGATTGCAGCAAGCATCCCAAGCTCCTTCGTCCTTTCAAGAACTGCCATCAGCATTGTATTGACTATGCCGAAAGCCAGGGCTGCAAGTATTATCGCCATAAAAATACCATAGATCTGTCCCATGAAGTCTGCTATCATTGCCAGATCCGGAGATATTTCCTTCCAGTTTAGAACTTCGTATCCGGGTAAGAGGTTCCGGGCCTGAATTGTCAGATCGTCGGTGAGGTCGTTATTATCGAGCCTGGCTATAAGTCTGTGCCAGCTGCCCTCTTTAATTCCGGTAAGAGCACGAAGCTCCCCTGCAGGAACAAATACTGACATGTTTTCAAACATATCGTTGTTGGTGCGAAATATTCCGCAGACCCGGAAGCCTGCGCCTGTCTGGTTGTTGTCCAGGTCGAGGAAAGTAAGTATTATCTTCGACCCTTCCCGGTACGACCATGCGGCTTCCTTAATAAGGATGGAATATTTCTCCATCTCCTTTGATGTGAGGATCTTTTTCAGCTCTTTGTCGAACTTTTTATCTGATGTGAATCTCTCCCCATATATCGGCTCAAGCTTTGAAAGCACTCCCGCTGGTATTTTCATGGAATCAAGATGTGCTGCAACTTCAGGTGTCAGGATATAGCGTATTATATTAAGATCCTTTGCCAGCTTTTCGCCGATAAGAACAGAATTGAATTTTGTGTCGGCACCAAAATATGAACCCGTGCCCGGAACAACTTTCTTATGGAGGGAGAACATCTCTTTTTCTTTTTCCACATCGATTCCATTTATCTCCACCCCTGAGCTTTTGGACGATGTTGAAGCTATTCCTCTGATAATGATCCTTCCTGTCGCGGCATTCACTCCCGGCAATGACTCCAGTGCAGATTCAGCTTTTTCAAACCCGGGGATCAGGTCCTGAATGTCGCTGCTGCTTCTGAATTCCTTGTTATTAACCTGGATATGAGCCAGCTCTTCATTAACTGCAGCATCGACCCGCTGAACCACCGAGCTGTTTATCGCTGCCATTGCAAAGACGCCGGCAAAGACTCCAACGGCAACCGAGGAGATCACTATCAGGCTCCTGACCTTGTTCCGCCATACATTCTTCCAGGCTATCTGTATTATCATTCTGTAAGTATTTTAAGCTTTTAAAGAGCTGATTACGTTGATCCTGAAGATTTTTCTGACACTGAATATTATTGCGATCGAGATAATTATCATTACTACCACAGTCTGCCAGAGGTAATAGGAATCCGGAAGCAGGGTCGGCATAATCGGTTCCATTCCGTAGTCTTCATACATCCGGGCAAATTCGCCTGTAAACCTCAGAGGCCTGAAATGTCCGTAAAAAACAATGGGAAGAGAAGCAATAATTCCGGAAAAAACTCCCAGCAATCCCATCAGGAGCATTTCAATGGTTACAATCTTTGCCAGCTTCCTTTTCTGCATCCCCACCGAAACAAGCATACCGAACTCCCGCCGGCGTTCTGCCATCATCATAAGCACGGTGCCAAACACGCCGAAAGCAATTACCAGGTAAAGGATCCCGATCATTATCATTCCGCTTCTGTTATCAGCCTCCATCTGGTTCAGAAGAAGGGCATTCAGCTCTCTCCAGGTCTTTGCCGACAAAGGGTCTGACACAATATTTTTAAGTCTTGCGGCCGTTCTGTCAATTGATTTGTCATCAGAATCCCTGAGTCTCAGCACTGCAGATGTTGAAAGTCCCTGCGCCGCATACAGTTCTCTGGCTGTCTCAAGAGAAATATAAACTATTCTTTTATCGATGTCGGGAGCAGGGAGCTTTATTATTCCTTTCACGATAAAATTACCTGCAGCGGAGGTGCCATGGTACCCCTGTCCCATCAGAACAAGTGTATCGCCGACATTTATTTTCAGGAAATCGGAAAGACCTGAACCAATCAGCGCTTCTCCGCCGGCAGAGGCTGAGAAGTATTCATTTGCAAAAGATGCATTTTTCCTGATAACAGGCAACGCAGCTGCAGAATCATCGGCAGAGATCCCAAGATCGAGCATCATCCTTCCCGTGCTTGACCAGGATTCATTTCTGAACAGGTCCAGGAGTTTCACCGTGCGGTCAGGAAGGTTGGAGGTTTTCAGCGATTCGACAGCGTCCCGGGTTAGTTTAAACTTTACCAGCCTGTCTTTCATGTCGGAAAGATTCTCTTCCTTTTCAGGATCGACTCCCATTACCATCACTCCCTGAGTGCGGCTTCCTGAAGCAGCAAGCGCATAGGATTCCAGCCTCGGGACAATATCCAGCACATTCGGATCGGAACCGATCTTTTTCATTGTTTCAGGATCTGATTCAAAGCTGTTGTCAAGAATCGGTTCCTCGGAATAATCCCTGTGCTGAATCTGAATATAACCTGTATAAGACTCTATGATATTCTTATACAACGAGTCGTATGTGCCAAGCTGGAATGAGCGCATCACAAGGGCAAAGAAAACAGCAAAGAAGATTGATGCCGCAGTTATCATCGTTCGCCGCTTATTGCGCCAGATGTTTCGCCAGGCTAGCTGAAAGTCTCTCATTTTGGGGTATCGATCATTTTAATGTTTGTTTTATTTCCCCCCTTGAGGGGGGGCGGGGGGTGTAGAAACATCCCCCTGACCCCCTTCCAAGGGGGAAACAAATACTTCATCTTATCGTTTTCATGTTTTGCTGCGAGAAAAAGCTCTCTTCAATCTTTATATTGAATTTCATCTCAACAATTTTAACGATAGTTTTATATCCTTCATTTTCTGCAGGAACGAGCTCAAGCAGGGTGGGGATGAGCCTGCCGTCCATTGTCTTAAGGTCGGTAGCTTTTTCTGTCCGTACAAGAAATCCGTCTTCATCATAGAGTTCGGCTTTCAGTGTTATGAATTCCTTTTTATCGATCCACCATACCTGATGACCCCAGAGAACATCAGCTTCTTCCTTTGCCAGCAGTTTGATCTTCCAGCATTCGTGCCCGTCGATGTTCTCAGACCCTTCAATTGAATGGCTATAGTCATCAACAACCGATGATTCCCTGAGGATATCGTCATTTGTATAGTCAGAGCCCATCCATCCCTGTGACATCATTGAGGGAGGCAGTTTGACGAGCCTGTTTATTGCAGGGTTCCAGCTCCACATTTCGGTTTTGCGCTTGAGGAATGTCTGCCCCTTTTCACGGGCAGGAGCGGTTATGAGCGTCAGCGCATAATCATTCTCCTTCGACCATGATCTGAATTCTACGGTTCTCTGCCATGAAGGTCTTACGATCGTCATTGTCATTACACTGTACCCGCTTTGCTCACCCTTGAATTTATCGTCGGTCTTTTTAATAATTTCCGTGGCGGTTAATGGCTGGCCTGCAAGATTTGCAGCCATCCCCGATAAAAATCCGGTAATAAGCCAGATGATCAGTATCCTGTTCATTTTTTCTTTTTGAATGTTAAGGCACACCGAAATTAAGACAGGATTTCCGGAAAAACAATTTTCAGGGCGTTTTACCGTTCTTTTTGCGTTTAAATTATTTTCTTTTTCAGGAATTATACTTTGATCCGGGCCATCAAAAAATGAAATTCTTAAATTGGCTTTCATATTTTCGGAAAAGATTTTCTATCTTTATCAGTTGTACCTAAAACATTTATACAATGGCAAGTCTCAGGCTTCTACTTGGATTGATCCCCGCAACTGCAAAAATTGAGCAGGCAGAAAAGGCCCTGATTACCGAATTTGAAAAACTCAATGCCTTCACGGGATCTGAAACCCTGAAAAAATTCACTCAGCTGAAAGACCTGGTGACATCGTCCGATTTCCTCTCAAAAAAGAAAGAAATTGAATCTGTCAGCTTCAGGGGCTCGGAAGAGTATGCAAAGGAGAAAGAGTTTCTCTCGCTCCAGAAAGCCAAGGACATTGTAATGTATTTCAGGACAGTAGCCGGATCAACATTGAAGAAATTCAGGGAGCTTGACGGTTCTGAGAAAATATCAAACTTTGAATCGCTCCAGAAGCTCGTCTCATCCCTGGAATTCCGCGAAAAGATGAAGACAAAGGAATTCAGGGGAACTGATGAAGATAAAAAACTTCAGGAATTCAACCGTCTGAAATCAAGCTCTGAGATAACCGATTTTTTTGCTTTTAAAAAATCAAAGGAATATGCCAACTTCCTCAATATCGACGGATCGGCAAGGCTTGACCGATATAATGAGCTGAAAGATTATGTGGCAACAAAAGAGTTTAAGGAGAAAAAAGCATATCTGCTCGACAAGAAGAGATTCGAGAAAACAGATATGTTTAAGTCGCTGCAGGAGTTCGACAAGCTGAAAAAGAATGAGGACATCCTTTGGTATTTCAAGGTTAAGGATTCAAATAAATTCGATATCCTAAAGTCGAGAGATCTTACCTTCAGTGATGAATTCGACGGCGACAGGCTTGATACAAAGAAATGGCTGACAAGCTATTACTGGGGCGACAAGCTTCTGAAAGACAACTATACAGTCGGCAACGACCTCCACGCATTCACTGAAAAAGAAAACTTTGAAGTCAGGAACAGCCTCCTGAAGATCATTACAAAACCGCAGAAAAAAGAAGGTAAAGCCTGGACGGCCGGAGGATTCAAGGTTCATGAATTCAGTTATACATCAGGGATAGTGAATACCGGAAGCAGTTTCAGGCAGAAATATGGCATCTTCAGCGCTAAGGTTAAGCTTGGTAATCCTGCAGCCAAATCCTCCTTATGGATGATTTCCGATAAAATCACACCTCATATCGACGTCTGCCGGACGGAAAATGGCAAGGTTGTGGCCGATTATTTTTCATCTCCCGATAAAAGGGCAAAAGGATCAATGGGCGGAAAATATGCAAGCGATTTTTATATCTACTCCCTCGAATGGACCCCCGATAAACTTGTCTGGAAAATAAACGACGTTGAGGTGCTTACACAAACAAACGATGTCCCGCAGGAACCAATGTTCATTAACCTTTCCGGCGGCCTCGACAAACCCGTCAACAGCATGACAACCATGGAAATTGACTGGGTGAGGGTGTACCAGCCGAAGAAATAAACACCCCCCTGCCCCCCTGAAGGGGGGATAATTCACAGATATTCATCTAATTAGTATATATTGAGGATTTAGTCCCCCTTCAGGGGGATGCCCGCAGGGCAGGGGGTATATTATCTGTAACATTTTCCATCTTCATACGTCTTTGCATTGTAAACCGGTTTATGACAGTAAAGGATTACAACAGGGCAGTCGATGAATACGCTGATGCCGTATACCGATTCATACGCGCAGATCTGCGCGATGATGACAGGGCAAACGACATCGTGCAGGACAGTTTTGAAAAGCTGTGGAGACACGTGGCTGAAATAGAATACCCGGTTGTGAAATCATGGTTGTTCTCCACTGCCTACCATGCCATGATAGATATAATCAGAAAAGAAAAGAGGATGACCGGCCTCGAAGAGACCATGGAAGCCGATCTGTTAACTGATTCACAATACACCGACCTTAATGAAATACTCCACGCCGCCCTTGAGAAGCTCCCTGAACAACATCGGTCTGCAGTTCTCCTGCGCGACTATGAAGGCTACAGCTATAAGGAGATAGGAGACATAACCGGACTTACAGAGGCACAAGTTAAAATCAATATATACCGCGGACGAATGGCCCTGAGGAATTTCATCGGCAAAATTGAAACTGTCATCTGAAAATGGATACTGAAAGAACAAATAAGGAAGAGGAGGAATTCAGCAATGCAGCCCGTCTGCGGCCTGAAAATATTTCTTTTCCTCGAAAGGAAATGCTCAGGAAGAGTCCGTCTGAACTGACAGGTGAACAGATCGAGTACCTTTCGGTAGCCTCTCTTGAAAATGATTTAACATCTGAGCAGCGCCTGGAACTTGATATGAATCTCAGGGATAACGGCAGAAACAGAGCTGTTTATAATGCCATTCAAAAAACCAGGCTTATTGCACCTTCCGTTACATATAAGAAAAAAAGCTCGCTTAAAAAACTGACCGCCGGACAAAAAGCATTCAGGATAGTGACTTCAGGATTAAGCATCGCTGCCGCAATAGCGGTTCTGGTTATAAGCTATATATTCATCCCTGATCTTTTAAGTGAAAGGAAAGATCAGATTGCTGCAGAAACTATGAAGGAAGGGGCTCCCATACAGATGATAATTGAGAAAACCAATCCGATCATATTACCTGTACCTCTCCCGGTCGAAAGAAATAAAATATCCATTCCTGTTGAAGCAAAGATGGCTCTCCTGGCTGAGGTCCCTGATTCTTTTCAGGTTTCTCCTGTCAGACCTATTGAATATCAATCCATGCCTTTGGCTTTCATCCCTTCCGGCCCGGAGATCATGAATCAGGTTCACGGGCTGCTGCCCTCTGATAACATTTACGCTGCTCCTTCCATGGAATATTCTGAAGAAAGAGGACGTCTGAGAAGGCTTATTGCAAGCACTTTCCGCGAAAAATTCCTTAAGGAAGAATACTATTCTGACGACAGGATCAAGCCTATCGAGGTGGCAATTGCCAGCGTCGAAGGACTTAACAAACTTCTCGACTGGAAGATGGAACTCAGGGAAACTGTCGATGAAAAAGGGACTGTCAAATCGGTTTATTTCAGCTCCGCATTGCTGACATTCAATTCTCCGGTCAGAAAAACTGACGAGTAACGGTAACTTTATTATGAGTCTTTTCGTCCCATCATCAGAAACAGTAAAAGTTTATATCATGAAAAGGATAATTACCATTGTAATGCTGACGGCGGGACTGTTGCAGGGATTCAGCCAGGAGGTGTCAGCAGATGACAGGAATCCGCAGAAACAGGTTGCGGACACGAATGAAAATGTAAGGGTTGCTATTGGAAAAGACCTGTTTATTCTTGAAGATACACAGGAAGCAACGAATATGAGAGTCGGCGACAGGGGAATAAGAGTTCTGGAATCCCTTGAAGGCGGGAGCCCTAAAGTCGAATTTGAATATTACGGCAAAAATGAAACCATATGCGAGGATGAGGAGAAGCAGGAATCTGCAGAAAAGCGAAGAAGACAATTCAGGGGACACTGGTCCGGAATAGAGGGTGGATTTAATAATTACACTTTTGACAACAAAACACTGACCCTGCCTTCAGAAATCAATTACATGGCGCTCCATTCAGGAAAATCCAGAAATCTGAACCTCAACTTCGGACAGTTAAGCATAGGCCTCTCCAGACATGTTGGATTTGTAACCGGCCTGGGGGTGACATGGAATAATTACAGGTTTGACGGGAACAACAATATACAGAAAGGGACGGATGGCCGGATTGAGATACTTGATCCCGGAGAACCCCTGAAAAAGTCAAAGTTCAGTACATTTTATCTCAGGGTGCCGCTGCTGCTCGAATTCCAGATACCTACCGACCACCAAAGGCTGAATCTCTCTGCAGGACCAATTGGAGCCCTCAAGCTGGGGTCCTATTCTTCAATGGTTTTTGAAAATAATGACAAGGTCAAATCAGACGATGATTTCAACCTTAACCTGCTTCGCTATGGCGTGACGGCCCGCATTGGTTATGAAAACTTCAATATATTCGGAACATATTATTTCACTCCAATGTTCAAAACAGGCCTGGGCCCTGGTGGAAATGATCTGTTCCCTGTTGAAATAGGATTTGCATTCACTATCGACGATTAATAAAAAGTCACCTGTTGTTTTGTGCAATTTATGCAGAGACGCCCGAATCGGGCGTCTCTTCGTGTTTTTTGTATATTTGCATTGCACAATCAGGCATTGCATCAATGACAGAAGATATTTTAACCCCCCGTGAATTAAGGAGGTACAGCAAGCAGATCAAGATCCCCGAGATAGGCCTCGGAGGTCAGGAGCGGCTGAAAAAAGCTTCAGTTCTTGTTGTCGGTGCCGGAGGACTTGGCTGTCCGGCTCTCCAGTATCTGACAGCTGCAGGAGTCGGAAGGATAGGTATCTGCGAATTTGATACCGTGAGTGAGGAAAACCTTCAGCGGCAGATACTATATGGTTCCAATGATGTAGGAAAGCTTAAGTCATTAACAGCCAAAAACCGGCTTGAGATCCTGAATTCATCTGTCAAAATAGAAGTATTGAATCTTCGCATTGAAGCAAAAAATGCTGTATCAGTTTCTAAAGACTTCGATATTATTGTGGATGCCACAGACAATCTGGAAAGCAGGTACATCATAAATGATGCCTGTGTTATTCTTGGGAAACCTATGGTTCATGGAGCAATATATAAGTTTGAGGGTGAAGTCTCTGTTTTCAATTACATGGGCGGCCCTACTTACAGGTGCTTCAATCCTTTCAGCAACAGGGAGAATTCAAGGAATCCGTCTCCTGCAGAAGTCGGTATAGTTGGTGTTTTGCCTGGAATAACAGGAACCTTGATGGCAAATGAAGCAATCAAGATAATCACCGGCAGCGGAAAGGTGTTATCCGGTAAAGTACTGATATTTAACATCTCCGATAATAGAACACATCTGATCTCGGTAAATAATATCCCCGGCAATCATTCAGTTAAAGAACCAAGCGGAACAGATAAAAAATAAAACCATCCATATGAAACTTCTTCTAATCAGCAATTCGACAAATCCAGGGGAGCCATATCTGGATTACCCGAAAAACAATATCAGGGAATTTCTTGGCCCGCGTCCTGTAAGAGTTCTGTTCATACCGTATGCTGCAGTAACTTTTTCCTATGACGTTTACGAACAAAAGGTTGCAGAGAAATTCAGGGAGATCGGGCATGAGTTGGCATCCATTCATCACTTTACAGATCCGGTGAATGCGGTAAGGGAAGCTGAGGCGCTGGCTGTAGGAGGAGGCAACACATGGAAACTGCTTAAAATGCTCAGGGAAAATGAACTCCTGGAACCTGTCAAAAAAAGAGTATTCGAAGGAATGCCTTATGTAGGTTGGAGCGCAGGTTCAAATGTTGCCTGTCCGACAATAATGACAACTAATGATATGCCAATAGTTGAGCCTGATTCGTTCAGTTCTTTTAATCTCATACCGTTCCAGATCAATCCTCACTTCCTGGATGCCAATCCGGCAGGGCATGCAGGAGAAACAAGAGAACAACGCATCGAGGAATTCATTGAGGCAAATCCCGACGTATATGTTGTCGGCCTGAGGGAGGGAACTATGCTCCTGGTTGAAAAGAGGAAATTGAACCTCATTGGACCAAGACCGGCAAGGATTTTCAGGAAGGGAGCCATGCCAAAGGAAGTAAGCGCGGGAGACAATATTTCCTTCCTTCTCAGGCACTGATCAGGATTTCATTCAAATAATTTAACTTTGTCACCCGTTATAGGCGATTAACAGATATGTAACGGATTATGAAGTTTTTTTACGGATTCCTTAAGCTGCTGGCCATCATCGCAATTGTCATCACAACTGCATTGTTCTTAGCTTCTTTTGTTATGCAGGACACGGTGGCAGCTATTATCCTGAGATCTCTCAATAAGAATATTTCCACCAAATATGAATTCAAATCCGTCAGGCTTTCATTCCTGAAGAAATTCCCAAAGGCATCGCTTGATCTCAGGAATGTTCTGGTCCACTCATCTCCGGGTTTCGACAAAACCTGTTTTATTGGAATCAACACCGACACATTGCTTTATGCCGGATCAGCCTCTCTGGAATTCAGCCTTCTTGATGTTGTCAGAGGAATTTATGACATTGACAGGATCGGCGTAAAGGATGGCAGGCTGAACCTTTTCACAGACACACTGGGCGCCGTCAACTATGAAATTTCTGTAGAGGGGGAAAATAATGCATCAGGAAATTTCATTCTGAATCTGGAAAGAATTAATATCTCAAATGTTAAAGCTGTATACAACGATCCGGGAACCAAACTGCTGATAAAAGGGCATGTGGATAATGGACGTCTTAAGACCAGGATAACAGGAAGTGATATTGATTTCACCGCTGAAGGAGGGTTCACCATTGACTTGTTCAGGCTTCATGGATTCACAATAGCGAAAAGCATAAATGCCGAGGCAGACCTGAAGCTGTTCCACTCCAGCCGGGGAATCCTTTTCAGGGAGAGCTCGCTTAAGCTGGATAATTATGTTTTCGGCCTGGCGGGTACCATCTCTGATGATGATGTGTATGATCTTGCCATAACCGGCAATCAGATTAATATTTCAGTCATAAAGGATTATCTGCCCGAAAAGCAAAAAGCAGTGATCGCAGATTACAACCCGTCCGGAATACTCAATATAAAAGGTCTTGTTAAGGGCCCCTCGACTCATTTGGTAAATCCTGGTATTGAGGTCAGTTTCGCCGTTGAAAATGGATTTGTAACCTATGGGAACTCGGCTGTTAAAATAAAGGACCTGTCGTTTAAAGGAGGGTTTACCAACGGCAGTAAAAAGTGCGCTGAAACATGTTCCTTGTCCATCACCGGATTCTCGGGAATCCTGGGCTCGTCGCAATATACAGGGTCTTTGCGGCTGACTGATTTTAATGAACTCTACGGGAAGCTGGATCTTGCAGGCAAGTTGATCCCTGGTGAAATAAAAGAGTTTTTCAGGCTGGATAAAATCTCTACGGCATCAGGAAGCATTGATCTGAATCTCAAGATGGAAGGCTTTATTCCGAATAAGGAAAAATATCAACTGTCCGATCTGTTCAGTCTTGATCCTGACGCTGAAATGAAATTCAACTCTTTCTGTTTTGGAATAATGCACGACAGCGTGCTTATAAACGATGTTGAAGGAAATCTTATGATCTCCGACACGCTTATAGCCCGAGATATGAGACTAACCTTCAGGGAACAGAAATTCGTCCTGAACGGGAATTTCATCAACTTTCCCGGATGGATCTCGGGAGAACAGGTTGTGCTGAGAGGTTCAGCTGAACTTTCGTCCGACAGGCTGCTACCTGAATTGCTTTTTCCGGGCCTGGCTGATACAACCTCAGAGCAAGAGACGGCATTTCATTTCCCGAAGGATGTCATCATTGACCTGAAATTTAAGACCGATAACCTGGTTTATAAAACATTCCAGGCAGCAAACATTATCGCTGAGCTAAGCTACAAACCAAAAATCATTGATTTTAAATCGCTCAGGCTGAATTCTATGGACGGATCAATCTCCGGCAATGGTTTTTTAGTCCAGAACGCTGATAAATCATTCATGGGAAGATGCAATTTCATTCTTGATAAAATCAATGTCAACAAGGCCTTTAAATATTTCAGGAATTTTGATCAGGGTTTTATAAAAGCGGAAAATATTTCAGGGGGTTTAGGCGGATCGCTGTCACTTCTTCTGCCAATGGATTCCCTGCTGAATCCCAATTTCAAATCGATTACTGCTGAAGGTAAATTTGTACTGACCGACGGAGCTCTTGTCGATTTCAAACCGATTGAGGAACTTTCTTCATTTATACATATTTCAGAACTTCAGAATATTCATTTTGATAAGCTTGAGAATGATTTTTTCATAAGGAACAATTTCATTTACCTCCCTATGATGGATGTTAAATCTTCGGCTGCGGACCTGTCTGTGAACGGCAAGCACAGCTGGGATAATGATTATGAATATCATATTAAGATTTTGCTTTCCGAAGCCCTCAGCAAGAAATTCGGGAAGCCGAAAGCGAATACCACTGAATTCGGGGCTGTCCAGGATGACGGGCTTGGAAGAACCTCCCTCCTTCTGAAGATCACAGGCAATGATGAGGATGTGGATGTAAGCTATGACCTGAAGGCGGCAACCAGTAAGGTAAAAAATGAGATCAAGTCAGAAAGGCAGAATCTCAAGACTATTTTAAACCAGGAATTCGGATGGTACAGCAACGACACAACAGTTACAAAAACAACACCTTCAAAACCAAAACGGTTCAGGATTACCTGGGAAGAAACAGATACCGCAAAAGTTGAATAACTACCGCCATAAGACCCTCCTGACTCTCATCCTGCTTTTATGCGCAGTCCTTATTGGCATGGGCTCGCTCGTATATACCAGTTACCTGGTCGATATCCTGAAGATTGAAGAGCGCAAGAAGGTTGAACTGTGGGCTCAGGCAACTTTGCTGATAATTGACGCTGATTCGACTGCTAACATTGAATTTCCTTACTCGATTATAGAAAATAATACCACGGTCCCGGTAATACTTACGGACGGATCAGACAGGATTATCACTTCTATGAATTTTGATGAGACCCGGAAGGAAGATCCAGCATATCTTGCCCTTGCTCTTGAAAGAATAAAAAAGAGGAACAAACCAATAATAATTGACCTGGGAGCAGGTTACCAGAACCGCATTTATTATAAAGACAGCATTATTCTCACACAGCTGAAATACTATCCGTATGTTCAGCTTGGAGTGATCCTGCTTTTTATTCTTGTTGCTTACATGGCATTCAGTGCATCCCGAAAGGCTGCAGACAACCAGGTCTGGGTAAGCATGTCGAAAGAGACTGCTCATCAGCTCGGCACACCGACTTCATCCCTTGCAGGGTGGGTCGAGATACTGGCCCAGAAATATCCCGAAATTTCTGTTACAAGTGAAATAGCCCGCGATGTTGAAAGGCTCGAGAAGATAACGGAGAGATTTTCAAGAATAGGCGCAAAACCCGTGCTGAATGACGATAACATAACCGCGATAATTGTACGCACTATCGATTACCTGAAGAAGAGAACTTCATCTAAAGTCAAATTCAGGTTCGACCATCGAACTGCAGGAGATGTGATCGTGCCTGTCAATACTGCCCTTTTCGAATGGGTTATCGAAAATATCTCAAAGAATGCCATTGATTCGATGGAAGGAAACGGGGATATCTCCTACCATATCTTTAATTCGGAAAGAAGTGTGATAATCGATATTTCAGATACCGGCAAAGGGATTCCCGGGAAATCGTTCAAAAAGATCTTTGCTCCCGGTTACTCTACAAAGCAAAGAGGATGGGGAATGGGACTTTCTCTGGCTAAAAGGATCATCGAAGACTTCCATAATGGAAAGATCTATGTAAGAAGCTCTGAAATAGGAAAGGGATCCTGCATAAGAATAACTTTAAACAAAGCCTGATCGAACAAGTAATGGACAGAAAGGATTTTGAGATAATGGCCCCCGCAGGATCGTATGAATCGCTCATGGGGGCGATCCAGGGAGGTGCGGATTCTGTTTATTTCGGGACCGGACAGCTAAATATGAGAGCCGGATCTTCAAACAATTTCAGTCTCGACGATCTCAGGAAAATAGCCGGCATCTGCAGGGAAAACGGACTTAAAAGCTATCTGACTGTCAACGTTGTTGTTTACGACCATGAGATCCCCCATATGCAGGAAATGATCACTGCAGCAAAGGAGAGCGGGATTTCGGCTATAATTGCGTCAGACCTTTCAGCTATTAATTATGCTTTTTCGAAGGGGGTGGAAGTGCATCTTTCAACCCAGCTGAACATATCGAATACCGAAGCTTTGAAATTTTACTCCAGGTGGGCTGATGTTGTTGTTCTCGCGCGTGAGCTGAATCTTGCTCAGGTTAAACATATTTATGAGAATATCAGGGAACAGGATATCCGAGGGCCGGGGGGAGAGCAGGTAAGAATCGAAATGTTTGTTCATGGCGCACTCTGTATGGCAATATCAGGGAAATGTTATCTGAGCCTTCATGAAAACAACGCTTCCGCGAATCGCGGCAACTGTTACCAGACATGCAGAAAAGCATACATAGTAACGGAAAAAGAGTCGGGAAATCAGCTCGAGATCGATAATGAACTCATAATGTCGCCCAGGGACCTGTGTACTATCGGATTCATAGATAAAATGGCAGACTCCGGTGTACGTGTATTTAAAATAGAAGGGAGAGCCCGTTCTGCCGAATATGTGAAAGTGGTTTCATCGTGTTATTCTGAAGCGGTTAAATCACTTTGCGAAGGAAGTTATTCAGAGGAGAAAATAGCCCGCTGGCGCGAGAAGCTGTCGACAGTTTTCAACAGGGGATTCTGGGATGGATACTATCTGGGACAAAAACTTGGCGAATGGAATACAAGATATGGATCAAGCGCCGTAAAAAGAAAGGTCTATCTCGGAAAGGTAACAAACTACTTCAGGAAACTTGGCGTAGCCGAGATCAAACTGGAAAACGGCAGCCTGGAAAAAGGTGAGCGCATTTTAATTCTCGGACCGACCACAGGAGTGATAGATCATACTGTGGAGGAGATCAGGGTAGACCTGAAGGAAACCGGTGAAGCCTCAAAGGGAGAGCTTTGTTCAATCAGGATATCCGAGATCCTCAGGAGGTCTGATAAAATATATAAGTGGATTGAAAATGAAGATCTTAAAACCAATTAAATATAAAACTTCACAGAGTTATCTGCTTTGAGGCTTCAAGGACCCGGGCTGCATTTTCCTCAATATCGTTGTTATTTGTTTCAATGTAAATAACCTGCCCTGTATGGTTTTTTGAAATGCTGTACAAATAGGTTTTATCATAGTACCTGAGTGTGATGTCAACTGCTTTGGTAAAATCGTCCGCCTCAATTGCGGCAAGGGCGTCCCTGGCATTGTCTCCTCCGATCCTTTTGGAGATCCTGTTCACTGACTCAATGAGCAGTTCTTTCGGGTATTTTGAATATTCCTCTATGAGCCTCGGAAGTCTCTTTTCAAGTGGTATCTTAAGAATAATGGCCGGAGAAAAGCGAATTTGATCATAAAACTCTCCAGGCATGAATACCGTTCCTATATTCCGGCTTTCGTCTTCGAGCCAGACAGGATTATCTGCGTCCGTCTTTCTCCATTCTTCCCAGAGAAGGTTTGAGAAATGCTCCGAAGATGGCTGGGGACGTTGTCCAAGAGCTCCAAAAGCCGAACCCTTATGATTAGCCAGGCCTTCCAGGTCAATCACCTGACTGCCAAGATCCCTGATGCGTTTTAAAATATGTGTTTTACTGCTTCCTGTCATCCCTCCAAGAACAATGATTTTTCTTTTTTCTGCGAGCCCTGATATAACACTATGCCTGTATGATTTATAGCCGTTTTCCAGGGTATGGGCGGTCATATCTCCCAGGGAAAAGAGCCAGGCCATTGCTTCTGACCTCATGCCTCCCCTCCAGCAATGGACAAGGATTTGGTTCTCTTTGGCAATTTTCAGCGCCTCTCTCAGTTTATGGTGCATTTCCGGCCCGGTCAGTTCAAGGCCCTTGAG
Source organism: uncultured Rikenellaceae bacterium (assembly GCA_964638545.1). GTDB lineage: Bacteria > Bacteroidota > Bacteroidia > Bacteroidales > VadinHA17 > LD21. The sequence goes on along the minus strand of CAZXAM010000019.1, from coordinate 40,553 downwards.
TATTGCCCTGGTTCTTCCTTCTTTCCTGTATTTTGTGCCCACGGCAGCTCTCTCTTCATCGCTGAAAAGAGGGATGTTGAATGCCCCGGGAATATGCCCTCTGCTAAATTCTGACGGAGACCTGACGTCTGCCACAGGTATTGTTTCCGCCAGTTTCAGGAACCTGACAATATCAATTTTATTTAACATAAATGCCATAGGGCATTAACGACAATCCTGTAAGGAAAACCGTCTTAAAGGTTTTTGTTGAAATACCTGGAGAAGAGTCGTTTCAATTCTTCAATTCTGACAGGTTTTGTTATGAATTCCCTGATACCCGACATATCTGCTTTTCTTTTTGCATCAGGCATATTGTCGGCCGTAAAGGCTGCGATTATTGCCTTTTTATCCGATTCAAGGATCTTTCTGGCTGCATCATAGCCGTTCATCCCGGGCAAGACCAGGTCCATAAAGATGATGGCATATTTTTTTTCTCCTGCCATCCTGATTCCTTCAGGTCCGTCTTCCGCGATATCACACTCATATCCCAGGGTTTTAAGCATGGTGCTTAATACTTTCTGGTTCATTTTATTATCTTCTACAATCAGTATATCAAGCTTGGTTTTAATATCTGTTAAGTCAATCCCCGGGGTTGTTGTTTCTATAAATGGAAAACTGTCACTAATAATCCTCTTCAATTCTATGATATTAACCGGAAGAACAAGATAGTGGTCAATTCCCATGGTTATTGATTTCATGTAATTTCCCTTCATGTCGTTGGAACTTATCATGATTATCACAACATGTTCCGAGAGATTGTTTTCCCACATTGCTTGTGCAACCGAAAACCCATCGAACTCCTTGTCATCAAGAATAATTATCAGGCTGTATTTGTCATCGGGGTTGCTTATGTTCGCTTTTATCTGTCCGACAGTGGACTTCTGGAAGGTTGTCACTGAAATACTGATCCCTGTTTTATGCAGCTCTGTAAGAATCTCCTCCTCCCGGTTCTGTGATCCGTTAATAACGAGGGTTTTGATCAACTTGAAGCTGGTGATCTTTTCGAGATCGAGATTCTTCAGTATCCTGTCGTTGGAATAGGCATTTATAGTAAAAACGACCCTGGTTCCCCTGGTGCCCGATAATCCGGAAGGGCTTTCGGCCGTAAGCTCTCCTCCCATTATTTCAACCAGCTGCCTGGCAAGGACGGGACCGAAACCTGATTCATCACCGTTCTTATCGGTTCTTGATTCAATGCTTGCGTAATCTCCGAATATCTTTTTAAGGCTTTTTTTATCAAAGGCCGACCCGGTATCCTGAAGCACAAATTCAAGTGTGATGATCCCGCTCCTGCTGCTCTTCAGCCTGCAATCAAGTTTTATCTCTCCCTTTTCGGTGTTTGACGAAGAATGGTTTAATAGGTTGGCAAGAACCTGCCTGAGCCTGTAGGGGTCTGCAATAATGCTTTCGGGAATATTGGTGTCGATATTGACAGAGAAGTTTATGTCCTTGTCCTTGATGTAGGTATTTGCCAGTTCGGTGCAATAGTTTATTTCATCCCGGAAATTGAAAGGGACTTCATCGAGTGTCATTTTCCCGGTTTCAATCTTTGAAAAATCCAGGATGTCGTTAACTATCCTCAGGAGCATTTCAGTTGATCTTCTCAAAAGAACGGCGATTTCCAGTGTTTCGCCTGACAGAGCCTGTTTAGAGAGAATATCTGCCATTCCAATAATCCCGTTGAGAGGAGTTCTGATCTCATAGCTCATTCGCGACAGGAATTCAGATTTTGCCAGATTGGCTTTAGCCTCCTGTCTTCTTGCCGATTCGAGCATGGTTACATCTATAAGGATCTCCAGACTCGTTTTTTCACCCATAAGGGGAACGGGAATTGTGTCTCTGAATAAAATTACATCGCCTTTATCCCTCTCTATTATTGTAAAGTGCTCAGGATTGAATGATCCGCCGAGGTATTTTGAAAAATAACTTCTTGCATCGGTTATTGATGATTCCGGAAAGATTTTACCCTTCATTTCAGCCTCGCCGGAATAAGAATACAAAGAAGCCGCCGCCCTGTTGGCCTTTATGATCTCCCTTTTTTCATTGTAAATAACAATCCCAGCAGGCAGATCGTCGAAAAGGCTGAAAAGCACTTTTTCTGATTCCTCGAGCTTTTTTCTTTCTTTCTCTCTGGTTTTGAGATGCCTCCAGAATAGATAAATAATTCCCTGGATCAGGATCAGTGTCCCGAGGACAATGAACAATGAATTTCGCATCAGGTACTTTTGAAAAAAGCCCGTAGTGGCAGAGAATACGAGTCCCAGGTCTCTTGTGATCAGCTGGGTGGAATAATAGGATGAAATGATATCTGTAATTTTCCCATTGATCTCGGCGGTATGCTGAAGGTTTGAAATCGCTCCCGATTCTACTGCTGAGGCGATCTTTTCAACCTGATTATATTTAACGCCAGGCACCTCGGAATTATTGAAAATAATCTCCCCTGCATCGCTGACAACCCACTGCCACTGATAATCCTTGAGATTAAAGGCAGAGAAAAGCTCCTGAAAGTATTTCTGGAAATCGATTGTTGCCACAATGTTGCCGACAGGAAGGTTTTCCTTGTACACAGGAAGGAAAAATTCGTACCTGTTGTTTTCGCTGGCAAGCTTTTCAGGATATACTATCTCGTTCTGGATGTTTGTTATGAAATCCTGCTCCAGCCATGTATCCTCATCCTTCTTGAGGGTATACTCATTTCTATGGTCGTCATAGATCTTAATACCGGTCAGAAGAGTCTGGTACTTCGAATAAAAAAGCTTCATGTTCTCCTTTACCCGCGACTGTATTTCCTGATCATCAAAGAATCTGGCAAGGTCGTTGGGATTGCTTATTTTGGTCAGATCGCTGGTGAAATTATTATTGGCTTCATCAACGGCAAGGCCCACAATCTGAACCTGCCGGTCGAGCAGGGTGGTTATATAAGTTATTTGTTTCTTATAAAGGCTCGTGTAGTACAGAACATTAACAAGCACTATTAAGGAGAATACCGTATAGACAGTGATCAACAGCTTTTTCATTATGAAGCTTTTTCTTCTTCCGGAGGCCGTAAAGATAAGGTTTAATAACTTATGATGCAGGGGTCACCTGTATTTGCTGTTTTCATCCCCGAGAATGCTGATATAGCTTCGGTAACGGAGAGGGTCAATAATCCCATCTTCAACAGCTTTTCTCACTTCACACCCGGGCTCATCAAGATGAAGACAATTATGAAAACGGCATTTTTCTGAGATCCTGAATATTTCCGGGAAAAAATGATATATTTCATTCCTTTCCATATCCACTACTCCAAAGCCTCTGATACCTGGCGTGTCGATCACAAAACCTCCAAAAGGCATTTTATGCATCTCCGGAAATGTTGTGATGTGTTTTCCCTGCTTATGATAATCCGAGACCTCTCCTGTTTTCAGGTTTAAAGAAGGATCCAGCACATTCAGAAGAGAAGTTTTACCTACTCCTGAATTACCTGCTAGCAGGTTTATTTTATCCCGCATCTTTTCTTTTACCTCTTCTATTCCGCTTTCGTCCTTAAGCGACATCCGGAAACATTCATATCCTGCTTTCCCGTATACAGAGATAATCTGTTCCAGCTTTTCATCCTCCTCCTTGCCGTACAGATCCGTTTTATTGATTATAAGGCTTGCCGGGATCCGGTAGGCTTCTGCTGTCATAAGAAAGCGATCGATGAATTCAAATGGCGTTTCCGGGAAGATAATGGTGATCATCAGAAAAGCCTGATCAAGGTTTGCTGCTATGACCTGAGTCTGTTTTGAGAGGTTTGAGGCTTTTCTGAGAATGTAGTTTTTGCGGTCGAGGACTTCAGTAATAATCCCCGATTTGCCATCCTTTTCAAATTCAAAGAGTACATTATCGCCAACGGCAACGGGATTGGTGGCTCTCTGTTCCTTAACCCTCAACTTCCCTCGTAATGTGCATTCAACGGTCTGGCCGGTCCGGCAGACGACACGATACCGGCTGCCTGTTGATTTAGCTACAATTCCCTGTTCCAACTCCTAATTATTGTTAAAATGCGTAGAGACGCGCATATTGCGCGTCTCTACGATAATATCATTAATTTATAATCATTAATTGTCTGATGCCATCAAAAGGAATGGTTTCATCTCGAAACTGTGGTAGTACGGCCTCAATCTTTCCGTGTTGTAATGATCTGATACTTTTACGATCTTCTTTGAAGCTGTGACAACATCAATCGGAACATTGTCATAGCGTCCGTTTTTCAGAACGACGATCCTCCCATGGATCCCTTTCAATATCAGGTCAAGGGCAAGGTTCCCGTAAGCCATCGGGACAATGGAATCGAGTGCGTCCGGATCTCCGCCCCTTACCAGGTAACCAAGTTTCTGGTTAATGACATTGATTGTTTTGCCTGCGTTATGCTTGCCTGAAAGCTCCTTTATCTTCTGTGAAACCACATCTCCGATCCCTCCAAGCTTGGCATGTCCGTAAGCATCTCTTTCACTGTCGGAGAATATCATTTCCCCGCCTTTGAACATGGCGCCTTCTGAAACCAGCACTATGGAGTACTTGCTGGGATTATGGTTCCTGTCCTCAACGAGAAGATTTGTGAGCTGGTCAATATCAAATTTATATTCCGGGATTACGCACCTGTTAGCCGATCCTGCCATTGTAGGAAGCATTGCCGTGAAGCCGGCATAGCGTCCAAACACTTCAAGCACCATGATCCTTTCATGAGAACCCGCAGATGTTCTGAGCGTATTTGTCATTTGAATAGTTCGTGATACGCAGGTGCTGAATCCGATGCAATAATCGGTCCCCGGTACGTCATTGTCCATCGTTTTAGGAATTGCTACGACTTTAATTCCCTTTGAATAAAGATGAACGCCGTAACTAAGAGTGTCATCCCCGCCAATCGGTATAAGATAATCCACCCCGAGCCATTCGAGGTTTTTGATGACCTCAGGAGTGAGGTCATTCATTTCGGCATTATAGGTTGCTTTAAGATGTTCCGGGACAGTTGATTTTGCCATGTGGCTGGGCCTTGTCCTGGAAGTATGAAGGAACGTTCCTCCGGTCCTCCCCGCTTTGTTTACTATGTCGTCGGTAAGAGGGACGAAATTGCCGCTGTTGTCATATTTATGATCCTTTATCAGCTCGGTAATTCCCGCCCATCCTCTTCTCAGGCCTATCACCTTGTATCCTTCGCGGTTGGCCCGGATCGTCACTGCACGAATGGCCGGATTAAGTCCCGGAACGTCGCCTCCTCCGGTAAGTATAGCGATTACTCCTTTCGTTTTCTTCACATTTGCTTCGTAAGTCTGTTTTTTAGATATTGCCATTTTCCTGTAAATTTGAGACCTCTAAAGTATAACTTTTTAAAAATATTGCAAATAACAGTTAACGAATCGTACTTCCACCTTTAGAAAGCCTTTAAATTCTTAAAGAAAGACTCTCTTTCTTATCCCATAGCGGGAAGATGAATATATTCCTTCCCCCGTGGGAAAATCTGCTTCGCTTCAGCGGGGGTTGGGACAGGGGTTTTAACTTATTTGATTTCTTGGTTGGTTATACGTTTTGATTCTTATTTTTGTATTCTAAATGACTGACTCCTCGTTAAAACTTAAGTCAAAAATCCTTATCGCCGGTGGCAGTGGATTGATAGGAAGGCATCTTACATCTCTTCTTCTTGAAAGAGGTTACTCTGTTGCACACCTGTCAAGAAAACAGGATCAGTTCGGAAGGGTAAGGGTTTACAGATGGGATCCGGAAAAAGGGATACTCGATCCGTCAGTTATTGAGGGAACTGATTATATCGTCCACCTTGCCGGGGCCAATATCGGAGAAAGAAGATGGTCAGAAAAACGCAGGAAAGAAATTGTTTCCAGCCGTGTTGATTCTGCCTTGCTGCTTCACAGGGTTGTCAATGAAAATAACATCACGCTGAAAGCATTTATCTCGGCATCTGCTGTTGGATATTATGGTTCCGCAACCACAGAAAAAATTTATACCGAAAAGAATCAACCCGCAATGGATTTCCTGGCCTCAACGTGCCGGAAATGGGAGTGGGCAGCTGATACCTTTGAGAAATCAGGAATAAGGACAGTTAAAATCAGAACTGCCATGGTTCTTGAAAATAACGAGAGCGCAATTAAAAAGCTTATGATGCCGGCAAAATTTGGATTTCTGATCAGCCTGGGAAGCGGCCGTCAGTTTATGCCATGGATACATATAAAAGACCTTTGCGGAATTTATCTTAAAGCTATTGAAGACCAGAACCTTACAGGCGCATTCAATGCTGTTGCGCCTCAGCATGTGTCACATGATGAATTCATGAAGACTCTTTCATTGCATATGAAGAAGCCGGTCTTTCCCGTTAATGTGCCTTCATTCATTCTTACTTCAGTGCTTGGGGAAATGTCGAATATAGTTCTGAATGGTAGCCGGATATCTTCTGAAAAAATAATAAAAGCAGGTTATCGTTTCATCTTTGATAACCTGCAAAATGCACTTAATGATATAATTAAACGGTAATCGCTGTTATTTACCTCCAATCTGCATTTCGGCTATCCTGAAGGTTGGAGCTGTATTTGTCTTGTTCATATCCAGGTCGTTCCCCATCATATCGATTGCATTAAGAATGTCAAAAGCTTTTCCTGCAATTGTTATCCCCTTGACAGGATGGACAATTTCACCGTTTTCGATCCAGAGTCCGCTGGCTCCTCCGCTGAAGTTACCGCTTACATAGTCTATTCCATAACCTGTTAGTTCCAGCAGAAAGAGCCCTCTTTTAGTTGCTGTAATTATTTCATTACGTGTATGTTTTCCTGTTGAAACATAAACATTGTGGGTGCCTATACCCGGTAAAGAGCTGAAGCCTCCACGTGAAGCATTGCCGGTGCTTTTTACTCCTGCTCTTTTTGCAGTTTTTGTATTGTATATGAAGTTTTTCAAAACGCCGTTTTCAATAAGTACGTTTTTAACAGTGTGAACTCCCTCTCCGTCAAATGGAGCGCTCCCAAGGCTTTTCCGGATTGTTCCATCATCAGTCATTGTCAGCAATGGCGATGTAATTTGCTTTCCCAGGTATTCTTTAAGGAAGCTGGCTCCCTGCAAAACACGCTCTCCGTTGATTGCAGAAATAACTCCTCCCAGAAGAGCCATAGCAACATCAGGATCAAAAACAACTGCAGCCTTTTGAGTGTCTATCATAACAGGATCCAGAAGTTCAATAGCTTTCCTGGAGGCTACAGCGGCAATTTCTTCCAGGGGTACCAGATCAGAAAAATAAACCCTTGAACAATATTCCCCTCCTGTATTTTTTTGTTCTCCCTTTTCTGCGACAACATAAACACCCATTGAGCATCCGGATGATCTGTAAGATTTTAATAGTCCGTTTGAATTTCCAATAAAGATCTCGGACTCACCTTCACTATAGCCCGCTCCAGCGCTTTTTGTGATCCTGGGATCTTTCATGGCAATCTTTTCAAGGTCAAGTGCCATTTTGATTTTTTTGTCCATAGGTTCTGCTGTAATTTCAGGATCATAAAGGTCTTCAATTGTCGTAATCACTTTATCGTCCGTAAGAACATTGTTTTCATCCGGTGTCGATAGCCTGGCAAAGGCTATTGCCCTTGAGATTGTATCATCAAGCGACTTGCTGGTAAAATCATTGCAGTGGCTGAACCCCATTTTACCTTCAATAAAAATCCTGAACCCGACTCCCTGAGATGAAGCTTCTTCAATGGTTTCAATTTCTGATTTCAACACATTGATTGACAGGTTCCTGTTGGTTTCAAGAAAAACTTCTGCAGCATCTGCGCCCAGGCTTATGCATCTTTTAACAAGCTTTTCAGTTAAATCTGTATTTTTCATGATTATTCCAGTTGACGTTAAAATTATGCTTTGCTTCCTCCCACATTTATCCCTCTTATCCTTACGGTCGGCTGTCCCGCTGTAACTTCTGCATCCTGGCCTTTGCCACAAATGCCTGGGCCAAATTCAAGGTCATTGCCGACAGCATCAATGTTGGATATAACATCCATGCATGAACCTATCAATGTTGCTCCTTTTATTGGTTTTGTTTTTTTCCCGTTCTCAATGAGATAGGATTCCCTGCACGTAAAATTAAAGACACCTGTCACGGGGTTGACACTACCACCGCTCAGGCTCTGCACATATATTCCTTTTTTTGTAGAAGAAAGAATGTCAGCCGGATTGTCTTTCCCTTTTTCAATGAAAGTATTTGTCATCCTCGGAATCGGAATATACCTGAACGATTCGCGCCTTCCATTCCCGGTTCGTTTCATGTTAAGCTGTTTTGCACTGAGGATGTCTGTCAGGAAACCTTTTAGTACGCCGTTTTCAATCAGTACATTTCGCTTAGCCTCAGTACCTTCATCGTCAAAATTTATTGTCCCCCGGAAATTGGGAAGAGTTCCGTCATCAATCATTGTAAAGCAATCGCTTGCGACTTTCTGCCCCATTTTTCCTGTAAATACACCTATTTTTTTTGCTATATTATCGGCTTCAAGAGGATGTCCCACCGCTTCATGAACCAAAACTCCTCCCCATCCGTTTTGCATGACAACATCCATGATGCCTGCAGGTGCATCTTCGGCTTTAAGCATTTCGATAGCTTCCCTTGCTGCATTCCTGGCAATTGTTTCAGGAGTCACTTTCTCAAACATCTCAAATCCTGAATGATTGCTGAGTCTTTCGCGGGCCATGTGCATGGTCTTGCCGTCATCACTCATCGCCTGAACAATGAAAAATAAAAGGGGAAGCTCATCTTCCAGATATAACCCCTCGCTATTGGCAATGACCCTGTTCCTCACTTCATCGTAGTATTCGATTATTGCCATTTTAATTCTCGCATCATATCCTTTTGCAGCCTGATCAGCCCTTTTTATAACTTCAATTCTCTTTTCATCAGCAATATTCCCAAGTGGTTGTGCTACCGTAACGAATGAAGGACGTGCTGTTTCAGAAATATTAACAGGAGATACCGGAGTGCTGTTCAATGCTACACATGATGCTACCTTAGCTGCTCTCATCATTTTTTCTTCGGTTATTTCGTCAGTATAAGCATACCCGGTTTTATTCCCGGAAACGACTCTTACACCTGCACCCTGACTTATTCCGTATAATCCGCTTTTGAATTTTGATTCCTCCATCACTATCTGCCGTGAAACACGGTTTTCAAGGTATATGTCTGCAAAATCTCCACCCCTTTCAAGAGCTTTTGCAATTACCCTGGCGGCCATCTCCTTGTCCATGCCCAGATCTGACAAGCCTGCAGATCCTTTCTGGCAAGATACCAGCTGTGTAAGCAGAGCAGGTGTAGCTGCGATAAGCAATCCGCCCTTCATGCTCAGCTCAAGAAACCTTCTTCGTGGAATATCCCTTACGCTGTATTCTTTGATTTTCATGATATAATTTTATAAGGTAGGTTTATTGAATTCCTAAAATCTAAATCATTATTATTCTGACTTTGCCTGAAATCTATTTCAGAGATTAAGAAATTTTAGCTTTTCCTTAAGTCATCCTATTTTTGCCATGATCTCCAGACGGCGCATATCAACAATCTCAATTGTTTTTCCGAAGACCCTTATTATGCCCTCCTTTTTAAAATCTGAAAGGGTCCTGATGACATTCGCAGTGCTCATGCCGATATAATCCGCTATTTCCTTTCTCGAAACGGGCAGATCAAAGACTTGTGAATTATAGATCTCATTTGTAAAATAAAGCAGTATATACGCTACCCTTCCCACCAGGTTTTTTTGCCGGATATCGAGAGTCTGTGCAATGATCTTCTCATTTACTTGGGAGACTTTCGACAGCAATCCGAAAGCAAATGCCCCGTTTTTTATCAGCAGAGCCTTAATGAAATCGAGCCTCACCGCGCAAATAACTGAATCTTCAACTGCTGAAACAGAATATTTGTATTTGTCATCGGAAAATATGCTCATATTGCTTACAAACTCAAAAGGCTTGGTAATGGTTATCACCTGTTCGTTGCCGGAGGGGGTATTTCTGTAAAGCTTCACCAGTCCGCTCTTCAGGTATTTGAAATAGATGATCTTGTCGCCTTCATGATGAATGGTCTCTCCTTTTCTGAATAGATGCTCTTCCTTATTCTCACAAAGCTGCTGCACTTCTGCATCATTCAGAGCTGAAAATACGAGGTTCCTGAATTCGCAGTTCTCACATATGCATCTGCCGTCCATTTCTGTGTCACATTTATTTAAACAAAATTATGTTTTTATTACAACAATGCATTTGATTCGTTTGTTTAATTGCCAATTATATTTATACTTTGACATCTGTTGAAAGATGAACTCACTTTTATTATATGCCTTATAAAACTGATTATCATATACACACCACATTCAGCGACGGCAAGGCACCACCTGAAGATTACATATCCAGTGCAATTTCAGCAGGTATTTGCGAGATCGGCTTTTCAGAACATCTTTCATTGTTTTGCGAGCATCAGGAATGGTGTATGGATCCTCTTGAAACAGATACTTACATCCGCCACATTCAGAACCTGAAAAAAAGTGCCGGCAGCCTTCTGGTAAAAACAGGTTTGGAAATTGATTTCATACCGGGAAAAGAGAAGGAGATCGGTCAATTCCTTGATAACCTGGAGCTCGATTACAGGATAGGATCCGTGCATTATCTGGGAAAAACATCCGTGGATTCCGGGAAGGAATTCTATGAAGGAAAAGATATTGACGAATTGTATAATTCCTATTTTGATAATGTCGTTAGAGCAGTATCTTCCGGGCTTTTCGATATAATAGGCCATTGCGACCTTGTACGGATATACAATTACAAACCTTCATTTGATCCGGAGCCTCTGTACAGGAAACTTGCGCGTGCAATGAAATTCTGCGAAGTGACTTTAGAACTGAATACTAACGGGAGAAACAGGCCGCTTGCTGATTTTTATCCCGACAGAAGGTTTCTTCATATTTTCAATGAGGAGAATGTGGCAGTCTGCGTAAATTCGGATGCTCATTTTCCGGCAAGGGTTGGACAATACTTTGATGAAGCTTATGCCTTATTAAGATCCGCCGGATTCACTGAAATGGCTGTCTTCTCATCAAGGAAAAGAACTATGAGACCGCTCTGAAAATTTGCATGGCTTATTATTGCAGTGACCGGTTTATGTCAGCCGACCATGTGCTCTAAGAAAATCTTGATCCCAATTCCGATTAGAATAAGTCCTCCGATGATTTCGACCCTTTGACCCAGTTTTTCCCCTGCCGATTTGCCAATTCTGATTGCGGTCATTGATGCAAGAAATGTTACAGCTCCTATTATTATTCCCGAGAGCCATATTTTTATATCCAGGAGAGCGAAGCTTATTCCTACTGCAAATGCATCGATGCTTGTGCCTATTGCCACGGTTAAAAGCTCTTTTGTCTTTGTATAATCCCGTGCCGTTTCGCTTTCTTTCCTCCTGATGCCTTCAACCATCATCCTTATCCCAAGGAATGAGAGAAGTACAAGAGCCACCCAGTGATCAGCGGCTTTAATAAAATCGCTGACAAATGATCCGAGAAAGTATCCTGCCACAAGGAGTCCTGCCTGGAATATCGCCAGAACTATCGCCACTTTCACTGCTTTAAAAAATATTATTTTACTCTGAACCACCCCGAATGACAACGAGACGGCAAAGGTGTCGAACGATAATCCTGCTGCAACCAGAAAAATGGTAAGGATGTCCATTTCATTATTTTGAACCGCCAAATATAATAAAACATCGTCGTCTGTTTCTAAATTGATTGTCTATATTTGACTGCCTGAACAATAATCAGATGAGAGCAGTAATACAACGTGTAAACAGGGCTTCCGTTACGATCAATAAAATTCTTAAGGCGGAAACAGGTCCTGGTCTTCTTGTGCTTGTCGGCATTGGGGAGGAAGACGGCAAAGAGGATGTAGAATGGCTCGCAAATAAGATTGTCCAGCTGAGAATTTTCGATGACCAGAACGGAGTCATGAACCTTTCCGTTCTGGAAACAAAGGGCAGTATAATGGTGATCAGCCAGTTCACGCTTCATGCAAGGACAAAAAAGGGAAACAGGCCATCTTATATCAGGGCGGCACGTCCTGAAACTGCAATTCCTCTTTATGAGAGCTTCGTCAGAATGATCTCCGGGCTTACAGGCAGAGAAACGGCTACCGGCGAATTCGGGGCAATGATGGAAATAGGTCTGGTGAATGACGGTCCTGTGACAATTATCATCGATACTAAAAACAAAGAGTGATCGGCTGAAATCACCAGGGCTGCCTATCCCGGTCTTATTGCAGGTATGCGAACAGGATTCATCATTTTTTCCCTTTTATGTGTTGCAGGAATTTTCGCATCTCTGGCAAGAAATAAAAGTTAAACAGCAAATAAATCCTTTGAATACCAAAAAATGTTAAATTGAACCCTTTCTTCCATCTGTGATATTCAATGTGGTCTAAAACATAAACTGCTGTATGACAAAGTTATATGAAAAGCTGATTAAATCCTGCCCATCGGAATCGGAAATATCCAGAGGATTGAAAAAGGCTGCTTCAGAAATTCCGGCAGAGCCCGGAAAGCATCTTTTAATGAAAATACTCAATTCCATAGACCTCACCAGTCTTAACACAACCGATTATAAAAGCAATATTATCAGGCTTACCGGTACGGTTAACAGTTTCCAGGGCCGCTTCAGCAATATACCAAATGTAGCTGCCATATGCGTTTACCCTAACTTTGTGCCGGTGGTAAAGGAAAAGCTGACTGCAAAAAGTGTAAAAATAGCAGCAGTTGCAGGATCATTCCCAACCTCACAGACATTCAGGAGTATTAAGGTCGCCGAGTGCAAGATGGCAATAGATGCAGGGGCGGATGAAATTGACATAGTGATCCCGGTGGGCGCTTTCCTGGGAAACGACTATGCATATGTAGCCGAGGAGATCCGGGAGATAAAGGAGGCTTTGGGAGATAGGCTGCTTAAGGTAATCGTGGAATCGGGATTGCTTGGCAGCGCTGAACAGATTTTCAAAGCTTCAATGATTGCAATGGATGCCGGAGCAGATTTCATAAAGACATCCACCGGAAAAGTAAATGTCTCTGCCACACCCGAAGCCGCGTTTGTCATGTGCAGGGCGATTTCCGATTTCTATTCAGAAACAGGAATTATGGTGGGATTCAAGGCAGCCGGGGGCATCTCAACTGCTTCCGAGGCATTGTTATATTTCCATATCCTGGAGGAGTGCCTGGGTTCTGAATGGCACAACAACAAATACTTCAGGATAGGAGCAAGCCGTCTGGCAAATAACATCCTTTCCGAGATTGCAGGCGAACGACATGAACATTTCTGAACAGGAACAGGATATTATCCGCCAGGATTCGTCAGTCCATAAACCCGACACCTCTGTTCACAAGCAAATAGTACAGGCTGACTCAGCCGTTATAGCGGATTCCCTGCCTGTGAAAAAAAGGGAGTCAAGTCCGGTTGTAAAGGAATCTTTTACAACAGATACCCTTTCGGTATGTGAGAGGAGCCCTGTTTCAGATATAACCTTCAATGATACGGCAAATATTGTTTCAAGGATAGGAAGAGATATGGTTAACGGATTCCCTGTAAGGTTCATTGAAAATAACCGGAAGAGAAATGCAGAATCCAAATCGATCCTTGTGAAAAGCCTCAGGGAAGGGGAAATGGTCCAAGAAAGGCTTTTTCATGAAGACTGGATAATATTTATTGTGCTTATCGCTTCATTTTTCTACGCTTCCCTGCCTGTCTATTCAAGAAAGCTGTTTCCCGGAGCAACCAGGTTCTTCATGTTCAGGGGGGTCGGCGATCCTGAATCAAGGGAAATAAGTGAGTTGTTTCACTGGCAATCAACAATTTTTAACCTTATCACGTTCATCAACCTTTCCCTTTTTTCATATTTCGCAGCATCCTTCAATTCGCTGTTGCCTGCCGGCATTCCAGGAATTGTATTATGGGCAATCATTCTCGTCATTGTTATCGCCTTGATCTCCCTTAGGCATATTTCGTGCCTGGCCCTTGGCTGGATTAGCGACAGTAAAGAGATCTGGGATGAATATTTAATAACCATATTTCAGACTTACCGCTACCTGGCTTTTGCCTGTTTCATCCTGGTTGTCTTACTTTCATACTCAACCATTCTGCCTCCAAAGACTTTCTTCCTTGCAGGTTATATTGTATTTGCCGCCCTTTATTTGATGCGTATTACACGGCTGCTTTTTATTTTTCTGAAAAGGAATGTTTCACTTTTATATTTGATTTTATACCTTTGTGCGCTGGAATTTTTGCCTGTAGCAGTTTTAATCAAATTTGTTACAGGCCTGTTTTAGGTCAGTAGAGATAATTGAAGTTGAAACTAAAACTGTAAGGATTTGAAAATAAGGAAGGTATTAGTGTCGCAGCCAGAACCGGCGAATCCGAAGTCTCCATATTTCGATCTGGCAAAAAAGTACAACCTGAAAATAGAATTTAAGCCGTTTATACAGGTTGAAGGAATCCCTTCGAAGGATTTCCGTCATCAGAAGATCAACATTCTCGACTTTACAGCAGTGATTTTTACGAGCAAAACAGGCATTGATCATTTTTTCAGGGTCTGCAACGAGCTTAGAATAGTGGTGCCGGATACCATGAAATATTTCTGCATCACCGAGAATGTCGCTTTCTACCTTCAAAAATATATTGTCTACAGGAAACGAAAGATCTTCTATGGAAAAGCAAAATTCCAGGATCTGATTGATGTAATAGCCAAGCACAGGGATGACAATTTCTTTGTGCCGCTCTCGGAACCTCACAATGCAGAAATACCGGACCTTCTGGCGAAAAACAATATCCAGTTCACCATAGGGACTTTATACAAAACAATCAGCAGCCATTTCTCGAACAATCCCAAGGAATTTGACTACGATATCCTAGTTTTTTACAGTCCGTCAGGAATAAAGTCGCTCAAGGAAAATTTCCCGGATTTCGTACAGGGCGACATCAAAATAGCTGCTTTCGGACCCACCACAGCCACTGCAGTTGAGCAGGAAGGATTAAGACTTGATATCAATGCCCCGAATCCCAAAGCTCCCTCAATGACAATGGCCCTTGACAATTATCTCAAGGATTTTAATAAAAACTCACGGTAGCCTGCTGCCATTATCCGGCTCTCCGTGGCTCCGGTAAAATGGAAACATTCCATAAATCAGAAAGGCTTTGCAGCAAAAAAGCCATTGACTTGCTGTTCGAAGAAGGAAAGACTCTTTATTCTCCTCTCTTCAAGGCAGTCTGGGCAAAGGCTTCTTTGTCATCACCATTCCCGGTTCAGGTTGCCTTCAGTGTTTCAAAGAAAAACTTCCGCAGAGCAGTCGACAGGAACCTCATCAGGAGAAGGATGAGAGAGGCATACAGAAGAAATAAGCAAGCCCTCTATGAACATTTATCTTCACTTAATGTCTGTATTAACTGTGTCATTGTTTTCAGAAAGAACACCGTTCCGGAATATCAGACTGTCGAAAAAGGGATCTCTGATATTATCAGTCAGCTCACTTCAGCAGTCAATGAAATAAACTCAAAATGTTAAAGTTATATTAATTGTGACCCCGGGATTCCGGGGACGAGATATTCTTTCTATTTTCGACGTTCCAATATTGCAATCAAAACAAGATGAAAAAGATACAAACCCGTAAACTTGCATTAATCTTAAGCTTGCTGCTTGCAGCCGGAATTACAACCGGCTTTTTCGCAATACAGGAATCGCGTGATTTCAGGATCGCTAAAAACCTGGACATTTTCCTTTCGCTTTTCAGGGAACTTATTACTTTTTATGTCGATGAGATTGATCCTGACAAAGTCGTAAAGACAGGCATTGACAATATGCTCAAAACACTTGATCCATATACAGTATATTTTCCTGAATCCGAAGCCGATGAATTTGCAATTCTTACCACGGGAAAATATGGAGGCATTGGCGCATTGGTAAGAGGAGGCGGAGAATATGTTGTTATCAGTGAAATATATAAGGGCTTCCCGTCCGACAAAGCCGGCATGAAAGCCGGAGATTTGATTACCGCAGTAGACGGAGTATCCATGAAAGGACTGGCTTCAGATAAAGTAAGCGACAAGCTCAAAGGAAATCCCGGAACAGACATTAAAGTGACAATATCAAGGAACGGAAAGAATATCGATCTTTTAATGAAAAGGGAAAAAATCGCAATACCATCCGTTCCATATTTTGGAATGCTTGACCAGAAGACAGGCTACATAAGATTCTCCTCTTTCACGCAGGATTGCATCCAGGAGGTTAAAAATGCCCTCGTAACTCTTAAGTCCGGTAATGCGCAACAGATAATTCTCGACCTGAGGGGCAACCCCGGAGGTCTTTTGACGGAAGCTGTTGAAATTGTGAATCTTTTTGTGGGGCCCGGAAACAATGTTGTTTCAACCAAAGGAAGGGTAAAGCAATACGACGAGAGTTTTAAAACGACAAAGGCAGCTGTCGATGAAAAAATTCCTCTTGCCATTCTCATCAACAGAGGCTCTGCTTCTGCCGCGGAAATTGTTGCCGGAGCCATCCAGGACCTCGACAGGGGAGTTATCGTGGGACAGCGTTCTTATGGGAAAGGACTTGTACAGGTTACCAGGGGATTAAGCTATAACACGCAGCTGAAGATAACTACCGCCAAGTATTACATCCCGAGCGGAAGGTGCGTTCAGGCTCTCGATTTTTCACATCCAAACGAAGACGGCAGCGTCGGCTATGTGCCTGATTCGCTGATATCAGAATTCAAGACCCGTAATGGAAGGATTGTAAAGGATGGCGGCGGAATCACACCTGATGTGGTGAGCGTCCCTGAACAACTGAGCCAGATCACTGCCGAACTCTATCTCAGATATTTTATTTTCGATTTTGCAACCCGGTATTACTGGTCACATCCGGAAATAAAGAATCCTTCGGATTTCATTCTTACCGATAAGGATTATGCCGATTTCGCCAATATGCTTGAAAACAGGAATTTCAGCTATAAGACGATAACGCAATCTTCTCTGAATGAGCTTATTGATAATGCAAAAAGAGAGAAATACTATGACCTTCACAGGGATCTGTTCACACAGCTTGAAAAAGATCTGTCACACAGCCTCAGCCAGGATCTGGATATCTTCCGGCCTGAAATAACGGAGCTCATTGAAGAAGAGATAGTCGGCCGTTATTTTTATGAAGCGGGAGCCGTATCATGGGGATTGAAAAAGGACGAACAACTGAATAAAGCCCTGGAAATACTTAACGATCCCGCTAAATACAGTACGCTTCTCAACGAAAAATCAGGGAATCTGCTTTTAACCAGCGGGAACAAAGATGCAGAGCCTTCAACTTTAAAAAACAGGGAGTCCGGCATCGAAGAATCAGTTTAGGCCAGGTTATTGTTAACCCATTCGTGTGAATCATCAACAAATATTTCTTTCTTCCAGACCGGGAATCTTTCTTTAATAAGGTCCACGATCCTTGAACAGGCTTCCATGGCTTGCTGACGGTGACCTCCTGAAACAATGACAAGCAATGAGATTTCTCCGGCCATCACCCGGCCTGTTGAATGAAGAATTTCTATAGTTTTTACATCATCGAACTCAGAAAGTATCAGATTGCAGATGGCTTTTGCTTCTTTGCCGACCATTTCTCCGTATGCTGTATATTCGATTGCGGTGACCGTACGCGATCCTTTGACATCAGCCCTGACTCTGCCCAGGAAAACAGAATGGCCTCCAAGTTCTTTCTTCTCACCAAGCATATCAAGCTTTGCGGAAATCATTTCTGTGGTAACAGGACCATTTATCAATACATTTTCAGTCATTGCCCAATTTAAAGTTTTCAGCCTCCGGCAAAGGGTGGAAGGAATGCCACTTCATCACCGTCTTTAAGCCCCGGGTCTTCGTTTACGATTGTGCTGTTTACGGCTACACGGTAGCTGTAATGAAATATTTCAGGGTAATCATCCAGTATTCTGTGAATAAGGTCATTATATGAATCTACATCGCGGTAATGCCTGAACATTGTCTGGGTAACTTCTGCAAGCACACCGAAAAATAATACGTTTATTTCCATAAATATTTTATTTTGCCTCAAACCAGTTTTTCCCCGTGCCCCAGTCTACTTTCAGAGGAATGTCAAGCTTTGCTGCACCTGACATCTCTTCCAGCACCATGTTTTTAAGCTCATCCAGTTCTGCTTCGGGCACTTCAAATATAAGTTCGTCATGAACCTGAAGTATCATTTTTGATCCGAATTTCCCCTGCTCCAGTTTATTATGGATCCTGATCATGGCGATTTTGATAATGTCGGCGGCTGTGCCCTGAATTGGCGCATTTATGGCATTTCTCTCGGCGTTCCCCCTTACAACCTGGTTTCGGGAATGAATATCGCGCAGATATCTTCTCCTTCCGAACATAGTTGTTACATAACCATTTTCCCTTGCTTTTTTAATGCTCTCGTCCATATATGTTTTCACCCCGGGATAAGAACTGAAATACCCGTCTATGAGCTCCTTGGCTTCTTTTCTTCCTATCGTCAGCCTTTCAGACAAGCCGAATGATGAAATGCCGTAGATGATTCCGAAATTTGCCGTCTTCGCCCTGCTTCTCATTTCGCGCGTAACATCCTTAATATCGACCCTGAATATTTTTGAAGCAGTAGCTGCATGAATGTCGTTGCCCGAAAGGAAGTCGGAGATCATGCTACTGTCACGGCTCAGGTGTGCCATAAGCCTCAGCTCGATCTGCGAGTAATCTGCAGTGAAAAACAGATGCCCCGGGGCGGCAACAAATGCTTTTCTTATTTCCCTTCCTCTCTCATCCCTTACAGGTATGTTCTGAAGGTTGGGGTTGTTGGAGCTCAACCTGCCCGTGGCGGCAACTGCCTGGTTAAAGGATGTGTGAATGCGCCCGGTCGTTTTGCTCACGAGTTGTGGCAATGTTTCAACATAAGTAGACAGAAGCCTCTTCAGTCCTCTGTATTCCAACACCTTGTCGACAATGGGGTGCTTGTGTGCCAGCCGCTGGAGTATCTCTTCATTTGTAACAAACTGCTTCGTGCTTGTCATCCTGGCCTTGTCGTCGAGCTTAAGCCTCAGGAACAGAATGTCGCCCAGCTGTTTTGGCGATGAAATATTGAATTCGGTTCCTGCAAGGCCGAAGATTTCCTTTTCGAGGTTTAAGATATCGTCCCGCAGACTGGCGGTTATTGCCTTCAGTTCTGCAATATCAAGAATAACGCCGTTCCGTTCCATTTTTGCAAGAACGGGAATGAGCGGCATTTCTATCCCTGATGCGAGATCTGACAATCCCTGCGCTTTTATCTTGGGTTCAAAGACATTTTTCAGCTGAAGCGTTACATCTGCATCTTCGACAGCATATTCCTTAAGCCTCTCGTCATCGACCGCCCGCATATTTTTCTGAAATGCGCCCTTCTCCCCTATAAGCGATTCGATATGAACAGGGCTGTATGAGAGATACGTTTCCGAAAGCAGGTTCATATTATGCCGCATATCCGGTTCAAGGAGGTAATGGGCAATCATTGTATCAAAAAGAGCTCCGCTGACTTTGATTCCGTAATTCTCAAGCACCTGGATATCGAACTTGATGTTCTGACCTATTTTCAGGATGCCGGGATTTTCAAAAAGAGGCTTTATGATGTCAAGCAGCCTGAGGGTTTCTTCCTTAGATTCAGGAAACCGGACAAGAAATCCTTTCCCCTTTTCCCACGACAAAGCCAGGGCCACGATCTCGGAACTCAGAGGATCTATTCCTGTTGTTTCTGTGTCAAAACATACTTCCTCTTGCCTGAGAGATTCGGCAATCATCTCCTTAAGCGAATCATCACCGGAAACAAGGATATATTTATGATCAGAATTTTCAATTGTTGAATTGGCTGAAGGAGAGGTCTGAGGTTCTGTATTAAAGAAAAGAGAACCCTGAACAGAATCGAGGTTTTCCTTAACTGCAGTTTCCTTTACAACCGGTGCTTCAGAAGGCTTATTCTGCGACTCAATTTCTGAAAGGATCCTGGCAGCAACGGTCCGGAATTCAAGTTCATCAAACAAGTTTTTCAGCTTCTGTGCATCAGGAATCTCCTTTTCCAGTTGCTTCTCGTTCAATTCTACCGGAACGTTAATATCAATCGTAGCAAGCTTTTTTGAAAGTTCAATTTTTTCCTTATTGGCTTCAATAATCTCCTTCAGCTTCCCTTTCAGCTGATCAGTATGTTTAAGAACCTCCTCGATGGAACCGTATTCGGCGATAAGTTTCATGGCTGTTTTAGGGCCCACTCCCGGCGCTCCTGGTATATTATCGGAGGAGTCTCCCATCAGGGCCAGTATATCGATAACCTGCAAGGGATCCTTTACGGAAAATTCCCTTTTAATATCTTCAACGCCCCATTGAACAGATTCGTTTCCGCTGCGGGATGGCTTGAACATCATTATTTTATCAGTTACAAGCTGGGCAAAATCCTTATCGGGAGTCATCATATATGTAATGAAGCCTTTTTCAGCAGCCTTGCGGGCAAGAGTTCCTATCACATCATCGGCTTCAAATCCGGGGTAGTCTATTACCGGGATTTTATAGGCTTCGATCAGCTTTTTTATATATGGCACCGCCTTTTTTATATCTTCTGGTGTTTCATCCCGGTTTGCCTTGTAATCGGGGTACATCTCATGCCTGAAAGTAGGGGTCGGCGTATCGAAAACCACAGCAATGTGAGTAGGTTTTTGTTTCTGGAGTACCTCCTCGAGGGTAAGCAGAAATCCAAAAACAGCCGAAGTATTGAGTCCTTTTGAGGTGATCCTTGGATTTTTAATGAACGCATAATACGATCTGAATATCAGTGCGTAGGCATCTAATAAAAACAGCTTTTTAGGTATGTTCTCCATAAAGTGAACTTTATTTTCTTTTATTTATTCTATCTAGAATGAAGAGCCAAAAGTTGTATGAACTTTAAGTACTCTAGGCACTTTAGGCACTTATAACTTCTCATTGTCTTCCGCAAACCATTCTGCATATGATTTTGCAGTTTCGTACAGCTTCAGGCTGTGAAGTTTTATTCCTGAAGGCATTTTATCCAGAAGCCGTCCTGCAAAGTCAGCTACAAGATTTTCACATGTGGGCTGATAATCTAAAATCACGGTGTTGCCAAATAAATTCTCAGTCATACCGTGTTTCTCCCTTTCGAAATCCCTGCTTATAACTACAGAATGGTCAAAAAGATTTACTATACTGGAAAGAACTATATTCTTCAGCTCTGTAAAATCAATCACCATTCCGTTTTTCGGATTGTTTGGATCATTAACGGGAGTCCCCGACAATGTTACGAAAAGCCTGTATGAATGCCCGTGAATATTTCTGCAGGGGCCATCGTAGTTCAGCAGCACATGCGACATTTCAAAAGAAAATTCCTTTGTAACCCTGATAGTTGAACTCATTTTCCTGAATGCTAAATTACGATTCCAAAATTAGTCATTCCTTCGGATAAAAGGTTAATATGCTCAAACGCTTTGAGAATCAAATTAATGTTATATAACATAGTTTAACATAGGGTGTCAATTATTTAAGTACATTTGCTGGATTTCTAAATTTAATGACCTCGGATACATGGAAGAAAACCAGATAAAATTGACATTTCCTTCTCTCTTTGAAGAAACTTTGAGAAAACATGGAAAGTCAAATGCATATTCTTTTGTCGGTGAGGATGCAGTAACCTGGGAGCAGGCAGACAGGCGAATAAGCGCACTGATGGCGCTTCTTGAGAAAAACGGGATCTGTCCGGGCGATAAAGTTGCCCTGTTGAGCACCAATATGCCCAACTGGGGAATTGCATATTTCTCCATCACCTTTATGGGGGCCGTAGTTGTTCCGGTACTGCCTGATTTTTCGGTTACTGAAGTGGCTAATGTACTTCAGCATTCTGATGCAAAAGCTCTTTTTATATCGCCTGGTCTTTTAAACAGGATCGAAGGCTTTAAATCGGAATACCTCAGGACGATCATCCAGATCGATGATTTTTCGCTGATAATCTCAGAGAACAAGTCATATGCTTTCAATGAAGATGCTGTTCCGGAAAAGAAATATGAGGTTTCGGAGGATGACCTTGCATCGATAATATACACATCCGGGACCACGGGAAGGTCAAAAGGGGTCATGCTTACGCATAAAAACATTTCATTCAACGCAATGAGAGGAAGAATCATCCAGCCGGTGGAACATAACGACCGGTTTCTTTCTGTGCTTCCTCTTTCGCATACTTATGAGAACACCCTCGGTCTCATTCTTCCGCTTCTCGGAGGAGCCTGTGTTTATTACCTGAAAAAACCGCCTACGCCTCCGGTTCTACTGCCGGCGCTTGAAGCGGTCAAGCCGACAATAATGCTGACGGTTCCCCTGATCATGGAAAAAGTCTATTTCAACAAGATACTGCCGACTTTCAGGGAAAAAGCTTTGCTCAGACTGCTTTACAAAGTCGCATTTTTCAGGAAGATACTCAATGCGGCAGCCGGTAAAAAACTTTATAAAACATTCGGCGGACATCTTAAGTTTTTCGGTATAGGCGGAGCCAAGCTTAACAAGACAGTTGAACAATTCCTCCGTGAAGCAAAATTCCCTTACGCAATAGGCTATGGTCTTACCGAGACATCTCCTCTTCTTGCCGGTGCAAATCCGAAAGAAACAGTTTTTATGTCGACAGGGCCGGCTATTAAAGATATTGAGCTTATCATCAACAATCCTGACAAAAAAACCGGCGAGGGAGAAATATGGGCCCGCGGCGCCACTATTATGAAGGGTTACTATAAAGAGCCTGAAATGACAGCAGAAGTTCTGACCCCGGACGGCTGGTTCAAGACAGGGGACCTTGGATTGCTCGATAATTACAATAACCTTTTCATAAAGGGAAGGCTGAAGAATATGATCGTTGGGGCCAGCGGAGAGAATATCTATCCCGAAGAAATAGAATCTGTCATTAACAACTTCCGGTTCGTAGTGGAATCACTTGTTGTGGAGAAAAAAGGAAAGCTGGTGGCTTACGTGCACCTCAACATGGAGGAGCTGGAAAAGAAATACAATACACTTAAGCAGGACATGTCTGACATTTATGTTCAGAAGAAGGAAGAATTGCTTGCAGAGATAAAAGAATATGTCAATTCACAGGTCAATAAGTTCAGCCAGATCTACAGGGTGGAGCTTCAGCCTGTGCCTTTCCAGAAAACAGCAACCCTGAAGATCAAGAGATTCATGTACACATAAAAGACTCAAAGATTACGTATAAAACACGAAGAGACGTCCGGGTTGGACGTCTCTTTGCATATAATACGGTGCAGGCCTGTGTTATTTTACCGCCTCTTTATACAGCTGATTTACTGCATCCCAGTTTACTACATTCCAGAATGCCTCAACATAATCAGCTCTTTTATTCTGGTATTTGAGATAGTAGGCATGCTCCCACACGTCAATTGTAAGGATCGGCTTGCCTTTAAGCGGAGACAGGTCCATAAGGGGATTATCCTGATTCGGGGTGCTGCCAACAGCCAGGGATTTATCGGCTCCGACAACAAGCCACGCCCAGCCGCTGCCGAATCTCGTCTTTGCAGCATTGCTGAATGTTTCCTTGAACTTGTCGAATGAACCGAATGCCTTGTTAATGGCTGCAGCAAGTTCAGTTGAAGGTCCTGATGATCCTTTTCCAAGAATGCTCCAGAAGAATACATGGTTGTAATAGCCGCCGCCATTGTTTCTTAAAGCATCACCTGCCCTGGAGGCTTCTGTAAATACTTTTGTTATCTGTGCATTCTCATAGGCAGTTCCTTTCAGGGCAGCAACATAATTGTTGAAATAAGCCCTGTGATGCCTGTCATAATGTATTTCCATTGTCTTTGCATCAATGTATGGCTCAAGTGCATCATAAGCATAAGGCAATGCCGGAAATTCTTTTGTGCTTAAATTTTCCATATCGCTAAGTTTTAATTTGGGTGTCTGTCCGGAACAGGATGCCAGGGATAAAGATAAAAGCAAAATTGCCAGTCCGGAAGCTTTGAAATAATTTCTCTGTTTCATTTTATAAAATTTAGTCGTTAAACAATAATCTTTCGGGAATGTTCAATGAAGCTGAATGAAGTATAGTAAAAACGCTGATGTCATTGGTCAAAATTATTATTTATTATGCAACTTTTGGCCTAATTTTGTCGTTAATATAGCATATGATCAGTTTAGCAACCAAGAAATTTCTGATATGAAAAAGCATTTTACGTTATTGGTGGTGGCAATCTTTATGGGAATTCTGTTAACGGGGTGCAAGAAGAAACCGGGAGATCCTCCGGTATTGCCACCGGCAGAATCCATGGCAATTGATTTCTCTAATTTTGAAAACAGTAAAAAGTCCGCAGACATAATTCTGCCAAAAGGAATTGAAGACAGCAACTGGGGTGTTTCAGCTCTTGTTGCGGGCTACTGGAAAGCGGTGATTTACTTTACACTTGCGGTTCCCGTCTATTCATTTGAAAAAGCAATTGAGCAGAAACCTGTTTATCTTGATGACAGGACCTGGCAATGGGATTACACCGTTCCTGTTTTCACCGTAAACTACCATGCACGGCTTACAGGACAGATCAGGGACAATGATGTTCTGTGGAAAATGTACATTACAAAAGACGGAGCGGGAGGGTTCAATGACTTTATGTGGTTTGAAGGCACTTCAGACCTCGATGGCAAAGGAGGCAAATGGACGCTGTATCACAGCTATGCTTTTCAGGAACCTGTCCTGGAGATAGACTGGGAGGGAAACGGATCTGATGTTACCTATGTACGGTACACTTATGTAAGGGCGCTTAACGACTCCCGGGTTGATGATCCATTCCGGACCAGCTTCATCGAATACGGAAAATTGACCTCCGGAGCATTTGATTCATATTACACGATACGCTATTATAACGGCAGTGGATTTTCTGACATGGATGTGGAATGGAGCTCTGCTGGACATAACGGGAGGGTTAGCTGCCTGCCATTATTTGAAGACACCCTCGATCCAACCTGGCATTGCTGGGATATGAACTATGTAAATATCACTTGTCCCTGACAGAATTGGAAACTAAAATGATTTATAAGAAGAGACGCCCAGATTGGGCGTCTCTTCAATTTTTTACGGTCAGTGCTTACTTGCTGCGAGTTGCAATTCGTCCGATTCAACAATTCTTATACCAGGTTCTCCCTGTATAAGGGCGATCATGCCTCTCGCTACATCCCTGCCGTGTATGGCCCTGTATTTTTTCATCTTCCCAGCCAGGAGCGGTTTCACCGTTTTCATGAATACCTTTCCAATCAACTCCCCTGCCCTTATTTCCTTCCTGTCGCCAAGCAGCATTGAAGGCCTTACGATGACAGTTCTTTCAAACCCCAGCTTTTTAATGCCTTCCTCCATTTCACCCTTTATCCTCAGATAGTAATTTCTTGATAAAGGAGAGGCTCCTATAGATGAGACGACGGCAATGCTCCTGGCTCCGTTGCTTCTGGCCATTTCCGCTAACTTAACAGGCAGGTCCCTGTCTATTTTTTCCATATTGGCTATCGACCCCGCTTTCCGTATGGTTGTCCCCAGACAGATGAAAAGATCATCTCCGGTTACCTTACCGGCCAGTGCGGACGGATCGGAGAAATCGGTAACTATCACCTCGAGTCCGGGATTCGTTATCCCCGTCGACTGTCTCACGAATATTCTGATAGTTGAATATGATTTTGATGCTTCAAGCTCCTCCAGAAGCAGATTGCCAACCAGTCCCGTGGCTCCGAATACTATCGCGGTCTTCCCTTCCATTTTGTAAAATTGAATATTTTTGAAAGTTACAAAAAAGCGTTGTTGAGGACAGATCATTTTTTAATAGATTTTGTTTTTTCATAAAATTGTATTAACTTTGTATTCCAAAGTACTTTTATAATACTGCTTATGGAGACCAATACAGAATATTTAGAGGATCTGAGGATCATTAAAAAGGTGATGGAGGAATCATCACGCTTTCTTTCGCTGAGCGGGTTGTCGGGCGTTTTCGCAGGACTGATAGCCTTGGCCGGAGCAGCTCTCTCTGTTTTTCTATTCCTGGATGGCGCAGTTATTCTTACAGACGATATGTTCAGCGCTAAAAGCGCTCAGGAAATAAGCAGCATAAAAGTCAGTCTTACACTACTGGCAGGCATTGTTCTGGTTCTCTCCATCGCAGTGTCGCTCTGGTTCTCAAGAAAAAATGCCGTTAAGAAAAGCCAGAGGATGTGGACCCCTGTTTCAAGGAAGCTCCTGACAAACATGATTGTGCCTCTGATTACCGGAGGGATCTTAATTGTGATTTTATTATTGCATAACGAGTGGCAATATATTTTGCCGTCGATGTTGATTTTTTACGGCCTTTCGCTTGTTAGCGCAACCAAATTCACATACAACGACATTTTTTATCTGGGGTTGATCGAGGTTTTTTCCGGACTGGCAGCTGCAGCACTGCCTGCTTACGGGATTATTCTCTGGGCCTTCGGATTCGGATTGCTGCACATCGTATATGGACTGCTGCTGTACAGAAAATACGAAAGATGAAAATCGATATTTCCGGATTGAATAAATTCTTTGAGAACAGGATCAGGCTGGGGTTAATGTCGATCCTGATCGTAAACGATTCATACGATTTCAACAGCCTGAAGGCTGCCCTTGGAGTAACTGACGGGAACCTTGCCAGTCATCTGCGGGCCCTCGAGGAGAACGGACTTATAAGAGTCAGCAAGAAATTCATAGGGAAAAAGCCAAACACAAGCTATTCGGCTACAGAAACAGGCGAAAAACTTTTCAGGGCACACCTTAAGGCTCTCGAGCAGATAATCAGAAAATAATATTTTTTTTATATCTAAGCTTTGTAATTCAAAGTACTTTTAAACTTACTCATTATGAAAATTGAAATCAACGACACCAAAAAATGGAACTACTCCCTTACTCTTAAGATCATTACACTGACTATCGGGGGCTTGTTCCTTCTTATTCCTCTTGAAATGATCAAATCGATCATAAAGGAGAGACAGCAGAATTCTGAAAAAGTCCGGCAGGAAATAGCGCTTCAGTGGGCCGGCAGGCAAAATGTTGCCGGACCCGTACTGAACATCCCTGTCAAGATGATCCCGGCAAACGACAAGTATGAGCCTTTTACTGTCCTTTACCATATTATGCCAGAAACTCTTGGTATCACAGGAGATGTCAGCACTGAAAAAAGGCATAGAAGCATTTATGAAGCCGTTGTCTATAATTCGAAAATGACATTAAAGGGAGAATTCCTGATCCCTGAGATAAAACCGGAACAGGAGAGCGAGATCCTCTGGAAAGATGCTTATTTCACTCTCGGGATAAGCGACAACAGGGGCATTAAGGGAAGTGTTGCCTTAAAAGCCGGGAGTGCTTTGGTGGAAGCCGTTCCGGGATTGAAGGATAACGAGGTATTTGCTTCAGGGATCTCGTTCCCGTTTGCCCTGAATGATTCCGGAGTCAGGATCCCTTTCGAGATGGATATTGTTTTATCGGGATCAGAGGATCTTTCCTTCTCTCCTGTCGGAAAAACGACTACTGTTTCCATTTCTTCTCCCTGGCCTTCTCCGGGATTTAACGGTAATTTTCTTCCTGCAGACAGGATAATCGAGGAAACTGGTTTCAGGGCAAACTGGCAGATAACAAACCTTAACAGGAATTTCCCGCAGCTCTGGAACGGAAATGAATTCAAGCCTGCCAATAATTCATTTGGAGTGGAATTCGTACTTCAGGCCGATCACTATCAGAAATCGCTCAGAAGCGCCAAATATGGAATATTATTCATCGCTCTTACCTTCCTTTCACTTCTGTTCGCAGAAATGAGGGCAGGAGAAAATCTTCACATTTTAAGTTACCTCCTTGTTTCCCTGGCGCTTGTACTATTCTTCTCCCTTCTGAACGCACTGAGCGAGCATACAGGTTTCAACCTTGCATACCTTATTGCTTCAGTATCGACCATAGGTCTTGTGGCTTCATTCCTTTTTAAGCTGGTGACCAAAAGAAAATCTGTTATGCTGATAACAGGAATGCTTGTCTTCCTATATGTGTTTACATTCATATTGCTTACCCTTAACGATTATGCTTATCTGGCCGGCAATATAGGGTTGTTTGTGCTTCTGGCAGTTGCCATGGGACTCTCATTGAAGCTGAAAGCCATTAAGCAGCACCAGGATAGCTGAAATCAGAATTATTTTGTTACTTTGCGGGCTTTACCGGATACCCGCAGAGAATGTCGTTAACAAAAAAGTCAATATTGTTTGTGGTCGTGATCCTGATCCTGGATCAGGCTCTTAAGATATGGGTGAAAACCCATATGCAGATTGGCGATGAAATTTATATCTTCGGTAAAAGGGGAATGCTCCATTTCATCGAGAACAATGGCATGGCTTTCGGGATGGAGATGGGCGGAAAAGCCGGAAAACTGGTTCTAAGCATTTTCAGGATGATAGCGATAGTCGGCATTAGCTGGTTTCTGGCCTCCATCATCAGGAAAAAAGCTCATGCCGGGCTTGTCTTTGCTGTAAGCGCCATCCTGGTAGGCGCTCTGGGGAACCTGATAGACAGTGCTTTCTACGGGATGATTTTCAGCGAAAGTTATTCGGCTCCTGCTGTAATGTTCCCTCCCGGCGGAGGATACTCCTCATTCCTTCAGGGCAGAGTGGTTGACATGTTTTATTTTCCAATAATCCAGACTCATTGGCCAGGATGGTCGCCATTTCGTCCCGGCGAATCATTTATCTTCTTCAGGCCTGTTTTCAATATTGCCGATTCAGTGATCACATGTGGAGTGATCTCCATACTCATCTGGCAGAAGAAAATGTTCAAAGATTTTAACTGATTCGTTCCCCTTTTGCCGGAAACCTCATGCCGCACGCCCGCATACCTCGTACCTTGTACCTTGTACCTATTCTTTACAGCAATCTCCTACACTCGACAAAACGTTCCTGAGATTCGGATGTTTAAGAAAATACCAGGTGTTTTTCCCTTCCCGCTTTGATGAAAGAACACCCCTGTCCTTCAGAATGACAAGATGATGTGAGGCGGCAGCCTGTTCTATCCCCAGCTTATTATGGATCTCCGTTACTGTTCTTTTTTTCCCGTCCTCAAGAAACTGGACGATAGATATTCTTACAGGGTGGGCAATAGCCTTAAGCATGCCTGCCGCTTTTTCAAGGGTTTCGGGATCTATCTCATTCAATTCCATTTCAAAGAATTTAACAAACAAAGATATGTAAATATGTTGATATGTCCGGTTGCGGGCAGCCGGTTACCGGTAACCGGAATTTATTATTTGTTATATTTGACAAAATAACCTCTATGTCGGTCCTTGGAGAAATAAAAAAGCCTGTTGAGAAGGAAATGGCGGAATTTGAATCCTATTTCAACAGGACGATGAAGAGCAATATACCTCTCCTGAAGATCATCCTGAATTATATTCTAAGGCGCAAGGGAAAGCAGATGAGACCTTTGCTGGTACTTCTTACTGCCGGTCTCAATGGGAAAATTACGGAATCTGCATATGTTGCGGCAACCCTGATAGAGCTGCTTCATACAACATCGCTTGTTCACGATGACGTAGTCGACGAAGCCGAGGAGAGAAGGGGGGCTCTGACAATACATGCTCTGTGGAACTCAAAAATAGCTGTTCTTGTCGGAGATTATATGCTTTCAAAGGGCCTTCTGATAAGCGTTGAAAAATCACGATACGATATGCTCGAGATTGTCTCCGAAGCTGTCAGGTCAATGACAGAGGGGGAGCTTCTTCAGCTTCAGAAGGCAAGAAAGCTTAATATAACCGAAGAAGATTATTATAAAATAATTGTAAGCAAGACAGCGGCGCTTATTTCAGCCTGCACTGCCACGGGGGCGAAATCGGCAACAGACGATCAGGACGCCATTCAGCTGATGAAAGATTTCGGTGAGAACATAGGGATAGCTTTCCAGATAAAAGACGACATTCTCGATTATGAAGCAAACAGTCTGACTGGTAAAAGAACTGGCAACGACATCAAAGAAAGGAAGTTAACGCTTCCGCTTATTCAGGCTCTGGAGCTGGCCTCCTCTTCCAAAAGGAGAGAAATAATATCAGTCGTGAAGAAAAAGAAAAAAACCAGGCAGGAGATTGATGAGGTGATCCGGTTCGTCGTGGAGGTCGGGGGACTGCAGTATGCAGAAACAAGGATGAACGGATACCGCGACAAGGCCCTGGCAATACTTGATTCTTATCCTGATTCGGAATATAAAGACTCCCTGAAGAAATTCGTTTACTTTACGACCACAAGGAATACCTGATAATTTTTAGTCGGCGGTCTCGAGCTTGATCTTCGCAACCTTTTCCATGTCCCTTAAATAATACTTTGATCCTAAAAAGAACAACAGGGTTCCTATCAGAAGTACGAATGGAAGTATGCTCATGGCAGTCTTAATGTTTGAGAGATCAGATATTTTTCCCAATACTATCGGCGCTGTAAATGATCCCAGCAGGTTCTGGACTGCAACGGCAATGGCATATGATGTTGCCCTCATTCCCGGATGTATAACATCCTGCGTTACGGCTGCAGCTCCTGCAAGAAAGGTCATGATCCACATGCCGAAAATGAAGAGCCCCGCAATCTGGGCGGTACCCTTGAGAAGGAATAATGAAATGAACAATGCCAGTGCGGAGATAATGGTCGAAATTGTGGGAAATAATAGCCTGGCATTAGTTTGTTTTTCTCTCCATTTGTCTGTAATGAAACCGCCAAGAGGGGCCCCTATGAGAGCCAGCATCATCACCGCCCCTGCAAGTGTGCCCGCCAGTTTTGGTTCAATACTCAGCTCCGACGCAAAATAAGTGGGAAGCCAGACGATAAGCGCTGTTGTTACGAAAACAACAGCCGCCATCCCGAAATACGTAAAAAGCACCGAGGGTTTGGAAAGAAATTCTCTGAACATATCCTTCCTTTCCATTTTAATCTTGTTATTGCTTTTGTCAACATATGAAAGATCAACGGTCTTATAATCCTTGACAAAAAGGAACAAAATCGCTATGATCAGGCCTGGTACGGCGACGATCCCGAAGGCATGCTTCCAGCCAAGAGAAGAGGCAATTATACCTCCCATTGTAACACCGATAGCTGATCCGATTGGAATTGAGGCATTCCACAATCCCATCATCCTGGATCGTTTCTCTATAGGATACATTCCTGAAATAAGGGCGGTGCCCCCTGGTGCATAACCGGCTTCTCCGAATCCGATGAGGATCCTTGCCATGAATAGCTGTACATAATTCCCGGTGAAAGCGCACAGAGCCGTTGCAAGGCTCCATACGATCGCCATGATCCCGATTGTCTTTGTCCGGCTCCAGCGGTCAATGACAAGAGAAACAGGGAAAGTCAGAATGCCTATTGAAAGATATATAACCGAAACAAGCCATCCGCTTTGTGTGTCATTAATCGCCCAGTCGGCTTTGATGAATGAGAACATCGAGTTCACAACCATTCTGTCGGCATAGTCAAAAACATATAACAGGAAGAGCAGAATAAATACATACCTGGAATAACTTTTTGAATACAGGTACCCCGGTCGGATTTGAAGTTTATTCATTGTTATGATCTTTAATTACCCTATGACCAAGTAAATAAAAATTATGGCAGTTGGTAAATTTTATTGTAATTTTAAGTCTTTATACTTAGATGCCTTAAAAAAGAACCTGTCTATTTTCAAAACTTTAATGACCCTCAAAAGTATGATGACCCAAAAACAAATCAGCGATTTCATTGCATCTGAGCCTATTGCAATGGTAGGTGTTTCACACAATCCGAAGAAATTTGGTTTTACGGCATTTCGTGAGCTTAAAGAGAAAGGGATGAACATAATCCCGGTCAATCCTCATGCAGGCGAGATCCACGGCGTAAAAGTTTATCCCGATATTAAGTCTCTCCCCCCGGAAGTAAAAAGCCTTATTGTTATGACTCAGAAAAACGCTACCGCCGGAGTTGTACGCGAGGCAAAGGAAAGCGGAATCAAAAAGATATGGATACAGCAAATGTCTGAATCCAAAGATGCGATTAAAGAGCTTGAAGGCTCCGGAATAGACTATATTTCCGGTCAGTGCATCTTAATGTTTTACAAGCCGCACAGCATTCATAAATTCCACGGAAAGCTGAAAAAACTTCTCGGCAGATGGCCCAGGTAGCTTAATACTTCTGTTTTAAATGACTGAAAATAATTATGATGGCAGTGTGGAATTTACTGTCAGGGATTATGAATGCGATATCCAGGGTGTCGTAAACAATGCAAATTATCAGCACTACCTAGAACATGCAAGACACCAGTTGCTTCTGGCGAAAGGGATCAGTTTTTCCCAACTCCACGAAGAGGGCCTCGATCTTATCATAACCCGGGTTGAAATTGACTATAAATACCCGCTGCGAAGCCAGGATAAATTTGTCGTACGAACGAATCTTCTCAGAAAGGGACATGTAAGGATCGTTTTTTATCAGGACATTTTCAGGCTCCCTGATGAAAAGATCATCGTTAAAGCCGTAATTACAGGGGCAGCTACAAAACAGGGAAGACCCGTTCATCCGGGAGACCTTATTGAGAAACTGGGTCTTTAAAACTGCTTTACAGATGCTGGTGAAAGATGGATCCGGCAGCTTTCGCTTGTATGAAATAACCGTCAAATCTTAAGGTCATCATTATGCGTATTCAGATTCTATTTGAATCTGAACAGAAAATTCGTTTTATTTGTTTTTTATTTGGATAGCGGAAAAATAACCAACGGATTCTCATCATGCAAAAGAAAAAGTTTACAAGAAGGGCATTTTTCGGAACTCTGGCAGGAGGAGCCGGACTTATTCTTGCCGGGAACAGGCTTTTAGCATCCCCGGTGACCAGGGAAAGCTTAAGTGTTGATCCTTTTAAGATAATTACGCTTGGGAAGTCAGGTATAAAAACCACCCTTCTCGGAATGGGAACCGGATTCAATGGATTCAACCGATCCTCTGCAATAACCAGGGCCGGAAATGCAGAGCTGATGATAAAGTATGCATTCGATAAGGGAATCAGGTTCTTCGACTGTGCCGATGCATACGGGACACACTCTTATGCAATGAGCGCACTTAAGGGTATTCCTCGCGAGAAATATACCCTGGGTACAAAGATGTGGTTGACAAGAGGCGGAATTCCCGAACCCGAAAGACCCGATGCAGACATTGTGGTTGACCGGTTCCGGAAAGAATTGAACACCGATTATATCGACCTGGTTCAGATCCATTGCATGATGAGCGGGAGCTGGACAGATGAACATAAAAAACAGATGGATATACTTGAAAACCTCAAGGTAAAAGGTATCATAAGAGCGCATGGTGTTTCCGTTCACTCTTTCCAGGCCCTGGAGGCTGCCGCTTCAAGTCCGTGGGTTGACGTTATACACGTAAGGATAAACCCATTCGGAGTTTCTATGGATTCAAATGATCCCGGACAGATAGTTCCTCTGATCAGGAAAATGCATGACGACGGAAAGGGAACAATAGGCATGAAGCTCATTGGCAACGGCAGTTTCAGCAATGATTCCGACAAGGTCGATCAATCAATCAGGTATGTTCTGGGCCTGGGAACAGTCGACATGGTCATTATTGGCTTCGAAAAGCCGGAACAAATTGATAATTACATCGGCCGTATAGAAAAAAGTATTAATGCACCTGACAATTCAGGTAAATAAAAATGTTCCCATGAAAAAGTTTTTTCTCACTCTATCCCTTTTCGTTTTTTTAATTATCACAGCTTCAGGACAGGAAGATAATCTTAAAGATATTCTCATGCCGGGAGCTCAGCTTGAAAAACTTGGCGGTGAATTCAGTTTTACAGAAGGACCTACTGCTGATAAGAAAGGCAATGTATATTTCACAGATCAGCCTAACGATAAGATTTACTTCTGGAATGATAAGACATCATCTCTGTCGGTTTTTCTTGAGCCGGCTAAAAGATCAAACGGGCTCGCGCTCGATACGGATGGGAATCTGTGGTCGTGCGCTGACGGCGAAAATGAGCTTTTAAAGATCTCCCCTGATAAAAAAGTTGAGGTTATTGCAGGAATTTTTGACGGAAAGCTTTTTAATGGACCTAACGATGTCTGGCTTTCTCCTTCCGGAGGAGCATATTTTTCCGATCCGTTTTTCGTACGTACATGGTGGAAGCACACTCAGATGCCACAGGAAAAACAAAGAGTATATTATCTGAAACCTGACCACAAGACTATCATTGTTGTTGCTGATGATCTTGTTCAGCCAAACGGAATTGTCGGAACACCTGACGGAAAAACCCTTTATGTCGCAGACATCAGAGGAAACAAGACCTGGTCGTACACAATAAACAGCGATGGGACCTTGTCGGATAAGCGTCTTTTCTGTGAAATGGGGTCCGACGGAATAACAATGGATACCAAGGGTAATCTTTATCTTACGGGAAGAGGAGTGACAGTCTTTGACAAATCTGGCAAAAAACTGGGTAATATAAAGGTTCCCGAGAGCTGGACCGCCAATGTATGCTTTGGGGGCAAAAACAGGAAAACCCTGTATATCACGGCAAGCAAGGGCTTTTACAGAATAAGGCTGAAGGTTAAGGGTACTAACGGTTAAAAATTAGTCGAACGAATTCTTTTACCGGAGTGCAATTATTTTGAAAAAAGGTGAGGAATTTTACCTATAATTGTACCCTTATTTCAGAAAATTTTATGGACGGAACTCGAAGGGCAGACATCAGGCAGGGTTCCCTGGTGATGGTAGAACTGCCCGAACACAAGCGAACGGGAAGGCTAACAGGAGGGAAAGTAAAAGAGATCCTTACAACTTCACCCAATCATCCACACGGAATAAAAGTATTGCTGGAAAGCGGACTTATAGGGAGGATTAAAAAGGTGGTCTGAAAAGTCATAAAGTCCCTTATTAATCAATCATTCAAAAAATTATCTAATTTTGCAGGTAATGAAAGCGTTGATGCTTTTATGCCCTTCAGTTATTAATACAACATTTGAAGATAATGAAATACGAGGATTTTCTGGTCACAAGCCTTGGAAGGGGTAATGTTATTTCTCCTCTTAAGAACAGCCAGAGGGAGGATAGTCCGGTTTATAAGTTCGTTGAGGACAACGACAGGATAATCTACGACAATTCCAACGAATATTACAGGAAATGCATGGAAGAAAGAGTTGTTCCGGTTTCCTTCGAGAAAGCAGGCCCCAAGGAGACGATCTTCTTCGAGCCGGCAAAAACCAAGGTAGGCATTGTAACCTGCGGAGGGATTTGCCCTGGTCTGAACAATGTAATCCGCAGTCTCGTGAATCAATTATATTACAGGTACGGGATCAGCAGGGTGCTGGGATTCAAGTATGGATATGAAGGCTTCATTTCAACTTACAATCATGAAGTCGTTGAGCTGACGCCTGAGATTGTAAGCGATATACATATTGCGGGAGGAACCATACTGGGAACCTCGCGGGGCAATCAGGATGTGAGCAAGATCGTCGATACTATAGAGATCATGAATATAAATGTTCTGTTCTGCATCGGCGGTGACGGAACTCTCCGCGGAGCGCATGCAATTCATGAGGAAATAAAAAACAGAAAATTAAAGATATCCATTGCCGGAATACCCAAGACAATCGATAATGACATCGACCTCATACAAAAATCCTTTGGCTTTGAAACAGCTTTTTCAATTGCAAACGATATCATAAGAAATGCACACAACGAAGCCCAGGGAGCATATAATGGCATTGCCATTGTAAAACTGATGGGCCGCGATTCCGGCTTTATTGCAGCAAGCGCTTCTCTGGCAACTCAGGAAGTGAATTTTGTCCTTGTGCCTGAAATTACATTTGATCTTTACGGGCCACGGGGGTTCCTGAAGTATCTGCGCAAACGCCTGGAAACAAAACACCATGCTGTTGTTGTGGTCGCCGAGGGAGCGGGCCAGGACCTGTTCGAATCAGAAGGCCTTGAGAAAGATGCTTCGGGAAACATCAAGCACAAGGATATCGGAATATATCTTAAAGAAAAGATCAAGGAGGAATTTAATTCAAAGGACTTCCCCTATTCCATAAAATATATCGACCCCAGCTATATCATCAGAAGTGCGCCGGCAAATCCAAACGACAGCAAGTTCTGCAGCCTTCTCGGGCAGAATGCAGTTCATGCCGCCCTTGCTGGAAAAACAGATTTCGTCGTAGGATACTGGAACAATGAATTTACCCTACTGCCTATTCCGATGGCAGTTGCCCAGAGAAAGAAAATCGACGTTGAGGGAGAATTGTGGTGGAATGTTCTTGAGGCAACGGGCCAGCCTATCAGCATGAAGAATCACTGATATGATCAATCTCTCAGCAGG
>CAZXAM010000019.1:0-3964 GCA_964638545.1 uncultured Rikenellaceae bacterium | reverse complement strand
AACGGGCCAGCCTATCAGCATGAAGAATCACTGATATGATCAATCTCTCAGCAGGGGCGAAACAGCCTCTCTGTTCAAACTAAGCCGCCGTATCATATTTCCCCTTTCTAACAACATAAAAGTGCTTCCTGAACTAAAAAAAAAGGGATTTAAGCTCTATTATCTTTCTAACTTTCCCCTTGCCTTTTTTAATGAGATTAAAGAACACAATAGTTTCTTCGAATATTTTGAAGGAGGGATCATATCGGCTGAAGTGAGGCAATCAAAGCCTGACATTGAAATATACAGGACTTTGCTAAATCGATATGGTATGGTAGCTGATGAATGTCTTTATATAGATGACATAGGTGTAAACGTAAAGTCAGGCGAAGCAATCGGAATGAAAGTCATTCATCTGTCAGAATCGGATTCGCTCGCAGTTAAATTATTTGAATCGGGGATTGATTTAAAGATTGCTTCGTCTCCCGCTTAGGCGGGATCCTCGCAATGACCTCAAACTTTATTATAATTGTAGTCATTGCGAGTCCGACAAAGGAGGACGAAGCAATCCTTTTAAATAACCACCACCCGTAATTTAATCCGGGTCATTGCGAGCGAAGCGAAGCAATCCTTCTAAATAACCACCACCCGTAATTTAATCCGGGTCATTGCGAGCGAAGCGAAGCAATCTTTTTAACCAGTCTCCAATTTTCCCAAAATCATTTCCTGCGAAACCCAAAAAAATATTTCATCAACTTTTCGACTATTTGCGCAAAACAGTCGAAAAATAGCCGGTTTTGCCTTTAAATTTTACAGACTTGTCCCCTGAAGTAAATAAATATTGAATCCACACGAAGTTAATTCTCTCAGTAACCTTACTTATCTTATTGTATAAGTGTAATTTATCTGAAATATAAGATCATGCGTTCAACGTGTAAACCAGAATCATTTTGTAAAGAAATCTCTTAGCAGAGCTGCTTTTTTTGATCCGATGAGTTTTTCCAGGTCCGTTATCGGAATATTTCGGATTGTTTCCACCGAACCTATTTCTTTCAATAAGATTTCCTTTGTCCTTGGTCCTATTCCTTTTATGTTGTCAAGATCTGACTTAGTCATATCAGCGGAACGCTTCCCCCGGTGGAAATTGATCCCGAACCTGTGAGCTTCATTCCTGAGCTGCTGAATGATTTTAAGGCTCACCGAGTTTTTGTCGAGGTAAAGCGGAACAGAATCTCCCGGAAAATATATTTCCTCAAGTTTCTTTGCAATACCTATGACTGTGATTTTTTCTTCCAGTCTAAGGGCCCTGATGCTTTTCATGGCTGATGAAAGCTGACCCTTGCCCCCGTCGATGATCACCAGCTGGGGAAGTTTGCTATTCTCTTCAAGCATCCTTTTATACCTTCTGTAAACGATCTCCTCCATCGAGCTGAAGTCGTCGGGTCCTGTTACGGTTTTTATGTTAAAATGCCTGTAATCCTTTTTCGCCGGCCGTGCATTCCTGAAGACCACACAGGCTGCAACAGGATTTTTACCCATGATGTTTGAGTTGTCGAAGCATTCTATGTGGACTGGCATTTCACTCATATTGAGATCGTTTTTGAGTTTCTCCAGATTTTTTCCGGTCCTGTTTACCTTTGGAGTCTCTTGTCTCCTCTTCCTCTGCTCAAGTTTGTAATAAACAGCATTGCGTTGTGCAAGTTCCAGCAGTTTAAGTTTATCGCCTCGTTCCGGAACCGTATACTTCAGGTTGTCAAGCAGAATGTCTGGCTTAAATGATACAATTACTTCAGGGGAATCGCTTGACAATCTTTGTCTTATCTCGGTAATGGCAAATGACAGCAGTGATTCTTTCTCCTCGTCTACGCGGCTTCTGATATCTAATGTAAACGCCTGAATAACAGCGCCTTCAATCACTTTAAGATAGTTTACATAAGTGTATTCACCATCCTGTTCAACAGCAAATACATCGACATTCTTAACTGTGGCGCTCACAACGGCGGATTTGCTTCGGAAGCCTGATATAATATCAAGTTTATCCTTAATAACCTGTGCCTCCTCAAAGCGCATTTCTGCAGCATATTTCTTCATGATCCCCTTCAGATGCTCCTGGACTGTCGAAATGTTGCCACGCAGAATGTTCCTTATCTGCTGTATTGATTCGTCATATTCTTGCATGCTCTGAAGGCCGACGCACGGAGCCTTGCAGTTGCCCAGATGATACTCAAGGCAGACTCTGAATTTACCCGCTTCAATGTTGCCTTTGGTCAGGTTCAGCGAACAGGTGCGGAGCTTGTAAAGCTGCCTTATAAGCTCAAGCAAGATTTTTACCATGTAACCTGATGTATAAGGACCAAAATATACAGAGCCGTCTCTTATAGTATTACGGGTGCTGAAGACCCTTGGAAAGGGCTCCTTTTTAATGCAGATCCAGGGGTATGTTTTATCGTCCTTGAGAAGTATATTATACCTGGGCTGATGTCTCTTAACAAGGTTGTTCTCAAGTAACAGTGCATCCGATTCATTGTCGACAACAATATGTTTCAGAGCAGAGGCTCTTTTGAGCATCACTGATGTTTTGCCCGACTGGTTTTTCGAGAAATAGGATGAGACTCTCTTTCTGAGGTCGATGGCCTTTCCGATATAAATTATCGTTCCGGAGCTGTCGATGAACTGGTAAACGCCGGGTTTGTGGGGCAGGAGGGGCAATATAAAACCGGGGTCGATTGGCATGGGGCAAAGATAGTTAATAGTTGGGAGTCGGGAGTTTGAAGTTGGGATTGCTTCGTCTCCCGCCGGGGCGGGATCCTCGCAATGACCTCATCCTATATTTTGATTGCAGTCATTGCGAGGAGGAGCTCCGAAGGTGCGACGACGAAGCAATCTTCCTGGCACACCACTAGTCAAACATACAATTGCACATACTGAAACCTGTTCCCGTCAAAAAGCCCCCGGTCGCTGAGCTTCAGCTCGGGGATAACCAGAAGCGCCATGAATGAGAGAGTCATGAATGGCGAAGACATTATACAGCCCATGTTCTTTACCATGGAGGAGAGCCTTTCATAATCGCCGGCAACTTCACTGCAAGGGCGGTCCGACATTATTCCTGCTATATTCAGCTTAAGCGAACCGGCCTTTTCGCCATCACTTACCGCCAGGCCTCCTTTCATATTAACTATCTCATTTACAGCTCTTAATATATCATCATCGTTTGTTCCGATTGCAATTATATTATGACTGTCGTGTGCCACTGAACTTGCAAAAGCCCCGCGTTTCAGACCGAAGCCTTTTATAAACCCGACGGCAGGAGCGGTATCGTTATAACGGTCCTTTACAACAATCTTCAGAATGTCCTCAGCGGGTTCCGGTTCCACACAGCTTCCCTCCGCAGGCTCAAACAAAGTCTCCTTTGTAAAGAGCTCCCCGTCGAATGCAGTGATAACCCTCATCTCTCCCTTCTGCCAGGGGACCTCGATCTGGTCTTTTCCGACCGGACTGCAGTTGAATTTATTTACAGGTTCTCCGGGGCTGTAGTTAAACAGAACCT
The DNA here is from genome assembly GCA_964638545.1 of uncultured Rikenellaceae bacterium. Classification (GTDB taxonomy): domain Bacteria; phylum Bacteroidota; class Bacteroidia; order Bacteroidales; family VadinHA17; genus LD21. Next base: position 438 of record CAZXAM010000019.1, on the reverse strand, counting down.
CTCCCCTGTCATATACTTTTGTCCCGTTGATCCAGGTCTCCAGTACATTCATTTTACGCGGGTCATCGACAATGATGAAATCGGCAGGGTCGCCGGGCCTCAATAGTCCGGCATCGAGGCTGTAGTGTTCCACAGGATTTACGGTTACGCTTCTGATAACATCGAACATGTCGTATCCCTCATCAATCAGTGTTGCGACCAGTTTGTCGAGATGTCTTTTCATGAGCATTTCCGGATGGATATCGTCGCTGCTCAGCATTATCATTTCAGGATACTCGCTATAAAGGCCTTTAAGTGCTGCGAGGTTTCTTCCGGCGCTTCCCTCACGGATTATAACCTTCATCCCGAGCATTATTTTCTCATGGGCCTCCTCTATTGAGCTGCACTCGTGGTCGGTTGTTATTCCTGCATTAATATATTTCCGCAGACCTTCTCCTG
>CAZXAM010000018.1:24361-60095 GCA_964638545.1 uncultured Rikenellaceae bacterium | reverse complement strand
AAGAATAAATTAAAAGGTAAATCTAAAGGCAATGCGGGAGAAGCAATCTTTAAATATTTTACTTCAACCTTTCTCTTAACAACTTTCCTGCCTCTTCGTATCCGGGTTTATTGAGAAGGGCGAACATATTCTTCTTATAAGCTTCCACTCCCGGTTGATCGAATGGATTGACATCTAGTATATAACCACTTATCGCACAGGCTATTTCAAAGAAAAATATCAGCTGGCCGGAATAAAATTCGTTAAGTTCCGGAATTGAGATCCTTATTACCGGCACATTACCGTCATTATGAGCAAGTATAGTTCCTTCTTCAGCATTCATATTTACATATGACAGCCTTTTTCCTGCAAGGTAATTAAGTTGATCAGAGTCCTCTTTCTGAGCAGGTATTGTTAATTTTCTACGCGGATTCTTCACTGAAATTATTGTCTCAAACAATATCCGCTGTCCTTCCTGGATATACTGACCCAGCGAATGAAGGTCGGTTGTGAAATCTACAGAAGCAGGGAATATTCCCTTGCCCTCTTTTCCTTCGCTTTCACCATAAAGCTGTTTCCACCATTCCGAGAAATAATGAAGCCGTGAAGTGAAGCCTACGAGAATTTCCACAGGCCTGCCTGTTCCGAGAAGCGAGTTACGGGCGGCCGCATACATCAGAGCCGGATTTGAAACTGCAGCATGGTTATTCCTGGTTAATTCGCACATTGCCTTTGCCCCCCTGACAAGATCTCTTATATTATGTCCGGCGACGGCTATCGGCAGAAGTCCGACCGGAGTAAGGACCGAATAGCGGCCTCCTATATCGTCGGGGATAATGAAAGACGTGTAACCATTAATTTCAGCAAGAGACTTCAGGGCTCCCTTCCGGCTGTCAGTAATTGCAACGATCCTGTCTGCAGCCTGTGTTTTTCCCACTTTCTTTTCAAGATGATCCCTGATTATCCTGAATGCTATTGCAGGTTCTGTTGTAGTTCCTGATTTTGAAATCACTATCACAGAATAATTTCTTCCGTCCAGTATCTCAAGAAGGTCTGACAGATAATCTTCGCAGATATTCTGTCCTGCGAACAGGATATCATGCTGCCCCGGTTTCGGGATTGACGCGAACGAATGTGAAAGTGCTTCTATAACTGCCCTGGCACCAAGATAAGAACCCCCTATGCCGATCACCACAGTTGTGTCGGATACCGACCTGAGATGACTGGCGGTTTTCTCAATAGCGTCAATCTGACTTAAGATATCCTCATGAAGCGAGAGCCATCCTGTAAAATCATTGCCTGCTCCGGCTCTGTGATTAAGAGAATCGAGGTGTCTTACTGAGAGCTGGGCAAGAGCAAGTATCTCTTCCTGAGAGACAAAGCTTTCCAGATTTTTAAGGTTGATGCTGATGTTTTCTTTCATTTGACTGTTTTTTATGCCTGATATCTGACTATACAAAAGTATAAAAAAACCGTCAGGGATTTCTCCTGACGGTTTACAATAAGAAGGGAAAATATTATAGAGTGGAATTATCTTCTATGGACTCCTCCTGCGCTTGAAGAGTGGGAATCGACATTTTTCGGGTCACCTTTATAGTTTATCGATCCTGCGCTTGATGCTCTTGCCCTGAGTTCATCTGTTACATAAATATCGGCATCCCCGGAGCTTGAAACCGTGACATCGGCTTTGATGGTTTTCAGTTCATAGGCATTGAGGTCGCCTGCACTGCTCAGGCTGGCATCAAGATAGCCTGTTTCCCCGGAAACCGTGATATCACCGGCGCTGCTCCCGTTAACATCAAGGTTTTGTGCATATAATTCAAGCTTGATGTCGCCGGCGCTTGAGGCTGAGAGCTTCAGAGTGCCAGATTTCACGGGAGTGATCCCAATTACATCACCGGCACTGGAAGAGCTCACGTATTCAATATCCTTCATCGTGACATGAACCCTTCTCATCTCTGCATCCCTTATGTTAGCATCGGCGTATACGTTCAGGGTGCCGTTCTTAATCTCAGTGATGATGAATTCATGAAGGTTCTCGTCGGCTTCCACAGTTATGCTGTTTTTATCTCCCTGTGAGAGGATAATATCAATAGCGGAGCTTGTCGTTACACCGGTGAAAGTTCCGGCTGTCCTTTCCTTTTTTACGACATTTTTATTGCCGTAAACAGTTTTGCGCGTTTGGCAGTCCACACATCCTGCAATTGCAAGCCAAAGTGTGATTAATGTCAGGTACCTTAAGTTTTTCATCTTCTTCCTTATATGTTTTATACCAGTTTTCAAGTAAAAGACAGGAAGAAAAACAATTTGCTGCATTTAATACGGAATCTTTACTTCTGCATTTAATGGTTAATATAATAAACGGCCTGGCCGGGGGAGAAAAGAAGATTATATAAAACATTCTCAAACGATTACCTGGCATTTTTTATCCTTTGATTGCCTGATGATTACTGGTCTGTAATCCTATATTTAACATTTTTTGTCTTGCTTTAAAGCCTTATATTTTGTAACTTTAAAAGAAAAATGGGACTGAGAAAGTTTATTATATCAGTTATATGTCTTTACCTGCTTTCAGGATGCGGGCATGGGAAAAAAGAAAACACAACAGAAGCCGTACTACTCCCTGAAACGGGTACACTGTCTGGCACAATTACCATCAGCGGCGCTTATGCTCTAACTCCCATGGTGAATGCCTGGGCTGAAAGTTTTATGAAGATCCATACCGGAGTCAGGGTTGAGATCACTGAAGCTGGAACAGGACTGGGAATCGACGAACTCCTGCAGAAGAAAGTTCAGCTGGCTATGATTTCGAGACCTTTGACGGATGAGGAAAAAGATGCAGGAATTATATTATTGCCGGTCGCTAAAGACGGAGTTGCTCCGATAGCCAACAACAAGAATCCTTACCTGAGAAGGCTTCTGGACCGGGGTTTAAGCCCTGAAGAATTTCAGAAGGCCTTTACAGCAGAATCAGTAAAATGGAGCGATCTTCTTGACACTACAGGAAGCGATAAAATAAAGGTCTTTGCCAGGGCAGATGAATCAGGCGCCGCCGACGTGCTGGCAAAGTTCCTGTACAGGAATCCGGCAGATTTCAAAGGGACCAGAGTGACCGGCGATGTCGAAATGATAAAAAGCGTTCAATCAGATCCATTGGCTCTGGGTTTCTGCAATTTTTCATATGCATTCAGCAACCAGGATGGTGAGAAGGCTGAAAATATTCAGATTATTCCCTTCGACCTCGATTTCGATAATAAGATTGGAAGGAAGGAGATCCCATTCAAAAACCTAGCCGAGGCGCACAGAAGCGTTTGGCTTGGACTTTATCCGGAAATGCTTTGCCGCGAGCTGGCTCTGGGTTCGCTGGGAAAACCGACAGATCCTGCAGTGATCGAATTCCTGAAATATGTGCTCACCGTTGGACAGGACGACGTGAAAAATGCAGGTCTTTGCCCTCTCAATAATGTTTATGTGAAGAATTCCCTCGAAATGATTGAATAGAAATTTTATCTTGTTCCGAAAAGCCTGTCCCCGGCATCACCCAACCCGGGGACGATATACCCTTTCTCATCCAGCTTTTCATCAAGTCCTGCAAGATAGACCTGTACGTCGGGATGATCCATCGTGACTTTTTCCACACCCTGCGGAGCTCCGACCACACAGACCAATTTTATGGTTTTTGCTCCCTGTTCCTTTAAGAAGCTTATTGCAGCTGACGCGCTTCCTCCGGTTGCAAGCATCGGATCGAGAACCATAACGATTGCCTCCGGAAGATTTTCGGGGAACTTGCAGTAATAAGTATTTGGCTCTAGCGTTTTATGGTCGCGGTACATTCCTATATGTCCGACACGTGCCGTAGGGATCAGGTTGGATATACCGTCAACCATTCCAAGGCCTGCTCTTAGAACAGGTACCAGGACAACATCCCTTGCAAGCTCCCGGGTATTGCATATCCCTATCGGAGTCTCGACAGTTACATTTTTCAGTGGCAGATCACGCGTTATTTCATAGGCCATCAATCCTGCAATCTCTCCTAATGTTTCGCGAAACTCTTTTGTGCTTGTTTCTTTCTTGCGAAGGTGTGTCAGTTTATGGGTCAGGAGCGGATGTTGAAGTAAATTGAGCATCTTATGATGTTTTTGTTAATTATTCTTCATCAATATGTTACCCGATAAGGTCGATGGTACGATCCACATATATGTATGTTATCAAAGATATTGAATTTCATATTCCAATCTTTCATAACTTTATCTTTCATCATCTGCACACTTTAAATATGAACGAAATGGATGACAGTGTTACACGTATTGCAACCAGAACAGGATCAATATACTGCAAATCCGGTTTAATGAGAATTATTCCCTTTTCATGCTGCCTGCTTTTCACAATTTTCATCGCGCCTCAATTCCTTGTCTCCCAGGGAAGCCTTACTATAGAAAAAATAATGCAGGGTGACAGGTTCACAGGATATTCTCCTGAGAATCCGCAATGGTCAGCAGTGGGGAACAAACTATATTTCACCTGGAAAAGGAATCCGGATTCCCTGCCTGATTATTATGTTGTAAATCCGGAGAGCAGAATTCCTCAGAAGTTAAGCCTGGCTGAAAGGAAGAACCTTCCTCCATTCTACGGAACATATAACCGCGACAGGTCAAAAATGGTGTTCCAGAAAGACGGGGATCTATTCCTGCTTGATCTGAAAAAGGGAATTCTGAAGCAGATCACCTTAACATCTGCATTTGAGACAAATCCTGGCTTCAACCAGAAAGAGGATAAAATCATTTATTCGAGCGGGAACAATATTTTTTCGTGGGATATGAATACCGGGATTCTTCTCCAGCTGACCGACCTCAGAACCGGAAGGGAAAAAACCGGAGAATCGCCTTATAAGGATGCGAATGGAAAGAAGCTTCATAACGAACAGATGTATCTTTTCAGGACTCTCTCCGACAGACAAGCAGAAAGCGACCGTGTAAAAAAGGAAAATAAAGCCCTGGAGCCCGAACGGCCTGAGTTGATATATTCGGGACAGGGACAAATCAGGTCGGTAAGGCTCAGCCCGGACGGAAATTTCATTATATGGCAATCCTTTCAGTCTGCTGAGCAGAAGGGAACTTCCATTCCGAACTATGTGACTGAATCAGGATACACGGAAGAAATTCCGGGAAGATCGAAGGTTGGAGCCTCTTCCCCGGCAGCAGGTGAGTTGAATATTTATGACCTGATCCACGATACTCTTTACCATGTCATCACTGACAATATTCCGGGCATAGATGACACACCTGATTACCTGGCAGAATATCCCGGCAAGAAAGAAATTAAAACTCAGAAGAGGAGTGTGACAATCCGCGATCCTGTCTGGTCAGGTGATGGAAAACTGGCGGTGACCGAAATTCTCTCAGCTGATAACAAAGACCGCTGGATCATGCTTCTTGACATAAAAACGGGAACCTTGAAGCTGCTCGACAGGCAGACGGATAAAGCCTGGATCGGCGGACCGGGAATTGGTTACGGACAACTCGGATGGATGGCTGACAATAAATCAATATTTTTCCAGTCGGAGGAATCAGGATATTCTCATCTGTATCTGCTTGATGTATCAACAGGTCAGAAGAGAGCCCTTACATCGGGTAATTACGAGATCTATGATCTGGCTTTGTCGAATGATAAGAAGACATGGTATTTCATATCAAATGAAACAGATCCAGGGATCAGGGAGTTGTACAGAATGCCAGCCTTTGGAGGCTCTAAGATCCGTCTTACTTATTTCGGAGGAGGGATTGAATATACCCTTTCGCCTGATGAGAAATATATTGCCCTGCGGGTATCAAAATCAAATATGCCATGGGACCTGTATCTGATGGAGAACAGGGAGAAGGCTGTTCCTTTCAGGATTACTGAATCTGCAACTCAGGAATTTAAATCTTACAACTGGAGAATACCGGAATTTATCAGATTCAAGGCTTCAGATGGCGTAATGGTTCCTGCAAGGTTATACAAGCCTGAGGCTCCTGTAAATAAAGGGCCTGCAGTGATTTTTGTACATGGAGCCGGATATCTTCAGAACGCTCACAGATGGTGGAGCAGCTATTCGCGTGAATACATGTTCCATAATTTTCTTGTCGATCAAGGGTACACAGTGCTGGATATCGATTACCGTGGCAGCGCCGGATATGGCCGCGACTGGAGGACTGCCATTTACAGGAACATGGGAGGGAAAGACCTTGATGACCAGGTTGAAGGGGCGAAATTCCTGGTGGAACAGTGCCGGGCGGATCCAAAAAAGATAGGTATTTACGGGGGATCCTATGGTGGATTCATTACACTGATGGCAATGTTCAGGTATCCGGGAACATTTGCTGCAGGAGCCGCGCTCAGGTCTGTAACGGACTGGTCCCATTACAATCAGGGTTATACCTCTGACATCCTTAATACCCCGGTTGCCGACAGTCTGGCCTATGCAAGAAGTTCGCCGATATATTATGCCGAAGGTCTGAAAGGCGCTTTGCTTATATGTCACGGCATGATTGATGACAATGTTCACTTCCAGGACGTGGTAAGGCTGGCTCAGAGACTGATTGAGCTTGGAAAGGATAACTGGGAACTGGCTGTCTATCCGCTTGAAAGCCATGGTTTTGTGGAAGCATCAAGCTGGACTGATGAGTATAAAAGGATATATAAGTTATTTGAAGAAAATCTGAAATAATCTTTAGCCTCACAGAGGCGATCTGTAAATGTAACGGTTCCGACCTGTTGAACACACCTGAAATATATTTGATTCGTGTATGATGCTTTCGTAACTTTAGCATTAGAATCATCAATTATGGTCAGCCGTACCCGATTTATCGGTTTGGTTTCAGTCCAAATCCTCCTGATTCTTGCGACCTCTGTTTCAAATTGCCAGGTACCGCAGAATGAATATGAAAAGCTGGATCTTGCTGATCAGGGTTTCAAAATTGAAAACTCATTATCTCTTAATATTTCATCTTCAGACTACGAGGGGATAAAAGCTGTTACTGGAACGAAAACAGTAGTAAAAGCCAGGCTGCTCCTAATTAATGGAGACACTCTCGTACCTGAAGAAATAATTACCAGGGGGCAAACAACACTTTATTACAGGAGAAAAAGTTACAGCTTTGACCTTCAGTCTGGAGCAACTTTCCATCACGGTGAAAAAACAAGAACATTCAGGAAGTTTTATATTCTAAGCCTTTCCATGGACAGGAACTATGCCAACAACCGGCTTGCCTTCGAAATGATGGAAACTGCCGGTATTTTTCATCTATTCTATACTTTCGGCGAATTGAGGATCAATGGTCAGAGTGAAGGAATTTGCATGATCGTTGAACGGCCTGAGGACTGGGCTATGAAAAAGAAAAACTCACCCGTTTTGATCCGACGTGGATACGAAAACACTATCGACAAGTTGAAGTCAGACAAACAGGCTGATAAGGTGACAATCAGAACGTACAGGGGGAATTTTGGACGTATCTATCAGTCCCTTAACAGGTACAAGGGAGAGGAACTTTACAATGCCATTTCAACATGGCTTGAAACTGATAAGTATATGAAATGGCTTGCTTTCAATTATTTCCTTAGGAATGGGGATTATACCGATGAGGTCAATTTCTTTGTCGATCCTGACACAACGAAATTCGGTATTATTCCTTGGGATTATGATGATATTTTTTCCGTTGGTCCTCATGAAGGTTACGCTGAAACCCGAAGGATTACAGGGGACAAACTGTTTTTCTCGACCGAAGATGAACTGGATAAGAAAATAGTTACCGATCCCTATCTTTATAAAAAATACCTGGTTCAATTCGGGGAACTGATGAATGAGTTGACGCCTGAAGTCTTAAAAAAAGTTTTTGAAAGGACCTTTGCTGAATTATACCCGTACTATGAAGATGAAAATATCATCAACCTTTCCAGATATGACCGTTTCAAAGATCTCACTCTTTCAGGATTGAAAAGAGATATGCTGATATTGTATGATCAGCTTGTAATTTCAAGAAAGTTTTTTTTAGAATCCATAGGTAATCAGGAACATTAACACTCATCTGAAATATGCCAAGCCTGGTACCCGGTTACGAATACGACATTTTCATAAGCTACCGCCAGAAAGACAATAAAGGCTTCACCTCAAACTTATCCGAAGGCAATGCATAAATTTTAAATATTAAATAAGTTCTTTTCTGTAAAAATATGTATATTTGCAAAGCAAATGCAATAATACATAAAAATGAGTATTAAATATTACCATCGAAATATTGAAGCCATTCTTCAAAAAGCACTTACCGGTTTTCCTGTGCTTGTCATTACCGGTGCACGGCAAACAGGTAAGTCCACAATGTTAAGAAATATTTTACCTATATACCGGTATGTAACTCTTGATGATCCTGTTCAGAGACAGTTGATTAAGGAGGACCCTAATTCTATTCTCGATGTTTCTGACAAACCCGTGATCATTGATGAAATACAATATGCTCCTACAATACTGTCTTATATTAAAATTTTTGTTGATGCCAACAAGGATAAAAAGGGACATGTTATAATTACCGGATCACAGCATTTTAATCTGATGGCAAATATCACTGAATCGCTGGCAGGAAGAGCCGCAATCCTTACTCTTCCAACGTTCTCTGTTACAGAATTTCCTTTTAAGAATATTTCCCGGCCGGCAGATTGTTTCAATGCGTTGCTGAAAGGGTTTTATCCCGATCCAATTATTCATGGTACAGATATCTCGTTGTTTTATGGTTCTTATCTTCAAACCTATCTTGAACGTGATGTTCGTCAGATATCCGATGTAAGTGATCTTAATGTTTTCCAGACATTCATAACACTTCTTGCTTCACGGTCAGGCTCAGTATTGAACCTGAACGAAATGGCTCGCGAATGCGGTATTGCATTTAATACGGCAAAAAAATGGCTGACTATTTTACAAACCTCAGGCATAGCTTATGTCCTCAAACCTTTTTTCAGAAATATTTCAAAACGGATGGTAAAGAGTCCTAAAATTTATTTAAACGATACCGGACTGATATCATATATTCTTAAATATCATAACTCTGAGACATTGTACTCGGGACCCTTATCAGGAAGCATTTTCGAAACTTTCATAATTAATGAATTTCTGAAATACAAATACAATAAGAATTCTCCTTTTGAAATGTATTTCTACAGAGATTCAAACGGGAATGAAACAGATGTAATTGTTGAATTTGAGGATAAATATCTTTTGTTTGAAATTAAAGTCTCAAGTACACTACGGCTTGAACATGTCAGAAACCTTAAAAAGATGCTTCCGGTTTTTCCTGGAAGCAAAGGTTATTTACTGGGATTTTTTGAAAATGATATTCAAATAAATGAGAATCTGGTTGCTTTAAACTGGATAAAAATGTATAGTATCCTGGATGAGAATCTACCTCATTCAACTAAGATCCCGACAAATAGGAGAGACGGTTAGCCAGAAATAAGTATTTTTTACCTCGGTCCGACATATGTCCAGGTCTCATCAAAGAAAGTCCGGTACCAAGGATCAGTCAATGAGGTGTTGGCTTTCTGGATCATTACATATTTTATTTTAATGGTTTTAGTGGAAGCATCCCATTTATTTATCCCGGAAGGATCGAGGATTCAAGGAGCCATGCCTTACGGGGTAAATTCCACGACACAGTTCAGCACCAGCGGAAAGAGGGGAATAGGTGTCTATAATGGAATATCACTCCTCAGGAATTCTCTCCATCCTTTTATTTTTATCCCATGCCGTGTCTGATGCTGGTCTCCACCATAAATTACCACCTGACTTTCTGGTCGCGCTTTGGTAGTTTTGATCCAGTATTCCAGATTTTTCATGAATTCGACCTGGAATGTCCTGCCTGATTTTATTTCTGCCGCTGCCGGTTCAGTAACGGAATCGAATACAAGATCTACTTCATGCCCTGTTTTATTCTGCCAGAAATAGACTGATGGATCTTTTCCATTATTCAGTGATTTCTTAATTACTTCGGAAACGATAAAATTCTCGAATAGATTTCCTTTAGCATAATGATTTTTCAGCTGATCAACAGATTGAATCCCTAAAAGGGAACAAATTACACCGGTATCATAGAAATATAGCTTTGGTGATTTGACAATCCTCTTGTTGAAATTCTTATGGAATGGTTTTAACAAGAAACAAATATAACTTGCCTCCAATATGTACATCCAGTTACGGATAGTCTCAACCGATACCCCCGTTTCATTGCCCAGTGAAGAATAATTAAGAATTTGTCCTGACCTTGCAGCGCATAGCCTTATAAATTTCAAAAATTTTGCTGTATCGGTGATATTTTTTATTAGTCTTACATCCCGCTCAATGTATGTACCTATGTAGCTTGGATAAAAATCGGATGGTTCTATGTCTTCCGCATGGAGACGAGGATAGGATCCTTTAAATATATAATCTTCATATGTGTCAAATTTAATTTTGCCTTTTTCGAGTTCAGTGAATGAGAAAGGTAACAGCTTCAATATTGCTGCCCTTCCTGCCAGAGACTGACTTATTTTTTCAAGCAAAAGGAAATTTTGTGAACCTGACAGTATAAACATCCCATTTTTCCCTTTAATATCCGTTAAGGTCTGAATATAAGAAAACAGAACAGGAACCTTCTGTACTTCATCCATCACGGCACCATTCGGATAATCATTGAGAAATCCTCTCGGATCTGTAATGGCATATTCAAAATTATCAGGATCTTCAAGACTCACATATGGCATCTCACTGAAAATATGCCTTATCAGAGTAGTCTTGCCGGACTGCCTGGGCCCCGTTAATGTTACAACAGGAAACTTACTGGCAAGGTGTTTTAATTTATATTCTAATTCCCTTTTGATCATTTCTGAAATGAATTAATTAGATGGACAAATATCAATTACAAATAGAAATATGTCCAAATGTACAAATGTTATTTCAAAAATCCAAATATCCAGGGAGCAGGATTTGATGGAGACAGATGTTTTCAGCGGCAAATTTGATCAGGCATTGAATAAAATGGGTTCAGATTAACGAATACAGAACTGACAATTCTTTGTTCGGCTGGTCCTCTGAAAGGCTTCTGACATTTATGGAGACCTCAACATAAGATTGCTTGATTAAAAAATATTTGCCTTGAATTCAACACTTTTGTAACTTTATCAAAATGACCAGCCCATATGGCCAGCCTCATCCCGGGTTTCGAATACGACATCATCATAAGCCACCGCCAGAAAGACAATAAGGGCGACAAGTGGGTCAGCGAGTTTGTTGATGCTCTCAGGGATGAACTGATCAATAGTCTGACCAATACTGATGAATTGAAAGTAGAACCATCAGAAGCTATCAACGGACTTCTTCAGAGCCAGGGGATAACTAATTATGCCTCCGTAACATCTTCCATTGCCACTAAAATAACCGGATAATCCTTTAAAAATGAATTCACTGGCTTATTTTTTAATTGATAATAACCGTAACATCAAGGAAGGAATGGAACTGGCTGAAAAGGCATTGAAAACAAAGCCTGATGATTATAACCTTTTACATACCCAAGGCTGGGGATTATATAAGAAAGGTGCATATAAGGAAGCTTTGGAGATACTTCAGAAAAGCTGGGATCTCAGAATGCAGAATGGCACTTATAACCATACAGCATTTCTTCATCTCGGAGAGGTTAAAAGGCTGTTGCCGGACAGAAATGAACAAAGCAAATAATACCATATTAATGATCGATTCATTCCTTCTGTTTGTGTTTTCACTGAACCTCCTCAGTTGTGCAAATCCACCTGAAAAGAACCGGCTGGCAACAGTCCATATAAGTGTCAGTTCTATCGGGTACGACTTATCGAGACCGGACCAGACAATACCGCTTCCGGCCGTTCTAAGAGAAGTTTCAGGGATCACTTTAATTAATCCATCATCTGTCGCCTGTGTCCAGGACGAGAACGGAATGATATTCATAATAGACCTGGTTAAAGGACAAATGAGCAGCTATTTCTCATTTCATTCGAAGGGCGACTATGAGGGGATCGCCATGGCTGACAACGTTTTTTATGTCCTGAGAAGCGATGGTAAACTCTACAACGTAAGCTATGACGGATCAGCCGGTTCTTTGAGAAAGATCTATTCGGTCGGGATTCCTCCTCTGGACAATGAAGGGCTATGCTTCGACAGAGTTTATAACAGGCTTCTGATTGTGTCAAAGAACAATCCCGGGAAAGACTCTGAAACCAAAGGAAAGCATCCGGTATTTGGGTTTGACCTGAATCAGGAAATACTGCTCGAAGAACCTGTGCTGATATTTAATATCTCAGAAATAAAGAAATTTGCCTCAGAAAAAGGTATTACACCCTCAGGAGGTGGAGACAAGATCAGCTTCAGACCATCAGCAATAGGGATACACCCTCTCACGAACAAATTGTACGTTCTGTCAGCCATGGAAAGAATATTGTTTGTCTTCGATATGAACGGAACAATCGAATACATTATAAAGCTCAGCCCGGAGCTGTTCAACATGCCCGAAGGCATAACCTTCCTGCCGAACGGGGATATGCTTATTTCCAATGAGGGCCGGATCAATCCGCCCACGATCCTGAGATTCAATTACAACCTGAAATGAAAATTATTACGAAACAGATCCTGTGTTCAGCGCTTTTTATTGGTATCTTTTTTTGTCCGGTTTCAGGGCAGAATGATACAACAGCCCTGAAGAAACAGAAAAACGAAGGTCCCAAGAAAATCCTCAGGCTGTTTGACAGTGACGAGCTTCTGGAGATAACATTGGAATTTGACCAGAAGCATTTTCTTGAGAAAACAGCTAAAACTGAGACCTTTGACGGGATTCTAAAAGCACGGCTTAGCGAAACAGATTCCCTTGACAGGAAAATAACTTTAAAGTACCGGGGTGAATCGCGGTATGAGCGCTGCGGATATCCGCCCCTTGAGATAAACTTCAAGAAAACGGTATATCTCGACTCCGATTCCGGGAAAGTAAAGAAAATTAAGCTTGTTCACCAATGCCAGAGAGGAGCCACATATGAAGAATATATCAAAAGGGAATACCTGGTTTATAAGCTTTATAGCGTGCTTACTGACACTTCATTCCGGGTAAGGCTTCTGAAGATAAATTATATTGATTCCAAAGGCGTCAGGAAACCTGTCACATCATTTGGATTCTTCATAGAACCTAAAAGCCTGGTTGCCCAAAGGACGAACAACGTTGTTATAAAATCAATGAATCTTACTCAGAAAAATATGGCCCCTGCGGCCATTGACAGGATGGCCATATTCAACTACATGGTCAGCAACTGGGACTGGTCGGTGCCGGGACAGCACAATGTGGATATACTGAAATCTATGACATTTGAAGGCTCAGGCCTGGGTATACCTGTGCCTTTTGATTTTGACCTGACCGGGATTGTAAATGCCGAATATGCAATTCCTCCGCCCGAAATGGGGATAGAAAGCAACCGAATACGGGTTTTTTCCGGGATTTGCCGGAACAGGGAGGTGTTTCAAAAAGAGCTGATGATGTTCCTCGACAAGAAGGATGAATTTTACTCTGTCATCAACAATTATCCTTACCTGAGCAATGCCTCAAAAAAGGATATACTTAACTTTCTTGATCAGTTCTTTTATCAGCTGGAAAAACCAAGAACCCTGAACTTCCTGATAGATCTGTTTTTAGATAAATGCAAGAAATTATAATGTTCAGGGTTTAGTAAAATATGTCAATGACAGCGGTTTTCTTTTTATAGTCAACTTTTTTGATCCTGATTTTCTTAACATCAATACCGGTAATCCCTGCGACATCTTTGATAAGCTCTTCTTTATTCTTTGTTTTGAGCATCTCCAGATTATCATAGACAATTGGATGTGACCTGAATTTATCCTTTTTTAATTTCTTGTCTTTTCTGATTCTTCCTGCCAGCACTATCTCGAGGACTAACGCAGAAAGGATAATTATAAAGTTGAGGATAAAAATTCCCAGAGTAGGAAAGTCCACCCACTTGAATGAATTGACCGCCGAAATAGCAATTACGGTAAAGAAATATGCCATATCCTTAACGTTAAGGTTTCTTGTCCTGAACCGGAGGATGGTGAAGATGGCAAACAAACCGATAGCCATTCCTAATTGCCCCATTGCTGAGTTGAAAACCAACGGCAGCATGGAGCCAAGGATAAAGATCACTATTCCCATCAGGAAAAGGCTGAATACATATATTTCCTTTCTGGAATACCTGTAATAGACAAACCTGATAAGGAGAAAAAGAAATATCAGGTTTATGATGAATTTCTCCAGGATCGTCCAGAAAGCCGGGCTGTTCAAATTGAAAAAATCAGTAAACATAATCTAGATATTAAGGTTTAGAAATTCTTGCATTTATTTAAAAAAGTATAGATAATACTTTGCTTTCCTGTGCACTGATCAAAAAACTCATCGAGATACATTACCAGGTCTTTTTTCTGTTTTGCGTTCAGATATTGGAATTCGTTTATGATCCTGTAAAAATCATCCTTTTTTTCTATGAACTCCGAAAGGTCTTTCTGGTATTCCTCCTTGGTACGGCAAACACCAAGGAATATTCTTTCCCGGATGTTCGTGGTTCCGGTTATCTTGTCCTCAGGTATAGCATAGGAGGCATTTACCAGCCCGGTGAAATCAAAATCATAGGGAACAGCCGAAGAGAGGCCGGAAGGATCGAATAACATAGGTTTGAGCACTTTTATATTATGTTGATTCGGCACGGCCCAGTCATAGTTTCCGATCATATAATTGAAGATAGCTATTCTGTCCATCACTCTCGGAAATATGCTTTTCTGATCCAGGGCACGCGATTCAATTTCGATTGTGTTAGTCCTCTCAGTCAGCATCTTAACAGGCTCAATAAAGAAACCGAATTGCGTGAAAGGTTTCTTCTTGTTTTCTGAATCAACATAATTAATTTTAAGAAGCCTGACCCTGAAGCTGGTGTCTGTCATAACATTGAACATCTTGTAGATCAAGTATTCAATCAGGATATTCTTCTCACTTTCACTGCCGGAAGTGCATTGAGGCACCAGTTTTATTTTTTTTATGCTGTTAAGGTCAGAATATCCGAAATCGGCTTTTTTAAAATTCAATTCCATCGGACCGTAATAGCACCAATCATTCCTGAAAATACCCCGGGCTCTTATATTTATATTTTTCGTTAAAGTATCGGCATTTTCCAGGTGGAAGGTTATCCTTCCTTTCATGTATTCTTTCTTTGATTTTGTTTTCAGATAGGTTGAAAGGTCGAAACTAAGGGTTATTTCCAATGGGGTTTCATCTTCAAAAAGCCGGAAGCTGGAATAGGTTGTATCAGGAGCTGGCGTGTCAGCAGTTAAAACATTAGTCTGGCAGAAGACAAGGGAGACTACAATTAACGTGAAATAACTGCAGAAGGTGAGTTTGTTTTTCATAAGCATGCGATGAACAGAAAAACAATGGCCTGAGGGCTGATTTACTTTTATTTAAAGTAAATATAATAAATGAAGCGGTCAGATTCAATATCCTGACTGAAAATTATTTATTTTCAGGTCAGCCGGGAACTGAATTTAAATTCTTATCCCTATAACAAGTATATCATCCGTCTGCTCTTCATCATTTTCCTCTCGCCACAATTCAATCTCCTCATAGAGCATATCGCCCTGTTCAGGCATGGGATAATTACTTATCCTCCTCAGGACTTCCTTAAGCCGTCCGCTCTGATATTTTTTATGGCTCTTCCCTCCGAACTGGTCGGCATAGCCATCTGTGAAAAGATATAAAGCATCTCCATGCTTCAGGGAAAGAGTTTCCGAAGTAAAATCACTGTCGGCTTTTTCATTACGGTCTTCCCTGACATTGCCGGCTTTGTACTCAAAAAACTCACTTCCGGAAATATGGTATAACGGATTGCCGATCCCGGCATATATCAACCGGTGCTTCCTGAGATCAAGGGTGCAGAGCGCAATGTCCATGTCGTCTGTAATCATGGAGTTTGTACTTCCCTGTTTTATAAACCTGTGCATCCTTGAATACAAATGACGAAGTATGTCAGTTGGCTCAGTCATCTTAAGCTCATTTACAGCCTGGTCAAGGATGCCATAGCCTATTGTGCTCAGCAGGGCTCCCGGTATTCCATGACCGGTGCAGTCGGCTGCTGCAAATATGATTTTATGATCAAGCCTGCTGAAAAAATAAAAATCACCGCTGACAATATCCTTTGGCCTGAAAAGCACAAAGCTGTCGGCAAAACACTCCCTCACATCCAGATTGTCAGGTAAAAAGGATTCCTGGATATGCTGTGCATAAAAATAGCTGCCTTCGACTTCCCTGATGGCTTCCTCTATTTTCCTGTTCCTTACAGCAGCCATCTCTTCAACTGCAGGTGTAAGTGTCACCATCTTCCTGATCTGATCGTTCAGGTCCCTGGTCTCATCGAGGATCCTGTGGATGCTGCTCTGAGGTTTAATAGCATAGGGAAGCTTGCGGATTTTGTCCGGATTTACCGGGAAACCTTCATAACCTATATCCTGAAGCAGCGCAGGGATCAGCCTTACAAGCTCGCGGTCCTTTTCTTTCTCGGATTCAGATAGATCTTCATATGTTATTATGCTCGGATGAAGCTTCTTCTTATCATCCCTTGCCTTGCCATAGTACCAGCCGTTAAGTATCTTGTCCCAGCACCATCTGATATGTTCAACCCTCGCCATTGTCTCGATCTCTTCTTCGCCCAGGTGGAGAGCAGTCTGTCTGAATCCTTTCCTGACCGGCCTTATCTTGTAACCGGCTGCCAGAAGCTTTGTCGGTATGTGGTAAGCATTATCGAGGTTCGACTGCTTTATTTCTTCAGGCAGATCATCAAATTCACCAAGGTTCTGGTTCCTGGTTTCTCCCGTTTTATGAAGCCACGATATGTAAATATCTTTATCGGAACCCGGATTCTCCTTTCTTACCTGGTGAAGATATTTTGCGTGAATAGCCCTGGCAAGTTTACCGACAACCTTCTCATTTATTTCGGAGATCTCTTCGGGTCGGATAATTTCAAATCCTTTTTTCTTTAGTTCAACAGGTATCAGATGGTTGAGCTCAATATAAAAGCGTTGCCGCTTTTCTGGCAGTTCCCTGAACGTTGTAACGCCTTCATCTTTCTCACCGGAGGTGAAAAGAAAATAATCGAGGCCGGCAAAATGTTCAAGGTCGGAGTACGGTATCAGACATGTTCTGCAAAAATCATTGAACCGGCGAATCTTAAGATTCACAGAAACCAGTTTCCCGGGAATCCTCTCCACAAAAGTCTGCCAGGGTTCCTTTTCCTCAGCGCTGAGCTTTTCGAAATCCTTAGAACTTAATTTGACAGGAGAGTCAAATAAATCCTGTGAACGCTGTACATCAGAATAAAACATACAGGCCAGATCATTCATGAGATCAGATATCTTATCTGCCGGTTCGGCATCTGTTAAAACAACTGACCATACGTTCGACCCGATGTCTGAACCTTTTTCTGTCATCTTGCCCGGGAATTGGATTATATGTCAGGTTATTATTTCTGAACAAAGACGAATGGCAGTTTTGAGATCCTCGACATTTCCCTGCCTGCTTCAAGCATATCCATATCGTCGGCTTCGTAGTGCCATTTAAGGATAATCTCCCTTCCTTTGGCACGTATTGACGCTATCATCTTGCACAGATCGAGGATGTATTTCGCAGAAGATGAATTAAAGTATTCCAGATCGAGATTGAATACAGGAGGGTTCTCTTTTTGAGCGGATTTTAAGAGATTCTGGGAGTAGTTATCAAACCAGCTGATAATCTCCGTGTAGAAAGAGGTTACATCTGACGGCCTTGACTCTCCTGATATCTCAAAAGAATTGGTCTCAGGGTCCAGCAGCACTTTAGGAGAACTTGATGTCTGTTCGATAAGAAGCTTTTTCATAACATATTTATTTACTGTAATATGTATACTTAAACACAAAAGATTCCCGGGTCTGTCCGTGAAACTGAAATCAATTTTGTTGCCTGATTTGAGCCTCACAAGGATAAATCCAAGCCCTGCTCCATTCTCATATCTTTTTGTTTTCCTGTTAATCTTGTCTTCATAGAATAGTGTGAGATCTTCTTCGTCGAGGTCATTTACAAGCTCAAGCTGTCCTGTCATCAATTCTCTTTTGTCAGCAGCAACAGGATTCTCTGCATGAATCACAATATTTTCTTCTATAATTTCTGCCGAGATATATGGCTGGCACGCTAAAGTCCCGGATGGACCGTTAAAAGAATGTTTAGCTATATTTTCAAGAACTTCGACAAGGATTGCATAAACCCTTCTTGCGGTTATTTTGTGCAAAGACCTGAATTCTTCAGTCTTCTTCAGTTCCTTAAGGAGATGGTCAATTGTCCTGTAAGTGACCGGTCCTCTGTATTCAAGGAATTTCTTCATATTCCTGTCTGCCCAAAAAAGTTTTTGTGTGTCCTTATTAATTCATAACTTGGGTATTACAAAGATAAGCTTTGCAACATAATGACATCAACCATAAACCATTATAATTTTTTAGGTCATAATTTTTAAGAATTATCAATGAGTGAGAATATACTGAATGCCCTGGTACAGCTTTTCGCCCTGGTCGCTGATATTCACGATGAGAAGGAGATATCCGGCAAGGAGAAGGAAATTGTAAGGTTATTCCTGTCACGCCATCTGAATAATGAGCTGGTCGGGAAATACATGAGGATCTTCGAGGAAAATCTCGACAGGTTCGCCTCTGAGAATATCATCAAGGGATCTCTCAGGGACAGGAAACGCACTTCGCTGAACGCGATGAGGATCCTGGCAATCTGTGAAAAAATAAATGAGGAGCTTCAGCAGAAGCAAAAGATATATGTGCTGGTCCAGCTGACTGATTATATTTCAAAAGGATCGGAGATAACTGAGAACGAGGTTGAATTTCTTCAGACTGTCGCCAATTCATTCTTTGTCCCGGAATCAGAATTTTCAGACATACGGAGTTTTATCATGAATCAGCTCAGGGATGTAAGGGAGAAGAAAAGGCTTCTTATAGTCAGCAATAAAAAATCCATCCACTCTCAGATAAAGCACCTGGCTGATGAAAACCTCAGCGGCAGCATCTCATTCCTTCAGATCATGAGCACCAGTACACTCATTATGAGGTACGATGGTGACAAGAACCTCTATCTGAACGGACAGAATATCTCCTCAGGATACACATATATTTTCGACCGCGGATCTGTTCTTCGGGGATCTGGTATTAATACCCTTTTTTATTCAGGTGTTATAAGCCTGCTCTCAGAGCATGCGTCTGACGCAAGGATAACTCTGGATGCCAACAATGTATCATACAATTTTCCAAACAGCGGAAACGGAATACATAATTTCAATCTTCACGAGGGATCCGGCAAGCTGATTGGTATACTGGGCGGAAGCGGTGTGGGCAAATCCACAACAATAAGTATCCTGAACGGGACTCTGAAACCGCAAAGCGGAGAAGTACTGATAAACGGGTATAACCTTTACGACGAAAAGGAAAAGGAGGATCTGAAGGGTGTCATCGGGCTCGTGCCGCAGGACGATCTGCTTATCGATGAACTTACCGTTTACCAGAATATCTACTACAATGCAAAAATGTGCCTCAACAATCTCCCGGAAGATAAGATCCTTGAGGTTGTTAACAAAACGCTGATCGACTTTGACATTGATGAAATTAAAGACCTGAAGGTAGGAAATCCTCTGAAAAAGGTCATTAGCGGGGGGCAGAGAAAAAGGATCAACATAGCCCTTGAAATATTGAGGGAACCCACGATACTGTTTGTTGATGAGCCGACTTCTGGTCTTTCATCAGTTGATTCGGAAGCGGTAATGAACCTTCTGAAGGAACAGACCTACAAGGGGAAACTCGTTATCATAAACATACACCAGCCGAGCTCCGACATTTATAAGATGTTCGACAGGGTGATGTTCATCGACAGGGGTGGATACCAGGTCTGGTACGGAGATCCCTCAGAAGCTATTGTTTATTTCAAGAAGCTTAGCAATCATGCAAATGCCGATGAAGATCAATGTGTGAAATGCGGTAACATCGACACCGAACAGATACTTCAGATCATCGAATCCAAAGTGGTTGATGAACGCGGAAAACCAACACGTATAAGGAAAGTTTCCCCCAGGGAATGGGCAGACAGGTTCCGTGAAAAATATACCGCAAAGATCACAAAACCTGTTTCCGGCAAACATCCTCTGCCGGGCAACAGTTTCAGCATTCCGGGTTTGCTTAAACAATCGCAGATTTTCTTTACACGTGACCTTCTATCAAAATTCTCTGACAGGCAATATATACTGATAAGCCTTCTCGGAGCCCCTGTTCTGGCTTTCCTGCTGGCTTTTTTTACAAGGTTTTCTTCCGGTCCGGAATATAAATTCAGTGATAATGAGAACGTTAAGGCATATATATTCATGTGCGTAATAACTTCAATGTTTTTCGGCCTGATGTCGAGCTCGGAAGAAATAGTCAAAGACAGAAAGATCCTCAGGAGAGAGTCTTTCCTTAATCTCAGCTGGCTGAGCTACCTGAATTCGAAGATTGCCATGATGTTTCTTCTCTCGGCGATCCAGACCTTCTTTTTTGTTCTGATCGGCAACCTTCTGCTTGGCATCAGGGGGATGCTTTTTCCTTACTGGCTGGTTCTCTTTACAACCTCCTGCCTGGCTAATATTTTGGGACTAAACCTCTCCTCCGCATTTAGTTCTGTTATCACAATTTATATTCTCATACCTTTTGTTATTATTCCGCAACTGCTGTTCAGCGGAGTGCTTGTCTCTTTTGATAAACTCCATATTCCAGGCACCAAACACGAATATGTACCTGTTTTGGGAGATCTTATGCCTGCCAGATGGTCGTTCGAAGCTTTGGCTGTTCATCAGTTCAGCAAGAATAAATTCGAGAAGCCATTTTTTGAGTTTAATATGATCAAAAGCCAGAACTATTATTATGAATCCTTCCTTATAGATGCCCTCGTTGAAGATCTTCAGCGCTGTACAAAAATGATCGGTATTCCGGCAAAACGGGACAGCCTGAATGGATATTTTAAAAAAATCAAATACAATCTTGATCTGCTCTCGGATTCATCCTTAATAATAATCCCGAAATGGGAAGCAGCCCTGAATCCGGAAAGTTTCAGCGAACAAATTGAATCGGAAGCAACTGGATTTCTTGAAAACCTCAGGAAACCGTTTATGAGGAAAAAAATATATGCCGTAAAACAAATTGATTCAGTAAACGCTGAGATTGAAAAAGAGATAGGCAAAGCAGGATTAAACAAGCGGCAATCACTATTTGAAAATCAAAGTCTTAAGGACCTTACGCTGAATTCTTTTACGTTTCAGGATATGACATATGAAACCCAGGAAAGAATAATCCAGAAATATCAGCCCGGATATATGAAAGCAACTTCAAATTACGGGAGAGCGCACTTTTATGCACCGGTTAAGAGACTGGGCAACACCGAGATCCAAACATACTGGTTTAACCTGGCTGTTTTATGGATAGTTTCGATCTTGTTGTATTCAGCCCTTTACTTCAAGCTTCTGAAAAAGGTAATAGATTATATTGGTTCAATTAACCTTCAGAAGTCAGAATCTTAGCTTTTTAGCCATTGTGCAACCGCTTCCGGGCTTAATCCTGACAGCCCGAGCTTGTTCTTTTTGTTGAAACCATTAAGGTCGTTGGCGAGCTTGCCTGTCTTTTCAACCTCCTTAAGTTTTTCAACTGTTGTGAATCCTAGTTTCTTCAGCGGCTCGATCCATTCCTCTGGTATTCCCAGAGCTAAGTATTCTTCTTTTTGACTCTCGGCTTTCACCTTTTGACTTACCGGTTTCATCTGGGGGAAGAACAGAACATCCTGTATCGAAGGCTGATCTGTCATCAGCATCGTAAGCCTGTCCATTCCCATGCCCATTCCCGATGTAGGAGGCATTCCGTATTCCAGCGCCCTTACAAAATCGAGATCGATGAACATTGCTTCATTATCACCCTTTTCGGAGAGCTTAAGCTGATCCTTAAACCTTTCCATCTGGTCGATCGGATCATTCAGCTCTGAATATGCGTTTGCTATCTCCTTGCAGTTGATGAACAGCTCGAACCTTTCGGTCAGGCCAGGTTTGCTCCTGTGCATCTTCGTCAGGGGTGAAGTCTCTGCGGGATAGTCTATTATAAAGGTGGGCTGAACAAGGGTATGCTCACATTTCTCACTGAAAATTGCATCTATCAGCTTTCCTTTTCCCATGGTTGGATCATTTTCAACACCCAGGCTGTCGCAGGCCTTCCTCAGCTGATCTTCATCCATACCGGTAATATCGAGACCGGTATTTTCCTTTATTGAGTCAAGCATGCTTATCCTTTTATAGGGCGGATTCAGATTAATGACCTTTCCGTCATAGGTAATCTCTGTTTTCCCGTGAAGCTTCATGGCCACGGTGCTTATGATTTCCTCTGTGAACGACATCATCCAGTTATAATCCTTATAGGCTATATATATCTCCATCACCGTGAACTCCGGATTATGGGTGCGGTCCATTCCTTCGTTGCGGAAATCCTTGGCAAACTCGTAGACACCTTCGTATCCTCCGACGATCAGGCGTTTCAGGTAAAGCTCATCAGCGATCCTCAGATATAGCGGAATATCAAGAGTGTTGTGATGCGTTTTAAATGGTCTTGCAGTCGCTCCTCCCGGGATAGGCTGAAGAACAGGGGTTTCAACTTCCAGGTAACCCCTGGAGTTGAACAGTTCCCTCATCGTCTGGTATATCAGCGTCCTTTTGCGAAAGACCTCACGCACATGCGGATTGACGATAAGGTCGACATACCTCTGGCGATAACGCATCTCATGGTCGGTGACAGCATCAAACACGATACCATCCTTCTCTTTGACTATGGGAAGCGGGTGCAGTGATTTGGCGAGAACCGTCAGTTCCTTTACGTGAACGGTGGTTTCTCCCATCTGAGTTTTGAAAACAAATCCTTTTACGCCTATAATATCACCGATATCGAGATTATGCTTGAAGACAGAGTTGTACATTGTTTTGTCTTCTCCCGGGCAGAGATCATCGCGTCGCAGATAAATCTGTATTCTGCCTGAAGAATCCATAATCTCTGCGAATGAGGCATTCCCCATAATTCTCCGGCTCATTATCCTTCCGGCGAGGGTTACATCCTGATAATTGTTTTTCTCAGGTTCGAAATTCGCGAGTATCTCCTTTGCAAATGCATTGGTTTTATATTCAGCTGCAGGATAAGGATTTATTCCCAGCTTCTTCAGTTCCTCAAGGGAATTCCTCCTGATCTGTTCCTGTTCGCTCAGTAACATGTCGCTCATAGTCTTGTAAAATTTGTGCAAATATAGGAAAATCCGGGCTACTGCATTCAGCTTTTCAGATCGCTGATATGTTCGTCGAACCTTTGCCGCAGGAGATTTGTGATGGGGCCGGGAGCACCTTTGCCCACAGGCTTCCCGTCTATTGAAACAACCGGGGCTATCTCAAATGATGTGTTTGTGATAAATACTTCGCTTACCTCATTTAATCTGTTGGCAGCAACAGGTATCTCAAATATCGAAATGCCTGCTTCGCGTGCCAGGCGGATAAGATTTTTCCTGGTTACACCTGAAAGGATGCTTTCGCTTTCAGGATGTGTGAAGATTTTCCCGTCAATCACAAAGAACACATTTGAATGAGCGCATTCCGTCATCATACCGTCCTTTACGAATATACATTCCATTGAGCCGGCTTCGACTGCTTCCTGGAAACAAAGAATATTCGGAAGCAGGGAAATCGATTTTATATCGCACCTGTTCCATCGGGGATCTTTTCTGAGGATCGTATTTATTCCTTTTGAGATCTTCTCCTTTGCAGGATTAAAGGGCCATGCATATGCATATACCGTCGGGTCGACCGGGGGTGACGGAAATGCATGCACCCGTTTAGCCGCGCCTCTTGTCACCTGAAGGTAAACCAGTGATGGCTTATCCAGGAGCTTGTTCCTTTTTATCAGTTCCTTCGCTATTGAAGGAAATGAATCTGCTTCAGGCCATGAAATACGGATCTCTTTCAGGCTTCTTTTCATTCGTGCCATATGGCTTTCCATGTCGAAGAAGAAACCTTCATACCATCTGGCAACTTCATAAATGCCGTCGGCGAATAAGAATCCGCGGTCATCAGGACTGATCTTCACTCTTTCCTTTGACAGGAATATTCCGTTGTAATATGCTGTACTCATAGTAGTTATATCCCCCTTTGAGGGGGGATGGGGGGGTGTTATTCTGGTTCAATTACTTCCACATTATATTCAATCCCTGCTCTAGCCTTCCCCATCTTTCCGCCAACTGGCGGAGAGAAGAGCCTTCCGTTAACGCGGAACAAGTCGTCCCGCGAAGCTTCAGCGTAGAGGGAGGGTTGGGGAGATGAGTACGTTTCATACTCCTGTCCCGAGATCTTTCAGAAACGCCAGCGAAGCCCCGGACATAATAATAGCTATCAGATAAATTGCGAGGACGACAATTGCAAGTACCCCGATATAAACGGAGTACTTTCTAAGATATCTGAAAGCCCTTTTCATGTAATTATTATCACGTGCTCTGACGGCATGGCCTGCATATTTCGAAAAACGATACAGGAATAGTATTGGGAAGAAATATATAACTGCGAAAACAAGCAGTATCCCAAATATCAAAATGGATTCTCCGGTACTCAGGTCTAATTCCCCCGATTTAAAGACAGAAAGAAATACACCAGCAAGAAGACCGATCAATAGCATAAGTCCTATGGCTATGAAACCAAGTATGGCAAGGAACATTGACCATTTACGGGTAGTATCCAGATCTTTCAGAGAATCCTCTTCAAGTTCAATCTTGTTTATTTCAGGTGTATTTTCCATAGTATTTATCTGTAAAATTTTACAGATACCAATTTAAAGATTAAATAATTATCTGATACAATGAACGAATCATTTTTGATAAAAAAGAAAAGCCGGTCTTATTTCCGGCTCTTCGTTACTCTGATAATTGATTCTCTAGTTCGAATTTTTCCAGGTGTATGCATGAGGCCACGAAGAAGTATTCGTCGGAATAGAAGTATGGCAAGCCCTGCATCCGATGCTCTTTTCAGGATTAGTTCCGCCGTGCTTTTCTGCAAACTCAGTTATCTCACTTTCGCCCCTTGAATTGGTGTGGCAGTATCCGCAGCTGCCAATGGTTTTTATTTTTGTGGAACTCTGGTATTGTTTTGGCTGGTAGTTATCCGGGTTTTCACGTGAAGGATACATTGCATGAGGACTTCCGTGGCAGGCAGAGCAATACATATCTCCATGTCCCTTTGAATTACGGTAGAGGACATTTCCGGTGTTAACTCCTGTTACCCCGGAGTGGCAGGTTATGCATGAAGGTTCCGAAGCCCAGGGAATCCTTCCATTGGTGATCGTATTGGCGACATTAGCCATATCGCCATGGCATGCAACACAATTTCCGTCAGCTGAAGTATGAGCCAGGCTTCTGCTGCATTTTGTTACAGTGCCGGGATGGCAATCATAACATGATGCTCCTCTTGAAGCATGAGACCCATGGAGAGCCTTTGAAAGGTACATCTGAGGACCCGTATTGATACCCAGCGCAGGACTTGGATGACAGCTGGCGCAGAGAACAGGTTTGTGGCTTACAAGACCAGTCCCGTGTTCCTCATCATGTTTCGACAGGATATCATCGAACGGACTCGCCCCTGACGTATGGCATTTGGCACAGTTGATTTCATCTGACGTAGGAACAGTAGCCTGTGTCGTTGCGATGGTATTTCCACTATTGTCTTTGACTGTGATTTCAGCTACCTGGTAAGGATTCCATGTCCCTGCATCATTCACCGGCACAACAGGAATGCCGTCAGCAATAAAATGATTGTCAGCAGCATTCATCGTACCGGTAAGTCCGTTCCCGGTAAGCCCGATATTGTGTGCAGGTGATGCTTTAAACAATGCCATGGCATTATCCCAGAATCCTCCGTAGGACCTTTTATCGTACGATGAGGTATTGTTAAGTATTTTATAACTGACTGTTATGCCTGTAGTCACTATTTCAGGCAATGATCCCCTTTTTACAACCTGAACCATAAGGTTATTGTAGGGCGGCAGAATGACCGCTTTATCATAAGTTGGATTCAGACAATGCATTCCGAGGTCGTTCCATGCGAAAACAGAATAATCCCCGGAAATGTTTCCGGAATTATCTTTTGTGCAGGAGGATAATAAAGTTATTGCGACAATGGCAGCAAGAACAAAAACATAACGGATAAGTTTCATGATGAAATGTTTAAAATTAAAAGTTCTCAAATGCCGTAATAGTATTGTATAAACTATAAATTTCCTGGTAAATTATCAGATATTGCCTGGAAGTGATATATATCATCATTTACCATGGTAAATAATTATTGATTTTATTTTTTGAGTCAAACAAATTTAATCTTTTTTTCTCTGTATGTACTCACGCACTCATCCCCCCTCTCATGTGTAGATAACCCCACCCCAAGCCCCTCCCCTTAAGGCTAAGGGGAGGGGAAATCCCAGTAAGCCCACTCCCTCCCTTGGCCTTAAGGGAGGGAGATGGAGGGAGGGTTAAAAACTTAAGCAGGAAGACTTTAACTTATTATCAGATAGATAGGGAGGGACATAGGGGGTGAGTACATGGTTACACAGAGAATATTTACCTTTGCATGATTAAATTATTTTTAATGGAACAAAGCAGGCGGCTACCTGACTGGCTGAAGATGCAGAGAGCGAGAGGAGAGAATTATTCACGGGTAAAGCACCTTGTTGAAGACAATAACCTCCATACAATATGCACCAGCGGCAATTGCCCGAATATCGGAGAGTGCTGGAACGCAGGCACTGCCACTTTCATGATACTTGGAGAGATCTGTACCAGAGCATGCAAATTCTGCAACACAGAAACAGGGAAACCTTTTCCTCCGGATGAAGAAGAGCCCCGGAGGCTTGCCAAAACTATCAGGAAACTCAATCTTAAGCATTGTGTAGTTACTTCTGTCGACCGTGACGACCTTAAAGATGGCGGAGCATCATTCTGGGCGGAAATTATACTTGCGATAAAGAAGGAGAATCCGGAAACGACAGTTGAATCGCTTATACCGGATTTTGATGGCAGACCCGAAAACATACAGAAAATTATTGATGCATCGCCTGATGTGATATCACATAACATTGAAACAGTAAGACGGCTCACTCCCTTAGTCCGGACCAGGGCTAAATATGAAAGAAGTCTTGAAGTTATAAGATACATTTCTTTGAAAAACAAGCCTGCAAAATCAGGATTTATGGTTGGCCTGGGAGAAACCGAAGAGGAGATAACGGAAACAGTTTCCGACCTGTTTTATGCCGGCTGCAGGATCCTGACAATAGGACAATATCTCAAACCTTCGCCCCGGCACATGGATGTTGTTGAATATATCAACCCGGAAAAATTCGAATCATACCGCGAAGCAGCGCTTGAACTTGGGTTCCTGCATGTTGAAAGCTCACCCCTTGTGCGTTCGTCATTTCACGCAGAAAAGCATATCCGCCATTGATTTTTTCATTATATTGAGAATCCAAAAATCAGATCCGGGGTTGAGCTATAAAGTTAAATATGAGGACATTGGCCTGAAGGATTATAGTGAGACCTGGGATTATCAGGCAAAAATCTTCAATGCCCTTATCGAAGCCAAGAAATCATCAAACAATGTTCACCAGTTTACTGATTACCTTCCGGGAACTCTGATCTTTGTCGAACATCCTCATGTATATACTCTTGGAAAAAGCGGATCGGAGAATAATCTGCTGATCGATTATATCCAGCTTCAGGCAAAGAACGCAAGTTTCTACAAAATTGACAGGGGCGGGGATATCACCTATCATGGCCCGGGGCAGATAGTAGGTTATCCTATCTTCGACCTGGAAGTTATCGGGATTGGTCTGAAGGAATACATATCAAGGCTGGAAGAGGCAGTTATTCAGACTGTTGGTGAATATGGTATCCATGGAACACGGCTTGTAGGCAGCACCGGAGTATGGCTGGATCCGGAAAAAAAAGGGATGACAAGGAAAATATGTGCGATCGGAGTGAAGGCAAGCAAATATGTTACAATGCACGGATTTGCATTTAATGTCAATACAGACCTGCTGTATTTTAACCATATCAATCCATGTGGTTTTACCGACAAGGGAGTAACTTCAATGGAGAAGGAGCTGGGGGTAAAACAGGATTATGAAAAAATAAAAGAAACGTTGAAACAAAAAATTAAGGGTATTTTTGACCTCGAATGGATTAATTAACCAGACTGATGGAAAAGAAGTGGGTAATAAAGGAAAGAGGAGATAGTGGCACTGTCAGACAACTGGCCGGAGCGCTTGGAGTATCGGATTCACTTGCGAATCTTATGGTGCAGAGAGGCATAACAACACCCGATGAAGCCCAGGCATTCTTTAATCCCAGCCTTCAGTATCTTCATGACCCTTTCATGATGAAGGATATGAACATTGCAGTCGACAGGCTCTCGACTGCGATTAAAAAGAATGAAAAGATACTTGTATACGGCGATTATGACGTTGACGGAACTACAGCCGTCGCCCTTGTATATTCATTCATCAGAGAACACACTTCCAATGTCGAATATTATATCCCCGACAGGTACAAGGAAGGATACGGAGTTTCATTTCAGGGGATCGATTTTGCAGTACAGAATAATTGCAGGATCATTATAACCCTCGATTGCGGTATCAAGGCTGTTGAAAAAGTTATCTATGCGCGATCCAAAGGGCTTGATGTGATAATCTGCGATCATCACTACCCCGGATATGAAATTCCAAAAGCCCTTGCGGTACTGGATCCGAAACAACCAGGATGCACCTATCCATATAAGGAACTGTCAGGCTGCGGGGTAGGATTCAAGCTCATACATGCATATTCAAAGATCCATGGAATACCTTTCAGCGCGATATCATCATATCTCGACCTGGTGGCAGTAAGCATCGCATCGGACATTGTTCCGATAACGGGAGAGAACAGGGTGCTCGCCTATTTCGGACTGAAGCAGCTTAATGAATCTCCCAGGACAGGACTGAAAGAGATCATCCGCGAAGCGGAA
This sequence comes from uncultured Rikenellaceae bacterium, assembly GCA_964638545.1. Lineage (GTDB taxonomy): Bacteria > Bacteroidota > Bacteroidia > Bacteroidales > VadinHA17 > LD21. The sequence continues at coordinate 30,905 of CAZXAM010000018.1, read as the reverse complement.
GTGTTCAGAGCCCTGACCATTGAGGATGTAGTATTCAAGATCGGACCAAGGATCAATGCAGCCGGACGAATGGAAACAGGCGGCAAGGCTGTGGAATTGCTGATATCCAGCGATTCAAAGCTTGCAACAGGGATCAGCAAGGAGATAAACAGCTTTAATATCGAAAGAAGGAGCGTCGACAGGGTCATTACCAGCGAAGCAATGCGGATGATCTCTGAAGATCAAAGCAATACAAATGCAAAAACCACTGTTCTTTACAACCCTTCCTGGAAGAAAGGCGTTATAGGAATTGTAGCATCAAGACTGATTGAGACTTACTACCGGCCCACGGTAATTCTTACAGAATCCAATGGTTTTGCCACAGGCTCGGCCCGCTCTGTTCAGGGCTACGATCTTTACCAGGCAATAGAGGCCTGCAGCGACCTGCTGGAGAGTTTCGGAGGACATATGTTTGCTGCAGGGCTTACACTTAAAAAAGAAAACATCAAGCCTTTCATCCAGAGGTTCGAACAGTATGTAAACAAAACAATTACCGAGGACCAGCTTGTGCCAAGGGTTTTCGTCGATACGGAGTTGTCATTTTCAGAGATAAACGAGGAGTTCTTCAGGGTAATGAGCCAGTTCCAGCCATTCGGTCCGGAAAACATGTCGCCTTTATTTGTATCAAGAAATGTTTTCGATACAGGGTCAGGCCGTATGGTTGGATCAAACTGCGAACATCTGAAGCTTGATCTGTGCCAGGAATCTTCTGCAACAAAATCCATCCCGGCTATCGGCTTTAACCTTGCAAATAATTTTGAATACATAAAGTCAAGAAATCCTTTCGATATCTGCTATTCGATAGAGATGAACGAGTTCAGGGGAAACAAAAACCTGCAGCTCAATATCCGGGATATAAAAACTGTTGAACAAAGATAGGCGACCGGCTCCCGATAGCTATCGGGACGGCGACCGGCGACCGGAAGAAGCAGAATCCTCCTTTGGAGGAGTTCCAGAAAGAGTGAAGATTCCGCATAGCAACGATTGCATGATTGCATGATTGCACGATTGCACGATTAACCTAGAACCATATCCTGAACTGAAATTTAACTTCGTCTTTTTCCTCGAAAGAATTATTGCCTGATGTCAGAGATGTAATCGAGTATTTCGCCCTGAGCTCAGTACGCTTTCCGATCTCCCATTTTACCATCAAACAGCTTCTCGTTCCCTTGCCTGAAAGAGCAGGAATGCTGAAACTGTAAAGAAGGTCGTTTTCATAGGTATAGAGTCGTGAATCCCAGTCATCCGTATTGAATATGCAATACCTTACCCAAAGCGATAACGGTATTTGCCTGAAGCTGTATGCGAAATCCTGCAGGAAGAGCATCCCTGTACTGCCTGAGAGATGAACTGTTTTGTAATCGATGCGTGTGGTAAATGACAGCCTCTCACCACTGTTGTATCTGACCTGTCCTTTAAGCCAACGGCTTTTCTTTTCTTCAATTCGGGGTATGCCTGGTGCAGATTCATCATTGAGCATCTCGCATCTGATATTATAAGCAAGATCAAAGGAAAGATCTTCCGTCGGCAGATATTTGATTCTTATCTCGGTACGAGCGCCGGAAGATGGATAGCTGCATCTGTATTTCAGCCATGGAAAATGGCTTATGTCACTTCCGGCGCTGATGAAAAGATGTTTTACAGCCTCGAATGTTAAGTTACCAAGAAGTCCATTTTCATTTCTGCCGGAAGAATTAACTCCGGGACCATTTCCATGAAAGCTTGTGAATGCAGTCGTATAATTCCTGTAAAGAAAGCTTACAGTGAGCCTGTCGGATGGCCTCAATGTTGCACCCTGCACCAGTGCATATCGGGAAGGAGCATTAAACGAAAATTCGCCAAAAAGCAATATTCTGTTTATCTGGCTGTTATAGTGGACAGAATATACATTATTGGTCCTGCCCGAAAAATCATAAAAATTTTCAGGATCAGACACATCAGTTATGAACGGAATGGAAAAGCGATTTCCCGACCAGCAGAAACCAGCTTTGAGGTAACGGAAATTGTATATCAGATTAATTCCATAAAAGGTTTCAGTCATTGCATCCCTGATCGCCAGAGATGATTTCGTATTATGAATGCCGGTTTCATTTAAATGTTCGGCATATAACGAAGAATCCGTGAAGAAGCCCGTTACGGCATCCACCCTGTGGTTTGAGAAAAATAATAACATATCGGCTTTTTTCAGTGACAGATGGGCAGCGATTCCCCTGAAAAATTTATTTTCGTCAGTTGAAGTGTAAGGGCGGACCTCATTTCTTGCTGCCATATATCCCGGTGCTGTGAGTGAAAGATTTGTTCTGATCCCGGAATTAATATTGGTTCCCTGGCCGGATCTCGCGGAGAAATCTCCTGCGATGATTTTTCTTATTATTCCGTTGCCCGTGTATGCAATATATCCCGAAAGAAAATCAAACATCTTTTCTCCCTGGTCCTTTTCTGTTGTGAATCCGCCGGAGAGCCTTCCTGCGGTAAACCTGTACTTTGTCAGGAGCTTAAAAGCAGGACCTATGAAGGAACTGTCTTTTTCACCTGGCTTATAAATGAAATTTGAAAGCAGTGTGCTTCTGAACCGGGATGAATTGCCGGAGCTGGTCTTATTTGCTGAGAGATCAATGAAGGGGATCATCATTTCGGCTGTATGGCGGTCGAATCCGGGGATTGAAGCTATTTCAAAGACAGAGACTATATTGCCTGATCTGGTAATATAGTCTGTCAGGTTTTTTACCTGGAAGTCGGAGAGAAAAAAGAGGCGTGATAACTCAGATTCATCTGCAGTATTAATTTTTACGGGATCTTCAGCAAGCTCATGAAGATTTTCAATGTACAATCCCACCGATTCAGGATCGGAGTCATTTGCTGCCAGTTCTTCTGCAATTTCAATAATTATTTCTGTTATGTTTTCATTTTGTGAATAACAATTAATCAAGGCAGATAGATTTATTAAAATTAAGATAATAAGAAACCGGAATTTTCCTTTAACCGCAAAGAACGCAAAGTCTGCTTTCGCTGGCGCTTCAGCAGGTAAATCCGCAAAGGACGCAAAGGGATTACAAGAACACTTCCTGTAATTCATTTATAAATTGTTTGCTATTCTTTTGATTCCTTCCTTTAACAAAAAGACATTGAAGTTTATCAGCAATCCTAATTTATAACCACCTAGTTTTATGTAAGTCAAGGTTTGAGCCAAGTGGACATCATTAAGAGCGTCAACACTTTTTACTTCGATAACAACTTTATTTTCAACCAGTAAATCAATCCTGTATCCACAATCCAATTTCACTTCTTCATAAATCAAGGGCATAGGTTTTTCTTTTTCAACAGAATATTCATCCTTTAAAAGTCTGTAATAAAGGCATTCCTTATAAGCACTTTCCAATAATCCCGGTCCTAGTGAATGATGCACATCAATCGCCAACCCGATAATTTTATTCGACAATTCATTTTCAGTCATAAGCATATTTTTTGTTTATTGTTTCTAAGCGTCCTTTGCGTTTTTACCTTTGCGTCCTTTGCGGTTTTGTCTCTGTATGATTCGTTATTCTTCTTAGCGTCCTTTGCGTTTTTACCTTTGCGTTCTTTGCGGTTTTGTCTCTGTATGATTCGTTATTCTTCTTAGCGTCCTTTGCGTTTTTACCTTTGCGTTCTTTGCGGTTAAAAGAGTATTCATTTGATTTTAAATATTAATGAAGCACTTGATGTAATGCCAAGCCGGTCATGAGTTGCAAAACTCAGATCGATCTTAAGTGATTTCAAAAGATACCCGAGCCCGAAAGTGAACGAAGAGTTTTCGCTGCTGAAGCCCCCCCTTAGCCACAGCTTTTTCATAAACTCATATTCGAAGCCTGTTCTGATTATCAGTTTCTCACCCGAACTCATTTCAGCTTCCGCTCCTGCAAACAGAACCTTGCTTAGTTCAATGCCAGCTCCCGCCCTTATCGATGAAGGCATCAATGTCTTTCTCATTGAATTCGGAACCGGATTGAAGATATGTATCCCAGCACTTACCTTATCTGCCGGTTTAAAGAATAACCCGGCTTCAAAGGTCACTGAATGACCCGGATCATAATCACCCGAGGTCTTAACAAGAAAATAATCAATCTGAACACCTGCAGCGATGTTTTCTCCCAGAGGCATCCCGCAGGCAAGCCCGAACATGGATCTCCTGAAATCGGAATAGCCGAAATGCGAATATATGATTCCCAGCGAGGTTTTTCCAGCCGGAATTGCAAATCCTGCCGTCCGGGTTCCCAGTTCCCGCAGATTGAACCTGTTCTCGTAATTGAAGCCGGCTGTCACCGAGGTGTTGTATGCAAGAATGGACTGGTTGCGGAATGAAGGCCAGAAACCGGTTTTCATGACGCAAACCGATCCCATTCCCGATTCGCCGGCTCCGGCGGAAATCAGATAGGGATTACCGCCATAACCGGTACGAAGAAGGAAAAACAAGAAACATGAAACAATTATCCTGTGCAGCGAGTACAAGTGTTTCAGTATAAACTACTAAGTTACAAAAAAAATCAATCCGTCTGATGGATTGATCTGTTTTTTTCTCTGTGGAACTCTGTGCTTCTCCGGATTTCCTCTGTGTAACCAATATAAATTGAAGAACTTACACAGAGATGCACAGAGGATCACAGAGTTACACAGAGAAGAATCTTTAATTGGTCTTATAGGGAAACTTAACTTCTTTCAGCTCTTTATTGGCTTCGACAATCTTCTTTTTCAGGATTTCCTTGTATTTCAAAACTTCCTTCATCACAGTTTCATTACCTGTTCCAATGATCTGGGCAGCCAGGATTCCTGCATTCTGTGAGGCATCGATACCTACAGTTGCCACGGGGATCCCGGGAGGCATCTGAAGTATTGAAAGGACTGAATCCATACCTTCCAACGATGCTTTGACAGGCACACCGATAACAGGCAGCGGAGTCATGGCAGCGATAACGCCGGGAAGATGTGCGGCCATTCCTGCTGCTGCGATTATAACCTTTATGCCTCTTCCGGCTGCTCCCTTTGCAAACTTCTCAACCTCCTCAGGGGTTCTGTGGGCTGAAAGGGCATTCATCTCAAAAGGTATCTTAAAATCATTGAGAACCCTGGCTGCCTTTTCCATTACAGGCAGGTCCGACGTACTTCCCATTATTATGCTTACAAGAGGTTCCATATCTGTTGTTTGAATTTTCCTTTCATTCAGAAGACAAAAATAGCTATTATTTTCCTATTTTCGCACCGGCTTCATCCACTAAAAAATCATCTATGAAAGAGATAGTTATCCTCGATAAAAAGTTCAGGGAAATGATACCGGCTGAAACGATAAGCAAAAGGATAGATGTCCTGGCTGACCAGATCAATCGTGATTATGAAGACAAGGATGTTGTGTTCCTGGGGATTCTGAACGGAGCCTTTTTATTTGCAGCTGAGCTTTTCAAACGAATCAACATCAGGGCAAGGATATCTTTCGTTAAGCTGGCATCATACGAAGGGACAAAATCGTCAGGATCAGTGAAAGAGCTTATCGGATGGAATGAAGATATTAAAGGTATGCATGTTGTTGTAATTGAAGACATTGTTGACACGGGTCATACTCTTGAACTGGTTGTGGATGAACTTAAGGTCAGAAAAGTAGCCGACATTAAGATCGCCACCCTTCTTTTAAAACCAGAAGCCTATACCAGGAAGATACCTGTCGATTATGTGGGATTTGAGATACCGAACGACTTCGTGGTAGGCTTCGGGCTTGACTACGATGGCTACGGAAGGAACTTACCGTCAGTTTATACGATTATTAAATAGAAAAAAGGCGTTATCAGAAAGAGAAAACAGAACAAAATAAATATTTAAATTGAAATGAAAAAGACCATGGTGAACTTTTTAATTTTTGGCCCTCCCGGATCCGGCAAGGGAACCCAGTCGGTGAGACTGGCAGAAAAATTCAATCTCATGCACCTTTCCACCGGTGATATGCTCAGGGCAGAAATAGCAGCAGGCACCGAACTGGGAAAGAAGATGAGCCTGATAATGTCGAAGGGCGAACTTGTTCCGGATGCAGTTGTGATTGAAATGATTGCAGCAAAAATTGACGGCACCAAAGGCAAGGCAGGCTTCCTGTTTGACGGCTTCCCGAGAACTGTTGCGCAAACCGAAGCCCTCGAAAAGATGCTCAATGAAAGAGGTATGAAGATCGACAGCATGCTGGTCCTTGACGTTGATCATGATGAACTTGTCAAAAGACTTATCCTCAGGGCAGAACAGTCAGGAAGACCCGACGACAAGGATCCTGCAGTTATTGAAAACAGGATCGATGTTTACAAAGCAAAGACAGAACCTATTATAGATTACTGCAGGGAGAGAGGTATCTATAAGCCTGTCAACGGTGTAGGGACCATTGATGATATTTTCGGAAGACTCTCTGCTATGATAAAAGACTTCGTAAAATAGAAAACGAGGGGGAGAGGGGGTGAAAGGGCGAGGGGGCGATAAAGAATCTCCCCATCCCCCCCTC
>CAZXAM010000018.1:0-24261 GCA_964638545.1 uncultured Rikenellaceae bacterium | reverse complement strand
GGGAGAGGGGGTGAAAGGGCGAGGGGGCGATAAAGAATCTCCCCATCCCCCCCTCTCTTCATCTCCCCCTCACGCTCTCTTTTAAACTAACTCTAATCAATAACAATGTCAGGTTCCAATTTCGTCGATTACATAAAGATCTTCTGCCGCTCGGGAAACGGCGGAGCCGGATCTGCACACCTCCGGAGGGAGAAATTCATTCCCAAGGGCGGACCTGACGGCGGCGACGGAGGAAGGGGCGGACATATAATCCTCCGCGGCAACGACCAGATGTGGACGCTTCTGCATCTCAGGTACAAACGCCATATTTTTGCCGGTAACGGTGAATCAGGCGGAAAACAGCAATCAAGCGGCTCGGACGGTAAAGATGTTGTGATTGAAGTGCCTCTTGGAACAGTTGCCAGGACAGAGGATACAGGTGAGATAATTTTTGAAATCACAGCTAACGGAGAAGAGAAAATCCTGGCCCGCGGAGGAAGAGGCGGACAGGGGAATGTTCACTTTAAATCAGCCACTAACCAGACACCCCGTTATGCCCAGCCGGGAGAGGAAGGCACTGAAAACTGGTATGTCCTTGAGCTGAAGATTCTTGCAGATGTAGGCCTGGTTGGATTTCCGAATGCAGGCAAATCGACTCTTCTTTCAGTGGTGTCTGCAGCAAAACCAAAAATTGCCGATTATCCCTTTACCACGCTTGTTCCCAATCTGGGTATCGTAAGCTACAGGGACAATAAATCGTTCGTAATGGCTGATATCCCGGGGATAATTGAAGGAGCACATGAGGGCAAAGGTCTTGGAATAAGGTTTCTAAGACATATAGAAAGAAATTCGATACTCCTCTTTATGGTCCCGGCCGACAGCATGGACATAAAGGCTGAATATGAGATACTGCTCAATGAACTCAGGATGTATAATCCGCAGCTTCTCGACAAAAAGCGGGTCCTTGCAATCTCGAAATCCGACCTGCTCGATGAGGAGCTCATGAAGGAGACGAGAAAAAACCTTCCCGATATTCCGAGAGTTTTCATCTCATCAATTTCAATGCTGGGTATTCAGACGCTTAAGGATATGCTCTGGAAAGAAATGACAGGTCACTAAAAACTCAGTTATGATCGAACACCTCGACCAGCAGTTGTTCCTTTTCCTTAATTCGCTTAACTCGCCGTTCTGGGATAAGGTCATGTCTGCTGTCAGCGGCAAGATCATCTGGGCGCCTCTTTACCTTGCAATACTGGTCTGGATAGCTGTCACATACAAAAAGAGATTCTGGATCATCCTTTTATTCGTAGTCCTTGCAGTGGCTCTTGCTGACCAGGTTTCAGTACAGCTTTTCAAAAACGTGTTTCACAGGCTGAGGCCGTGTCATGAACCTTCGCTTGAAGGATTGATCCATCTTGTGGACGGCAAATGCGGCGGACTTTACGGATTTGTTTCCTCCCATGCCTCAAATTCGTTCAATGTGGCACTGCTGAGCCTGATGTTCATAAAAAAAAGATGGTATTCGGTAAGCATTATCCTTTGGGCAGCGGTTGTGGGGTACAGCCGCATCTACCTGGGTGTCCATTACCCAGGCGATGTGATCTGCGGAGCTCTCCTCGGGTCGTTGATAGGATGGGGTGTTTATAAGCTGTATGAGGTGATAGATAAAAATGTTTTAATAAAGAAATACCCCCCGACGCCTCCCGCTCCGCCAAAGCTACGCGGGACAAGCTCTGAAGGGGGTCTAAATTGAACAATTGATTGAACCCCCTTTAGGGGGCAGGGGGCAAAAAAAATTATGCTCTGCCTATACTTAAAATCCTCAGATCCCTTCTTCAACCTTGCAGTTGATGAGTATCTTCTTAAGAACAGAACAGAAGATTTCCTTGTGCTTTCGGTCAACTCTCCGTCGGTGATTATAGGAAAGCATCAGGTTGCCCACAGGGAGGCAGATACTGAATTCGTATGCGAAAACAACATTCCTGTGATAAGAAGGATCTCAGGAGGAGGAGCTGTTTTCCATGATGAGGGGAACCTCAATTTCTCATTCATTCTTCAAAGCAGTCAGGGGAGGCAGGTAGACTTCAGAAAATACACACTCCCGGTGATTGAATTTCTATCCACGATTTCAATCAATGCGAAATTTGAGGGTAAAAACGACCTGAAAGTTGACGGACTGAAAATATCGGGCAACGCAGAGCATGTTTACCGCCAGAGGGTGCTCCATCATGGGACTCTTCTTTTCGATTCAAAGCTCAGCGTGCTGGGGCGATCATTGCGGAAAAACAATTCTTCGTACACGACAAGGGCCGTCGCTTCAAATCCTTCACCTGTGATGAACCTTAAGGAAAGGATCCCGGGAATGACCATGGACAAATTCATCTCTTCGATGGTTGACTTCTTCCTTGGGAGCAGCAAGGGAAACAAGCTTACAGCGCTGACGGAAGAAGAAAGATCGGAAATCGGATCACTGGCAGAATCGAAATATAAAAGCTGGGAGTGGAATTATGCCTACGGACCGGAATATCAATTTAATAACTCATTTGCATTTGAAGGGAAACAGCATCACTGTTCAATGAAAGTAACGGATGGGATTATCCGGGAATGCGATATGCAGGGTTCAGGGGAAATGGCATCTGCGGCTGAAAAGCTGGTTGGCTGCAGGCATATGCCGGAAAATATTAGAGAAGCATTGTTAAGGTTCAATATAGGGATAAGCCATTCGGAAATTTATCAGTTCTTTTGATATTTTTGCAACATGGATATCCTGCGATCAATAATCGTATGGCTTGTTGGAGCGGCACTGATTGTTGTTCTTTTTCCGCTTACACTGCTGGCATGGCTTCTTACATTTCCTTTTGATAAGCAAAGGAAGATCGTACACGGATCGCTCATTTTCCAGGCTATGTTCATCTCATATGCCGTGCCTATATGGAGGATCAGAATTGAAGGCAGGAAAAAGAGAGTAAGGGGCACGACTTATGTCATCATCTGCAACCACCAGTCAATACTCGATATCCTGCTCGTTAACTGCCTCAGATTCCGGTACAAGTGGATTTCAAAGATCGAAAACACTAAGGTCCCTTTTGTTGGCTGGTACCTGAAGATGGCTGATTATATTGTAGTTGACCGGGGGAACAAGGAAAGCAAGGAGAAGATGATTATTGAATCCTATGATTGCCTCAGGAACGGAACTTCCATCATGATGTTTCCTGAAGGAACCCGATCGACTGACAAAAACATCGGATTCTTTAAAAGAGGAGCATTCCAGCTTGCTCTGTCAACAAGGAAACCTATTCTTCCTGTGCTCATTGACGGGACGGGAGGGGTGCTTCCGAAACACGGCTTCATCTTCGGAGGATTTCACCGGATAACAATAAGGGTACTCGATCCGGTTCCGCCGGAGGAATTCGGCACTGAAGACTGCGATATGCTTGCTGCGCGGTTTCAGCAAATAATGACAGATGAACTCAATAAAATGAGAGCAGAGAAAACCCAGTTATGACCAATCAGCCGGAATTCAGAAGGATACTTCACAGAATGGGTTACTATTCTTACCAGGATGGACTCATAAGGCATCATCATGACCAGGATGAAGGATGGCTCGGCCATGAGAAAAAATGCCGTGAGTTTATCCTGAAAACCGTCGATATCGTCAGACCTTCGGTTGTGACAGTACTGGGGAGCGGATGGCTCATGGAGCTTCCTCTTGCAGAGATGTCTGAGAAATGTTCGCTCATACGCCTGGTCGACATCATCCATCCTCCGGGAATAAAAGAACAGACTGCACCGCTGGGGAATGTTGAGATTGTGGAAGATGATATTTCGGGAGGATTAATAAAGGAGGTATGGGACATAGCCGGGAAACGTACTTATTTCAACAGGCTTGATGCACTCGAGGCAATAACTATCCCGGAATACAGGCTTCCCGACGATACTGAAATGGTGATCTCCCTTAACATACTCACCCAGCTTGAATCACTTCCCGAGAGGCTTCTTCGTAAAAAGTCAAAAGCACCAGAAGAAGAGTTCTTTGTATTCAGAAAAGGCATTCAGCAGAATCATATCAAAATGCTTCAGAGACACAAGTCGGTGCTGATATCCGATTCGGAAGAGATAACCATCGACAGGAGCGGCAGACAAAGTGAAAGACAAACCATGCTTGTTTCTCCCGGGCGGGAACCCGACGAAGAATGGATCTGGGATTTCGATCTTTCGGGTTACGACAGCAATATTATGAAATCGCTCTTCAGGATCAAGGCTTTTCTTCTTTGAAGTGACTTTAAATGACATTCCCTGTTCTGTCACGGGGGTATTACAGCGATTTTACTGCCAAACAGAAGGTTTGTATTTTATTAACATTTTACTGACAGGTTAACCTTCAATCAATCAGAAAAATATTCTTAAGGGTGTCTTTTTGTCGCTTTTTCGTGATTAAAAATACGTCAGATTGTTGAAAAATAGGCGGGTAGCGACAGTTGTAAATACTTATATTTGCGCAAAATTTTTCAAGATGACGGTTGTTGGGTATTCAGAAGAGCACATAAAAACCCTTGAGTGGAGAGAACATATCCGCCTGAGACCCGGTATGTACATTGGCAAACTTGGTGATGGTTCATCTCAGGATGACGGCATTTATGTACTCGTGAAAGAGGTGATGGACAATGCCGTTGATGAGTACATGATGGGCTTCGGAAAGAAAATCGACGTGTCGATCACCGGGAGGGAAGTCAGAGTCAGGGATTACGGCCGTGGGATTCCCCTGGGAAAGGTGCTCGACGCAGTTTCAAGGATGAACACAGGAGCCAAATACGACTCAAAGGCTTTCAAGAAATCCGTCGGACTTAACGGTGTGGGTGTAAAAGCCGTTAATGCACTTTCTTCCAGGTTTGTAATAAGATCCATTCGCGACGGACAGATTAAAGTGAGCGAATTCGAACATGGCATTACGGTTAAGGACCATACGCTGAAACCCACAAATGAGGAAAACGGATGTGAAGTGATCTTCACACCCGACGAGGCAATGTTCGGCAACTTCTTCTTTATTTCCGAATATGTTGACTCTCTTCTGAGAAACTATGTGTACCTCAACTCCGGGCTGATCATAAATTTCAACGGCAACAAGTTCTTTTCAAGAAACGGACTGGCAGACCTTCTGAACGAGAACATGAACAAGGAAGGCCTTTACCCTCTGATCCACCTTAAGGGCGAGGATATCGAAGTTGCTTTTACTCATGGGCTCCAGTACGGAGAAGATTATTACAGCTTTGTAAACGGGCAGAACACCACCCAGGGCGGTACCCATCTGGCAGCTTTCAAGGAAGCGCTGGTAAGAACCATCAAGGATTTCTATAAGAAGGATTTCGATTCGTCCGACGTCAAATCGTCAATAATAGCGGCTGTAAGCATTAAAGTGGAGGAACCGATCTTTGAATCACAGACCAAGACCAAGCTGGGATCAAAGGATATGGGGCCTGAAGGACCTTCCGTAAGGAACTTCATCGTTGAATTCATGAAGAAGGCCCTTGACGATTACCTTCACAAAAATCCGGAAACGGCAAGGATAATTCTTCAGAAGATCCAGGATTCTGAAAAGGAGCGAAAAGCCATCTCTTCAATTCAGAAGCTGGCCAGGGAAAGAGCCAAGAAAGTGAATCTTCATAATAAGAAGCTGAGGGACTGCAGGATACATTACAATACAAATGACGACAGGAAGCTCGACTCCACTTTGTTCATCACCGAAGGCGACTCTGCCAGCGGCTCAATTACAAAGTCGCGCAATGTGGAGACACAGGCAGTCTTCAGCCTTCGCGGCAAGCCTCTCAACTCCTATGGCCTTACAAAGAAGATAGTTTATGAGAACGAAGAGTTCAACCTCCTCCAGGCAGCACTGAACATTGAAGAAGATATCGAAGACCTTCGCTATAACAACGTTGTGATTGCAACAGATGCTGATGTCGACGGAATGCACATAAGGCTTCTGCTCCTTACTTTCTTCCTTCAGTTCTTCCCCGACCTGGTAAGGAAAGGACATGTATATATTCTCCAGACTCCCCTCTTCAGGGTAAGAAATAAAAAGGAGACGAGGTACTGCTATTCTGCTGATGAGAAGGCAAAAGCTATCAAGGCTCTTGGCCCTTCACCCGAGATAACCAGGTTCAAAGGCCTTGGTGAGATATCTCCTGATGAATTCGTCCATTTCATCGGAAAAGATATGAGGCTCGAACCCGTGAGGATGAAAAAGCAGGACACCATAAACGGCTATCTTGAATTTTATATGGGAAAGAATACCCCTGAAAGACAGGATTTTATTATTGATAATCTCAGGATTGAAGAGGACAAGGTGGAGGAGGCAGCTGTATGATCCTTATCGAAGATTACGAACTGGAAGCCGGGAAAAAAGGTGATGATGAATCTGTTCCAACAGGTCCTGCGGCGCTTCATTCCGTTACTGCCCTCTCGGGCATGTACCAGGACTGGTTTCTCGATTATGCATCGTATGTGATACTCGAGAGAGCCGTGCCTCATCTTTTCGACGGACTCAAGCCGGTTCAGCGCCGTATCCTTCATTCGATGAAAAGGATCGACGACGGCAGGTTCAACAAGGTTGCCAACATCATCGGGCATACAATGCAATTCCATCCCCATGGCGATGCATCAATAGGCGATGCCCTGGTGCAGATCGGGGAAAAGGACCTTCTTGTGGAAACACAGGGCAACTGGGGAAACATACTTACAGGCGATGGCGCTGCGGCCCCAAGATATATCGAAGCCAGACTTTCTAAATTTGCCCTCGATGTCGTCTTTAATCCAAAGACAACAGAATGGAAGCTTTCGTATGACGGACGCAACAAGGAACCTGTAACGCTTCCGGTAAAATTCCCGCTTCTTCTGGCAATGGGGGTTGAAGGCATTGCAGTCGGACTTGCGTCAAAGATCCTTCCGCATAATTTCAACGAACTGATCGATGCCACCATCGATTATCTCCAGGGAAAGGATTTTACCATTTATCCTGATTTCCCCACCGGCGGAATGATTGATGTATCAAGATATAACGACGGGCAGCGCGGCGGAGCCGTTAAAGTAAGGGCAAAGATCGATAAGATTGATAAGAAAGAACTGATAATAACTGAGATACCTTTCGGCAAAACCACATCAACCCTGATTGAATCAATAATAAAGGCGAACGAAAAGGGGAAGATAAAGATCAGGAAGATCGACGATAACACAGCCGCAAATGTTGAGATTGTGATCCAGCTCATGCCGGGTGTATCGCCCGATATGACCATCGATGCTCTTTATGCCTTCACCGATTGCGAATATTCCATATCTCCCAACACCTGCGTGATCACCGGTGACAAGCCTTCATTCATGGGAGTGAAGGATATACTGAAACATTCAGCCGACAGAACTGTATCACTGCTGAAGGAAGAACTCGGGATAAGGAAGAATGAGCTCCAGGATGAGTGGCACATGTCGTCGCTGGAAAAAATATTCATTGAAGAAAGAATATACCGCGACATCGAGGAATGTGAAACCTGGGAAGCTGTAATTACGGCAATAGACAAGGGGCTGAAACCTTTCAGAAAAAAACTGCTCAGGGATATTACACGCGAGGACATAATCCAGCTTACAGAAATAAAGATCAAGAGGATCTCAAAATACGATTCCAAAAAAGCAAATGAACACATAAAGGGCCTCGAAATTGAACTCGAGGAGGTCAGGAACCACCTGAAAAACATTATTCCCTTCACCATCAACTATTTCAAGCAGATAAAGAAAAAATACGGCAAAGGAAGGGAAAGAAAAACGGAGATCAGGAACTTTGACACCATTCAGGCCTCCAAGGTTGTGGCTAACAACGCAAGGCTCTATGCCAACTTCAGGGAGGGTTTCATAGGCACAGGACTTAAAAAAGATGAGTTTGTATGCGACTGCTCCGACATAGATGATATTATTGTAATTCGCAAGGATGGCACCTATCTTATTACAAAAGTTGCTGATAAGATATTTGTCGGCAACGACATAATTTATGCGGCGGTATTTCTTAAAAATGATGAGCGAACGATTTATAACGTTGTTTATCAGGACGGGAAAGACGGAGCCCTGATGGCAAAGAGATGTGCAATTACAGGGCTCACCCGCGACAAGGAGTATAATCTTACCCGAGGCAAAGCAGGATCCAGGATAGTCTATTTCAGTGCGAATCCAAACGGTGAGGCTGAAGTCATCAAGGTATATCACAAGCCAAAGGCCAGGCTGAAAAAACTGGAATTCGAATTCGATTTCGGACAGCTCGGCATCAAGGGGAAATCGTCGATGGGCAATATTCTTTCCAAGAATCCGGTGCACAAAATAGCGTTGAAGGAAAAAGGCCTTTCAACACTTGGAGGGAGAAAGATATGGTTCGATGATGCTGTCCTGAGACTGAACGTGGACGGAAGAGGGACTTTCCTTGGCGAATTCAGCGCCGACGACAAGATCCTCGTTATCACAAAAAACGGATTTTTCAGGCATACCGGCTTTGACCTGTCGAATCATTATGAAGATAACATCCTTTTGATTGAAAAATACAGACCCGGGAAAGTATATTCTGCTGTTTACTGGGATGCGGAACAGAAGTTTTACTATGTCAAGCGATTCGTACTTGAAGAATCAGAAAAACCTCAGTGCTTCATCAATGAAGATCAGGAATCAAAACTTATAAGTCTTACTGAAGTTGAATATCCGAGGCTTGAGATCAAATTCGGAGGCAAGCACAAGAATCGCGACAATGAAATTATAGAAGTTGCTGAATTCATCGGCATTAAGAGTTACAAGGCAAAGGGAAAGAGACTTACCAGCTACCTGGTCGATAACATCCATGAGATAGAGCCGGTAGTAAAATCTGAGATCAAACCTCCTGAAAAACATAAAGACAACGACGATCAGGTGCGCCCGGCGCATGATGATCCTGCCCAGATGAAACTGGAATTATGATGCCAGAAAGAAAGCTTGTATATGTGATCGGTTTCATGGGAAGCGGCAAATCGACTGCAGGAAAAAGACTGGCCGCATCACTCGGATGGTCTTTCATCGACCTCGATAAAAAGATTGAGGAAACCGCCGGAAAAACAATACCACAGATATTTGCTCAGGATGGAGAAGAGACTTTCCGCAAAACGGAATCAGATGTTCTGAGGAGCATTGGAAACCCTCAGGGCGCTGTTGTTGCAACAGGGGGAGGTACTCCATGTCACGGCGACAATATGGATTTTATGCTAATGAACGGACTGACTGTTTACCTGAAGATGACTCCGGAACAGCTGACACACAGGCTTTTGGAATCGTCGGCGGTAAGGCCGCTCATAAAGAACATATCTGATGAAGATCTTCCGGGATATATCGAAAAAGTCCTGACTGTCCGTGAAAAATGGTATAATCGTGCCGAGATTATTGTAGAGGGTTTAAACATTGATCTGAATCGTTTGCTGGCGCTGATTGAAAATCATTCTTAAAGTTAGATTAAATTACTAAATTTATGGGAATATAAATATCGGAAAACAGTAAGATGGGCAGAGTTCTAAAACTCATGGGAGCTGAAGCCGGTAAGGAATCACTTATCTCCTTACTTCTCATTCAATCTGTTTTCCTGGGGATATTCCTGGGTTCTTTCGATATAACCGCCCATTCTCTATTCCTGTCGGTCCTGGATGAAAAGATGATGGCCAGAGCTTATGTGCTTTCAGGCTTTGCAGGAATTATTCTTACTATGCTGTATGCGAAGCTGGAAACGAAAATAAAGTTCCATTCGCTTTCTTTTTTAAGCCTAGCATTTATTACAACTGTCACCACTCTTATCTGGGCCCTTTTAAGCGGGCATGATGATCGGTGGATCGTCTGGCTTTTATTTTTGTCGCTTGGCCCGGTTAATATTTTAGCCGTTCAGGATTTCAGGAGAACAGCAAACCATTTTTACCGCCGGAATCCACATGCAAGAGCTTCACGTGCAACAGAGACAGGCATAATAGCAGGAGTGATCCTGATAAGCTTATCTGTTGCAGCATCCACGCGATTAAACATAAAAGTCCATAACATCCTGCTTGCCGGGGTGGTATCAGTAATTATTGTATTTGCTATCCGTGCAATAACTTTAACCCGCCTCCTGAAGCAACATGAAAACCGGTTCCCTGAAACCGGAATGGAGAGCGGCTCTCTTTCTGCGATTAAGTTCATGAAGAAAGACTCTTTCCTCAGAAAGCTGGTTTTCTTCACGGGACTTTCAGTAATGGCAGCATTATTTATCCAGTATTCTTTTATGGCCGGGACAAGGATTAACTATCCTTCTGCCGTAGCAATGGCTCGCTTTCTGGGACTGTTTACAGCCGGCATGATGATTTTGGTGATGATTCTCAGGTTTATATTTTCCCAGTTTCTGATCAGAAGGACAGGTTTAAGGTTCTGCTTGCTGATTTCCCCTGTTCTTATCGCATTATTTGCATTGATCTCTGCCGGCGTGGGATTTATTTCAGGGTATCCGCCTGAAGCGCTGGCCGGATATGCCCTCTTTTTCATGATGCTGACGCTGACGCGTCTTTTTTCAGGATCATTGCGGGAATCGGTGGAACCTGCTTCATTAAAAGTGATTTTCAGGCCGTTGGAAGAAAAAACAAGCTCCTTTTTCGCCACCACAGTTAAGGAAGCCGCAGTAGTTCTTGCCGGAATTGTCCTGATAGCGCTGGGAATGATCGGCTCTGTGAGAATCATTCACTTTCCGATTATATTGATTTTGATCTCATTTCTCTGGCTTATTGCGGCGGTCAGACTCTATTCAGAGTTCAGGGATCTGCTTTTGAAGGAAGTGGATAAAGAGGATGAGGAGACGATAGTAAAAACTGCCCCGGCGAGGATTCCTGTTTACAACAACAGGTTTTCTGCGAGCCTTGAATTTAAACATGATTATTTCAGCATTCTGTCAGGACACATGGAGTGCCTTAAGCAAAGGACGGACCAATACTATCAGGTGGTTTTGGAGAAAGCTGAAAATGATAATGACATTACCCTTATACCTGCGCTGAAAAAAATATCTTCCGACAAGGAGCTTGATGAAACCGTAAGGCAAAGATCCGCAAAGATTGCCGAAAGCCTAGAGCTGTACGACTCTGATTCACCTCCTGAGGATGATAAGCTCTTCGAGGCCAGGAAGGTACTTTCAGGCACCAGGGTCCCTCAGACTACTTTGATCCTCAGACTGTTGAGGGACAAATCAACCTCATTGAAAAGAACAGCGATCTTCATGATCGGGAAATTCAGGATGAAAGAAATGATCAATGAAGTTTGTGAGTGCCTCTTCGTTCAGGGACTTGAGTTCGAAGCTGTCGAAGTTCTCAAAAGCTTTGGAAGCGATGCGGATAAAGAACTGCTTCGGTTTTCACTGTTATCATCGGGGAACAACAGGATAAGCATTGTGATTTTAAGGCTTCTGGCTGAAAACAACACTTCTGAAAACACAGGTTTGCTGTTTGCCAGATTGATCTCTCCGTCACGTACCATTAAGGAGATAGCTCTCGGAAAACTGGCTTCGTGCGGATTCATTCCCTCAGAAGCAGAGAAATCAAAGCTTAACAGTCTGATCTCGGATACTATAGGGACTATGGTCTGGAATCTGTCAGCCAGGATCTGTATAAAAAGAGAAAAAGATGTTTTTTTAGCTGAGGCTTTCGATAAAGAGATATCGAGACTGAACAGATTTTTGTTTGATTTATTGTCGCTGGCATACAACCGGTCTGCGATGAAAAAAATCAAAACCTGCATGGAGGAGGGATCAGCAGAGAGCAAAGGTTTTGCCATAGAAATGATCGGTCTTTTGTTCAATGAGCCAATGAGATCAAAGGTTATCTCTGTTCTGGAAGAATCGACTGACGAAAATAAAGTCCGGCAGCTTTCAGGATTCTACCCGGCAGAAATACCAGAATATGAGAGGCTGATGGAGGAAATAATCAACCGCGATTACAATCTTCTGGGGATATGTGTCAGGGCCTGTATGCTGAGGAACATGAAAGATATCCCGTCTGATGGTTTTGGCGAATCTGTTGTTGCTCTTCTGTTCAATCCTGAAATAATCCTTCAGGAAGAGGCTGCCGGACTGCTTGCACGGGCAGGGAAAGAACTTTATGATAAAGTCAGTGCGAGGATCCCGCAAGGAATAAGGGAAAGGACAGGGATGATCACCAGCGGGGATGCAGTAAAAGAGACGCTGATCCTTGAAAAGGCCAAATTCCTTGCATCAAGGTTCAGTGGACTGGTTGAAGAAGATCTACTCTCCCTGGCAGGTTCACTAAGCTTCACCGAAAAATCGATGAAAAGAACCCTCCCGGGCAAAGGAGGTTATATACTCTGGGAATGCACTTCTGATAATGCAAGGATCGTCTATGAGCAGGATATCATTTCTGAGCTCACATATGTACTTCCCCTTACTGCTTTGGAGGATTATTGCAATCATAACACTGAAAAAGCAGGAGTTATTCTGGATTATTTCGCAAAAATAAGATCATAAAATCTTCATATGGAGGTGAATAAGAAATCACAAACTTCAGAAAACAGGATCCCGGGTTTAAATCCTTTTCCGGGCTTAAGGCCTTTTACTCCGGGTGAAAGCGACCTCTTTTTCGGACGGGAAGAAGAGAGCCGGGAGGTAGTGGAAAAACTATGCCGGAACAGGTTCGTTACTGTGACCGGGCCTTCCGGAACAGGGAAATCGTCCCTGATCAGTTGCGGAGTAATTCCGGCGATCAGGGATTTTGAAAAATCAGGAGCATCATTCTGGAGGATAATTGCATTCAAGCCTTCCAATGATCCGTTCAACAACCTGGGAAATGCAATAGCAAATCATATTTCAGAGCAAGGACTCGAGAAATCCAGCATCGAGAAGATCCAGATTGAGATGCATCTTGACCCTGACGGCATCACTGCCGTACTAAAAAAACACATATTAAAGAAAGGTGAGAATATCCTTCTGGTAATTGACCAGTTCGAAGAGCTATTCAGATACAGCAGGATCAGGGAAGAAGGCGACAAGGGAGTCCGGGCCTCTGAATTCATCGAAAAACTTGTAAAATCGGTAACCCAGCGTGAAGCTGGCATTTACGCGATCGTATCAATGCGGTCGGATTTTATAGGAGAATGTTCACATTATCCGGGTCTTACGCAGGTTATTAACGACAGCAACTTCCTTGTTCCGCATATGGGAAGGGAGAATTACCGCCGCGCAATTGAAATGCCTGTTAAAAATGCAGGCGCATCAATTGATCCGAAACTGGTCGAAAACATACTTAACGATATTGGTGACAGGGATGACCAGCTTCCTGTGCTGCAACATGCATTAATGAGAACATGGGACCACTGGAGAAAACTGGACGATTATTCAAGGCCGATCAGCATAACCGATTACGAATCAGTCGGAACAATGAGCAACGCGATGTCGCGCCACGCCAGTGAAGCCTATGATGAGCTTGACCAGAGGGGCAGGGAGACATGCGAAAGAATGTTCAGGTTAATAACCGAAAAAGGACCAGATAATAAAGGAATGAGACGTCCTTCAAGCATAAGAACATTGAAATCTATAATTCAATGCAGCGATGAGGAATTATCAGGGGTAATCGAAAAATTCAGATCTCCCGGAAGATCATTTATCATGCCCGGGCATGATATTGAGCTTACAGACGATTCTGTAATAGATATTTCGCATGAGAGCCTTATCAGACAGTGGGATCGTCTCAGGGAATGGGTTGACGCAGAGGCAGAGTCGGTTCAGGTGTATCAACGTCTCTCTGAAGCATCAGCCATGTATCAGAACGGAAGAACAGGACTGCTTCGTCCTCCTGATCTTCAGCTTGCCATAAACTGGCGCGACAGGCAGAAACCCGGACTTCAATGGGCGCAGAGATATGATCCCGCATTCGAAAGGACAATGGTCTATTTAAGAACAAGTGAAAAAGAATATCTGAGCGAAGAGGATAGGAAAGCCAGGATACAATCCGGGAAGATTAAGAAATCAAAGGCAACAGCTGTGATACTTGGAGGCGCGGCTATCCTTGCATTTGCTTTTATGATCTTTGCCATCATCCGGAAAATTGCTGCCGACGAGGCGGCATATCTTGCGAAGGAAAAACAGCGTGAGGAGGAATTACAAAGGAAAACAGCGGATTCAATCTCGAAGGCTGCCATATACCAAAAAGCTATAGCCGATTCAAGCGCCCTACTGGCTATGCAAAGGGAAAAAGAAGCCGTGGCACAAAAGGAGATTGCAGTAGTGAGCGCAAATCTTGAGCGTCTGAAAGTGGGAAGAGTCGAAGCAATTGCTGATTCAGCAACCAGGGCAAGCATCGAAGCAAAACAGAATGAAGTTTTGGCAATAGAAGGAAAAAATGAGGCTCTTCGACTGAGAATGATCTCGATAGGCAGATCGATGTCGGTAAAATCTCTCCAGGTGAAGGGAGAGAAAGACCTTCAGACGCTGCTTGCTTACCAGGCATACATATTTAATAAGAAGAACGGAGGTATCGAAAATGATGCAGATATTTATACCGGACTTTATAATGTCGCCCGTCAGTATGGGAATGTTAACTGCAGAACTTTCCGGCACGACGGAATAAAGAGCATCGCTTTTGTCCCGGGGAAGAACGAATTCTATACCGCAGGAAGCGATTTTCAGGTCCGGAAATGGTCGCTCGAAGGCAGCAGGCAGACTTTCCAGGTGATATATACCGGAACAGAGATCATTGAAGTGCTGGCAGTGAGTCCTGATGCCTCCTGGCTGGCATGCGGAAGTGAAAAAAATTCGATCCGCATGATACCTCTCAGGGACAACAGCCTGCAATACTTGCTTAACGGACATACAGATAAGATTAAATCCCTGATATTTTCATTTGACGGTAAATACCTGTATTCAGCCTCACTCGACGGAAAAGTGCTGAAGTGGGATATCGCAGCCAGGACCAGTAAAGATATTACTTCAGGATCAGGGAAGATAAATACAATAGACATCTCCTCTGATGGAAATTATATCGCGGGCCTGAATCCGGAGGGCAATGTTATACTCTGGAACCCGGAATCAGTTACCGACAATTTCAGGCTGCCAACTGGACTGAAAGATATCAGGGCCATTCGATTTAAACCCGATGAAAATACGCTTGCAATCGGTGACGTGAATGGCAATGTGGAATTGTGGGACATATACGCAAAGGAGAAAATTTCAGAGATAAAAGCCCATTCGGCACAGGTTAACGCAATTGAATTCAATCCGATCCTTGAACAGATGGCAACAGCGGGGAAGGATAATACATTGAGAATATATAATAATCTCAGCGATCTCACTGAGCCTCCTGTCACCTTCGCGGATTCCGGTAATTTTGTCATTGTTGTCAGGTTCAGTCCCGACGGTCAGCTTATATTATCAGGCGCTTTCGAAGGGGAAGGCAACCTGGTAAGCAGGCCTTCCCATGCAGATCTGCTGGCCCAGAACCTCTGCTCTCAGGTCTCGAGGAACTTTACACAGGAGGAATGGAATATTTATGTCGGAAGAGATCTGCCTCTGGAAAAAACCTGCGAAGGCAAGGACTACAACATCAAAGTGAAAGTCGTTAAGTAAAGGATTTCATTTTTTCCCTAAATTTGCCGCCTGCTCTTTCAGTGAACAAGATCAGCATGTGTGTGTTAATATATATTTAATCGTTTTACAGAAAATGAAGAACAGGAAGACGCTACTTATGATACTTGACGGCTGGGGAATAGGAGATGGTTCCAGGTCGGATGTGATAAGCTCTGTGCCTACACCAAACCTTTCGAAGCTGAAAAAGGAATTTCCGCACTCACGTCTCTTTGCCTGCGGAGAGGATGTAGGTTTGCCGGAAGGCCAGATGGGAAACTCTGAAGTGGGACATCTAAATATTGGAGCGGGAAGGATCATCTATCAGGACCTTGTTAAGATAAACATGGAATGCAAGACCGGTGACATAAAGAAAAACAAGGAGCTGGTTGATGCCTTTACATATGCCAGGGATAATGAAAAGCAGGTTCATTTCTTTGGTCTCATGTCCGACGGAGGAGTTCATTCACTCGACAAACACCTGTATTACCTGTGCGACATGACCAGGGAATACGGACTGAAGGATGTCTTCATACATGCTTTCGGAGATGGCCGCGACACGGATCCCCGAAGCGGAAAAGGCTACGTGAAGAACCTGCTCGGTCATCTTAAAAAATCGAATGGAAAAGTTGCATCATTCATCGGAAGATATTATGCAATGGACCGCGATAAGCGATGGGAACGGATCAGGATTGCCTATGATCTCATTGTTAACGGAATCGGAACAAAGACATCGGATATACTTGATGAAATGCAGAGATCTTACGATGAGGGCATTACGGATGAGTTCATGAAACCAATTGCAATCGTGGGCAGCGATGGCGAACCGATCGGAAAGGTCAGGGAAGGAGATGTAATTGTATTCTTCAATTTCAGGAACGACAGGGCCAAGGAGCTGACTATTGTGCTTACCCAGAAAGATATGCCGGAACACGGCATGAAAACAATACCTCTGTATTATTGCACAATGACACCTTATGACGCAACATTCAAAGGTCTTCACATAATTTATCCCAAAGAGAATGCAAATAATACAATAGGTGAAGTTCTTGCAGCATCTGGAAAGAAACAGCTGAGGATAGCTGAGACAGAAAAGTATGCTCATGTGACATTCTTTTTCTCCGGAGGCAGGGAAGAAACTTTCAACAACGAAGAGAGGATACTGGTCCCTTCGCCCAAGGTGGCAACCTATGATCTTCAGCCTGAAATGAGCGCTTTGCAGGTAAGGGATGAGGTTATCAAGGCAATAAATACGGGGAAATTCGATTTCATATGCCTGAATTTTGCCAACGGCGATATGGTAGGGCATACCGGTGTTTATGAGGCTATTGTCAAAGCGGTTAAAACTGTCGATGAGTGTGCAGGAGAGGTGGTGAGTGCAGCGCGTACGAAAGGTTATGATGTAATGATAATAGCTGATCATGGCAATGCAGATTATGCAGTCAATCCCGACGGATCTCCCAACACGGCACATTCACTCAACCCTGTGCCATGTATCCTGGTATCCGATGATTATAAGACAGTTAAAGAAGGTATCCTTGCCGATGTAGCACCGACACTGCTTACAATAATGGGTGTGAGTATCCCTAAAGAGATGACGGGGAAGGTGCTGGTATAATGCTCCGAATTAACGACATAATCTTCAGCCTCGACATACTCGAGAAGAAATTCGTCTGCGACCTGGCTGATTGCCATGGCAGTTGCTGTAAAGATGGTGATTCGGGTGCGCCCCTTACTGATGAAGAAGTGAAGGTGCTTGATGATATATTGCCTTCAATAAAAGAATACATGAGACCTGAAGGTCTGACGGCAGTTGAGGAGCAGGGTACGAGTGTTGTGGATTTTGAAAATGACAATGTAACCCCTCTCATCGATAATGCGGAGTGTGCCTACACTGTTCTTGAGGATGGCATTTTCAGATGCGCGATAGAAGAAGCATGGTCGGAAGGGAAAACATATTTTCGGAAGCCTGTCTCATGCCATCTTTTTCCGATTCGCATGAAGCAGTTCTCCGATTTTCTGGCTGTCAATTACCAGGAACTTCCCGTCTGCTCGGGTGCACGAAGTAAGGGATCGAAATATGGAGTTTATGTGTATGAGTTTCTCAAAGAGCCATTGATCAGGGCCGTCGGCGAGAAAGTTTATGGAGAGCTGTGTATAGCGGCGGAGGAACTGAAGAAGAGGTAGGAGAATATAATTCTTAATATTATTAAAGTTTAAAAATAAGGAGATTCCTCATTCCTCCGCCGGCTGGCGGATTCATTCGGAATGACAAATCAATTTTATAAAGATAGGGGGAGAGGGGAAGGCTGAATGCCGTCGGCATTCAGCCTTCCCCTCTCCCCCTGTTACATAAGTGGCAAGTGTCATTCCCAGCTCCAGCGAGGAATCCCCACCCCTAACCACAATTTCTCATCTGTCATTCCTATAGCTCTGAGCGCCGCAGCATACTTCGACATCCGTAGTTGTAGCGAATGATGAAGCAAAGGCGACTGACCGCGTACCGCATACCGCGTACCGCATACCGCATACCGCATACCTCATACCGCGTACCGATTTTATCTAAAATTATTTAGCAAATTTTAGTTATATCTATATGTATTATTTATAGATCCAATTCCTCCTTTAAGATATTCACAATTCAGCTTCAGAGGCTGATTATTTCTCTGAATCAAAAAAAAGTCGGCTATATTTTGTTTTTTTGAAAAAACAGGTATCTTTGGCAAGTTAACTTAAAACCTAAAACTAATTCGTATGAAGAAACTATTTCTGCTGATTTCTTTGTTTGTGCTTGCAGGAGCAACCCTACTGGCACAAACAAAAGTCATTACAGGTACGGTCACCTCTTCCGTCGCTGGAGAAGGAGCAATTCCCGGTGTGTCAGTATCTGTTACGGGGACTACTATAGGTGCCATAACAGATATCAATGGAAAATACTCCATTCCGAATGTGCCGGCAAATGCAGCTTCACTGACATTTTCCTATATAGGGATGAAGAAACAGGAAGCACAGATCGGCGGCCGTTCTGTTATTGATGTAGTATTGGAACCTGAAATTCTTGGCCTTGACGAGGTGGTTGTTACAGCCTTCGGTATCAAGAGACAGGCAAAGGAAATTGGTGTTGCCACTGCAACAGTTTCAGACCAGCAGCTTACCCAGGCAGGCGTAAGCAACGTTGTGAACGGTCTGACCGCTAAGGTATCGGGTCTTCAGATCAACACCGTGAACAACGGCGTTAATCCGGATACCAGGATCACCCTCAGGGGAAACCGTCACTTCCTGGCAAGCAACCAGGCTCTTGTAGTACTCGATGGAGTACCTGTCAGCGCAGGCTACCTTAACTCGATCAACCCGAACGACATCGCAAGCGTAAACGTGCTTAAAGGCGCAAGCGCTGCTGCCCTTTACGGGAACGATGCTTCAAACGGCGTGCTCGTGGTTACCACAAGGAGAGGCGCAGGCAAGATCCCTGTAATAAAAGTAAGCAATACAACAACCTTTGAACAGGTCTCTTATCTTCCCGGACTTCAGGAGAGATTCGGATCAGGTTCAGGCGAGGATACGGCAAACGCTCTCCCGCAGTACACTTTCTGGGTAGGCCCGGATCGCAACACCGACCCGTATACTTCATATGAGAACCAGAGCTATGGATCTGAATACAACGGACAGGATGTGATCCTCGGCGGTGTGCTCGTCGATGGCTCTTACCAGATGGTAAAATACAGCCCCGTAAAAAATCAGAAGAAAAAATTCTTCGACACAGGCGTTTCACTGCAGAATGATATTTCATATTCTGTCGGCGATGAAGACAACAGTTTCTATATCTCCATACAGGATGTGAACAGAACCGGTACAATAC
Organism: uncultured Rikenellaceae bacterium; assembly: GCA_964638545.1. Taxonomy (GTDB): domain Bacteria; phylum Bacteroidota; class Bacteroidia; order Bacteroidales; family VadinHA17; genus LD21. The sequence continues at coordinate 4,798 of CAZXAM010000018.1, read as the reverse complement.
CCGGTGACAAGAGCAGAAGGACCGGAGCCAGGGTGTCAGGCGCAAGCACCACAGGGATTTTCCACGCCGACTACAGCCTTGGTTATACCCATACCAACACCGATGTTTCTGGTGATGAGCCTTTCCAGCAGAGACCGGTATACTGGAACGTTCTGAATACGCCTGCTCACATCGACTTTGAGCTTTACAAGGATGTTGATAATAACAAGTTTGCCAACCATAACGGTTATTTCAATGCTTATTATCCGAACCCTTACTGGCAGCTCAAATATTCCAGGTATAATTATGTTTCTGATGACGTCCTTGGTTCTGCCCTCCTTGCTCTTCAACCTGCAGAATGGATCAACATCGGTTACCGCGTCGGTCTTACCTACTCGGGCAACAACGATAACTACTTCAGGGACGGAGTGACATACAACTCATATATGGCTTCTGACCCATGGGAAGCAGGACATAATGCAACAGGATCACCATTTGTCGGACAAGCATACGAGAGCCTTCAGAAGAGATTCACGTTAACAGGAGACCTCCTAATACAGTTGAATCATAAATTCGGGGATTTCTCTACAAAGCTGATACTCGGTAACTCGATGTATTCATATAATTCACACTATGCATTAGTTCGCAACAACTCCATAGTCATACCTGAATTGTATCACGTCTCGAACCGTCTCGGAGAACCGGGAGTCGGCCAGACAACAACAGAACGCAATTCCATAGGTGTTTTCGGAGACCTAACTCTCGGTTACAAAGATTTTGTGTTCGTGCATGCATCAGCAAGGAACGACTGGGACTCAAGACTAACCAAGGCAAACAGGTCATTCTTCTATCCGGGAGTAGATGCAAGCTTAATCCTGACAAACATGATACCTTCGCTTAAGGACAATGGAACCTTATCATTCCTGAAGTTAAGGGGAGGCTGGTCAAAAACAGGTCAGATCACCCTTGGCGACTATTATGCAACTCTTCCGTCATTTGGTGTAAGTACCGGATTCCCTTACGGTTCGGTAACAGGCTATAATCTCAGCACAACCCTGAGCAATCCAAACCTGAAGCCTGAGATCACAATGGAATATGAATTCGGTATGGAAGTCGGATTGTTCAGGAACAGGGTCAATTTCGACGTTAACTATTATAAATCAAATACAAAAGACCAGACCATTCCTGCAACAATACCTTATTCTTCAGGTTATGCCAGCGCATACATCAACTCCGGCCACCTGAAAACAACAGGTATTGAAACTGACCTCAGACTGACTCCGCTGTTGAATCTCGGAGAATTCGCATGGAACCTTACGGCAAGCTATACGTATAATACAAGCGAAGTTATGTCGATCATGGAAGGCCTTAAAGAATTGCCTGTTGCCGATGTTTCATACGCAATTGTGGGCGAGCAGTTCCCGGCAATCAAGATCACAGACTTTATCAGGGATTCGCAAGGCCGCATAGTTGTTGATGCAAGTTCAGGTTATCCCCTTAGGGACCCTTCACTTAAGGTCGTAGGACATGGCAACCCGAATCACATTCTTGGCATTATCAATACATTCGATTATAAAGGATTCAGCCTGAACATTGTGGCAGATTACAGGAGCGGCAACGTCATCATGAACCAGGTCGGAGACGCCCTCGACTTTACAGGCACCTCATGGCACTCGGCTCTGAACGGACGCCAGAACTTCATTGTCCCGAATTCCGTTTACCAGACCGGCAAGACTGCTGGAGGCGATCCCATTTACGCTGTGAACACCAATATAATAACCAAAAACGCAGGACGTACAGCCTGGACAGGCAGCACACTGACTGATACACAAATTAATTATCTTACCAGCGCTGCCTTCTGGAAGTTAAGGGAAGTATCGCTTTCATGGAGTGTACCTGTCAGGAATATCCTGAAAGGCGCTATCAAGGATGCACAGGTAGCGTTAGTCGGAAGGAATCTTCTCATGCTGAGACCTAAGACCAATCAGTGGACTGATCCCGAGTTTAATACACGGGGTGGAACAAGCAATGCTGTTGGTTATACTGATGAAAACCAGACACCGGCTACAAGGGTCTACGGGTTTAGTGTTAAACTTACTTTTTAAGTAGAAAAATAATCGAGATATGAAGAAACTATTATTTATATTAACGACTGCCTTGCTGGTTCTGGGGACTTCCTGCGAAGATTTCCTTTCAGTGAACGAGAAAAACCCGAACTCAGCGTCACAGGTACCGGCAAGCCTTATCTTACCTGCCGCACTGAATAATACCGGCAGAGTGTTTGCCGGTAATCCCGGGAATTTCCAGTTCATTTACACATGGTATGGCTGCTGGTCGATCAGCGGAGGCTATTCCCAGGATGCGAACATGACAGGATACAATCTTCTGAACAGCCACTTCCAGGATCGCTGGCGGGACTCCTATTATAACCTGCAGAACTACGACTACATTATCAAAAATTCAACTACAGCCAAACAGAGGCCGTGGAAAGCAATAGCCAAGATCATGCAGGTCTATATCTATCAGAACCTTGTCGACTGCTACGGAAACATTCCTTACAGTGAGGCTCTGAAAACCGATCAGGGCATACTTAAACCGAAGTACGATGATCAGAAGACAATCTATGAAGACCTTGTAGTTCAGCTCGACACTGCTATTAACCTTATTACTAAGAGCCCTGCCGATGCTGATGAAGTTGGTGATTATGACATGATTTATGGCGGTGATATGGCTCTGTGGAAAAAATTTGCCAATACTCTGAAACTCAGGATCCTCGTAAACCAATCAGGGATGACCGGCAGGGATACATATATTAAGAGTAACCTGGCAGCTACCGCATCAGTTGGATATCTGGGAGCTGGAGAAGGTGCAATGCTGAATCCGGGCTATGTTAAGTCATCTGGCAAGATGAATCCGTTCTGGGAAAGATTCTATAAGCAGGATGATTCACAGCAATCTGACGGACTTGGTTACTTTGTAGCCGGCGCCGATGCCTGCAAATTCCTGAATGACAATGCAGATCCACGCAGATTCAGGTATTTCACAGCTGTAGGGGGAACCACTGCAGGGAACATTTTCGGTACAGTTCCTCTTCTGCTGCCGTCGGTGACCTCAAAAATCGGCCCCGGATTATTGAAAGCCTACAACATGGATTCTCCGATCTTCACCGATTTTGAAAGTCTTTTCCTCCAGGCTGAAGCAGTTGCGAGAACTCTTATAACTGGTGATGCAAAAGCTTTGTACGATGCCGCAGTGACACAATCTATCATTTACATGGGAGGTGCAGACGGCACTGCAGCAGCAGCAGCCACGTACCTGGCTCAGCCCAAACAGCTGGTCAGCTATGATGCATCCCCGAATAAAGTCCAGGCCATCATTACACAGAAATGGCTTGCTCTTAATGGAATCAGCGCCATACCGATCTGGACCGACTACAGAAGAACAGGTTATCCTCTTGGTACAGACCCGGTTGCAGCAAATAACACTATCCACTTTTCACAGGATGCTGCAAGACTCAGCGACACACCGCCTGTCAGGCTTCTTTATCCGCAGACTGAGGTCAATACAAACAACGATAATGTCAAACTGCAGGGAGTAGATAAAGCATCAGATACCTTTACGAAGAAAATTTTCTGGCAGAACAGGTAACAATGACAGATCAAAGAGTAGAAACTATTTAAATTAAGAAAAATGAGAAGAAAAATATTCATGATAATTCCTCTTCTGGCAACATTTCTTCTGATGAACTCCTGTCTTAAAGACGACGTTGGTCTCTACTGGCAGGACGACCTTGAAGGAAAGATGTATGCAGAAGTGTGGAAATCAGGTTTTCAGGCTTTGGCCCTTGAACCTGTTGCTGACCCCGTAACATTTAAATTTCTTGTGAATATTGCTACGGACCAGCCTCCGACAGAAGATATTGTTGTTACACTGGCTGTTGATACGTCTGCAATGGGAAGGTATAACAGATCCAAGAAGCTTACAGGAGCTGCGGCTTATAAGCTCTATCCATATATTGATATCCTGGACAAGACTTTAACAATCAAAGCCGGAACCAGGAATGCTTATTGCCATGTCAAAGTATGGAATGCCAACCTGCTTGATGCATGCGACAATTTCATGGCGCCCATTGTTATCAAGTCTGCAACAGGCGGTGTTGTTCCCGCTGATGCGATGAACTCAGGTGCAAGATTAATGGCACTGCCGATCAACAATCCATATGCAGGGACATACAGCACTGTCGGCTATCGTATACGTCCGGGTAATGCTACTGAACCAATAGTTACCGATGAGGTCTTTTCAACTGTTAACTGTAAAACAGTCTCCAAAGTGGGATTTGGAAACTATTCAGCCTACAATATAAGGATCACGGTTACCTCAAACGTTATTGTTGTTGGAGGGGTAAACTGTTTTAAGGTAATTGCTCAGCCCTATGACCCGGCAACAGGATCAGATACAGGCGGAATGTTCGATACTTTTACAGGCGATCCGGCAACTCCTCCGGCTCCTCCTGCTAATGCTACTGAGATTAATTACTACAATCCGGTGACAAAGCAATTTGTTTTGAATTGCTGGTATCCAAGTACTGCTAACCGTATAATGTACGAAGTCCATACAAGGCTATAAGTTTATTTTAATTCTTACTGCCAGGCAGATTAAGACAAAGAACATTGTAAAATCACCTGGCAGGAAGGAATTAAAAGACTTTAACATAATAAAGAAACTGATATGAAAAGAAAATTGATATTTTTTGTAATGCTGATAGCTGTAACAGGCCTGGTCTCATTACAGAGTTGTGAAGAGGAAAAAGGCGAAATTA
>CAZXAM010000017.1:58059-60785 GCA_964638545.1 uncultured Rikenellaceae bacterium | reverse complement strand
GTTCCCCGACAGCGGAACTGTGAGATTTTTATTATTTTCACCATTCAAATAATAACAACATTTATTTAATAGATAAGATCATGGCATTTATCGGTTCTCATAACAGGTTTAATGAATTCAGGGACGAATTCCTGAAAGATACAGGAGTAAAAGCCGAAGACAATCTGGCTTTATATGCTCAATACGTGACAGCCAGGTTCGCCGATCAGAATCACCGGATGCTGACCACCCTGTCGAATGAAATCCAGGACTTATACAAAGTCCTTAAAAAGGTATAGATATTACTGTTGTTGGTATCCTTCAGTAATTGACATACTATTCATCCTTGCCGCAGATAATGATGCCTGAATGGCTTTAAGTCTTTCTAATCACGCTTCCTTTGAGAGCGTAATAAAGGATAAAAGCAAAAAACGGTATCGGTGCAAAAAAACCAACCGACATAGTGAATTTATCTGCAATAAGCCCCATTACAGGCGGGAATATCGCTCCTCCGACAATAGCCATTACCAGGAAGGATGAGGCTTTCTTGGTTTTAGGTCCAAGATCTTTTATACCTAAAGCAAAAATGGTGGGAAACATCACTGACATGAAAAAGAAAACTCCATAGAGAGCAATTAGGGAGATCCATCCTAAACTCAGGCTTACGACCGGCAACAGAAGACAGCATATTAAAGCATATACAGCAAGCAGTTTGGTCGGTTTAACATATTTCATAATGAAACTGCCCGACATCCTGCCAATCATAAATAAGGCAAATCCTATTGAAAGAAAATATGGTCCGTTTGCAACTTCAAAATGGGGATTCTGGTTAACATCCGTGACAAAATTAATCAGATAACTGAAGATTCCTGTCTGTGCTGCCACATAGCAAAACTGTGCTACAACACCAAGAATAAAGTGCCTTTGTTTAATAAGCGGCTTGCTGATAAAAGAATTATTACTATCCTGAATAAGGTTATTTTCAGAATCATCTTCTTCCTTTATCTCCGGCAGTTTTGTCAAAATAAATAATATTGCAACCAGCAGTACAACCCCGCCAATCACTGAATAGGGAAGGATCATTGAGCTCAGTTTTTCTCCTTCTGCTCCGCTGTTATTGCTATATATAAAGAGTCCGATCAACGGGCCTACAACCCAGGCCAATCCATTGAATGACTGAGAGAAATTTATGCGCCGTTCGGCTGATTCTTTTGGCCCCAGCTTGGTTGTGTAAGGATTTGCTGCGGTTTCAAGTGTTGCCAGACCGCATCCCATAATAAACAGGCATATCAGAAAGATCCAGAATGATTCAAATGAAGTGGTGGCAGCAATAAGAAAAGCACCTGTGGAAAAAAGAACCAGTCCCATGATGATGCCTCTCTTATAGCCAAACCTTCTCATAAAATAACCGGCCGGCAGAGCCATCAAAAAATAGGCAGTATAGACAGAAAACTGGATCATTCCTGACTTTGCTTTTGTCAGATGAAGCATTTCCTGAAAATGCTTGTTCAATGTGTCCAGCATCCCGTGGGCTACGCCCCAAAGGAAAAAGAGACTTGTTATCAGAATGAATGGCAGAAGGAACCCGCTTGTTACCAGCTTCTTACTGTCGCTATTGGTTGAAAGATTGCTTGTCATAAAAATCTTGTATTAGCCGATACAAGATTGTCATGATTTGCGACTTATCCAAAAAAACGGAAAGGAAAAACTTTATGGTCTTATTCTGATTTAACCCTCCCTCCTTGCGCCGCCTGCGTCGGCTTCATTTCAGGACTATTGCTTATGACAAAGACCTCATAATGAATTCGGTATAAAGTCCTGGAGATTCCTCTCTTCGCCTTCTGCGTCGGCTTCGCTCGGAATGACATGAGAATTGTTGTTAAAAAAGGAAAGAGGCGGCGCGTTTTGCAGTTATCTTTTTCTTTAATTGAGTATTGTGCAAAACGCGCCGCCTCTTTCCTTAATTATCCTCAAGCAATCTGTCATTCCGAGCGAAGCGAGGAATCTCCTTAATATCAGCACTATATACTATTTGTGTATAAAGGATAGCTGACATTTAAGTGGAGGCTAACGCGGAACAAGTTGTCCTGCCTTAGGGAAGGGCTGGAGGCAGGGTTACGTTTAATAAGGAAATATTTATACTACAAGCAGATTCACTTTAAGCTTGAACTCATCGTAAATGACCTTATCTCCAAGGTTGTCGAAAAATGATCCTGAACCATAGCGTATGTTATATTTAGAGCGGTCAACCACGATATTGGCATAAAACCATGTTCCGTCATCTTTTTTCTGGCTGGTAGCCTTGAATTCGATAGGATGTGTAACTCCCTTTATTGAGAGGGTTCCCTTTACAATAGCTGTTCCTTTTTCAAAACTTTCACTGCCTGTGATAACAAGTTTCGATGTCGGAAATTTCTCTATTCCGAAAAAATCGTCGGATTTAAGATGCCCTTCAAGTCTTTCGCTTTTATCAGCATCCTTTATAGTTGTCATGTCTATCGTAAACTCGCCTGAAACTATCCTGTTTTCTTTCCAGTTAAGCCATCCTTCTTTCAGGTTAATGGTCCCGGTATGCTGACCTGTAACTTTTTCACCAAGCCACTGAAGACTGGTTTTTGAAACATCTGCTTTAAGTTTCTGCTGTGCTGTTACTGCTGCTGATCCAAATATCATAATTACAATAATTAATAAAATGTTTTTCATCGTTTCTGTTTTAAGTTTCGATACAGAAACAAGGGAAGGGAGGA
>CAZXAM010000017.1:44234-57959 GCA_964638545.1 uncultured Rikenellaceae bacterium | reverse complement strand
GGGGCTATAATTTATGGATGTTCAGTCCTCCGCTGATCTCAAAGACCATTCCGGTTGAGAAATCAAAGTTTCCGTGAGCAATCGAAGCGACAGCTTTTCCGATATCTTCGGGAAGTCCCCATCTGTGCTGCGGAACAAAACCCTCTGCTATGAGCTTGTCATACTTATCTTTGACCTTGACGGTCATATCGGTCTGTATGATACCCGGACGCACTTCGTAAACCCTGATCCCTTCCTTTGAAAGACGGTCGGCAAAAAGTGAAGAAGTCATGCTTAATCCGGCTTTTGAAACACAATATTCTGCCCTGTTTGTGGAAGTCAGATAGGCTGATACCGAAGTAATGAATACAATCACAGGCTTATATCCGCTGATTGTCTGGTTCAGCCAGATCATTTCCCTGGCAACTTTCTGAGCAAAGAAGAGCGGACCTTTGAGATTAATATTCATTACCCGGTCATAACTCTCTTCGGTCATGTCGAGAAGATCGTTCCGCTGAAGAGGAGCTACTCCTGCATTATTAACCAGGAAATCGATCCTGCCGTAACGCTCAAGAATATTGGAGACTACCTCTTTCTGGCATCCTGTACAGGAAATATCCAGTCCTACCGGGAAGAATTCAGCACCTGTTTTTTCAACGCAGGTGGAGAGTATTTCCATTCCTTCGCTGTCGACCGACCGGGCAATAGCCGCAATGTCAAACCCTTCTTGAGCCAGGGAAACAGCTACCGCTCTGCCTATTCCCCTGCTAGCGCCTGTAATGACAGCTACAGGTTTGTCGTTCATCCTTGAAGAGTTTTATCGGTTCAGGTTATACGGAAATATGGCAATAAAGGTAACAATTTGAATGAAAAAGCCAATAGTTCATTTCAATAATTCAGGCATATAGATCCAGGATCGCTTCGACAAGCTTTCCAGACCCGGAGCTCCTGATATCTTTATTGCCATCGTGCGGCGACAGATCTGGGACTCATCCATGATCTCCTGAAAACAGCGCCTGCGTAGTAGTGAATCAGTCTGGCAAAAATCAGCAAGCGGACAAATAACTGAGGAATGAAGAAAAAGACAAGTCCGATGACAGCCATGATTAAGCCGGTTACAAGATTATCCATGATCACAATTGCGTGATAGATAATTCTTCTACTTCCAGTCAGATGTTTATGAATATAGAAATGTCTTGAGATCTGCACTTCACTTTTTGTCACCGAGGTTGTCATCAGATCTATTCTTGAACTGCCTCCGTGAATATGCCTTATCTCAATATCATTCCGGAGAGCAATCTCTCCTCCTGACATTCTTGCTCTCAGGCATATATCGACATCCTCAAAGTACATCCAGAAACGCTCATCAAAACCCTTCAACTTTTGAAATGTTTCTTTCCTGATCATCATGAGTGATCCGGAGACCCAATCGGGGAACGACACATGTGTATCATTACCCGGTTTGGTTGCTCTTTTAAATGATCTTCCGAAGAATTTTCCGGCAGCCCGGCTCTCTTTTCCGCTTTCTCCTGTCTGACGGCAGGATATAATATAATGTTCCGGGTGAGCTTTCGAATGCACGAGCAGTGTCCCGATAGTGTTCTCATCTACTATTGTATCAGGATTCAATATCATCAGAGTACTCCCTTCAGCAGATTTGGCGCCCAGGTTGCAGCCATAGGCATATCCTCCGTTTACAGGGCTTTTTATAAATCGGAAACGGTTGAATTTCTTTTCAAAATCATTAATTCTGCCATCGGCAGAATTATTGTCAACAACAATAACTTCCATGCTGAAGCCCCCGGGGGTGAAGGCATCGAGCGCCTCAAGACACTTATCGAGCCTTTCCCAGCCTTTGTAACAGACTATTATAACAGAGAGATCCATAAACGCAAAGTAAGATAAATATCTCTAATAAGAAGAAAGATTACCTACCCCCGGCCCCCCGCTCCGCTTTCCCTTCGCGGGACAAGCCTCCCGGGAGGGTATTCCTCCGACTGCACTGTCATTGCGAGGATCCCGCCAAAGCGGGAGACGAAGCAATCTTTTCCTCCGTTTGCTTTTATCTTTTGTCTTTCTCCTCTTCTCCCAATCCCCCACTCACCTCTTCTTCCCCTCTCCTTCGTCCTCCGAAGCTTCAGCGAAGGAGGATTCCTCTTCCTCTTCCCAAACCACTACCGGTTTCTGCGGTCCCTCCTTCCTGTAAATAACCGCAAGGAGAATTCCTGAAAAAACTCCAAGCATATGGGATTCCCATGAAACACCCTGATATACACCGGGAAAGATTCCCCAAACCATTTCACCATACAGAAAAACTATGAGCAGCGACAAGGCGATAAGCCTGAAGTATCGTCTTATAATTCCACTGAAGAACAGGAAGGAAGCTAACCCGTAAACCAGGCCGCTCGCCCCAATGTGCCATGCTTCCCTACCTCCCATCCATACAAGCGTTCCGGTAAGAAGGTATGTCCAGGCAAATATTTTTAGAGCAACCTCGGAGTAGAAGAAGAAAAGGGCAACGGCGAGCAGGAGGAGCGGAAGAGAATTATTGAACAGGTGCCGCAGGTCTGAGTGTATAAAAGGGGAAAGGAAAATTCCCGGAATTCCCTTTGCTTCAAGAGGATATATCCCCAGGGTTGAAAGATCCAGATCAAATACCAATTCTACTGCTTTAACCAGCCACATAAGCAGAACAAATATTCCGGGAACCAGAGTGCTCAGGAAGAATTTCTTTCTGTAAAAAGCACCTTCGCTTCTAATATCTCCGCTTATTTCCGGCATACGCCACTTGGATAACCAGTGTGTGTTTGAAGAGTTTTTATTTGAAATCTATTAACCGCAAAGATCGCAAAGTCCCGATAGCCATCGGGACTACGCAAAGGACGCAAAGATTCTCACAACAGATCTTCGCGTACTTTGCGTCTTATCTACGTTCCGATTCATCGGAACGTAGCTTTGTGTGCTTTGCGGTTAAATTATAAATTAGATGCATAACATTTCAGGTCTCGCACTTTCACTAATCTTTACCCGGGAAAGAAATACCTGCAGCTTTTCTGATCCTGTCAAGTGTATTAATCAGGTCGAGACTGAAGGACAAGGGAACTATCGGACTCTCCTTCAGTCCAGCGTCGAGACAGCGCATAACTTCTTCTGCTTCTTGGGGATAGCCCATTGCCGGAGGGTTCCAGGAGAATTCTTCCCGATCCTTACCGTGAAGGTTAATGACGACTCCCTGGCTCATGTCCCGACCCCTCGAGACAGTCATGTTTCCTTTCTCACACAACAGATCGCATCCGATTCCGAAATTTGTTTTGAAGGAGCTGTACAGAGTAGCCATCCGGCCGTCCTTATATCTGAATATCACGCTTATTGATTCTTCCGAACCGGTGGGTGAAAATGAAGCCGAGGCTTTTATTTCATCAGGAATGCCAAAGAAAGTCAGGGCATCAATTACCGGATAGATCCCTATATCGGGAAGCGAGCCTCCACCAAGGGAAATGTTGAATTTGCGGTCGATCGGATCGAAGGGCGGGATAAAGGAGAAATATCCATGAAGATGATAAGGCTTGCCAAGAATCCCGGAATCAAGAACCTGCTGTGCCTTTTTATAAAAGGGCTGGAACGGAGGCCAGAGCGCTTCCATCAGGAAAAGATTCTTTTTTCCGGCTTCCTCAATCATTTCTTCAACTTCAGCGGCATTCAGGGCAAAAGCCTTCTCGCAGATAACACTTTTCCCGTTTCTCAGGCAGAGCAGTGTATGTTCCTTGTGTAATGAATGGGGTGACGCTATATAGACAACTTCGACTTCAGGATCTTTAGCGAGCTCTTCATAGCTGCCGTAAAATCTTCTAAATCCGAAATCTGAAGCAAACTTCTTTGCTCTTTCAATGTCGCGGGATCCCACAGCGGTCAATTCAGCGTTTTCAAGAGTCATAAGTCCCCTTGTGAATTTTGCCGACATTTTTCCCGGAGCCAGGATTCCCCATTTGTGTTTCTTCATAAATGGTTGTTTGGATAAAGGTAGGGAATAAATGCATGTCCTCACCTCCTTGCCTAGTCTTCATGTACTCATCCCCCAGCCCCCTTCCCTCCTGAAGCACTACCCTTAATACACATCTTTTCAATTATTCATATTTATAACGGTGAACTTCCTCATTATGCCTCCTGTGTCGGTCTCATTCCAGGACTATTGCTTATGACAAAGGCCTCATAATTAATTCGGTATAAAGTCTTGGAGATTCCTCTCTTCGCCTCCTGCGTCGGCTTCGCTCGGAATGACATGAGGATTGTTGTTAGAATAGGAAAGAGGCCGCGCGTTTTGCACAATACTCAATTAAAGAGAAAGATAACTGCAAAACGCGCGGCCTCTTTCCTTAAATACCCCCAAGTAGCCTGTCATTCCGAGCGAAGCGAGGAATCTCCTGAATATCAGTACCATATAATATTTGTGTATAAAGGGTAGTTAAGACTAAGGGCAGGGGAGTGAAATATCATAAAATTTGTTTTTCACTCTTCCCCTTAGCCTTAAGGGGAGGAGATGGAGGAGGGGTTAAGAGACTATTAAGGGGGTGAGTTCATGTACCCCAAAATGGAAACTTTCTCATTTGTCTAATCTTTAGCGTGCTAAATTGAACATTATTTCATCTTATATCTATCTGATTATCTTTCATATATAAAATATTTTCATCAATACCCTCATTTTATTACTACTATGTATTGCATAGTATTAATATATATTCATATCTTTGTAGTATCAAGTTACTGGGTTATATATAGTAGTAAATTATTAAAAGCACCATGAAACCCACATGTATTTCAAGCTATAAATGCAAAAATAAAATAAGCAACAGTTGGGTTCCATCATACCTTAAAAAATAAAATTTATAATGATGAAAATAACAATGAGTATTAATATCGGGGGATGGTCCTTCAACATTGACGAAGATGCATACTCCGAGCTTAAAAGGTACCTTAAGAACCTCGAGATACATTTTGCTTCAGAGGAAAGCTCTTCTGAAATATTGTCCGACATCGAGGCGAGGATGGCGGAGATCTTCCGCTCCCGGTTAACGGCCTATAAAAAGGTAGTATCAATTGATGATGTCCGGCACGCAATATCGATACTGGGAACACCTGAGGATCTTTCGAATGAGGAAGGAACTACAACACGTGAAAAATTCTCTTCTCCCGGCTATCACAGGATGTATCGTGATCCTGACCGGCGTATTATCGGCGGGATCTGCGCGGGCATGGGCTCTTACTGGAATATTGAACCATGGATTTTAAGGATTATCTTTTTCATCCTTGCCATGATGGGAGGGGTCGGGATACTTATCTATCTGATATTATATATAGTACTGCCGGAAGCCAAAACTACTTCTCAGAAGATAGAGATGAAGGGTGAGCCGGTAAACATACCCAACATCGCACGGGCGGTGAAAAAGGAATTTGACAGTGTAAGAAAAAACATGAACCTGTAGGAGTCAGGCCAGGAAGTTTGATAACTGCATGTAAAATTAAAAACCAATAATCATGGATCTGGAAAACACAAAAGCACAGATGCGCAAGGGAATCCTGGAATACTGTATTCTATCGGTATTGTCGAGGAGCTCCTGCTATGCGAGCGATATTATAAAGGAACTGAAGGAAGCAAAGGTTATAGTTGTTGAAGGAACACTGTACCCGCTCCTTACAAGGCAGAAAAATGCCGGGCTTCTCAGCTACCGCTGGGAGGAATCACAACAGGGTCCGCCCCGTAAATATTATGAGCTCACCGCAGAGGGCAGGGCATATCTTGCCGATCTCGATAATTCGTGGAACGAGCTTGTGGAATCAGTCAACCTGATACGCACGAGATAATTATTTATTAACCTCTAAACCTTACTAAGATGGATAAAACAATAAATATAAATCTCGGCGGAACACTTTTTCAGATTGACGAGGAAGCATATAAAATGCTCAAAAATTATCTTCAGTCGATCGATATGAAATTCAGGAACACCCCGGGAGGCAATGAGACAATTGAAGACATTGAAACAAGAATAGCGGAAATATTCCAGTCGCAGAAAGGTACTGCAGGCATCATCTCCACGGAGAATGTGGTGGATATGATCAGGATAATAGGAAAGCCCGAAGACTTTGATCAGCCGGGAGCTGAAGCAGAAACGCAAAAAACATCATACTGGCAATCAGGAGCCAGGAAGAAACTTTTCCGGAACCCCGAGAACAGGATCCTCGGAGGCGTATGCGGCGGACTGGGTGCCTATATCAATACCGATCCTGTATGGATAAGGATACTGTTCGTAATATTCGCATGCTTTTTCGGAATAGGTCTTTTTGTATATCTCGCTCTCTGGCTTGCTCTTCCTGCAGCAGAGGGAGAAACACAAAAGAAGGAGATGTACGGTACCATGCAGAATCTTGCAAAACCGGGCCAGTCGTTCAACACAACAGGCGACAAGGTAGGCAACGCTTTTGATGCCGTTTTCAAAGCTCTTGGCAGGGTGCTCTTTTTTATAGTCCGGATCTTTCTGATAGTATTTGGAGTCTGTTTAGTGGTCTTTGCATTCCTGGCACTCCTCACATTTGTGATGGTCACGGTGTTCCACTATCCCGGAGCATTTTCCACGGATGCTGTTGGTGTCAACATCAGCTATCTTCCTGATTTTATGAATTATATCATTTCTCCTGGCCTTGTGATCTGGGTTAAGGCAATGATAGCACTGGTTGTTGTAATTCCTCTGCTGGCACTAATATATGCGGGTGTAAGAATGATTTTCTGGTTCAGGGCACGCGACGGATACATCTGGCTGACAGCCCTGGTATTATGGGTAATGAGCGCTGCAGCGCTGTCCATAATGCTGTTCAATGAAGGCATAGGATTCGCTGAAAAGGGAAGGACAATACATCAGGAGTATTTTACCGCGACACCTGATACACTGTATATAAGATCCGGATTCAAAATAGCTGATATTAAAGTTGATAAGGAGATAGTTCTTCCTGGTGAAGAGAGCAATATCTTTTATATAAATGATGAGAAAAAGGAGATCTATTTCCGCACGAACCTCGATATTGAAACTTCTGAAGACAATCGTACAAGCTATATGGTAAGGAAGAGCTCTGCCGGCAGAAGCAGGCTGGATGCTGAAAGAAAAAGCGAAAGACTGCTTTACAATTCTTATATAAAAGACGAGTCGCTCTACCTTGATGAGTTCTTCACAATACCCTCAGGCACCAAATGGTCGATCGATTATGTTTCGGTAAAAGTTTACGTGCCGGAGGGAACAGTAATTCACATGGATAAGACAACGGAAAGACTTTATCATTCTTATAATGACGAAGATTTCGTCGATGATCCCGTGAACAGGTACTGGAAAATGACTGAAGACGGACCTGATTACATTGAACCCGGTCGTAACGTGAAATAGCTTCCTGGTTTTTCATTCCTTATATTTTCATTCCTGCCGGTGCTGCTTTCACAGCACCGGTTTTTTCCATAGTTAATGATGTGTTAAACCCCGGTATTTATAACCAGGCTTAAAATTTAATGACTATTTTCGGGGCCATTTTAAAATTATAATCTTAATAGCCAGCCATGAAAAAAATAATAATTCTATCTGCACTTGTCTTCCTGGGTATCCGGTCTTTTGCCCAGGAACCACCCAGGGCAGCCGACACCCTTCGCAAGAATGCCCTTAAAGTATTTATGGAATCGACCGATTTCATCAGGAAGGAGATTCCGTATGTCAATTATGTCAGGGACATCAAGGATGCAGGAGTATATATAATCTCAACCAGCCAGAATACAGGATCGGGAGGTCAGGAATACACTTATTTCTTCGTGGGACAGAATCAGTTTACGGGCATGGCTGATACCCTCAGCTTTACTTCCACGCCCGATGAAACTAACGAAACAACAAGGCTTAAGCAAGTCAATACCCTTAAAATGGGCCTTATGAGATATGTTGCGAAAACACCTCTCTCTAAATACATGAGAATATCTTTCAGCGAACCTCTTTCTGAAACAATTTCATCCGATAATTGGAACAGCTGGGTATTCAGGTCCTCTTTGTCCGGATATCTGCAGGGACGTAAGACATATAAATCACAATATCTGTCAGGAAACGTAAATGTAAGCAGAATAACGGAAAACTGGAAAGTTAATCTCAAGGCAGGCCTGAGTCAAAATGATGAAAAATACATAATAAACGACAGCACAACCATAACAGGAGTAAATTCATCCAAATCCTTCAGCAGCCTTATTGTAAAAAGCCTTTCCGATCACTGGTCGGTCGGAGGGACAGCAGGCCTGGGATCTTCGTCTTACAGCAATGAGAAATTTTATTTCAACATTATGCCGGGAATTGAATATGATGTTTATCCATATTCAGAATCCACCAGGCATCAGCTCAGGATCCTCTATACAGCCGGGTATTCCTTTATTAATTATATGGATACAACTATTTACAATAAAATAAGGGAAAGTCTCTGGAGCCACAGTCTGTCGGCATCTTATGAAGTGGTCCAGAAGTGGGGCAATATAAATTTTGTTGCTGAATACAGGAATTTTTTCCACGACTGGTCAAAAAACAACCTTTCACTCACGGCTTATCTCGATCTCAGAATCGCCAAGGGACTTTCTGTTTCGTTTTCAGGCAGCGGATCGATGGTGCATGACCAGCTTGGACTTGTGAGGGAGGGACTCAGCATGGACCAGATCCTGCTTCAAAGGAAGGAGCAGGCAACCCAGTTTGAATACTTTACCAGCTTCGGTTTTACTTATACCTTCGGATCTATCTACAATAACGTTGTAAATCCAAGGTTCGGAAATTCCGGAGGGGGAGGAATGACAATAATTATGAACTGAAATTAACCTGCAGACTTTATCACACCTTGTCCCTGAATGTCAGCTGGAAATATAATTGACTTGTAATAATCCTTTGTCTACCTTCGTTATCTCACTTAACAAACGAACCCAGGTTCTATGAAAAAGCTTATTTCAATGCTGACACTGGCATTATTATCGATCAGTGCATTCTCACAGGGAGGTGTTGACGGATCTGATACGTTGCGTAAGGATGCCCTGAATGTATACTTCCCTGATGCCGACAGTTATATCAGGAAAGAGATCCAGTTCATCAATTACGTCCGCGACCTGAAGGAGGCTGATGTCTACATAATTACCACGGATGAGGAGACCGGATCCGGAGGAGAATCTATTACCGTATTCATGGTAGGTCAGAAGAAATATGAAGGCATGAACGACACCCTTAAAATTACTGCATCACCTGACGATACGGATGATGTATTAAGAAACAGGGCAGTTAAAATTCTGAAAATGGCCTTTATGAAATATGTTTTAAAAACGCCTTTATCCCAATTTTTTGATGTCAGGTTCACACAGCCTATAAAAGAGACTGTTGAAACAGACAAATGGAATAACTGGGTTTTCAGAACCAGTATGTCGGGATCATTAAATGGGGAAAGAAGCTACAAATCGACCAATCTTTCAGGAAGCATATCTGTTAACAGGGTGATTGAAAAATCCAAGTTTCAAACCTATCTGAGCTCCTCATGGTACAAGCAGAAATATCAGATGAATGACAGCACATACAGATACAGTTACAGGAATTCGCAGAGTTTGAATGTCTATTATGTAAAGTCGGTCAATGATCACTGGTCAACAGGCTTTTCCACAGGTCTGAGCAAATCAAGCTATGGGGGTTATGATCTACAGTTCGTGCTGGCCCCGGCGATCGAGTATGATATATTTCCTTATTCAGAATCTACCAGACGGCAGTTAAGGATCATGTATGAAGCAGGATATAAATATTATGATTATTCCGATACGACTATCTATAATAAACTGACCGAACACCTGGCATATAATGAATTATCGGCATCATGGGAACTAATCCAGAAATGGGGTTCATTTGATTTCACTGTATCCTGGAGCAATTATTTTCACGACTGGTCTAAAAATAATCTTGGCGCTAACCTTTATCTGTCAGTACGCCTCTTCAAGGGAATGAATGTTAATTTTTCAGGATCAGCATCTATTATCAATGATCAATTATCATTGCCAAAAAGAGGAGTTTCAGATTTTGATATTATTACCAGAAACAGGATGACAGAGACGAAGTTCGAATATTATGCATACTTCGGTTTCTCATATACATTCGGATCAATATATAATAATGCTGTAAATCCAAGGTTCGGATGGTAAATAATTCAAGTTTATGAAAATCCTGAAAATTTCAGCAACGACCGGGATCCTGCTCAGGAACCGGAAAGAAATCTTCAAATAGTAATTTCTTGCGTTTCATAAATGCTAAAAATCAATCCAATCATTCCAAATAAATTGTATTTTGCACAAATAAAAACTACAGAGTTATGGTAAATTCAATAAAAGGGAGCAAGACAGAACAGAACCTGTTGAAATCATTTGCAGGAGAATCACAGGCCCGGAACCGGTATGAATTTTTTGCCAGCGTGGCAAGGAAAGAAGGTTTTGAGCAGATTGCAAACATATTTCAGGAGACAGCACTTCAGGAGAAAGAGCATGCAAAGCGGTTCTTTAAATTCCTCGAAGGAGGGATGACTGAGATCACTGCATCTTATCCTGCCGGCAAGATCGGCTCGACAAAAGAGAACCTTAAAGCAGCAGCGGAAGGAGAGCATGAGGAGTGGGCTGATCTCTATCCTCATTTTGCAGAAGTTGCAAAGGCTGAAGGATTCCTCGAAGTCGCAACAGCTTATAAAATGATCGCAAAAGTCGAAGCCGAGCATGAGCGCAAGTATCTTAAGCTCCTTCAGAATGTATCAGAGGACAAGGTGTTCATGAAAGAGGGCAAGGTATGGTGGAAATGCATAAACTGCGGCTATGTGTATGAGTCAGTAAAAGCACTTGAGACATGTCCTGCCTGTCTCCATCCGAAATCTTTCATGCAGATCAGGGAAGAAAATTTTTAATCAGGAAAACAAAATACTATGAACGGAAAAGGCATGCTGTATTATATTCTCGGGGCCCTGGCCCTCGTCGGGGCAGCCTATTTCTTCTTCAGATGGCTCGACTGGAAATTCCTTCTGCCATTGCTTCTTGCAGTTGCAGCAGTGTTTCTTTTCTGGAAAGGTTCAGCAGTATCAAAGAAGAAATAGTCATCTCTGAGATAACGGGACATATTCCTGGCGGCCGTAAACATTCTTAAATGCCGGCCTGATTATTCGTTTTGCCTGGAAAGTAAGCTCTTCGATCCTGTGAGCGCACCAGCCTGATATCCTGGCCATCGCGAACAACGGAGTGTACAGTTCTTTAGGAATTCCTATGCACGAATAGACAAATCCTGAATAGAAATCGACATTAATGCATACCACTTTTGCCGATTGGTCTCCCTTGAATTTCCGGAAAACTTCCGGTGTGATCCTTTCAACCAGCGAATAAAGCTCAAATTCATCGCCCTTTCCGGATTCCACAGCCAGATCCCTGGCTTTTTCCTTCAGAAGAATGGCCCTTGGATCGGAAATTGTGTACACGGCATGACCTATTCCGTAAATTATTCCAGTCCGGTCATAAGTCTCCTTACGCAGTATCTTCAAAAGATATTTCTCAACTTCTTCTTCATCCTTCCAGTTCACAACGTTCTTCTTGATGTCTTCCATCATGTCAAGGACCTTCAGGTTAGCTCCTCCATGAAGCGGCCCCTTAAGCGAACCTATTGCCGAAGTTGTGGCTGAATAGATATCGGTCTCGGTAGAGCTGGTAACCCTCATCGTGAATGTTGAATTATTCCCGCCCCCGTGCTCAGCATGAAGAACAAGTGCCAGGTCGACCATATCTGCCTGAAGTTTTGAATAAAATCCTTCTCCCTTTATCAGGTGAAGGAAATTCTCAGCTGTGGAAAGGTCCTCCTGCGGATGACGGATTGAAAGTGTCTTTCCCTGGTAGGCATGCCTGAGAGCCTGATATGAATATGCTATTATTGAAGGGAACTTGGCAATGATGTTCAACGATTGCCTTATCATGTTTTCCAGCGATATGTCATCAGGCTTTTCATCAAGTGTGTATAATCCAAGAACGGATCGGGCAAGCATATTTAGAACATCCTTCCCTTTCATTGACAGGATCATGTCTTTGGTGAAATTATCCTGAAGGCCTCTCAATGATGCCAGGTAGGAGGAGAACTCCTCAAGCTCATCCGCTCCGGGCAGTTTTCCTGTTAACAGGAGAAAAACTGTTTCATCGAATCCATGCCTGCCTTCCTTCTGGAATCCATGTGTTATATTTTCAATGTCGATGCCCCGGTACATAAGCCTGCCCGGAATGGCAACAACTTTTCCGTTCTCTTTTTCATAGCCTACCACATCACCAATATTGGTAAGCCCGACAAGCACTCCGGTGCGGTCATTATTTCTAAGACCGCGTTTCACCTCATATTTCTCGAACAGATCATTATCTATCCGGCATGCTTCTCTCACTGAATCCTGAAGCTTCAGGAAGAATTTCTCATCAGTTTCCTTTACATGAGTTTTCATGAATAATTACATATTATTGATTATTGCATCACCAAAGCCAGAGGTTGACATCAGCACCCCGTCATCCATCTGCCGGTGAAAATCGTATGTCACTTTCTTTTCCAGAATAGTCTTTTCGAGACCTCTGTAAATTATGTCTGCGGCCTCATCCCATCCCATATATTCGAGCATCAGGGCTCCGGAAAGTATTACCGATCCTGGATTCGCTTTATTCTGACCGGCGTATTTCGGAGCAGTTCCATGAGTTGCCTCGAAGATGGCGTGGCCGGTTTCGAAATTTATATTTGCTCCCGGGGCGATGCCGATCCCTCCAACAATGGCAGCCAGGGCATCCGATATATAATCGCCGTTCAGATTTAACGTTGCAATCACCGAATACTCAGCCGGACGTGTAAGTATCTGCTGGAGAAATGCATCTGCAATCACGTCCTTGACTATAACCTTGCCTTCCTTCTGAGCCTGTTCCATGGTTTTATCCGCTTCTGCAAATCCCTTCACATCGGCTATTTTTCTATGCTGCTGCCAGGTGAAGACATCGTCACCAAATTCCCTCTCTGCCAGTGCATAACCCCATTTCATGAATGCACCTTCAGTGTATTTCATGATATTGCCTTTATGAACGAGTGTTACAGAAGGGAGATGCTTCCTGACAGCCAGTTTTAAGGCCTGTCTCACGAGCCTTTCTGATCCTCTTAGCGAGACAGGCTTTATTCCGAAGGATGAAGTTTCGGGAAACCTTATTTTCCTCACATCCATTTCATCTATAAGGAAATTTTTCAGCTTTTCTGCTTCACTGCTGCCTGACATATACTCGATGCCTGCATAGATATCTTCAGTGTTCTCCCTGAAAATGTGCATGTTGACAAGCTCGGGATTTTTGACCGGACTGGGCACTCCCCTGAAATACCTCACCGGCCTGTAGCATACATAAAGATCAAGTTCCTGACGGAGAGCTACATTCAGGGACCTCATACCCTCACCTACAGGGGTGGTCAGCGGTCCTTTTATTCCGACCACTGATTCCCTGAAAGCATTCAGAGTTTCTACCGGCAACCAGCTGCCTGTCTGGTTATAAGCTTTTTCTCCTGCAAGGAGCTCCAACCAGCTGATCTTCCTTTTGCCGGCATAAGCTTTTTTCACTGCAGAATCAAAGACCCGCACAGCTGCTTTCCATATATCGGATCCTGTACCATCACCCTCGATAAACGGGATTAT
>CAZXAM010000017.1:27771-44134 GCA_964638545.1 uncultured Rikenellaceae bacterium | reverse complement strand
AAGGTTCAAGGCGCTTCCGGCTCTGAACCATTTGATCTGAGCTTCATTATATGAGTGATTCAGCGGAAAAGATTCACTGGTTCCGTCGGAGTGGTGCAGTGCCATCGTCAGCTGTTTCCCCGGAATAAATCCCTTCAGTCCTGCGATGTCAATCTTATCATCTTCTCTGATCCTGTCATAATCAACTTTAGCTGCAAACGTAAGAGTCAGCACTCCCTGTTTCTTCAGGTTTGTCTCATGTATCCTGGCGAATGATTTCACTACTATAGCCCTGACATTGAGAAACCTGGGCTCCATTGCAGCATGTTCGCGTGAAGATCCTTCGCCGAAATTTTCTTCACCGATGACCACCGAACCTATGCCTTTCTGTTTATAGAACCGGGCAACTTCATGTACGGGCCCATATTTTTTTGTTACCAGGTTCAGTACACTATCCGTCGATCCGTTAAAGAGATTTATTGCTCCCGACATATAGTTATCAGAGATATTCTCCAGATGGCCCCTGTACTTAAGCCATTTGCCTGCCATAGAAATGTGGTCAGTTGTGCATTTGCCGGAAACTTTTATCAGCAGAGGCATATCTGAAAAATCATTGCCATCCCACTCATCGAATGGATTCAGCATTTGCAGACGCTCTGAGCGCGGATCGATAAGAATTATCTCCCCTCCCGGTTTTCCAGGCTTTCTCCTTTCCTTCAAATTTGCAAAACCTTCTGGAGGAAGATTTATGCCAGCCGGCTTCTTAAGTTTAATCTTTTCGCCTTTTGTATTTGTGAGGGTATCGCTGAGCGGATTAAAAGTCAGCTTGCCGGCAACAGTGAGGGCGGCAACAATTTCGGGAGATGCCACAAAAGCAAATGTATTTGGATTGCCGTCGGCACGTTTGGAAAAATTCCTGTTGAAAGAATGAATTATTGTATTTAACGGAAAGCCTTCTGAACCTTTTCTTTCCCATTGTCCGATACATGGTCCGCAAGCATTTGCAAATATTTCTCCTCCCGCTTTCCTGAATATCTCAAGCAATCCATCTCTTTCCGCAACCAGCTTTATTTGTTCAGATCCCGGGGAGATCATGAGCCCGGACATGACGGGAATATTGTTTTCAAGAGCATCTCTTATAACAGACGCGGCTCCCGACAGATCTTCATATGACGAGTTGGTGCATGATCCGATCAATCCCGAAGAAATATCTTCCGGCCAATGATTCTGCGCGACGGCCTCCTTCATTTTTGAGACCGGAGTAGCGATATCGGGTGAGAAAGGTCCGTTAATATATGGTTCAAGGCCGGTCAGGTTTATTTCCACAACTCTGTCAAAATATTTTTCCGGCTCTTTCAATATTTCCGGATCGGCATTGATCAAATCACGGGAAGAGAGTGCGAGTTCAGCAGTTTCATTTCTGCCTGTGGCCTTCAGATAATCGTACATCTGCTCATCGAACCCAAAAACTGAACAGGTTGCTCCGGTTTCGGCGCCCATATTGCATATAGTTGCCTTACCGGTAGCAGAGATATATTTACATCCTTCGCCGAAATATTCGATTATGGCTCCCGTCGCGCCTTTGACGGTAAGCATCCCGGCAAGCTTAAGAATTACATCTTTAGGTGAAGCCCATCCGCCAAGCCTTCCTGTAAGTTTTACACCGATTATACCCGGGAATTTAAGTTCCCAAGGCATGCCTGTCATTACATCGACAGCGTCGGCTCCTCCTGCTCCTATGGCTATCATTCCCAGTCCTCCGGCTGCCGGAGTGTGAGAATCGGTCCCTATCATCATTCCTCCGGGGAATGCATAGTTTTCAAACACTATCTGGTGAATTATTCCTGTTCCGGGTTCCCAGAAATCAAGACCAAATTTACCTGAAGCAGATCTCAGAAAGTCATATATTTCCCTGTTTGTCTTAAGTGCGTTTTCGAGATCCCTTTCAGCACCCGACTTAGCAACGATGAGATGATCGCAATGCACCGATGCCGGAACATGCGACGATTCTTTTCCGGCAAGCATGAACTGAAGGAGAGCCATTTGCGCAGTGGCATCCTGCATTGCGATACTGTCAGGGGCAAAGCAGGCATAATCCTTAAACCTGGTAAATCCTGAAGAAAGGTTTCCCCGATCAAACAAATGGCAGTAGAGAATCTTCTCAGCAAGAGTAAGAGGGTGTCCGAGAATTTTTCTAACAGCCGAGATCCTTTCCGGCAGTTCTCTGTAAAACTTCGTTATCATTTCATCATTATGATACATCTTCAGGATGATATAAAATTTATCATGTCAGGGCCTGATCTGGCCGTCTCCCTTTATAATCCACTTATATGTAGTCAGTGCTTCGAGCGCCATCGGGCCGCGTGCATGAAGCTTCTGCGTTGAGATGCCTATTTCGGCACCAAGGCCGAATTCGGATCCGTCAGTAAATGCTGTAGATGTGTTCGTGTAAACGGCTGAAGCATCGACCATCCGGCAAAAATCATTCAGCCGTTCAGGTGTCTCTGAGATTATCGCTTCGCTGTGTTTGGATCCGTATTTTGAAATATGATCAATGGCTTCATCAAAGGAAGCCGCAGTTTTTATTGCCATCTTTAATGACAGGAACTCTGTGCCAAAAGAATCATCTTCAGCCCTGCAAAGAAGTTTTTCAGGATATTTTCCCTTAAGGGAGGCAAAAGATTTTTCATCGGCAAAAACCACCACTCCTGAAGAGCCGCATGGTTCTACCAGGGAAGGAAGATCTCCAAGGCGGCCTTCGTGGATGACAAGACAGTCGAGAGCATTGCAAACGCTGACCCGCCTTGTTTTCGCATTTTTTATTATTTCTTTTCCCTTTGCAAGGTCTCCCGATTCATCGAAGTAGGTATGACATATTCCCGCACCTGTTTCTATTACAGGGACCAGGGCATTATCCCTGACATAATTGATAAGCTCCCTGCTGCCTCTTGGTATGAGCAGGTCGACATATTCCCGTGATCTCAGGAGCTGCAAAGTTTCTTCCCGTCCCGGAGGAAGAAGCGTGACAACATCTTCATTTATGCCCGATTGCCTGAGAACTTTTTTGATTATGCCGGTGATTGCCACATTTGATCTTACAGCATCTGATCCGCCTTTCAGGATTGTTACGTTCCGCGATCTGATACAGAGGGAAAAAACGTCAAATGTGACATTAGGGCGTGCTTCGTAAATCACACCTATCACGCCAAAGGGCACGGTAACTCTTGTTATTGTCAATCCGTTCGGATTCCTGTATTCTGACAGGATCTTACCTGCAGGCGGAGGAAGTTTTGCTACAACACGAAGATCCGAGGCAATTCTCCTGATCCGTTCCTCAGTAAGAAGAAGCCTGTCATACCTTGGATCGGATCCGGGCATTTTCGACAGATCTCCTTTATTTTCCGAGATAATGTGCGGAACTTGATTTTCAGCTTCATCAGCGAGAAGCATAAGCATTCCGCTTATTGCTTCATCATCGATCATGCTCAGATCACGCCTGGCTGCTTCCGTATTTTTTAAAATCCCAAGAATATCCATACATCCTCTCATTCATTACCGTTGATAAGCAGGTAATCGTTATGCACAAGCGGCTTTCCGGTTTTCTCGCCAAGACAGGTTTCAGCTTTTTTCGAATCGTAACCTGATTTCCCGATGCCTATCTGATTTCCTTTTTCATCAAGGATCCGGATGACGTCGCCTTTCCTGAAGAAGCCTTCGATTCCTGAAACGCCGATCATCAGAAGGCTGGCACGCCCTGATAAAAGAGCATCCCTGGCGCCGTCATTGACATAGACTATGCCTTTGGCAAAAGTGTCGGAATGGGACAACCATTTTCTGACTCCGTTTTTTCGTTTTGAAGAGGCAACAATATGAGTACATGGTACGTCCCTGCCGCTTATAATATCATTTATCACTGAATCTCTCATTCCGTTGGCAATGTAAACATTGATCCCTTCTTTTGCTATTCCTCTTGCAATGGAATATTTTGTCATCATCCCTCCTCTCCCGAATTCAGATGTCGATGGCGAAATGAATTTGTCAACATCGTTCATGCCGCCGTCAATCTTTTTAAGCAGCACGGATCCCTCCTGATCGGGAGGACCGGTAAAGATCCCGTCAACATTGGAGAGGATTAATAATGTTCCGCAATCCATCATTGATGAGATCATCCCCGAAAGCTCATCATTATCGGTAAACATAAGTTCGTTTATCGATATGGTGTCATTTTCATTTATTATCGGAAGAACATTATTCTCAAGCATGGCAGTGATGCAATTCTTCATGTTCAGGTAATGAAACCTGTCTCTGAAACCTTCCTTTGTTGCCAGTACCTGTCCTGCGCCTATCCCGTATTTCCCGAACAGGAACTGGTAATTCGACATAAGCTTTACCTGGCCAATGGCAGCCCATATCTGTTTTGAAGAGATCAGGCTGGTCTTCTTGGATGGAGTAATGTCGATCCTTCCCGCAGCAACCGCTCCCGATGAGATCAGGATGACTTCGTGCCCCTGCTTTATCAGAACTGCAATCTGCTCCACAAGACGCAGCATCCTCCCTGTGTTGAGCGATCCGTCACTGGTGGTGATCACGTTGCTGCCAATTTTTACGGCTATCCGTCCAAACTTTGATTTGTTGTTTTTCAATTTAAAATACCAGATTAAATATGTGACGCAAAAATAATAGTTTTTCTGAATATATTAAACTTTTTAGTCAATTATGCCATATTTTATTAATCTAAATGATTGTTTTTCCTTTATAAACACATCATTCAGCTTTTTCTGCTCCTCAATTATTGCTATTATTATTACATTGCATATTGTTTGGTGCCGGTATAATAGAACATTTTATAATCTAAATCTGTAAACCAACTCATTACTACTTATGAAACGATTCATATTACTTCCCGTGGCTGTATGCCTTACATTCTCAATTAATGTCAACTCCCAGAATCTCCTGAAAAAAGTCGGACAGGCAGTTGCAAGCGAGGTCCTCGGAAGCGGGACAGGTTCTGCTTCTTCCAAAGCTGATCCTGAACCCTCCTGTGCCTGCGATGATGCAGTATTGGTTGTTGATCTGGGCGGTTCATTGAAAATCAACTACAAAGAGACAAACATAAGCAATATGGACGACGGCGCTCTCCTGCTTCAGGACAGGATATCGGGAAATTATTACATAGCAAGGAATGGCGCAATTCAGGGACCGTACCAGGCAGGAGACCCTAAAATCACCGGCTTTGAGAATAGCGATGAAGAAGGCACAAATACATTGCTGCAACGTTACAAGGATTATATAACCAGGAGCGGAGACAAATATCTGATAACATTCAAAGGCAAGACATACGGGCCTTATGGCCAGATAAATGGTTTTGCAGTTACAAGGTCGAAGGAGAAATTTGCCGCATTGGTTGTCGAAAATGTTGTTGTAAGCGAAACGGACGGGGAGGCGATGGACAAGGCTATTAAAAATGCAAAAACCGACCAGGAGAGGATGCAGCTGGCAATGAAATACTCTCAGCAGATGCAGCAGAAAATTATGGCAGGCGGAGGCACCTCAAGCATCACTTCAAAACTCGTTTCCAATGTTCCGGATCTGTCATACGACCCGGTCAGTCGGCCGGTTTCATCACTGAACGGGAATATGAAATTTGATGAGATATTAATTCCTGCCTATAATAAAATATATAATCTCCAGGGAAAGGAAGTCGTTGCCCTGAAAAATGAACATATCGGAGCTGAGAATATCTTCGTAAAGTCCGACAACAGCAATTATGCAATCTATAATTATGGAACGATAACCTTCAGCGACGGGAAAACCCTTACTGATCTGTTTAATCCTTTTCTGATTAAAAGCGGACAGGTGTATCTTTCATACATGTATTATTCCCCCAAAAGAAATGCCATAATGCAATGTAAAATTCCTTTTTAAATAATGTTTTGCAAGGGAATACCGGAAATGGTCCGGAAATGTTTCTTTTCTTTATTACTGATCTTTACCGTTTTTTGCAGCCGCTCTTTTTCACAGTCATTGAATTATGAAGAACTTTTCGGGGATGACTGGGAAAAAGCTCTTCAGTTTGTCAGCCTTAATGAAAGATGGATGAGACCTTTGCTGGAAAGGCATAAGATACCTTACGAGGTTGCAGTTGCAGTTGTATTCCCTGAACTGGTACGGTACTCGGCAATAAGGGATAAGATGGAGACCTCCATGCTTAAGACGCTATACAGGAACCTGGGTAATGATTATGCAGATTTCTCTGTCGGCGCTTTCCAGGTTAAACCATCATTTGCCGAAAAAATCCGCGAAGAGGTTTCTCTGCTTGAAGGATGGAGAATGAAATCGCTTTTCAGAAAAAAGAATTCATACCAAAATTTAAGAGAGTTCAGGGGGGCGATAATAAGCGACCTCGAGGATCCAAAGAGCGAGTTTAAATACATTATTGCATTAATTGCTATTTGTGAGAACCGTTTCCCGGGGATTACCGGCTATGACACAACGAAAATCAGATTCCTGGCAACTGCGTATAACACAGGCTTCTGGAAAAGCGAAGAAGAAATTGAAAAAATGAGTAATTCTAAATTCTACAACACAAAACTTTTTAAAACTGAGAATTATTCATATGCAGATGTTTCGCTGTTCTGGTATAAACAGTATATTCAAACTCATAAAAAATAAAAGCTTTTAATAGACTTTGTGTAGCTTGGTGTCTTGGTGCCTTTGTGGCGATAAAGAAATGCCACCAAGACACTAAGACACAAAGATTCACCAAGGACTATAAATAACTGATAATTTTCAAGAACTAATAAGAAGATGGAACGCCGTAAATTCATTATCAACAACAGTATAGTTCTTGGAGCTCTTACTATGGCCCCGGCAGGTTTTACTATACCTAAATTTTTTCGGCCGGCGAGTGATTTCGTTTCAAACAGGCCTCCGGCTGAAAAGAGGACATTTGTAAGCGATGAGGTCGAAAAGATTATCCGGGAGGTTAAATCAAAAATAGCAGACCGGGAACTTGCCTGGATGTTTGAAAACTGTTACCCTAATACCCTTGATACCACCGTCGACTATGAAAAAATTGACGGAAAACATGATACATTTATAATCACAGGCGATATCGATGCAATGTGGCTGCGCGACTCTACAGCCCAGGTCTGGCCGTATATGCCGCTCATTGTCAGGGAAGAAAAATTAAAGAACCTCATCTCAGGCTTGATAAACAGGCAGGTTAAATGTGTACTCACCGATCCTTATGCCAATGCATTTTATAAGGATCTTACGAAGGAATCTGAATGGAAAAGCGACAAGCCTTCGCCCGGCCCCGGTGTTCATGAAAGAAAATGGGAGATCGATTCATTATGTTATGTCGTGAGGCTTTCCTGGCATTATTACAAGCTCACCAATGATAGAAGCTGTTTTGACCGTGACTGGAACCGCGCCATGAAGCTGATTGTCGCGACGCTCAGGACTGAACAAAGGAAAAACGGGACTTCCCCTTACTACTTCATCAGGAGAACAACAGCCATGATAGACGCCCCGGTATTTGGAGGCACGGGACGTCCCATAAAGCCTACGGGACTAATCTGTTCAATGTTCCGCCCTTCCGATGATGCAACTATGTATCCCTTCCTGGTGCCATCGAACATTTTTGCGATCCTTTCTCTCCGACAGCTTGCCGATATCTATTCAACCGTCCTCAATGACTCTCAGTTTGCAGCGGAATGCACATCCTTTGCAGATGAGGTGGAAATGGCAGTAAAAAAATATGCTATAGCAAAGCATCCTGATTTTGGAAAAATGTATGCCTATGAAGTTGATGGATTTGGCAACAGGGTCTTTATGGACGATGCAAATGTGCCATCGCTTATATCGCTTGCATACCTGGGTGCCCACAAACCGGAAGATTCAATATACAGGAATACAAGAAGATTCGTTCTGAGCAATTCAAATCCATACTATCTGAGAGGTTCTGCAGCTGAAGGACAAGCCAGTCCGCATACAGGCAAAGATAAAATCTGGCCTATGGGGATCATTCTGCGGGCCATGACGAGCCGGGACACCATCGAAATCAGGCATTGCCTTCAGATGCTGAAGCGTACGCATGCAGGAACAGGGTTCATGCATGAGGCTTTTCATAAGGACAATCCTGCCGATTTCAACCGGAAATGGTTCGCCTGGGCAAACACTTTGTTCGGTGAGCTGATCATTAAAATTTATCACGAACACAGCGATATACTTAATACAGAGGCTGTCTGAGTTTTTCCTGTGCATTTAAACTAAAATTAAGGTTATGAACGCGAGATAATGAGCAAAATACTTACTCGTTAGAATGGGCTGAAAAAATCGAAGCTCTCAGGAAAAGAATTGAAAAATGAAAAGACGGATCTTTATCTCTCGCAGTGTTCTTGCCTCAGCAGAAGGGGAGAAACAGTGAAACTCCGTGAAGACTCCGTTTTTTAACGGAATTCAAACGGGGTGATGATAAATAAAAAGTAATCGAAATATTTAATAGGCAAGAATTACTTATTTTTATATTCTGAAATAAACCTGACTTTAAACTAAAAAAAATGGAAACTCCTAAAAGAGCAGCCGATCAACCTAAAGAAGTTATCCTGGAACAGGGAAAAACCAATGCCTGGTGCGCATGCGGCCATTCAATTAACCAGCCTTTCTGCGATGGTTCACATAAAACGACCAGCTTAAGGCCGCATATCTTCAAAGCAGAAAGGAGCGGATCGCACTGGATGTGCATGTGCAAACAAACCGGGAATAAACCATATTGCGACGGATCCCATAAAAAACAATAACAATGAGCAGCGATACCGAAGTTACCAAGACAAAAAGTGGTTTTGTCAGGAAGACAAGAAAATTTTTCAGATGGATGTTATTCCTTCTCATTATTTTACTTGCAGGTTTTGTTTATTTGAAGTATTTCTACACTTACAGTGAAGGATACCGGGCAGGACTGCTTCAGAAATTTTCGCACAAGGGAACAATCTTCAAGACCTATGAAGGTGAGATGATACTAAGCAGTGTGGCATCAACAAGAGATATTGCCATCGCTTCGGAGAAGTTTCAGTTCACCGTAATAAATGAGGATCTTATAAGGTCGTTCGACACTCTGCAGGGCAGCAATATCATAGTTCACTATGAACAGAAGAGCGGGGCTGTTTTCTGGAGGGGAGACTCAAAGTATCTTGTAGACAGCGTCATGGTAAAAAGATAATGAAGTAAGCTATAGATCTGAATCGTCAAATAAGAAAAATCACTCCCTCTAACAAAAGGAGAACTGAAATAAAGGAAGCCGTCCGGGGAGTTTTCTTTATTACATTGGGAATATTTTCGGCCAGTTTCGGATTAAAGGGATTCCTCCTTCCCAACCAGTTCATCGACGGCGGGGTCACAGGGATCTCGCTTCTTGTTGCTCATGCTTCCGGTTGGTCGCTGTCAGTTCTTATTTTTGTCATAAACATTCCCTTCATCATTCTCGCATACAGCCAGATCTCGAAAATGTTTGCCATCAAGACATTCATTGCAATAGTTGGGTTATCGATCGTACTGGCAGTAATTCGATTTCCCATCATTACTTATGACAAATTGCTGATTGCCATTTTTGGAGGATTATTCCTGGGTGCGGGGGTTGGATTATCCATGAGGGGGGGAAGTGTCCTCGACGGCACCGAAATCCTTGCATTATATGTAGGAAGGAAAATTGAAAGGTCGGTGGGTGATATGGTTCTGATCTTCAATGTAATAATTTTCATGGTAGCCGCCTTTGTACTTGGCGTGGAGCCGGCCCTCTACTCTATACTCACCTACCTTGCTGCCTCCAAGACAATAGACTATATTGTTGAGGGTGTTGAAGAGTACACGGGAGTGACGATCATATCGGAAAAGAGTTCCAAGATTAAGCGTGCATTGACCACCAGGCTCGGGAGAGGCATTACAATATATAAAGGAAAACGAAGCCTGATTGGAAAGCATGCCGAACTTGACGGCCTCACCGACATGGATATAATCTTTACAATCGTCACCAAGCTTGAGATCGCCAAGGTTAAAAATCTTGTCAACGAGATTGACGAGAATGCGTTTATATATTATTTCCCAATCAGCAATGCAAGAGGAGGAGTCCTGAAAAAAAGGCCCCTTCACGAATAGGAAAAATCTTACATCACTTTTTTGAGTATACCCAAAACGCCTCGTATAAAAGTTGCACTGGTAAGCACCTTCACAACCGGGCTGGCTGAACTCCTGCGGCTTCTTGTCGATACAGTCCTTCTCCCCCTTGTTCCTCCTCTGCTTCTCTCCCACTCCTTCTCCTGCCTGGCCATTTCCTTTTGTTTTTTTGCCCACTCCTCATCTGCATTTTCTTCAGCTTTTTCTTTTTCGATAGCTTCAACTTTTTTACCCAGTATCTCATAAG
The DNA here is from genome assembly GCA_964638545.1 of uncultured Rikenellaceae bacterium. Lineage (GTDB taxonomy): Bacteria > Bacteroidota > Bacteroidia > Bacteroidales > VadinHA17 > LD21. The sequence goes on along the minus strand of CAZXAM010000017.1, from coordinate 33,735 downwards.
CGCTTTCGCGGTCTATTACCTGGCTGTACTTATTTACAAGTCCGGAGGATCTGTTTATCGAGTTTATTTCATCAGGTGTCAGGATGTCCATCCGGCTCATCGGGGAACGGAGCATGGCAGCTGCCAGCGGCGTAGGTATCCCTTTTTCATTCAGGGCGGTAACCAGCGCTTCGCCTATGCCGAGAGCTGTGATCGTATCTTCCGTCTTATAATAATCGGAGAGCGGATAATTTTCTGCTGTGAGTTTAATTGCTTTCCTGTCGAGTGCAGTAAACGCCCTTAGTGCATGCTGGACTTTAAGTCCTAATTGAGCCAGCACTCCGTTCGGAACGTCAGTGGGGTTCTGTGTCACAAAGAAAACGCCGATTCCTTTTGATCTTATCAGCTTTACAATATTTTCGATCTGGTCGAGGAGAGCTTTGCTGGCCTGGTTAAAAACAAGGTGTGCCTCATCGATAAAGATTACGAGTTCGGGTTTGTCGGCATCGCCTTTTTCAGGCATCTGGCTGTAAACCTCAGCGAGAAGGGAGAGCATGAAAGTCGAAAAAAGTTTGGGCCTGTCCTGGATATCTGTCAGCCTTATTATGTTTATATATCCGTTGCCTCTGCTGTCGCGGCGCATGAGATCCCTGATGTCGAATGACAATTCCCCGAAAAAGAGCTCTGCTCCCTGCTGTTCCAGTTCCATTACTTTCCGAAGGATTATTCCGGTTGAGGAGGTGGATATTTTTCCGTACTCTTTTTCCATTTCCTCTTTTCCCTCTTCGGTTACATATTGAATTACCTTCTTGAGGTCTTTCAGATCGAGCAGTGCCATTTGTCTGTCGTCGCAGTATTTGAAGATCACGGCCAGAACTCCTCCCTGTGTGTCATTCAGGTCGAGTATCCTTGTTAACAATACCGGTCCGAATTCAGAGACTGTTGCTCTCAGTCTTACTCCATCCTGCTGCGAAAGAGAAAGCAGTTCCACAGGAAATCCTTTTACGGAGTATGGAAGGCCGATTTTTGCATGCCGTTCTGTAATAAATGGTTTTTCTTCCCCGGGCATTGCCACTCCGCTGAGATCTCCCTTAACATCCATCAGAAGAACAGGGACTCCTTTTTCTGACAGCTGTTCAGAAATAACCTGAAGGGTTTTTGTCTTTCCTGTCCCTGTGGCTCCCGCAATAAGGCCGTGCCTGTTCATTGTTTTCAGCGGGACCTGGACAATTGTACCTGGCACAGCCTGTCCGTCAAGAATGGCTCCTCCCAGAACGATCGCGTCACCTTTGCATGCATAACCATTGTTAATATGAGCTGTGAATGTTTCTCTTTTATCCATGGTCTGAATTATTATGATTCAAGTTACAAAATGCACAACGCAATTTAGCTGATTATTTGCAACAGTTGAAGAACAGAAAAAAAATATTTTTATGCTGAGCAGAAATATATTTAGTAATATTTAGCCATCTGACAATCAGAAATGAAATTGGACAGGTTGGCATTATGTAATAATTAATATTAGCATTCCTTTATTAAATAAAATGTAAGTATCTTTGATCGAAAATTAATAACTAATTTAATGAATCATGCTTGAAAATTTATTAGGAACTCTTAAATCAGAGGTTGGAAACCAGATCCTGAATCAGACCCAACTCCCCGCAAACAAACTTGACAGCGTTTTTAAAGTCATCGGTGATGTCACAAAAAAAGAAGTTACCGGACAGATGACAAGCGGGGGAATTGGGAATTTGCTCAACCTGTTTTCAAATCAGAACAATAATTCCGCAGCGAATCTGATTCAGAATAATATCGCCTCAGGTGTAGTTACCAATCTGGTAAGCAAGCTCGGGCTTTCACAAGATGTTGCAAAAACTATTTCAAGTATTGTAGTACCGGCTGTCATTGGCCTTATCACAAAAAAGAACAGTGCTACCCCTGCTGATGATCCCTCTCCTCTCAAAGAGATATTCGGCGCCGGGAAATCTTCTGCAATCGGAGGAATTGCAAAAGGTATTCTTGGAAAACTTCTCAGAAAATAATTTATATTTTTGAAAGATAATTTAACTGATAATTCATTAATAACCTTTAAAAGCAGAAAAAATGGCAAAATTTGAAGTCTACCAGAGTGGTAAGAAAAATGAATTCCGTTTCCGCCTGAAGGCTGATAACGGACAAACAATTCTCAGCAGCGAAGGATATTCATCCAGAGTTGCATGTATCAACGGCATAACTTCTGTAAAGAAAAATGCAAAAGATCCCAAAAGAGTCACTAAATCACAGACTCCGAGCAAAATGTTCCGCTTTGCAGTTACAGCCGGCAATAATGAAATAATCGGCATAAGCCAGAATTATAAAAGTGAAAGCGGCCGTGACAACGGTATCGATTCAGTTGCCAGAAATGCCGCCAAGGCTGAGATTAAAGATGTAAAGAAATAATCATCTGCGTTTCGGTAAAAACACCAATACAGCCATGCCCGTGCGTGGCTGCATTGGTTTAATGACGTACTCAAAATAAACCTCTTAATTATGAAAAAGAAAGCTATCGCTGCAGTTGTGTTATTATCAATTATCTGTATGTTTTCCTACGGACAGGTGACTGAGGGTGAAAAGAATCTCCGTACTGTCTCCTCCGATACGACCTTAGGCTGGAAAAAGGGAGGCCTTTTTTCTACAAACCTTGCTCAAACCTCACTTACCAACTGGGCTGCCGGAGGCCAGAAGTCTGTAGCAATAAACGGAATCTTTGCACTGTTTGCAAACCTCAAACAGGGTAAATCGGTATGGGACAATTCTCTTGACCTCGGCTACGGGATCATGAAACAGGGAGATGCGGGTTACAGAAAAACCGATGACAAGATTGACTTTTTGTCAAAATACGGGAGACAGGCATTCAAGAATTTTTACTATGCTGCACTGGTAAATTTCAAAACCCAGATGACTCCGGGATGGAATTATGATGTTGAACCAAAGAAAAAGATATCTGACCTATTTGCTCCTGCCTATTTTCTGGCAGCCGTAGGTCTTGACTATAAACCCAATGCATATTTCAGTGCATTCATCGCACCGCTGACCGGTAAATTTACTTTTGTCACTGATGATGTGCTTTCCGCTGCAGGAGCATTCGGAGTAACCCCGGGTGAAAAAACCAAGAGCGAAATAGGAGGATATATAAGATCAATTTTCACTAAAAATGATTTCAAGGGCGAGTTCATGAAAAACATTTCGTTTACAACTAAACTCGACCTCTTTTCCAACTATTCACACAATCCGCAAAACATAGATGTCAACTGGGAAAACCTCATTGGCATGAAGGTTAATAAATTTATCTCAGTAAGCTTCAATACGGTCCTTATCTATGACGATGACATCAAAGTACCCTTTGATCTGAACGGTAATGATGAAATTGAAGCCAGTGAATCAGTCGGGTCAAAAGTCCAGTTCAAGGAAATTCTCGGCGTAGGATTCTCATATAAATTCTAATCACCAATCACTAATCACGAATCACTAATCACTAATCACTAATCACCAATCACTATGAAATTTTTAGACGAATTCAAAGCCTTCGCAATGAAAGGCAATGTTGTCGACATGGCTGTCGGTATAATTATCGGTGCAGCTTTCGGCAAAATCGTATCTTCAATTGTCGCTGACATCATCATGCCGCCCATAGGACTGCTCCTTGGAGGCGTGAACTTTACTGACCTTAAGGTTGTGATGAAAGCAGCAACCGACGTGGCACCTGCTGTTACCTGGAATTACGGGAATTTCATTCAGGTTACTTTTGATTTCCTGATCGTCGCGTTTGCTATATTCATGCTGATTAAAGCCTTAAACGCTGCCAAGAAAAAAGAAGCGGCTGCTCCTCCTCCGGCACCACCGGCCCCGACAAAGGAAGAGACACTCCTTTCAGAGATCCGCGACCTGCTGAGGAAATAAGATTTACGGTTTTACTTAATTAAACAGGGACATACCAAAAGTGTGTCCCTGTTTTATTTTGTTATGAAACCAATTATTTCCAGGGAAGCACGGGAGATTTTTGTCACCGACACAATGCTCTGCGCCGCCCTGGCAGCTGGTGTATTATTGTTCATTTTCAATATTGTTGATACCTTTAAGCTTCTCAGGGCTGCCGACAAAAAGGACAAAGCACTAAAGAGGAAGGAGAATGATGGAAATGATCACCTGCAATAAATCATATCAGGTTTGCGAACTGAATAAAACAAACCGGTTTCATAGTATGACAGACTTACTATATTTGCACTTTAATTAACCAGAATCTTGAAGCATGGGAAATTTCTATAACCAGCATTATAACGAAATAATCGAAGAACTGAATACTTCTTCTGCCGCCGGGCTGACTTCCGAAGAGGCTGCCCGGAGAATAGGGCAATATGGATATAATCAGCTCACATCCAAACGAAGAAAGAGCTTTATCAGAATGTTCGTGGAGCAGTTTAAAAGCTTCATGATAATAATTCTATTTATTGCCGCGATAGTTTCCGGAGTTGTCGGTATCTACGACGGAGAAGGGTTGCTGGACACATTTGTAATACTCGGAATACTTGTCGTCAATGCTCTCATCGGAGCTATCCAGGAACGCAAGGCCGAATCATCCCTTGAAGCACTGAAAAGCCTTGCTGCGCCGATTACCAAAGTTCTGCGCGATGGCACAGTTTCAGAAATTCCAACCAGAGACCTGGTTCCCGGAGATATCGTCATCCTTGAAACCGGAGCAATCATCCCTGCCGACGTAAGGCTTATCGAAGCCATCAATCTCAAAGTACAGGAGTCTTCTCTCACCGGTGAATCGGTGCCGGTGGATAAGAAAACAGAAACCCTGGAAGGCAATGAAGTTCCTCTCGGAGACAGGGTCAATATGGCATTTTCGTCAGGTATGGTCACTTACGGACGCGGCAGAGGTGTCGTCGTTGAGACAGGAATGAATACCCAGGTTGGAAAAATAGCCGATATGCTCCAGAAGGCTGAAGAGACCGAAACGCCTATGAGCAGACGCCTGGAACAGCTTGGGAAAATTCTTGGTACGGCAGCGCTGGTCATATGCGGAGTGATATTTCTTGTCGGGATACTTTATGGAAATTCCATACTCGATATGTTCATGACTGCTGTCAGCCTTGCTGTAGCTGCAATACCCGAAGGGCTTCCGGCCGTCTCGACAATTGTACTTGCCATAGGGGTTCAGCGCATGGTAAAGAGAAATGCCATTATCAGAACACTTCCTTCAGTAGAGACTCTCGGCAGTGCAACAGTTATATGTTCCGATAAAACCGGCACTCTCACCCAAAACAAAATGACTGTTGTGGAAGCATATGTAAATCATAAAAGAGACCTGATAAACAGGTCGGCTCCTGCAAGTGTTCTGAATAAAGAGGAGATGAGGCTGCTCTCCATATCAGTATTATGCGCTGACGCCCAGCTCAAAAAGAGCGATGATGGCAGCATTTCCTACACTGGCGATCCGACTGAAACGGCCCTTCTCGATTTCGGGGTGCTGTACAATGTTTTCAAAGACAGGCTTGAAAAGGAATTCCCGCGTGTCGCAGAGATACCTTTCGATTCCGAAAGAAAGCGTATGACCACGGTCAATAGAATATCTGACAAAAGTACCCGGGTAAATGTTAAAGGCGGTCTTGACGAAGTTCTCGGAGTCTGCAACAGGATAATTATAAATGGAGAAGTTAAGCCGATTACGCAGTCAGACACTGATTTGATAAGAAACACCAATGAGGAGATGGCGAATTCCGCACTGCGTGTTCTGGCAATGGCTTACAAGGATCTGCCCGAGGCTCCGGAAAGAGTTGAGATCGGCGAGATGGAAAACGAGTTGATTTTTATCGGACTGCTGGGCATGATAGATCCGGCTCGGCCTGAAGTGCTGAAAGCCGTGGCAGAGTGCAATTCAGCCGGCATAAAGCCTGTAATGATAACAGGCGACCATAAGGCCACGGCAATGGCTATTGCCAG
>CAZXAM010000017.1:13322-27671 GCA_964638545.1 uncultured Rikenellaceae bacterium | reverse complement strand
CTTACTGACGACAACTTCGCAACTATTGTCTCTGCTGTTGAAGAAGGAAGAAGGATATATGACAACATACTTAAAGCAATACAATTTCTCATTTCGTCGAATGTAGGCGAGATTTTCCTTCTTCTCATTACGTCGGTTTTCAATATGGGAACACCTTTGCTTCCGATCCATATTCTCTGGATCAATCTTGTTACTGACTCCCTGCCAGCTCTTGCTCTGAGCGTCGATCCGGCTGAGAAGGATATCATGATGCGCAAACCGCGCAACTCAAAGAAAGGCTTCATGACCAGGGGTATGATCTGGCGTATTATGTACCAGGGGGCAATGCTTGGCGGCATTCCTCTGGTAGCTTTTATTATGGGCCTGCGTGAACAGGGATTAGTGCTTGGTCAGACAATGGCTTTTGCAACACTTATGTTTGTAGAACTTGTTCATGTCAGGAATATGCATTCGAACACAAGGCTTTCAATTTCAACCAATCCATTGCTCAACAAACCCCTTATCGCTGCCATCCTGACTTCTGCGGGTCTGGCGCTTGTTGTGCTGCTGGTACCTCCGATCCGCGAAGCTTTCAGGCTTACTGCACTTGACGGGAAGCACTGGCTTATTGTCGCAGGGTTGTCTCTTATACCGATCGTAGTAGTTGACCTCTTCAAACTTCTGAGGATAAATACAACGAGGGATGAAAAAAACAACTGAAGAATCTTTTTCAATTAAGAAGGTCCTTACTATCACTGGCTACATCCTGGCCATTGCCCTGCTGGGATACATTATTTACCGCTTCTCCTATATAATAGTATGGGTTCTGATTGCTGCAATGCTTTCTTTTATCGGACAACCTCTTGTCAGGTTGTTTGATAAAATACATATCAGGAAACTTAAAATGCCGCGTCCGCTTTCTGCACTGCTGGCGTTGCTGGTTATTGTACTCATCGGTGCAGGTTTTGTTGCTGTCTTTGTGCCGCTTATCATAAATCAGGCTGAGACAATTTCCTCAATCGATGTTGACCTGCTTAACAGGAACCTCCAGGGACCACTGCAATGGCTGGATGAAAAACTTCACGCCCTGGGTGCAATTCCCGACGGACAGACAATTCAGGATTTTGCACTTACAAGGATCAAGTCGGTAATTAATGTCGGAAGCGTTGGTTCGGCAATCGGAAAGTTCATCAGCGCAGCAGGCAATATCTTCGTAGGATTGTTTTCCATACTGTTCATCTCATTCTTTTTTCTGAAAGATGAGAATCTGTTTCAGGAAGGCCTTCTGATTTTTATACCTGAAAAACACCATGATGCAACCATGCATGTGGTGGCTGAGTCCAAAAGCCTTCTGATACGCTACTATCTGGGAGTATTGCTTGAGGTGGTTGGGGTTATGTTGCTTATTACACTGGGGCTTAAGATCTTCGGCATCAAAAATGCCCTGCTCATAGGATTCTTCGCCGGAATTATGAACATTATACCATATATAGGTCCCCTGATCGGAGGTGCAATTGGAATTACCCTGGGTGTGATCTCAACTCTTTCCATTGGTACCTACAATGAATTGCTTCCTGATCTGCTGAAGATAGGAGGCACTCTTCTCGTGGTCAATTTCATTGATAATAACATCCTTGTTCCGATAATATATTCCAAGAGTGTCAAGTCGCACCCTCTTGAGATTTTTCTCGTAATAATTATCGGCGGAGGTCTGGCAGGACTGGCAGGTATGCTGTTCGCCGTTCCTGTTTACACCTTGCTGAGAGTGATTGCTAAAGAGTTTTTCAACCAGTTCAGGGTTGTGAAAAAATTAACAGATCAGATCGATCAGGAATAAATATCATTATATGCCTGACAAGAAGAAAGCAATAATAATCGGCGCAGGTGTAGGAGGAATAGCAACTGCCCTTTACCTCGCAAGGAACGGCTTTTCTGTCGATCTTTTTGAAAAAAATTCATCAGCAGGCGGAAGATGCGGACAGATTATCCACGAGGGGCATCGCTTCGATCTTGGTGCAACCATGATGCTGATGCCCGGAATTTACCGGGAAGTTTTCGGAGAACTGGGAATTAAACTGGAACAGGGGGTTGATATTTTCCCGCTTAAAAATCTTTACACCATTCATTTTGATGACGGCAGCAGGCTTGAATTCACTGCCGACAGGGAAAGAATGAGACAGCAGGTGGAAAAGATCGAAAAGGGAAGTTATGACAGATCGGAAGAATACGTGGCTGAAGGATACAGGATATTCAGGCTGGGAATGGACAAGCTTATAGCACGTAATTTTTATAACCTTTTTCAGATGGTTAATTTCAAAAATGCGGGTCTTCTCATAAAATTGAAAGTTTTTATCTCCAACTGGGATTATGCAAAAAAATTCTTCAATCATCGGCACCTGATGATGGCATATACTTTCCAGAATATATATGTAGGCCAAAGCCCCTTTAATTCTCCTGCACTCTTTTCCATGGTCCCTGCTGCCGAACTTACCGAGGGATCGTTCTCCGTAAGAGGCGGCATGTTCGGGATCATCAGCAAACTTAAGTCAGCTGCGGAGACAGAAGGGGTTCGCTTCCACTTCAACTCTCAGGTAAAAGAAATAAAAATCAAAAACAAGAGAGCTGAGGGTATAGTGCTTGAAGACGGAACATATAAAATGGCCGGCATCATTGTTGCAAACGCCGATCTGCCATACGTTTACAGTCAGTTGCTGCCCGATCACAGGAAATCACGCCACCTCAACAGGCTTGAATATTCCTGTTCGGCAGTCTGCCTTCACTGGGGACTCGACAAAGTCTATCCTCAGCTCGATCATCATAATGTATTCCTTGCAGATGCTTTTGAAGATGGGCTGAAAAGGATCTTCAAAGACAAAACTATGGGTGAGAATCCCAGCTTTTATGTGCATTCTCCAGTCCGTACAGATCCTGATGCTGCGCCGGCCGGATATGATACGCTTTCATTTGTTGTCGGTTCAGGCCATGTTGACCGGACTAAAAGGCAGGATTGGGATGCGATCAAGAAAAAGGCTCACGATTATATTGTTGAGAGGTTGACAAAATCGGGCCTTGAGGATATTGAAAAGCACATCAGGTTCGAGCTTGCCTTTACACCTGAAAACTGGGAAAGCGCTTGCAATATTTCGAGAGGCTCGGTTTTCGGAAGCCTTAGCCATAACATTCTGCAGATGGGATATTTTCGTCCGCACAACCGACACGACAGATACCATAATCTTTACTTTGTTGGCGGCAGCACACACCCCGGCAATGGCATTCCCAATATTTTAATGTCGGCAAAACTGGTTTCCGAAAGGATATTATCCGGAAAATAGTTTATTTTGCTTCTCCAAAAACATATCTGATGGGCTCAGACAAGGAACTGTTCCTCCGCATCTTCAATACAATAGATTTTCATAAGATAATCGATCATCCTAATATTCTGATTGCCGCAAGATTTTGGGAAGAAGAGAGATATGACGCGGCAAAGACCTGTTACAGGCTGATGCGCTCTATCGACGACCTTATTGACGATTACAAGGCTTCACACAAGGCAATCGGTACCGAAGAAAGAAAGAGCTTTACAACCGAGGTCAATAACTGGATTAATATGATCCGGACTGACTCTGATATGGATCCTTTTCAGCAAGAGCTTGCAGGATGTATAGCAAAATTTAAAATGCCTCTGTGGCCGCTTGAGAATTTTGCTAAATCGATGCTTTACGACATTGACCACGACGGATTTGCCACTTTGAAGGATTTCATTGAATACTCCAAAGGAGCGTCTGTTGCCCCTGCATCCATCTTCGTTCACCTTAACAGTATTTCCAGGAAAAACGGAAAATATGAGGTGCCGCCATTTGATGTCAGGGAAGCAGCAACCCCTTGTGCCATGTTCAGTTACTTTGTGCATATAATACGCGATTTTCAGAAAGACCAGCTTAACAATCTCAATTACTTTGCAGACGATCTTATTCAGAAGTACAGCCTGACCAGGGAGGAACTGAGCGAGATAGCCCATGGAGAAAAGCCGGTAAAGAATTTCCGGAATATGATAAGAGAGTATTATGATCTGGCAGATGAATACCGGAAGAAGACATCCGACATGATAAAGAAGATATCTCCTCTCCTGGAGCCCCGGTACCAGCTCAGCCTGGTGGTCATCTTTAATCTTTATCTTATGGTATTTGAAAGGATAAATATTGATAATGGGAACTTCACCACTGAGGAGCTTAATCCCACTGCGGAAGAGGCAAAGGAGAGAGTTTACAGGACTATCTTAAAATTCACTGCTCTCCGTTAGCATTTCCCATTACCCCTCATCAGGAAGCTTTTCTTTCCTGCAATTATTCTCAATATTGTATTTTTTCATGGTTAACTTCAGTTCAATTTATTGTTGTTAATAGTTAATTTTATGTCGATCAATCGTGTAAGCCATGATGAATAATTGCAAAATACTGATTGTCTTCCTGGTACTTTCAGCCGGTTTTATGCACGCCTACGGACAAAAGCGTGCTTCAAAAGCAAAACCGGCGGGAGCTTCTGCCGTAATCCGGGAGCAGGTGGAAAAAATAACCGGGAGCCAGTTTCCCTGCTTTAATGTAAGGAATTTCGGAGCCAAAGGCGACAGTTCAGCAATAGATACTGAAGCCATAAACAGGGCTATCGATGCGGCCTCTTCTGCCGGAGGAGGAACGGTTTATTTCCCTGCAGGAGAATACCTGAGCTTCTCTGTTCATCTCAAAAGCAATATCACTTTGTTTCTTGATAACGGGGCTTACCTGATCGCAGCCAATCCCGAAGAAGGAAAGGGAGGCTTTGATGCTCCGGAACCAAATGCTTTCGACAAATACCAGGATTTTGGCCACAGCCACTGGCATAACAGCCTGATCTGGGGAGAAAACATTGAAAACATAGCCATTGTCGGTCATGGATGGATAGTGGGAACAAACGGGCTTACAAGGTCAGGAAGGATTAATCCCGGTCTTGGCAATAAGGCTGTTGCCCTGAAGCTCTGCCGTAATGTGACGCTCAAGGACTTTACGATACTCCGTGGAGGTCATTTCTGCCTGTTGGCCACCGGTGTCGACAATATGACAATCGATAACGTGAAGCTCGATACCAACCGTGACGGATTCGACATAGATTGCTGCAGGCATGTACGCATTTCGAACTGCAGTGTCAATTCCCCCTTTGATGATGCGATAGTTCTTAAAAGCTCATTTGGCCTTGGCTTTGCACGTATGACAGAAGATGTTACAATTACAAACTGCTCGGTTTCCGGATTCGATATCGGCACCTTCCTTGACGGAACTTATCAGAAGAAAAACTATGATATGGTTCCTGACAGGGGTGTTGTTACAGGCAGGATTAAGTTTGGAACCGAATCGAACGGCGGTTTCAGGAACATTACAATCTCGAACTGCACATTTGAATTTTGCCGCGGGCTGGCCCTTGAGACTGTTGACGGAGGATTGCTTGAAGACATAAGTGTAACAAATGTTACAATGCGCGACTGTATGGGAGCGCCATTTTTCATGAGGCTGGGAGCACGGATGAGAGGTCCTGAAGGAGTGCCCGTGGGAAAGATGAGAAGAGTGAACATCAGCAATTTTATCGTATATGCCTCTAATCCCGATTATGCTTCACTTATCCTCGGAATGGAAGGTTACGATATTGAGGACATTAAACTGAGTAATATTACTCTATATGTTAAGGGAGGCGCTCCGAAGGAACAGGCAGACATAACGGTTCCGGAGAGGGATAACTCATACCCCGACCCCCAGGAATTCGGAAAAATACCTGCTTACGGATTTTTCATCCGGCACGTGAAGAATATTGAACTGTCAAATGTCGAGCTGAAGCTGGAAAATGAAGATCCACGGCCTCCGTTCATCCTTGAAGACGTTGAGGGAGCTTCATTCTTCAACGTTAAGGCACAGAAGGCAATTGATGTTCCCACGTTTGTATTGAAGGATGTAACCGACTTTAAAACAGTTCAGTGCGGGACAGTGCCTGATAAGAAAATTGCCAGGGCAGATAACCTGAAACTGTGACCAATCAGAATGCTGAAACAAAACCAAAATTCAGCAGACCATAGTTTGTGTCTGCGAACCTCTGTGTGTATTCTCCGACTATCCTGAAGTTTCTTCTCAGCAGATACCCTGCGTGAAAAGTGGCGGCAGTATAATCAAGGGCATCAGCATCTGAATCCACCCAGTTGAATAATCCCGTCAGATACCAGTTGCTCATATCTCCTTTGGGGGAATAAATGAGCTCAATAAAACCTCCCCTTGTCAGCACATCCTGGTATGTCTTTCCTTCTTCAAAATCAAATACATGGGAATCAGTCCTGTAAACATACTGAGCGTTAAACACAAATTTATCGTCGAAATTGATCTTGATATCAGGTCCGTACATACGGATCCTGTTATAAAAGCCATGGTTCGGTAATGTATCCTGCAGAGATTCCTTTCCCAGGTAAGCAAAACCACCAATTATGACCTTTTTACCAATCGTCTGGGACAGTCTGAACATATAAGTTTTGTACTGATCCTTATCGAACAGAGGTTCATCGATTCCGCTTCCGTTAAGCAGCTGGGCAGATATTGTAGTTCCTGTTGAAAATGGCTTTTCCAGAATCATCCCTCTTTCATATTTCAATGATGCCTTTGAGTTCCCCGGTTTTGCATTATAGATATTATATCCTTCCAGGGTATATCTAAGTTCGCCTTTAAACAGAGGATCGGATACCTGGAACTGGCCAATATAAAAATTGATGCCGGTTTTGAAGAGGTCGCGGTACATTAGAAAAGCGTCTTCGACGCCCACAATTTCTCCGCCTTCGCTCATAAGAAAGTAGAAATAATAAGATAATTTATCTGATATCTCTCCGCCTGAAAGGATCTTCAGGATATATGGAGAAGCAAATTTTGGGGAAAAGGGCTCCCTGAAATTAAACATCACATGTCCGTCAAGACGGATTCCCAGGGGAAGTTCCCTGAAAAGTGAAAGACGGTCATCGCCCACCTGTTGTATGAAATAACGGGGCGATTCATATTCAGTAAGCCTGAAACCGTTTCCGGCGAATTCTTCGCCAAAGGCTTTCAGTCTTGGCATGGCTGGTGAGTGGCATACCTGGCAGCTGATCTGGTACTTGCGCGCGAATGCAGGGATTGCGAATGAGTCGGCAGGCAGAAGGAAATGCAGAATTAATACCGAGAAGGCAATTTTTATATAAGTCATCCTTTTCATTTCAGTATGTTTTTCAATTTATAGTCAATTGTTTTTTACGGTAATATGGTCACTTTAGTGGAGTGTTCATTCACGACCAGAATATCAGATTCATCAGCAGGAACCTTAAGGAAATCTGCAACAGATTTAACCAGCAGCTGGTAATTGAGAACAGCTCTGACCTTCATCTCTCCCGGTGCAACGTCATACGGGAGCCTGAAGGTAAATTTTTCAACTTTGGCTTCCCTGGGACCCAGCCGGTAATCAACGCCTTGTTTTGCAGTATTCCACTGCATGATCGTCATTCGACCCTCCGGATCGAAATAGGGCATCCGGAATATCCTGTTACCTGCAGGAATTCCATCCCTCTGGACTCCCTTGAAATCTGTAATCCCCAGAGGCAAACCCATGTCCTGGTAAGCAAGATAATCGCCTGAAATTGTATACTCCTCGCCTTCAAATCCTTTCTTATTCACATCGATATGATAAACCTTGCCCTTTGCATCTGTTGCCTCAACATTGAGCCATGCAATACGGTCCTCCACAGATCCTGTCGGGAATTTATGACCGGTCTTCTGGTTAAAGAGCGTGACATTAAAAACAATGCTTTCTCCGGGTTCGGCTTCACGGATATCAGGTTCGATCCTCAGCTCTATCGTTCCTTTCACTTTTCCCTGATCGTGGGCTCCATGGAAAAGGTGAAGTCTGGAATCGTCATAGGGTTTTGTCATCAGGGCATTAAGGAACGGCCCGCCTTTGGGCATATGACAATCCTGGCACCTTACTCCCTCTTTAGCGTATGGGCCTTCTTTCCATTCCAGCTGGGTGCTTTTTACCCACACATCGAAAGGATTTTTTTCATTATGGCAATTACCGCAAAATTCCGTCGTCCTGAAGAAATCATTTGTTACAATCTTGTGTGCGGGTGATTCAACTGCCGGTTCCCTACCGGCATATTTGGTCATCCCTGGTTTAATCAGGTAACTGAAATTAAAAGGAGGGTCTGATTGAGCCGACTGTGTCAGGTGGCAAACCTCACAGGAAACTGATTCATTTGCCATGCTTTTCTCTGACGGTCTGGGAGGCGGGAATGTTTTGCCACCCATGAATGCAAGCGGTGCATGGCATCCGTTACACCCGTCAACAGGATCCTTAAGATCGGGTTTTGCTGCTGCATGCGGTACGGCAAGCTCGAAATATTCAATTTCATCCCAGTGGTGGGTATATGCCTGAGACATCATTGCCTGAGACCACTGCTCATATGTGCCGGGATGGCAGGACCGGCATTTTTTTGCCGATTCAAAATCCTTGTATGAATATTTGCTTTTCAGGTCCTCTGCCGGTCCTGCCTTTCGGCCGGAAAAGGCCGAAAAAATAACCATGGACATAATGACAGGGATTACCATAAATGAAAAAACAAGCTTTTTCCCGTGGTTCATATTTTTAGGATTAATTTATGACAACAAGATACAAAAAAAACAATATCATAATATACAATAAACGCAACTCCATAATCCGGGAGGAACCCTCATGCCAGAGCTAATACTGACTAAATATTTGTATCTTGCACCCAAACAGGTCAACTGATAATCAGGTAATATGCTTGAGCTTTACAGAATTGTTTCATTTGCAGCCAGCAAGCTTGTTACAACCACTTACAGTACATCTTTTTCACGGGCAGTAAGCTTTCTTGACCGTGAGATCAGGAATGCAATCTACAGCATTTACGGCTTTGTAAGGCTGGCCGATGAAATTGTAGATACATTTCATGACTATGACAAACATAGCCTCCTTGAAAGGTTTGAAAGAAATTTCTATGAGGCCCTTAATGAAGGGATCAGCCTGAACCCTGTGCTCAATTCATTCCAGATTACCGTAAAAAAATACAATATCGATGATGATCTTATACAAGCGTTCCTTAAAAGCATGAAGCTTGATCTTTCGCGTCTTGAACACAAATCCAAAGACGAATCTGATGAATATATATATGGCTCAGCTGAAGTTGTCGGACTTATGTGCCTGAAAGTTTTTACTGACAGAAATGAATCTCTTTACCGGGAGCTTAAAGAACCTGCAAGAAAGCTCGGATCGGCATTTCAGAAAGTGAATTTCCTGCGCGATCTCAGAAATGACACCCAGGATCTGAAAAGACAATACTTTCATACTCTGAGCCACAACAACTTCAATGAAGTCACCAAAGCAGAAATAATCACTGATATTGAAAATGACTTTAATTCATCTGTGACAGGCATGAGAAAGCTGCCCATGAACTCAAGGTTTGGGGTCATGATAGCTTTCTATTACTATAGGGCTCTGCTGAAAAAGATCAAAAGGGTTCCTGCTGAAAGACTTCTTGAGAAAAGGATCAGGGTTTCCGATACAGGGAAAGTCTTTCTGCTCCTGAAAGCTTTGTTTGTAAACAGATTTAATTTAATCTGACCGATGAATGAGCCGTTGGTGATACTTGTCGATAAAGATGACCATCAGACCGGTGTAGCGGGAAAAATGGAAGCTCATCACAAAGGACTCCTGCATCGGGCGGTTTCTGTTTTTGTAATTGATTCGGCAGGAGACTGGATCCTTCAGAAAAGAGCTCTCGACAAGTATCATTCAAACGGACTCTGGACAAACACATGCTGCACCCATCCCTATCCGGGAGAGACAACTACAAATGCAGCAAAAAGGAGGCTTATGGAGGAGATGGGAATAAAATGCAATCTTATTGACCTTTTTACTTTCATCTACAAAGAGAAGCTTGACAATGAACTGACAGAACATGAGCTTGATCACGTCTTTTTTGGTATTTCAGACGATACTCCGGTTCCAGACAATGTTGAGGTCGAAGAGTGGAAAAAAATTTCGTTCAGCGATCTGCATAAGGATATAATCAAAAATCCATCAGCTTATACATACTGGTTCAGGGAGATCTACGGGAAAGTCAATGAAAGCATTCAAAAGTTGAAAGAGAGCCGATGAAGATTCTTGAATCGCTTAATATTAAAAAAGTCAGGGGATTTATAATAACCCTGTACGTTGTGGGAATATCAGGATCTGCCTTCCCTGTAACCCGTGACCTGTTTATAGTTCTGACGCCTGCAATCCTTCTTCTCAGCTTCGCTCTTCTCTTGAATTTCCATACTCCTGTATTAAACGGGAAGACTTTCCTTGTCTTCATATTCATCTTTGTGGCAAGCTTTTTTGTGGAAGTTGCAGGCGTAAAGACAGGTAATATTTTCGGCGTTTACAGCTATGGAAAAGGCCTGGGTTTAAAACTTCTCGATACACCTCTCCTGATAGGCCTCAACTGGGTCTTTCTGGTTTACTGTTCAGCTCTGATAATTGAAAAGGTACCGGTCGGGAATATAGGTAAAGCAACCGGAGCTTCTCTGTTGATGGTGCTTTACGATCTTGCAATGGAACAGGTTGCCCCACATATGGATATGTGGTCCTTCAGCTCTTCAACCGCTCCCCTGAAAAATTATATTTCCTGGTTCATCCTCGCCCTGATATTTCACCTAATAGTTAGATTTGCCGGTATCAGGTTCACAAACAAACTGGCCCCGCTTATCTTTTATTGCCAGTTTCTGTTTTTCATCGTTCTGTTAATCTTTTTTAATATTACAGAATGATATACAGGGCGCGCCACCATTTCTTGATTCACCCTTACTTCAGGTTCTATTCTGTATGGAAGACTAAAAGAAAATTCCATAAGGTTTACCTTAAAGGCAATTTTAGCGACATGGGTCTTCCAATCCTGCTGATCTCCAACCATTTCAGCTGGTGGGACGGGTTCTGGGCCGTTTACCTGAACGAAAAGCTGTTTCACCGGCTGTTTCATTTCATGATGCTCGAAGAGCAGCTTAAAAAACATAAGTTCCTGAATAAAACAGGCGGCTATTCTGTGAAAAAGGGATCGAGAAGCATTATTGAAACTATGGATTATACCGCTCAGCTGCTCTCTGACTGCAGGAACATAGTTCTTATGTTTCCACAGGGGGAGATCAGGTCGATGCATTCTCCGGAAATACCTTTTGAAAAAGGTATTGAGCATGTTATGGAAAAAATTAAAGGCAGTATCCATTTTGTCTTCCTTGTAAATATCATTGACTATTTTTCAAGCCAGAAGCCCGGACTTTATATGTATTTCCGGGAATATACGGGTCATGATTTTTCCACTGAAACACTCCAGGAACAATACAATAAATTCTATTCAGAATGCATATCTGAGAATCTGAAAATGACCGATATCTGATGATAATACTGGCATATATAGTAATTGTGTTTACCGCAATTCAGCTTCTCACGGCACTGATGAACCTTCTGCCGGGAACTACTCTTCCCAAATCAGGAGAATTGTCGGGGGAGCTTGTTTCAGTGCTGATCCCTGTAAGAAATGAAGAGAATAATATCGGAAATATACTGCAGGACCTCCTTATCCAGGATTATAAGAATATTGAAATAATTGTGTTTGATGATCAATCAGACGACAGGTCGGTAGAGGTAGTCAGAGGCCTGGCTGCTACCGACGACAGGATAAAGCTTATCTCTTCCGAAGGTCTGCCGGATGGTTGGCTTGGAAAAAACCATGCATGCCATTCTCTTTCAAAATATGCAAAAGGAAGTTATCTTTTGTTCCTCGATGCCGATGTGCGGATAAAGAATAACACGATAGGCAAAGCTGTTTCTTTCGCAAAGAAACATTCTCTCTCACTGATTTCAATTTTCCCAAAGCAGATCATTGAAACAACCGGGGAAAAAATGACGGTCCCGAACATGAATTATATACTGCTGTCATTGCTGCCCCTGATACTTGTCAGAAAATCAAAATTCGTTTCCCTTTCAGCTGCCAACGGCCAGTTCATGTTCTTCAGGACTGATGTGTACAACAGGTATCAGCTTCACTGGCTGATGAAGGAGAACAAGGTCGAGGACATCTCGATATCAAGATACCTGAAGGAGAATGATCATAAAATTGCATGCCTGGCCGGCGACGACAACATTAATTGCAGAATGTACACCGGGTATTCCGATGCGCTGGAAGGATTCTCTAAAAACGTCATTGCCTTTTTCGGAAATTCATTTGTACTTGCTCTTCTTTTCTGGCTGGTAACTTCATTAGGATTCCTTCCGGTATTGTTTTTTCTTCCCTGGAAATTCTTTGTGGCTTATCTTGCAATGTATCTACTGACCAGGATCTTTATTTCATCAGCCAGCCGCCAAAACATCATCAATAATCTACTGTATATTGTTCCCCTGCAGCTTTCAATGGGTATTTTTATTTTTAAGGCTTTCATTAATAAATATTTCAGGAAATTTCAATGGAAAGGACGAAGCATAGAATAATTCTGCTCCTGCTGATTGTGTTGTTATGGAGTCCGGAACTTTCTGCGAGCTACAGGTCGGAGGTGTATTCCGCTTATGTAAACAATAAAATGGACCTGTGGAAAAGTGTTATTGACCGGATGAACCAGGTTCCCGAGAAATCGAATGAGTTCATTCTTGAACTTGTGAATTACCAGTATGGATATATCGGCTACTGTCTTGGATTTGACAAAAAAAACGAGGCAAAAAAGTACCTGGATCTGGCTCAGAAAAACATCGCTTTTCTCGAGAAGCAGAACTATAGATTGTCACTTTTAAATGCTTATAATGCTGCGTTTTGTGGATTCCGTATTGGGATAAGCATTTTATCAATACCTCAAAACGGTTTTAAAAGCATTGAATATGCAAAAAAGGCAATTGAGCTTGACAAACAGAATTACCTCGGCTATGTCCAGTACGGCAATATCCAGTTTTACATGCCCAGAACTTTCGGAGGCTCGAAAAAGGAAGGGATAGCTTATTATATAAAGGCAAAAGAGATCCTTGAGAAGGATAAAAACAGCCTCGAGGAAGACTGGAACTATCTGTCTGTATTACTGGTAATCGGGCAATCATATACTTATCTGGAAGAATTCACTTCCGCAAAGGCAGTTTACGACTACATTCTCAGGCTTGAGCCTGGTTTCACATATGTAAGGGATGAATTATATCCGGAATTAATGAAAAAAATGAGGGAATCATAATTATGGCAAAAAGCGTACTCATTGTCGGTGCTGGTCTTGGCGGACTGGCAACTGCTCTCAGGCTGGCAAAGAAAGGTTATAAGGTTGAAATTATAGAAAAAAACAGTCAGGCGGGAGGCCGGCTGAACCAGCTTAAAAAAGATGGTTTCACATTCGATACCGGACCCAGCTTTTTCAGCATGTCTTATGAATTCACTGACTTTGCCAGGGACTGCAATATTTCCCTGCCTTTTAATTATTACAGCCTCGATCCTCTGTATACGGTCAGTTTCAGGAACAATCCCAAGGTATATCACCTCTACCACGATCTGAAAAAGCTGGCGGCCGAATTCAGCGATGTCGAACCCGGATTTGAAGCTGCCATGAAAAAGTATCTGGATAAAAGCGGCAGACTTTACCACGACACTAACATTGTCATTAAAAGCAATTATGATTCACTGTTGCATTACCTGATAACACTTCCCAGGGTGGGCCCTGCTCATATCGGAACTCTTTTCAGAAGCTTCTGGACGCAGGTTTCAAGATATTTCAAGTCAAATGAGGCCAGGGAGATCCTGTCTCTTGTTGCATTTTTCCTGGGACGAACTCCTTTCGACACTCCGGCAACCTATACATTGCTTTCATACACTGAATTCATGCACGATGGTTATTTCAACGTTCAGGGAGGCATGTATAAAATCGTCGAGGGAATAATTGAAGAACTCAAAAAAGATAATGTAAGTATCACTTACGATACAGAGATCAAAGACTTTATAGCTGAGGGAGATAAACTTAAATATGTAGTGGATTCGAATGGGAAAAAATGGGGCGCCGACATAATTGTAATTAATGCCGATGCAGCTGTTTTCAGGGGCACTGTCTTCAACAGGAAAGAGTTCTCGGAGGAGAAACTCGACAAAATGGAATGGACAATGGGCTCGCTCACAATGTACCTTGGGATCGATTGTAAAATTCCTGAGATAGAACATCATAATTACTATCTCGGAACTAATTACAGGGAATATGCAGGGAAGGTTTACACCAGCTCCAATATCGACGAGACTCCTTACTACTACGTTAATGTTCTCTCAAGATC
>CAZXAM010000017.1:0-13222 GCA_964638545.1 uncultured Rikenellaceae bacterium | reverse complement strand
CCAGCTCCAATATCGACGAGACTCCTTACTACTACGTTAATGTTCTCTCAAGATCCAATCCTGAATGCGCCCCTGCCGGCTGTGAAAGCCTGTTTTTTGTTTGTCCTGTCCCCGACCTTCGATATAAAAATAACTGGCAGGACAGGGATGAAATAGTCGACAGGATCATTGACGATTTTTCAAAGAGAACCGGCACAAATATACGCCCGCACATTGTATCAAGGACAATATATACCCCTGAGGACTGGAAGAGCCAGTTTAACCTCCACCGCGGAAGCGGATTGGGTCTTTCCCACAAGATGATGCAGATAGGGGCTTTCAGACCGAAGAATTATGATGAACGGTTCAGGAATGTCTTCTACACCGGAGCCTCAACAATCCCCGGCACCGGACTGCCCATGGTGATGATAAGCTCGAAGCTTGCTGTCGACAGGATACTGAGATATAAAGGAGAGTAAGCTCACCAATGAAGATAAGCATATTCTGGTTCCGAAGGGACCTGCGCCTCGATGACAATTCAGGTCTGAATGCCGCGTTGAAATCCGGCAATCCGGTCCTTCCATTATTTATTTTCGATACAAACATTATCGACGAGCTGCCGGCAGATGATCCCAGAATAAGTTTCATTTACAAAACACTTTTGTCAGTCAATGGTGAACTTAATAAATCCGGAAGCTCTTTGAAGGTAATGAAGGGTGATCCGGAAACAGTATGGAATAAACTTTTATCCGCTTTTGATATTGATGCCGTTTATATAAACAGGGATTATGAGCCTTATGCGATTAAAAGGGATACTGCTGTTGAATCAATCCTTAAACAGAAGAATATTCCCCTTATAAAGTTTAAGGACCAGGTGATATTTGAGGGAGGCGAGATCCTTAAACCGGACGATACGCCGTATACTGTTTTTACTCCGTACAGGAACAGATGGCTTAAGAAATTTCAAGAAACAGAACCATGCAGTTCTGTAAAGAAAAGCCATACTGAAGGTAACTTTCATAAGTTTCAGCATGATTTCCCGGCACTTGAAGAACTTGGTTTCAGGTTCAGTACAATTAAAGCAAGGTCGTACGATCTTTCAGTAATCCCTGAATATGACAAATACCGTGATCTGCCTGCAGAAGACAAGACCAGCTATCTTTCCCCGCATCTGAGATTCGGGCTAATAAGCATCAGGAAGCTCGTTTCCACGGCCATAAAGGAAAATCTCGCATTCCTGAATGAACTGATATGGCGCGAGTTCTTCATGCAGATACTTTTTCATTTTCCGCATGTTGTCACCGGGAACTTCAGGCCGGCTTATGATGGCATCCAGTGGCTGAACAATGAAAAGGATTTTGACAGGTGGTGCAAAGGTGAAACCGGATATCCCATCGTTGACGCCGGGATGCGTCAGCTGAACGAATCCGGCTTCATGCACAACAGGGTGCGGATGATAACTGCAGGTTTTCTTTGCAAGCATCTGCTTATCGACTGGCGCTGGGGAGAAGCTTACTTCGCAGAAAAACTTCTCGATTACGAGCTTTCATCCAATAACGGAAACTGGCAGTGGGCTGCAGGAACAGGTTGTGATGCTGCTCCTTACTTCAGGGTTTTCAATCCTGAAACACAGCAGAAGAAATTTGATTCACGGAATGAATATACCAGGAGATGGGTCAGAGATCTCGGAAAACCCGGCTATCCTTCAAAAATAGTTGACCATGATTTTGCAAGGCAGAGGGCAATCGAAACTTATAAAAGAGGCATTCGCATTAATCCCTCTCAGTTTCGCCCCAGCCCCGCCCGGAGCAGAAATAAAAAGTAAGCTCTATTTTGATGTTCAAATACTGGAATTTTGAATTATTTTTGATGAGATAATTCTGCCATATGAAAACACGGATTTTGCTTTTGTCATTTTTGGTCCTGGCTGTTATGTCCTTAAAATCTACCGCCCAGGTTTCATCACTGATCCTGTGGCCAGAGGGTATTCCGGGTTTTATCGTTAACGACTCATATATAGAAAAAGCAACTGTCGCTAACGGCATAAACACAAGGTTTGAAAAGGTTACCAGCCCTGCCCTTTTCCCCTATCTTCCTCCAAAGGAATCGGCAACCGGAACAGCCGTTCTGATTTGTCCGGGAGGAGGCTATAGCGCACTTGCTTTCAACCACGAGGGACATGCTGTTGCACAATGGCTGAATGAAAACGGAATTGCCGGAATAATCTTAAAATACAGGCTTCCTTCCGATTTTATAATGAAAGACAAATCGGCCGGCCCCCTTCAGGATGCTCAGGAGGCGATAAGGATAATCCGGAGGAATGCTTCAAAATGGAACATAGATGTGAATAAAATAGGTGTCATTGGGTTTTCCGCAGGAGGTCATCTGGCCTCTACTCTTTCAACCCATTACTCAGAAAAAGTTTATCTGCCGAAGGACACGGTTAGTGCAAAGCCCAATTTTTCTCTTCTCATTTACCCGGTCATTACCATGGATTCGGCTTTCACACATATGGGTTCAAGGATAAATCTCATTGGGACCAAACCGTCGGCAGAGGAAATAAAAAGATTTTCCAATGAGCTGCAGGTCAATGAGAAAACACCGCCCGCCTTCATGGTTCATTCTGCCGATGATAAGGCAGTGCCGGTAAGAAACAGCATTGTATATTACGAACAGCTGGTGAAATACGGCATCCCTTCAGAGCTTCATATCTTCCAGAAAGGTGGTCACGGTTACGGACTTGGCGGAGGAAAAGAGACTCAATCCTCCTGGACTGATCTGTGCATCAAATGGCTGAAGGCTTCAGGATTTTAGCCAATCTGCCCGACAAAATCAGGCGAAGGAGAAACTGTCGTACTTGATATCGTTCTCATCAAGCAATTTTCTGAACCTGCTGTAGCATGTATTGTCATTATAATCAGCTGCTATAGATTTCAACAGGCCTTTTCTGTCATTTTTTTCAACGTGAAAAAGGAGATATAATTTATCCAGCTCTTCTCCTGACAGGGTTGTTGAATATTCATAATCCGAATCGCCGAACCATTCATCAACGCTTTTGCCTATGTCATATCCTTCAATAATTAATTTCTCATTATTGAAGAATGCTTCGATCCTGACACTGATATCGGGAGTCTGGTAATGATATAAAATAATCCTCTCCATTATGCTAAAGTTACAAAAGAGAGTGACATGAGCCAAATATTTACTGAACTATCTTCTTTCCCCAACCTGCTGTCGCCACATGGCATAATACAAGCCTTTCTGCTGAAGCAGTTGTTCATGGGAACCTGTTTCAACTATCTTTCCTTTTTCAAGCACATAGATTACATCAGCATGCATAATGGTTGACAGCCTGTGGGCAATCAAAATGGTTATCTGTTCCTTGTTCCCGGAAAAGTCCCTGATTGTTGAGGATATTTCCTCTTCAGTCAGTGAATCGAGAGAGGATGTGGCTTCATCGAATATCATTAACCTTGGATTGCGCAATAAAGCTCTGGCGATTGCAATACGTTGCTTTTCACCTCCCGATAGTTTCATTCCTCCTTCTCCGAGAATTGTGTCGATTCCTTTTGGAGAACCTTTGAGCAGCTGGTCGCATGAAGCTTTATGCAATGCATCCAGGATTTCACTGTCGGTGGCGTCGGACTTTACAAATAGCAGGTTCTCCTTTATTGTTCCGGCAAACAGCTGAGTCTCCTGGGTAACAAATCCGATCTGCCTTCTCAGCTGATTATATCTTATGTCGGACGAAGAATACCCGTTGAAAAAAATCTTTCCGGTAATTGGTTTATATAATCCCACCAGCAGTTTCACAAGTGTCGATTTGCCTGATCCCGAAGGTCCTGCAAAGGCGATTGTTTCACCTGTTTTGACCTGAAATGAGATCCCGTCGATGGCATTTGACAATGCTGTCTTATGATTAAATACCACATCTTCGAAACTGATTTTGTACAGATCTCCAAACTCCACCGGGTTTTCAGGTCTCCGTTCTATGGGCTTATGCATCAGCTGATCAAAGGTGCTGACGGAAGCCTCCACCTCCCTGTAGCTTAGAATTATGCTGCCAAGATCCTGAAGGGGCCCGAATATTGAAGTGGAGATGAATTGCATGGCAATAAGCTCCCCTGTCGTTAAAACTTTCCTGAAAATTAACCAGAGAAGAATAAACAGGATAGACTGTTTTAAGATGCTAAGCAAAGTTCCCTGCAGAAAGGTCAGCGTTCTGACCTTCCTTACTTTTTCCATTTCGAGGTTGAATATTTTCAGTGTCTGTTCCTTTAACCGTCTTATCTCAGGGTACGTAAGGCCAAGGCTTTTTACCAGCTCTATGTTCCTCAGTGATTCCGTAATAACTCCCGACATCTTGTTCGTTTCACGGTTTATTGACCTCTGGGTAGTTTTGATTTTTTTGCTCAGCAAACCTGTCAGGGAACCTAATACCAGTATACCGATAACAAAAACCGGGATAAGCATCCAGTTTTTTGTAATCGAATACCAGATCAAGAATCCTATGCCGACAATTGAAGAAAAGAGGATATTGATAAAGGAATTGATGAACTGCTGGGAGTCCATCCTGACTTTTTGCAATATTGACAATGTTTCTCCGCTTCTCTGTTCTTCAAACTCCTGGTAGGCTAACCGGAGAGTTTGTTTAAGCCCGTCGTTGAAAATCTGCATTCCGAACTTTTGGACTGTCAGCCTGGTAAAATATTCCTGGAAGGATCTTGCGATCCTGGCCAGCAGGGCTATACCGATAGCGACAGCGAGCCAGAACAGCACCCCATTAACCAGTTCATCTTCTTTTCTGATACCCGGATTTGTTGCATAGTCATCTATGATCCTCCCAAAGATAATCGGATCGATAAGGCTCAGAAGCTGGGCCATCCCCGCAAGCATAAGCGATATGACAATAAGCCATTTCTGAGGCTTTAAATATTTCCAGAGGATTTTCATTTTATTACCGGATGCAAAAAGTAAATCTGAGTGTTTTTTCAAATTTACCTTTTAATTGAACAATCAGCAATTAAAAGCTCCCGGCGATTATTCGGTGATTAAAAGCAGTACCAACGAATCCCGACTAAGAGTAAGCATATCAGGGTCTGCTTGTCCGGGATAAAGTTTATTTTTCACATCTTTTAACTTCCAGTATTACAAGGCCTGTTCAGTTTTTATAATATTTTAAATATCTTCATGCACAAATTCTAACCGGAAAAACATGAAAAAGAAAAGTCGTTTTTTGATCATCCTTGCACTGGCACTCATACTGCCTGTCGCCATGATGGCAGTTATCGCAATGTCGGGATCAGGGAACAATGCCCCTGTACCCAGGCCCGAAGGCCCGTGTGACATTTATGCTGCTGCAGGTAACCCGTGCGTGGCTGCCCACAGCAGCACTCGTGCCCTGATCTCATCGTATAACGGTCCGCTTTACCAGGTTATGCGCCAGTCGGATGGAAAAACCCTCGACATAGGTCTTGTAAAACCAAACGGCGGCGATCCCGGCGGTTATGCCGATGCAGCCGCTCAGGACGCTTTCTGCGCCAACACATACTGCTGGATCACTACTCTGTACGACCAGTCAGGCAAAGGCAACCACCTCGTTCAGGCCCCTCGTGGAGGATTCAGCGGCCCGGCAATGGGAGGATTCAACAACCTGCCGATTGCAGACATGGCCCCGGTAACATTAATGGGACATAAGGTTTACGGTGTTTTTATCGAGCCCGGAATGGGTCTTCGCTGGAACGATGCCAAAGGCACGGCAGTCGACGACCAGGCCGAAGGTCAGTACTGGGTCATTAACGGACATCACTTTAACTCCGGCTGCTGCTACGACTACGGCAATGCCGAGACTGACAGCCGCGACGACGGAGACGGAACCATGGAAACTACCTACTACGGCAATGCTACTGCCTGGTATCGCGGACAAGCTCCCGGCCCATGGATCATGACTGATCAGGAGAATAACCTCGTGGGATGTGTCAATCCCTCGCCAAACGACAAGTACTGCCCCGACCTCAAGAGCATCAGCTGGCGCTTTGTTACAGCAACAGCTGACGGAGAACCTCACCACTGGAGATCGATGGGAGGAGATGCTCAGAACGGAGATCTTGAAATTATGTTCGATGGCCCCAGGATCAGCAACGACAGAAGCAGCTATGACCCAATGCGCAAGCAGGGAGCTATACTCCTGGGAAATGGCGGAGACAACAGCGTCGGTTCGCAGGGTACATTTTATGAAGGTGCTATGACAGCTCCCGGCACCTTCCCCACAAAGGAAACCAACCAGAAAATTCAGGCCAATATTGTTGCTGCAAAATACGATGTGCCGTGTCTGAGCCTGGCTCCTGCCAATGCAACCGACACACCTCCGGGACTCCAGACATTCTCGCCGAAGTCATCACAAAACACAACCGTGACTTTCACAAATACCACAGGAGCTCCGGTAAGCGGCCTGACATTAAGTATTTCAGCGCCCAGAGGATGGAGCTCCTTCGTCATAGGCTCCAAAGAAACTTCGAAAAAGTTCGCTGAACAGCTGGCACCGGGTGCCTCCGTCAGCGCTACCTTCACAGTTACCTCAGGCCAGGATCCTTTCAATGGAGATCTGACAGGCAAGGCCACCTGGACCAGCACCCTGACTAATCAGACACAGTCTGAGACAACGGTTGAAAAGTTACGTAATGTTAACCCGGTCAAGATTAACGAATTCCGTATCAGCGACGGTACTACTGAAAACACAACGAATTCATTCATAGAATTATATAACGCAAGCGAGAGTGAGCTGGATATCTCAAACTGGTCACTTACTCACCACGCAGCACAAATACCTGCCTTTTCATCCGTGAAGATCCCTTCCGGCACCAAGCTTTCTGCTCATGGTTTCTACCTGTTAGGTCTCTCCAACTCAGGATTGGCGGTTCCCGCAAAAAAGGGTGAATCAACAATTTTTGTCAGGAACACAACCGGAATGTCTGTCGGCGATATGATTGAAATCAGCAGCGGCCCGACAATGGAAAAACGAAGGATTGCAGGTATCATCGCTCCTCCCCCGGCTGACGCACAAGCGTCTCCTTTCCCCGGCGGACGAAGGGGCGGATCTGCAGGCCTGACAACTTTGTGGCAGCCTCTGCCTGAAGGTCCGGTGATCACAATCCCGGTAGGCTCAACCAATATACCTGTCACCAGCGTGGCCGGATTTAAGGTCGGCCAGAAAATGGCTATCGGTTATGGCGCAAAATACCCGGCTGTTGCGCTAGGTCTGGAAAAATATGAAGTGGTTACTATCACCAAGGTCGGCAAGGCGGGCACACAGGCCTGGCTCTCAATGGACGCTAAAGCCGGAGACAGGAACATCAAAGTCTCCTCTGTAGAAAATATTACAGCGGGTGACAAGATCAGACTGGATATCGCCAGCAAGGGACACGGGATAGAAACAGTCACAGTGAAGAAAGTCGGCACACAGTCTGCTCGCAACACTTTCAATGGCCCGTTAAAGGCTAATGAGGATCCGGGAACCGGACTCGAACTTACTGCAAAGCTGAAGTTTAATCATGCCTCCAATATGCCATTCAGCGTAAGGGGAACAGGCATATCTTTTGAACCTGCTTCTGCCTTCGCTCATTCGAGCAACGAGCCAGTGCTTGCGTTAACCTCCGGGTTAACTCTCGATCAGCCTTTGTCCAACAATCATGATATTGACGATGTGGTACGTGATGAAAAGGTCACCACAGCCGGTTACCAGGGAACGGTGAGTCCAAACCAATGGTTTGGAGGGCCTGCACTTTCTTCACAAGCAGGCAATATGATACTGCGTGACGCTGAAGGCAATGTTGTCGACGGCCTTAACTATGGCCTGCTTGTCGATCCATGGGCTGCCGAAGGTTACCAGGCTGCTTCAGGAGCAAATGAAAGCGGATGTTATGTCCCATCGCCCAGCGCTATGGGCGGCGGCAGACAGGGATTCAGTCCATCAGCAAGCCAGCCCAACAAGAGTTCGGGCCGCTATCCTGACGGAACAGACACCGACTTCAACTGTCGCGATTTTGCGGTTCAGAATACTGTTACAACGTCAGTTGCAGCGCCAGCCGGTTCAAATAATTTAAAAGTTGCTACTGTAACCGGTCTCAGCATCGGACAGAAGGTTATTGTCGATGCAGGTGCGAACAGCGAAACTGCGATTATTGCAGTTATCGGTACAACAGGCGGTTCGACAGTTAGCACAGCCACTGCGGCAGGTGCAACAGTAATTCCTGTTGCCAGCGTTAATGGATTCAGCGCCGGCCAGACCATTACTGTCGATGATGGGGCAAACCGTGAAACTGCAGTCGTGGCTTCAGTAACGGCAGGACGAATGAATTTTGGAGGCGGCAACAATCAGGGCACTCCAAGCTCCATTACGGTAACAGTACCGCTTGTTAAAGCGCACGCAACAGGCGTGCAGGTTTCCGGAAGCGGTCTTACGCTGGCTTCACCTCTGAAAAAAGCTCATGCCGGAGGTGCACAGATCGCAAGCAATGTTCCCACACCGGGAGAACCTAATCAGTACACCAGAAGAATTCTGTAAAACGACAGAAGAACTGTATCAATACATTATTTACTCCGCGGCTCTCTGTAAAAAGGAGATGCCGCGGGGTTTTATTTAAGGAAGGAGCGAATTTTGAGAAATCAAAAAGACAGAACCAGTCTTAAGCAAGCCTGGCCCTGGTGGCGCCTGGTAATGACTGTATTAAACATTCTGGCCCTGTCATTGAGTTTAATACTCAGCTGGCATTACCTTAAGGGTGGAACAATGATCGGCTGTGGAGGTGGGAGTCCTTGCGAACAGGTGCTCAGCAGCCGCTGGTCGGCTATAGCCGGGATACTTCCCATAAGCGGACTGGCCGTTGGTATGTATCTTGCTTTGCTGGTTGCCGTTCTTTTCATCGGTCCGGCCACTGAGCCGCCCCTGCGGCGCATGGTCTGGAAAGTGATGCTGATAATGGCCGGTGCGATTGCCGGAAGCGCAATCTGGTTCACCATCATTCAGAAATGGTTCATTGGGAGTTTTTGTCCTTATTGCATGACTGCACATATCACCGGCCTGATTTTGTCAATACTGATCATCTGGCGTGCGACCAGGGTTAAAAATGTTTCTCCTGATGCTTCTGAAGACATTATCAGCCCGCTGCCGGCTTTTGGACTGATAACACTTGGCCTTGCTATGGCCGGAATTCTTGCCGTATTTCAGTTTGCATACACACCACCGGCAGTCTATGAGGAGGGTGAGTCACAGGAAAAAATGATCACCATAGATTATAAAGATGCTCCAATAAATGGTTCTCCTGATGCTCCTCACATTCTAACGCTGCTCTTTGATTATCAATGTTCACATTGCCAGAAAATACATTTCATGCTTGGTGAGGTGATACGCCAGTATGAAGGAAAGCTGGCGTTTGTGCTCTGCCCTGCACCTTTGAATTCAGAATGCAATCCTTATGTTACTCAAAGTACGGATGCATTCAAGAACTCCTGTGAACTGGCCAGGATCAGTCTGGCGGTTTGGTTTGCCAGGAGTGAAGCTTTCCCTGATTTTGAGAACTGGATGTTTACGTATGAATCGGGCGACAAATGGCAGCCCCGTAGCCCCGTTACCGCCAGGGAAAAAGCTGTTGAACTTGTCGGCCGGGAGGCGTTCGATTCGGCCCTGACTGATTCCCGGGTTGATAATTATATTCAAACCTGTGTCCGGATTTTTGGTCAGACACTGCAGGGAGGCAGGGGCGGCCTCCCAAAATTGATTTACGGCTCAGACTGGGTCACCCCGGAACCGAATAATTCAGATGATCTTGTCATGATCCTGCAGAAGAGCCTCGGAGTGCCAGTGCCCTGATTATGACTTGTTATATCAGGTAACCGGCATACAGGTTGTAAAAATATTTTCTGTCCTAGAATTTTGCACCTATCATCAGCCTGAGATTGCTGCCGACAAGTTTCTGGTCAGAAAAATCGTAGTCGCTATTAATATATTCGCAGTTTATGTTTGCGATCTGATATTCAAATCCCACGTTTAAAACCTTCCACCGGAAAGCCGTGCCGAAAGCATGTGAAAGACCTGCTCCGGCATAACCTGTGGGATCCTCTGTGGAAAGAGTCCAGATGTGAGCAAATCCTGTTGGCCGGAGGTTATAGTAAACATCAATAGCAATGTCGTCAGATAAGGCAAAGGAGCCTATGGGCCCCAGCTCAAGTAAAGAGACATCGGCTACGACTCTCGTCAGATCATCATTTGTCCTGGTTCCAGCCGTTATATCGAACCAGTTTACCATCAATCCCATTTTAAAATGTTCGGAAGAACCAAAATACCAGCGGTTCCCGATTTGAATACCTGATGTAAAAATAATTCTCGAGTCACCAACGACGTTAGCGTCTTTATTAAATCCATAATTGGCCGGAGTTATGCCGACAATAAGATTGACACTGAAACCATGGCTCAGTGTTCTGTTTGTCTGGGAATATGCTGTGACCAGACTTCCTCCGAGAATAAAAACAAATAAAAGTAAAACTGCTTTTTTCATCCGATTTATGAGTTAAAGTTTTTTAGAATTGTTTAAACAAATATAGGAATAAAACACTCCTGTTGATCAGACCGATGGTCAGGAATCAACTGCCGGAGCCTGTTTACTTATTATTCTCTTCGAGCCATTGCCTTACTCTTTCGTGTTCCGCCTGGTTTTTAGAAATCATATTCTGTAGGACCTTCTGAAAATGATCTTCATTTCTGATACTGTCAAATAAAGGGTCTGTTTTTGCCAGGCTTATCCACCACCTCGGGAAGAAACTCATTGTATTGAATTCATCAAGATACAGATATGCCTTTTCCTTATTGCCCAGGAAAGCATATGTTCCGGCAAGGTCATACTGGGCAGCTTTCTTCTGGGCAATTGTCCTGTCAAGCCTGATGCTTTCCTCTCCAATTTTTATCTGCTGATTCAGATATTGCTCTGCTTCTTCATGCCTTCCGTTTATCCAGTAAACCCATCCTATCCTGTGTGTCTGCTGAAGTATTAAACTGCCTGATCTCCTGTTATGGGCGACATATGATTTTACATTCTTAAGCGCTTCTTCCTTATAGTCACCCGGGCCGAAAAAATAGTTGAGTTCTATGGTTATGGCTGTGTCTATGGACTGAGCCTTCCTGGCATAATCAAGGGCAGCTGAATAATTTTCATTGCTGAACTCCAGCCAGGCCATACGGGTAAGAAAACTTACCCTGTTCTTCGTAAGGTCAAGCTCCTTCAGATATAATTCCTTTGCTTTATCGAAAAATCCCACTTCATGATATGCCCGGGCAAGATCTGTGTATATCTCAGGACGGCGGTTACCGCGTATCAGGTTAAAAGCATTATAGTAGTTTTCCAAACCACTGACATAATCATGTTGTATCCAGATTAAAATTCTTCCTTTGACTGAATAAGCCTGATAATAGTTTGGATTTACCTCTATTGCCTTATCCAGATTAAATAGCGCCTCTTCATTCAATCCCTTGTTGGATAAATAAAGTCCTTTGACATAATAGGCTTCATCGAGACGGTTATCAATTGAAAGAGCCCTGTCGGCCAGAATCAGGCATGAATCCAGGAAGTTCTCCTTAAAATATGACTCGTAATAGTACCTTTCATAATATGCCATTGCCATTGCTGAATAGGCTCTTGCATAGGCTGTATCTACTTCGAGGCAGGCACTGTAAAGCGTTATGGCTTTTTTATAAAAGTCGGGATTATAGCTGCTGAAATAATTTGTAAGATATTCATTGGCTTTCAGATAGAGGTCATATGCTGATAGACTGGAGGTAGGGATTTTCTCAATAAGTCCCTTTTCTTCGGGCGTAATTATCGCATCCAGTTCCCTTGCGATTGTTTGTGCAACCTGACTCTGAACAGAAAAAATCTCTCTCCAGCTGCTGTTATATTCGTCGGCCCACATATGACCTTCCTTCTTTGTCCGGATCAGCTGTACAATAAGCCGCGAATCATCTCCATGTTTTTGAAAACTGCCTTCAAGGATATATTCCACATCAAGTTCCTTCCCTATTGTCCGGGCAGTTTTTGTTGTCCCCCGGTATTGTTCCACAGATGTTCTTGACAGGACGTTCAGATCGCTTATTTTGGAAAGGTGGAGCAGGATGGCGTCCATCATTCCGTCGGCTATATATTGTTTGTCGGCTTCATCACTTAACCATTTGAACGGAATAACTGCAATGGTTTTCTTTCCCTGGCCGGAAGGCTCCCGGAAGACTGAAAAAAGAATGATTCCCAATGTGACAAGGATTGTAAAGATAGCTGCAACGGAGATGATGGTGATGTTATTTTTCTTCTTATGTTCAGGCTTTTTCTCAGCAGCAGGTTTTATCCTGATCTCATCGGTGTTTTCATACTTCTTTAATGCGGTTATTATTTCCCTGACGGCATTTGCCACTTTATTAATCTGATCCCTGTAGTAAGTCTTGTTGAGATTATCCTGAGGATGATCTTCATCTGCCCTCAGCGGCCTGTTAACCCCTGCCGATCTGTATATGAATTCAATGCTGCGCAATACTCCGCCTGTTTCATTTTCAAGAAGGGTTAAGTCTTCGGGGTCCAGGTCATGGATTTTCACAGGCAATATTCTGCCAGTCACATTTCCATTAGCAAGCTTAATATCAACTCCGAATTTATCTGTCCCGGAGAGTTTGTTGAAAGCGCAAAACTCATGCTGCCAGGCAAAACTTTTCGGATCGCAGTAAGTCCTTGAGATTATAGGAATGAAGATCAGACATTTTAGTTTGCCCTCCAGTGATTTATTTACAGAGTCGGTCTCAAGCAGGCCATCGGCAGGATTTATATCGAAATAGACAGATATTTTGTCTTTTATACTGGCTTCAAGCTCCTTTTTGAGATTATCTACAAAATCAGTCACCCAGCCATCATACTTATTATCGTTCTGGCGGTAGCTGATGAAGATGTCGTATTCGTAACCGGGGATTAGGCTTGCCATGCCAACAAATCATTTTTATAAAGTTATGAAAGAGCTGAATGCAAGTCAAATAAATTTAATCATGCAATCGTGCAATCGTGCAATCGTGCAATCATTCGGCTTCGCGTCATTGGCTTCGCGTCATCGGCTTCGCGTCATTGGCTTCGCGTCATTGGGCGCTGCGCGCCGTCATTCATGGTCATTGGGCGCTGCGCGCCGTCATTCTTTGTCAAACAATTGAATGACAATTGAA
>CAZXAM010000016.1:30293-65950 GCA_964638545.1 uncultured Rikenellaceae bacterium | reverse complement strand
ATCCGAAAAGGGCAGCTTCAGGAACACCCGGAATAATAAGTTCAAAAGGAAGAAGAGCGGCGGGAAGAAAACCGGTTGATGCCATCTGCCTGGCGCCAAGACCTTAAGTTTATCCCCATTAAAACAATTTAATGCAGCTTCAGTTTGATAATTATCTTGTAATGTTTTTAAACTTAAATTATGATTTACGATAATATCCTTCAAACCATAGGGAATACTCCTCTCGTCAGGATAAAAAGGCTGAACCCGAACAATAGGGTAAATATCTATGCTAAAATAGAGGGAAATAATCCGACCGGCAGCATCAAGGACAGGATAGCCCTGAAGATGATAGAGCAGGCTGAAGCTGAAGGTTCTCTGGTAAAAGGAAAAACAATAATAGAACCGACTTCCGGGAATACAGGCATCGGACTTGCCATGATCGGAGTGGTAAAAGGTTACGACGTAGAGATTGTCATGAGCAAGGCTGTCTCCATTGAACGAATAAGGATGATCCAGGCTTTTGGAGCTAAGGTTACTCTCACTGATGCAAAAGCCGGCACCGACGGAGCAATTACGAAGGCAAGGGAACTCGTCAGGGCTGATCCGGATAAGTATTTTATGCCTGATCAATTTTCAAATAAATATAACAAGATCGCTCATTACAAGACTACCGGCGAAGAAATCTGGAAACAGACAAACGGTCGGATTGATTATTTTGTATCGGCAATAGGAACTTCGGGCACGATAATGGGTGTCGGAAAGACACTTAAAGAGAATAATCCGAAGATAAAGATCGTCTGCGCTCATCCTGTTAAAGGCCACTATATACAGGGATTGAAAAACATGGAGGAGGCAATCGTGCCTTCAATATACGAACCTTCGGAAATTGATGAGACTATAATGGTAGAGACTGAATCTGCATTTCAGATGACCAGGAACATTGTTGAGAAAGAGGGGATCTTTGCAGGTATGAGCAGTGGAGCGGCTATGTACGCTGCCATTGAAGTGGCCAGGAAAATTCAATCAGGAGTAATAGTGGTCATTCTCCCTGATCGCGGGGAGAAATACCTGACCACCAACTTATTTTCCGGAACTGTCAAATAACAGCCTGACCTTCCATCAGAACGATTTCCAGGGTTTCGGACTTTCTACCTTGTCAGGGAAGTCTACTGGCATTTCAGGTTCTTCCTTTCAGCGGTCGCAGCTGTAACAAAAGCCCCGAAAGCGGCATTCTTAAATGAAGCACATGCATCTGCTGTCTGCCCATTCCCTGCCTGCGCCTTGCCAAGCTGGAACCAGAACTTGGCTTTTGCTGCCGCATCGCCGGTTTCGAGGTCAAGTCCTTTTTTAGCATATTCTGCGCCTTTGCCGAAGCTCTTCTGTTTATTAAAGACATCGGCAAAATAATAGAAAAGGTCTTTGTCGTCGCCGTATTTTGCTGATTTATTTAACATTGCAAGCGCTTCATCGAGCTTCTCTGCCTGGTTGGCTTTTGATCCTGCAGCCCTGAAATATTCAAGTGCCTGGGAGGAAGCCTGCTTTATCTTCTGTT
This sequence comes from uncultured Rikenellaceae bacterium, assembly GCA_964638545.1. Taxonomy (GTDB): domain Bacteria; phylum Bacteroidota; class Bacteroidia; order Bacteroidales; family VadinHA17; genus LD21. The sequence goes on along the minus strand of CAZXAM010000016.1, from coordinate 64,416 downwards.
CATCATTTGCAGCCCTGACCTTTTCGAGGTACAGATCAATTGTCTGCTCATAGGCTGTTGCATTATTCTGCTTAATATAGATAAGAGCCTTGTTATAAATAGCATTAACATAATCCGGATTTATTGCGAGCAGGCTGTCGAAAGTGGCTAAAGCATTCGGAAAATCATTCTGGGTGAAGTACCCTGTTGCCTGTATGTTATATGCCTGGACAATGAGCTTGGCTGCATTCTCCTTATGTGCTGCAGTACCGTATTTCTCAGATACGGCAACAGCCGATTTTGCAGTTTTCATAATTTCCTGGGCAGGCTTCTTTTCGTTCACAGCTGCTACAGCAGATTTTATATACAATCCGGGCAGGACACCCACAGCTTTCTGCTTGAGGTCGGCTGCGCTCTCTCCAACCTTATCAGCGAGGGTGATCACTTCCTCGAAAGCTTTTATGGCAGCCGGAACGTCTGTTTGCATTGATTTGGCGCCGTCGTTATATGCCTTTATAACATCATTCCTTTCCTGTGCCTGAAGATTTATTGCAGTAATTGCAGAAATCAAAAGAAAAGCAATTTTTTTCATAAGGTTCATATTCGTTAAGATTCAAAAAATTAACATTTTTTATCTTTTCAAGTCGTAAATATAAAAATTATCTCATTCCGTTTGCACTCAGGTTACTAATTCCCATAAAAATGTCGTGCAATCATGCAATCTTGCAATCGTGCAATCTTGTAATCGTGCAATCGTGCAATCGTGCAATCCCTCCTAAGCTTAAGCTTCCAAGGGCAAAGCATGATGCTCTTGCTGTTCATTATAAAGACAGGGAACCAACTGCTTCCTTAAGTATCGCGGATGAACGACGGAGTGCTTCCATTTCACCGGGGGGAAGCGGGCTGTTGATTAACTTAACAACCCCGTTGCCTGAGATGACGGCAGGAACGCTCAGGCAAACATCCGAAAGACCAAATTCACCATTTAGCATCACGGAAACAGTCATAACACTGTTCTGCTTCCTGAGTATTGCTGCAGTAATCCTCACAAGCGCCAGGCCAACAGCATAATGTGTTGATCCTTTTGCGTTTATTATATGGTAAGCCGATTCTCTCACCTGTTGCTCAATGACTTTGCGGTCGGCCTTCCAGTCAGCACATTTATTGCACAAAGGGCAGTACTCGTCAATCATCATGCCTGCCACATTTGTCATCGACCATGCGGCAAATTCGCTGTCTCCGTGCTCGCCGAGAATATAAGCGTGGACGTTATGAACATCCACACCGCAATGGCTGGCCAGGAGATGCCGGAACCTGGCACTGTCGAGAACAGTTCCTGAACCTATAACTCTTCCTCTCTCCCATCCTGATCTTTTCAGAGCCACATAGGTCATCACATCCACCGGATTGCTGACAATGAGCATCACTCCTCCTGAATTGTGAGCTGCAACCTCCTCCGCTATGCTTCCCACGATATCAGCATTCTTCCTGAGCAGCTGAAGACGTGTTTCTCCAGGCTTCTGAGCCGAGCCAGCTGTGATTACAATAAGCTGTGCATCGGAATAATCGTCCGGCGTGCCCGGCCTGATGCTCACCGTCGGAATAAACGGCTGACCATGGACCAGGTCAAGGACTTGCCCATGCACAAGTGCATCATTCCTGTCGATAAGTACAATTTCGTCTGCCAGTCCGCTCTGGGAGAGAGCATAGGCGTAAGTCGCACCTACTGCGCCTGCACCTACGATTGCCACCTTTCTCTGCCTGTAGTTTGATATAATGCTGTTCATCTCTGCTTCTGTTAATTATTTAACAGATGTGCCATGGTTTTGTTCGTTTATGAGTATTAGTTTACAGGCAGCAGGTGTCCACGAGCATGTTGTGATCAGATAAATTTACCGTCTCTGTCTTTCGCAGGATCTGCTTTGGAGAGATCAATAATTCTCTGGTATCCTGTGTCACCGTTTTTATGCGTCGACGATCCCGCATTATAACAACGCGGGATGCCCCAGTTCCCATTGCTTGTTTTCCCTGCAACATCAGGATCGTGGTGATAATGACCGAACAGGAGAGCATCGATCCTGTTTGCAACGATTTTTTCCAACTCTCCGCTATCCTTAAGCTGCATCGCAAGCTTGAATCCAAAGGGGTGGTGATGCAGATAGACCACTTTTTTCCGGACTTCAACTTTTGGATCCTTCAGCATCTTCTTCAGCCGCGACAACTGCTTTTTGCCCAGTTCTCCCTCTGAAAAGAACCGGTCGTGCCAGTGCAGCTCCTCAGCTGTTGAATCAAGACCAATGAAAGCAGTCTTGCCTATGATATCGAGTTTCGGATATGTAATATCCTTTGTTCTGTAATACCTCTCCTTAAAAATATCGACGAACTTCTTATCACCCCTGACACCATTTCCATAGTCGTGGTTCCCGGGAATGACCAGAACTCTGTATCCGGATTCCTTAAGATTTTCAATAACCTCTACAGCAGTATCTGTCTGCTCAACGTGATTTGCATTATCGACAATATCGCCGGTGATGATAATAATATAGTTTTTCGCCGGTTGCTTAAGAGAAATGATCTTTTCGGCAATGGTCCGGAAATTTGCGCCGCAATCTTCATGGCCGACATGCAGATCGGATAAATGGATGATCTTTTTCATAGAATGGAATTTAGGAAGAATGTGATTCTTTTCTTTTGCCATATTTTCCCCATCCGGCCTCGAGTGTCCTGTCGAAAATATTTTCCAGGTTATCCTGTGTACCCCGAAGGCCGGCAACCACCTTTTCGGACCAATCAAGATATTTGCATGTTCTTCTGACAGTCCAGGCAACAGGCGGATTATTCGTTATATCCCTGACATTCATGATCTTGTCGGCCAGCTTCAGTTTCTTGGCCCTTACTGACAAAAATGGTGCATGCTCGATCTGAAGCTTCTTCCTCTGTTTTTTGCTCAGACTCTTATCGTCAGTGACTTCGAGAGTGACTGACATTACATCTTCACCAAAGACATTACGCATCTGGCTGATAAGCTTCTTCTTCTCTTTCCTGCCTTCGACAGTATCCTCAACCACATCATGCAGTATGGCTGCTGCAATAAGCACAGGATCTTTCTCCCCTGCTTCGTTTGCCAGAAGGTTTGCAACCTGTATCGGATGATTGATATACGGAGATCTGTCAGCTCCCTTTCGAAATTGTTTCCTGTGCCTTGTGGCAGCGAATTCCAGTGCGGTCAGTATCAATGAGATGTCGTTCATATGGTTGATTTTATCGTGCAATCTTGCAATCTTGCAATCGTGCAATCATAGGTCTTTTATCTTTAATCTTGAAAAACCCACCCCTACCCCTCCCAGGAGGGGATTACCTGGTTCTTGTTTCTTGTTTCTTTCTCCCCGCAACCTGGCTCCTTCGCTAAAATTGCCCACTGGGCAATTTTTTAACGCTCGGCCCTGTTTCTTGTTTCTTGTTTCTTTTGTCTTGGGTCTTTAAGTAAGTTATAACACTGTTAATGCCATTACAACAAGTGGAAGTGTCAGGATGCTGAAAATGGTTGAAACAAATACATTACCGACAGCAAGCGCATCATCAGATCCGAGTTCTTTTGCCATAATCACGACTGTGGCCATGCATGGCATCGATGCTTCGAGTATGATCACTGATGTTACAAGCTTGTCGGGAGCAAATCCAACAACATTTCCGATAAAATAAAATATCATTATCAGCAAGGCAGGGCCGAGAACAAGCCTGCTGAAGCTTATAATATAAAGGCTCTTCCTTTTCAGCATCCCGGCGACATTTGAGAATACAAGCATAGCCCCTATATATAGCATTGAAAGCCATGTATTTGCTGATCCAAGGTCGGTCATGGGTTTGAGCAATACTTCAGGAAGCTTTACCGACAACAGGAAGAAGAATAAGCCCGATAATGTTGCGATTGTATTCGGATTCACCACCCTCAGCAGACTCTTCTTCCAGGAGATCCCGTTTCCATGGCTTAAGATTATGACCCCCACAGTCCACATAATTATGCTCGAAACAAGCTGAAACATGCTTGCATATAGAAGTCCTTCATAGCCATAGAGAGCAGTGATGAGCGGAAAACCCAGGAAAATTGTATTCCCGAACATAGAGTGTGCTTTAAAGACTGCCGCTTCCCTGCCTTTCAGTTTGAAAATCCTTGAAACCACCCATCCTGTTAAAAGGAGAAACAATATTATGAAGCCTGAAACTGAGAGTACCGTAAGACTGTTTGAAACAAGCCGCGGGGTTGCTTCAAGTCTGAAAAAGTTAGTGAAGAGCATCAGCGGCAGGGAAATATTGAAGATGATCTTTGAAAGGACATCCTTTGAGTCGCTCGTAAAAACCCTGAACTTTGCGGCAGCTGCCCCGATTAAAACAACGACGGCCAGGATAGTTATCTGGGTTATTACAATCTTGGTCTCCATACTCGGCTGGAAAGAAGTAAATTTAATGGAAAATCCGGCTTCCGGTTCTTAGCAGCTTTCACTGTTTTGATACAAATGGTTTAGAATAATCATTATCAGTGAACAGCAACTTTGTAAGCGATCTGTTTTTCACTCCGAGTATTGCATCCTGACCAGGTTTGCCGGCTACATATTTCTCTAGGAATGCAATTGAATAACGATTGATGGTTTCAAATTCCTTCTTGCTGCCGCTGAGTAATTTTGTTCCCAATCCGGATGAGAGCCGTATATTGAATGAGAAATGTGTAGCTCCGCGGATCTCCAGAAAATATTTCGGTGGCTGGAGGTTCCTGTATATCTTATCCGAAAGCTCGCTCATTGTCTTGTCTCCCCTTTTCTGATTTCTTTCCCGGCTTCCGAGGTAAAGCATTGAAGGTATCCTGACTTCAGAAAGCTCTTCTTCATTAAAAAGATAGGATGCTGCGCCTGTCGAGAACATCAGTATGGCTTTGATCCGCCTGTCACGAAACCCAGGCATAGTGCCACACAGTGCCAGAGAAGTGAATCCGCCGAAAGAGTGTCCTCCTACAGCAATACGATCTGCATCTATCAGCGAGCCGAAGCGAGGAGATGTTACCATCCCGTCGATTACAGCAGCAAGCTCTTCCGGACGAAAAAGATATTTCCCCCGATCATCAGGAGTAGTCTCTGTTATCTCCCTGGCTGCAGCAATAGCGCCCGCTCTGTCTGTTTCACCGGTGCTGCTAGTTCTTATCCTGGCAAATGAATAGGAATCATGATGATCGGGACAAGCCACAATCCATCCCCTTGCAGCAAGAGCTTCAGTGAAAAATGCTGAAGCCAGACCGCAGCCTCCGAATCCGTGAGAAAAAGCGAGCAAGGGAAATCGTCCTTTCCCGTCAAGGGGCTCCGCATCGATGGCAATGTTGCCAAAAGTGGACCCACCATAACAAAATTGTTCCGGAGTTTCAGCTGTCGGGTACCATACGGCAACGGTAACAGTTTTTGAAGCACCATCAGACTGGTATTGAATATCCAGGACGGTAAAGCCGACATTATAGTTTTCCTGTGATCCGGCTGAGACATCGGGGATGATCAGGAAATTCAGGAGCAAAGCCGAAATGATACAAGAGATCCCGGGGAAATGCCACGATTTCATTTTAGATCTTTTGGAATTTAAAGTTAGCAATTATTCGATCCTCTACGAGGATCTGAAGCAAAAGATATTATTTGTTTTCTACAATAATTTGATCCTCTACGAGGATCTTAGATGCTGGAGAAATCATAATAATTTTGAGGTTATCGTAGATCATCAAATTATTGTAGAGATCATGTTCAGAAAGAAATAATGGATGATCGTAGATCATCAAATTATTGTAGAGACCGGGTTGAAAGGAATGAATCTGTCGGTCGTAGACCATCGAATAATTCTGTCTTTTAACTATTTCTCAGCGAGTTCATAGCTGAATCCTTTCTCCGAGGAATTCATCTTCAAAATTCTGAAAAGGATCAGATTCGCAAGGATGGCCTCGGCGCGATATGAAGATATCTTAGAAATTTTCTTGAACTTTGAAAGAGTAACTTCACCATTCTCCTTCAGATAATTCATCAGGATATTTTCAGCCTTGCCAAATCTGACCATTACTCCCTTCCTATGCTCCTCTTTTATCCAAACCTGCAGCAATACCCTGTTTGCTATCAGGTTCTGATCGTTGTTTCTGAAGTATGCCAGCCATCTCCCGCTTTCATCCTTCACCTGATAAGGCCTTTTGGAGCCTTTCATCACCTCAACTTCCAGGATCGTCTTTCCCTCAGTAGTATGCTGCTTTATCGTGTATGTGATCTCCGGACGGCAAAAGAGACAAGCTGCAGTGTCCACCATATAGATTTCCTCCTCAGATCTGATTCCTGCAATGCTTCCGTTGTCTCTTACACCGATCAGGATTCTTCCACCGTCGCTGTTCGAAAAAGCCGATAATGTTCTTGCTATTTTCCTGCTGTCGGAAACACAGTATTTGAAGTCGAGATACTTGTTTTCACCACCTTTGATCAATTTTCTAAGATAGCTTTCCATGTTGGTTTGATCTCAGGAATCTTCGGCATTCATTAACCCACCCCTGGCCTCCCGCTTCGCTGAAGCTTCGCGGGACAAGCTCTCACTGGAGGGGATACTTCTCCCCCTCTCCCATTCCCCTGCTCTCCCCCACGTTCTTCTATCCGCTTATGAACAGGCTTTTGCTCGAGTACTCAGGGTCACAGGTAAGGTTCACCTTGAGCTTCCGCCAGCCTGCCTCGTCCCCCGGTGTAGGTATGTGTGTAAGATGAACTTCACAGTCTCTCAGCATCTTAAGATTTTCAAGGGCCATTTTGGCAGCCGGATTGGAGAGGGCGCTGATTCCAAGTACAATCAAAGTTTCGTCTACATCGAGGCTTACCATTTTGCCATCTAGTATATCTTTCTTCAAATGCTTTACAGAATCGATAATGGCTTCAGGGAGAAGATACATTTTATCTGGCAGGCCTGCCAGATGCTTCGCAGCATTCAGCACCAGGCTTGAAGATGCATGGAGCAGGCTTGAGTTCTTTCCGGTGATGATAGTCCCATCGCGGAGCTCTATCGCAGCGCCTGCAAAGATCCCGTCGTTGCCCTTGCCAGATTTCTCAGCATCCCGGGCAGCTTTCCTGGCGGGAATCACCACACTGCGGTCTTCAGGCTTCGCTCCTACCTTTGCCATTATTCCATTTATCCTGTCGAGGATCTCCCTGTCAACAAGTCCGAGGGCATATTCAACAGAACTTCTGAAATATCGCCTGATTATCTCCTGGAAAGATGCTTCCCTTATAATGCTGTCATTAACTATCCCTGCACTTGCCCTGTTCACACCCATGTCGGTCGGGGACTTGTACATTGATCCTCCCCCTGTTATCTTTTCAATTATACGTTTCAGAAGGTGAAATGCCTCAATGTCGCGGTTATAATTGACAGTCTCCACGTCGTATGCTTTGAGGTGGTGTTCATCGATAAGCACCTTATCATCGAGGTCAACCGTTGCAGCTTCATAAGCTATGTTCACCATGTGATCCACCGGCAGGTCCCAGATCGGGAATGTTTCAAATTTTGCATATCCCGCCTTGACTCCCTTCTTATACTCATGGTACAGATTGCTCAGGCATGTCGCCAGCTTTCCGCTTCCCGGACCCGGTCCCGTAACAATAACAATGGGATTAGTAGTCTTGATGTACTCATTTGCCCCATAACCTTTATCGCTTACTATCAGATCGACATCGGTAGGATACCCTTTTGTAGGGTAGTGCAGATATACTTTTATGCCCCTCATCTCCAGCTTATTCTTGAATGCTTTTGCAGGAGGTTGATTCTCGTAACGGGTAATAACCACAGCGGTTATATCCAGTCCCCAGTCGCGGAAATCATCAATGGTTTTAAGGGCATCGACATCGTATGTGATCCCGAAATCAGCTCTTACTTTCTTCCTCTCAATTGCTCCTGCGTGAATGCAGAGGATCACATCGATCTTGTCCTTGAGCATTTGCAAAAGCCTCATCTTGACATTAGGATCAAATCCCGGCAGAACCCTTGCCGCATGGTAGTCGAACAGTATCTTCCCTCCGAATTCCAGGTACAGCTTGTGGTTAAACCTGTTTACACGCTCAAGGATATAGGCAGTTTGTTCGTTCAGGTAATTGTCATTGTCAAATCCGATGCGGTCCGCAGCTTTCATCTTAAGAAGGAAAAAATAAACATCAATATTAGGAAATTTTTCAGTTCATGGTTATACTACAGACTAAATTTAATAATTGAGATGAATTACATATGCCGGCTACCAGCGACCGGTTACTAATACCCAGTTTCCGGCTACCGGATACCAATTACCAGTTTCCGGTTACCGGTTGCCGGATTAAATATGGAAATAGCTGTCGAGCCGGTTTCCTTTTTTGAGCCGGTAGTGATAGAAGAAAAATATCAATGAAACGGGGAATATCGAAACAGCAGCAATGAGCGACCAACGGAGTTCTACATTGCCATTCATGAATTCATCAAGTATCATCTCAGTAACTATACAGAGTCCTGACAATATCGTCAATGCAGCTGCAATGATATTAAGTCCTTTGAAGTGTGCAGCCTTGTATAGACTTATGATAGCCCCGGCTGCAAATGAAGCTGCGATCGCAAGCGGAAATCCTACAGGGAAGAACCACTTACTTTCAGTTTCGATGAGATCAATGAGAAACAGGGCTGAAAGGACAGCAATTAAAAGCACAGCTGTTGTAACATATGCCTTTTTCTTCAGAAACAGGAAAACCGAGACAATTATCCATACTGCAATTATTGAAACATCGCAATATAGAGACCATTTCAGACCTTTCTTAATTAAAAGGTCAACAATTGTACAGACAGTAATTGCTGAAAAGGCGATGATCCCGCTTAACTCCCATAAATGTCTCCTGTTTTCTTTTTTATGAAGCCGGATGATACCGGAAGGAGAGCTTTCTGGACTTATCTCATTACTAATGCTTACTTCGCTGGCGGTGCCACACAGCGGACAAACCTTCAGGTCATCGTCGAGTTCAATCCCGCATCTGATACATATTGCCATAGTTTGTGCTTTTAACTTCCATTCACTAATTTGACTCGAATCCCGGTATCTGACAGATGTTTCAAAATGAGCCTTTCAAGCTCACAAGACCGGGTGATATTGCTGAAGCTTATCCTCAGCTTGTCCCTGAATGAGATCAGCGCAGCGTTGACTTTTACCTTAGGATTGGGTGGAGGAGCAACCATTTCGAAATAATCGACCATTTCCTCCATCCCCTCAGGAAGGGTCACCAATCCAAGATTGGTGCAAACGCCCGACCAGCGCTTTGAGGCAAGTCCTCTGTAAACATAAGCGATCACCTTCTTCTTTATGAACAGGGGAATGATCCTGACTAAAAAACTTTTTTGATGACTTACATTCGATGAAAGGGATCTGGATATCTGCTTCACATCAGCGCTTATCTGCAGTTGATGATGAACAGACCTCAGTATTTCATCAAATGTGTAAGTGCCGAGCCGAAGGTCAATTTCAGGAAGAACAAAAAGGGAAAAGTTACGCATTGTCCGGCTTGGAAATAATTTTCTCATATTGACGGGGACCTCTATCCGCATCACTTTTCGTATTCGCTTTCTGCTTTTTGCCCTGTCAGCAATGAATATCTCCTGGAGTGACAAGAAGTAAACTGATACAAAGTACTCTGTGATGGATACTTTATGTTTCCTCGCTGCATCAAGAATATCTTCAACTTTAACTTCAGCTCTTATCACTCTCAGTTTAGGTCTGCTATTAAGCTTGTATGGCAGGTGCAATGCCCTGATAATCCTTGATGGCGGAGGAAGTTTCTGAAAAAATTTGTTATAACCATCCTCAAATTCCTCTTCTTGAACCGGAGTGTCGGGGAGAATAATGTCTCCGTGATTACTGATTTTCTTTCCTGTAAGGGTGATATAAGTGTAAAGAAGACATTTAAGATATTCCAGCGCACCGCCTCCATCGGTCAGTATGTGAATAAACTCAACCGATATCTTGCTGCCCTTGAGAATCACCCTGTACAGCGGTTCGTTATTTCTGTTTACTGCAAATGCAGTGCAGGGGATATCTTCTTCAGCCTGGATACGCGGGAGCCGGCCGTTAAGTTCGAGAAAATGCCAGAATATTCCGCTTCCCAGTGATACGCTGAAATACGGGAACCTTTTTGAAGTAATTGCGACAGCCTCCTTAATTGCTGAATATTTCACCGGCTCCTTCAGTGATACTGTCACCCTGAATACCGACGTCAGATCTTCAGACATAATCGCCGGGAATAGCTGAGCAGCATTATCCAGCCTCAACCAGCTTCTATTCTTCAAAGTTTTATTTGTAATAGCCGTCCTCCTTTATTATTATGTAAAGATACGCCGTTTTATGAAACTGACCCTGAGAGTCAGAGAACTGTATCATTAAGATCACTATGAATTACCTCGAATGTTTCATAAAAAATGACCAGATCGTTTCGCTTGCGTCGAAATCCCTGCTTGTCTTCCCAATAGCCCACGAAGGAAGATACTGGAAGCCTCCGGGCCAGGTGTGACCTCCTCCGTCGACCGAGTATAAGATAACCTCGGTACAGTCCGTGCCATTCAGATATTCTTTCTTTGTTACTCTGGTACCATCTTTAGGATCAACATCAGGAACTTCAGCCACAACAGGAACAGCATAACAATTGTTGCTGTTTACCCAGAACATTATGGATTCATCGACAGAAATAACCCTGCCCAGGTTCAGCTTCCGGAACCTGCTGTAGATGTTTCCTCCCTCATAGGGAACAAGCGGGTCATTTACATTATTAATGGCTAATACCGAAACCGGCTTTACCGGGGAACATTCATCAAGAAGTAAATGAGGTATGTTACCATCAACCGGGGCTATCGCGGTAATTTTGTGCGACATTTCACAGGCCAGACGGTACGACATAATAGCTCCATTTGAAATGCCCGTAATATAGACCCTGCCCGGGTCGACATTGTAGTCTTTTATCATTGAGTCTATTAACGCTGAAATAAAACCAGTGTCATCAATGTTTTCCCTGTGTGCCCGGTCTTTTGCCTCCTGGTCCATCCTGCCATCATTCCAGTTAAGATCGATGCCATCGGGATATGCAACAAGACATCCGTCCCTGTCTGCAAACCTGTTAAAGCTCTTACGTGTGATAAGAACCATGCTTTCACCGGTGCCTCCTCTTCCGTGAAGTGCGATAATCAGCGGCAGTTTTGCAGCATTATTGTAAAATACGGGGACATGGATTGTAAAAGTCCTCTTTAGATTATTATGCACGAATGATTTCCTCTGAGCCATTCCCGCGGGTACAACAAAGGAGATCAGGAAAATCCCGATCAAAATTTTTATAATCCTATTCATAATAAATCTAAAACGTATCGGGCGTCAGGGTTAATTTTTTAAGCTGCCATTGCAAAACTATCAAAGTCAGAAGAGTTGAAGCAAAATCGGCAACAGGACCGGCCAGCCAGACTCCCTTTAGCTGAAAAAAGTGCGGCATGATAAAAAGCGCCGGTATGAGAAAGATAACCTGACGGGTAAGTGAAAGGAAAATAGAAAACTTCGCTTTGCCTATCGACTGGAAGAAACTTGATGTCACGATCTGGAATCCGACAATCGGAAAAAGAATTAGGTTAAGCCTCATCCCCATAACTGACAGATTGATAAGCTCACTATTGTTTGTGAATGCCGAAGCGATTAACCGGGGGAATATCTCGGCAAGCAGAAACATAAAAGTTGTGACGAATGTTGCTGCCTGAACTGTCAGCCTGAAGGTTCTGGTTACCCTTGGGATCTTCCTTGCCCCGTAGTTATAACCGATAATAGGCTGCATACCCTGGTTGAAGCCGATAACCACCATCACTGCGAGGTTTGCAAAGCTGTTCAGTATCCCAAAGGCCCCGATGGCAAAATCACCGCCATATTTTCGCAGGCTCAGGTTAAAGATTGAAATCACTACGCTGCCGAAAATCAGCATCAGGAAATTCGACATCCCGATGGCAATGATATCTTTTATTATGTTCCGTTTAAGCCTCATATAACCCGGGAGGAACCTCACAAAACTGTCAAGTTTGGTAAAATGGAATATTGCAGTCACGGTACCGACCAGCTGAGCGCAGACTGTTGCCAGTGCAGCTCCCCTGATCCCCCAGTTAAAGACAAAAATGAACAACGGAGCCAGAACAAGGTTTATGGCCACCGTTGTCAGTGTGATAACCATTGCTTTCCTGGGGTAACCTGATGCCCTGATAATGTTATTGAGTCCCAGGTAAAGATGCGCAAAGACATTGCCCAGTAAAATTACCTGCATGAATTCTTTTGCATAGGGCAGAGTATCTTTGCTGGCACCAAGGGAATATAATATAGGTTCAAGAAAAATGTAGGCAATAAGACCGACACTGATACCCAGGATAAGGTTAAGCATTACTGCATTCCCGAGGATCTGAGTTGCTCCTTTCCTGTCGTGCTGGCCGAGTCGTATCGAAACCATCGCCCCTGCCCCTACTCCGACCATTGCGCCAAATGCAGCTGTGATATTCATAAGGGGGAAGGTAATAGCAAGGCCGGAAATAGCCAGCGGACCTACTCCCTGACCGATGAATATCCTGTCGATAATATTATACAGTGAAGCTGCAGCGGTAGCTATGATAGCAGGCACTGAATACTTTAAGAGCAGCCTACCCAGCCTCTCAACACCCAATTCGTTAGCATCGGCCCTGGTCCTACTTATATTTTTCATCCTTGAGTTTAAGAGATAGAAATCCTTCTGGCATGGGAGACTTTATAGTCAGGAACCTTCCATTTACCGGATGAGGAAAAGATAAAGAGCAGGCATGGAGCCTCACTCTGCGTTTGAATTCATCGGAAGCTCCGTATTTCCTGTCGCCAACAATAGGACAGCCTATGTCGGAAAGATGGACTCTTATCTGATTTTTCCGGCCTGTATCTGTTTTTACATCCAGAAGAGTGTTATTTTCGACTGTCTTAAGAGTTGTGTAGTTTGTTATTGAGAATTTTGCCTCCGGACGTTCGGATACAGAATGAACTTTCTGTGATCTGTCTTCGATAAGCCAGCTTTTTATGGTACCGTTTTTTTCTTCAGGGGCACCTTCAACCAGGGCATAATAATGTTTTTCAGTCTCAGGCCATCTCTCTTTAAGGATCTCCATTGATTCGTGAGTCTTTGCAAAAAGAAGAACTCCTGATACTTCCTTGTCGAGCCTGTGCACTACGAATGCCCTGAACCTCCCCCTGCTCTGGCTCTTAAGAAAAACAGACAATAGTTCCTGAATGCTCCGGCTGCCGTCGGTGCTCGAAGTAGAGATTCCGGCAGGTTTATCGACAACGATAATATCCTGGTCTTCGTATAAAACCGGAAAAGGGAGACCGGCTTTTGCTGCATTGCCTGCTTCTTTGTTGATCTCAAAAACATCTCCGGATTTAAGCAAGCATGAATGAAGCGTTACCGGCTTATCGTTTATCCTGATTGTGCCGCTCTGCAGGAGTTTCTTCACCCTGGATCTGGGGGAATCAGGATACTGTTCCGTCAGGAACTCCATCAATGTAACGGATTTTTGTACAAGGATTCTCATAGCATTATCGTGCAATCATGCAATCATGCAATCGTGCAATCGTGCTGCGTGGAATCTCCGCTTCGCTTCGATCTCCGTCACCTGGCGGATCCTTGAATTGTGCGATCGTGCAATAATTCCTGGTAGAAAAAGATTGCATAATTGAGTGTCGAAAGATAGTACGATTCTCAGATACTCCTGTACTTTTTCTGCATTTCTATAACAGCATCCCTGAATTTCGGGAGGTTGGACCAAAGTTCCTTATCGCATTTTGCAAGACTCTCACACTGTATGCAGCACTCATATCCCTTTTCAATCACGCATTTACGCACAGTACATGCTTTAACCGGCATACTGGCCGGCTTGCTGCCGGCTGATTTACACCCATAACAGAAGACTTTGTCAGGATCGAAATCAATACCATACTTCTCCTTAAACTTGAATTCAGCATACGCCTTCTTCTTCAATTCAGTATTGTTCTCCATGGTGCCTTTCTTAAGTGTGCAATCTGCAGGACAAGTATAACCGCAAAATTCAAGTTTTTTTGGATCAGGCTTCTTATCCTGGTTGTTTACAGGATCCATGGCGTTCATTGCCGGACAATAAGCAATAGTGCAGCATGCAGCCCCCGCCTTCAGGCATGCAGCAACAAAATTCCTGCGATCAATTTCTTTTTTCATTATGGTGTATGGTTTCAGTTTTCAAGTAAAGACCTTTCAGGTCAGTTTTTCCCTGCCTTTTTACTCAGTGAATTTTATACATTAGCAGGTTAAATTTATAGTAAAAATCTGTTTACGTCACCTAAATAGTTAATTTTATTCTGAAAACGGAATCAATAATAGAGATAAAAACCATGAAAAAATTTTATTCATCAATAATCATTCTGCTCCTGACAGGCGCATTTGCCTTCAGTCAGGGAACCGGTTACACTTTCACCATGAAGAAAGAGCTGGCATGCACACCTGTAAAGAACCAAAGTTCAACATCAACATGCTGGTGCTTCTCAGGGATATCAATGCTCGAATCGGAGCTGCTCAGATTGGGCAAAAAGCAGTATGACTTATCGGAGATGTATATAGTGCGACACACATATGAGGGAAAGGCAGAAATGTATGCCCGAATGCATGGAAGCTCGAATTTCGCAGGAGGAGGCGAATACGGGGATCTTTTGAACGGCATTCGCGAGGTTGGGCTGGTCCCTGAAGAAGCGTATCCGGGTCTCAACTATGGGGAGACAAGCCACAATCACGGAGAAATGGATGGCGTCCTTAAAGGATATATGGATGTGCTTGTAAAAAGGCAAAAGCTCTCAACCGCATGGATGGGCGGCTTTAATGGGATACTGGACGCTTATCTCGGGAAGAATCCTTCAACATTTACTTATGATGGAAAAAATCACACCCCGGCCAGCTTTACGATGGAGCTTGAGATCAATCCGGATGATTACCTGTGCCTCACTTCATTCAGCCATCATCCCTTTTATAAGGAGTGTGTTCTCGAGCTTCCAGATAACTGGGCTGCAGGTTTGTTTTATAATGTCCCCCTTGAGGATATGATACAGATAATCGACAATTCAGTCCTGAAAGGTTATTCTGTCGGCTGGGCAAGCGACATGAGCGACAAGGGATTTTCGATGAAAGAGGGCGTGGCAATTGTACCGGCTAAAAACTGGAATGAGATGACTGCCGAAGAAACAGCAAGAGCTTTCTCAGGTCCGCAGGCCGAAAAAATTATCACCCAGGAACTTCGCCAGAATGAGTTTGACAATTACTCTACCACTGATGATCATGGGATGCATATTGTTGGCATTGCAACGGATCAGGCAGGAAACGACTTTTACAAAGTCAAGAATTCATGGGGGATCACAGGCAAATACAACGGATTCATTTATGTTTCAAAGGCGTTTGTTGCCCTGCGCACCACTAATATTATGGTAAACAGAAATGCCATCCCGGCTGCCATTGCAAAGAAGATGGGGATAAGGTAGCGGCTACCGGCTACCGGTGACCGGCTACCGGTGACCGTCACAGTTACATCCGATTTTTCAATTTGGAATAGACCTGCCTTGTTGAATCAGGAGAATCGAAATTAAGGTAAAGGGTTGTTTTTGATGCTTTAAGGCGAATATAGGGAGGGACTCCTTTTTTTATAAACAAAAGTACTTTCGACTGATCGTATAATCTGAAATGCCCTTTCAGCAGCTTCCCGGATGCGTAACCGTTGGTTCTCGACTTAATCTCCGGCAGCATCACGAGAGTATCAACACTCCGGATGTCTTTGTAATCGACATCGAGGCCGTACATTCCACTCAGCTTCATTGCAGAATCCGAAAAAGAGATCTCTGTATCGCGGCTGCCCAAAATGATGAGAAGAGCCGGCAGTATTAATGTGGCCGCAACAAGAGAAAGAATCAGGATTAATCCCCCTCCGCCCCCCTTGTCATAGTATGAACCGGCCATGCTGCCATTGATCTGCTTGTTTATCACCTTAGATATTTCATCAGGTTTGTCAGTCCCGATCCTGACTTTTCTGTTGTGATTCTTAAAGGAGAGCTCTATTGCATATTTCCCGGAAACGTTATATAACCATCCTGAAGATGTCATGTGAATTCCGACACCTGAGAGAACATTGTTCCTGGCCGGTTTGCAGCTTTCAATCTCAGATAAAGGATAGCTTTTTCTGACCAGACCTATTCCCATGGTGAAGGTTACATGAGTGTCATCGATAATTATGGTAAGCTTGTAAAAAATAAGGAGGCAGACAATTATAGTAATTATGATCAGGGTGAAGATGATAACAGTGATAGGTTCGTCAGTTCCGGCAATAAACAGCATTGCCACACAGAACAGCAAAACGGGGAAAAGCACAAAAAGTGAAAAGTAGCCCGTCTGGGTGTATTTCTTTACCGGCATTTATTATGTATGTTTTAAATACAAATCAGGTCATCAAATATAATAATAATTTAATATTCTACAGAACCAGAGGGAATCGATCATGCAATCTTGCAATCATGCAATCCTGCAATCTTGCAATCGCTTGTCCGCCAGCCGGCGGATCCTTGAATCTTCTAATCATGAAATTTTGCTATCTTGCATTTAATGAAATTTAAATCGATTTAATAACTATGAAGCTCATAATGTTTAATATACTGCTTCTTATGGCTGTTCCCTTCCAAAAACTTAATGCAGTGGAAGTTGAAGTGACTATAACCGGATTGCGGAACTCAAAAGGAGCTATTGTCATAGGTATTTTTAAGGATGACCCGACTTTCCAGAAGGAAGAAGCTTATGCTTCAAGGAATTTTCAAAAGAAAGATATTTCAAACGGGACGATGAAAGTGACTCTAACCCTGGAGCCCGGGGTCTGGGGGCTTTCAGTTCTTGATGATGAAAACCTCAGCGGGCTCATGGAGTATAATTTTATTGGCATGCCCAAAGAGGGTTTCGGATTTTCAGATTACTATCTTGCAGGACTTTCCAAACCGAAATTCAATGATTTTAAGTTTTCGGTTGAAGAGGGGAAGAACAAAAAGATAGTGGTAAAGATTCGATATATATAACCGGCTCCCGATAGCTATCGGGACGGCTACCGGAGTGGTGAGCCTCAAGCTGCGGACGGGGGAGTATTATGCTTCAATATCCAGAAAATCAGGATACTTAAAAGCGCAGCAAAGAAACACCATACTGATGTAACGTTCTTAGTGTAGAAAATTGCGCTGACAATGCAGGCTGCAAACATCAGGATGCCAAAGATCCACATTTTTTTCACCGTGGATATGAACAGAGGAGCGACTGTTACTGTTACATAAAGCAGGAATGCCGGGATCATAAGCTTCTCCGGAAAAGTGCCGCCGTAATAAATATGGCAGTTCATTATTACCGGATTTATCCTGAAAAGGAGCATGCAGATGCCATAATAAAGTGATAATAATATACCTGCATACAGAAAAAACTTTAGGATATTTCTCCTCTTACTGCTTTCTTCCATCAAAATTACTGAAAGAGGTATCAGTATAGGCCACAATATATCCGCCGGTATCAGAAACAAATAGGTGCTGATCTTCTGCAAAATCAGCTGACCGTCATTCTGCAGGGTGAGCCAGAGGAAGCCCTCGGCTATCTGCTGGACAGCAAATAAAAAGGGGATGCCTGCAAAGAGTCGCTGGGAGGGCTTGCTGACTTTAGTTGTTGCTGCCACTCCCGCAGCTGCTATTAATGCTCCTGCCGTAAAGCTGGCTGGCGCTGAAAAGCACATCTTTATCTCTTTTTAGAATCAGGAATTTATTATTGTTAAAATTAATGATTTTAAATCCAACTATCAGTTGTTTGGCGTAAATTTGATATGTTCTTTGTCAGATTAAAACATTATCAGTATGAATAAGATCATTCTCTCTCTGATTTTAAGTGCCCTTATGATAATTACAGCAGGGGCACAGAGTGTATCAAATTACACATGCAAACTGGATAATGGCATCACTGTCAGGATGGAACAATGCTGGAACCACGTCTGGGTATCACAGTCGTTTGCAGATATGAAAGCAGGCGATCAGCCGATAACCCTGAGTATAAGGACTCTTGGAGATTTAACATCAGGATCGGCATTCAAGCTTTTCAGTTCAGGCAAAGAAGTGAAAGTGCAGGGAGCAAAGCCGGGAACTTATTTGCTGAAAGTGACATTCAAATTATCCGGCAAGCCGGGAACCATAGGCTTTGATATTAATGATGTCGTAATCAAGCCGCAGTTAAAAACTGTTGTTTCAATCATCATCTACGATTATCAGATCATGGTAGATGAAACGCCCGGAAGCCAGGGTGGGCTAGCGTCATTCGCATCAAAAATTGAGAGGTATAAAGGTAATCCGGAGCTGAATCCTACATGCGGTACACCTTCATTTTTTTTGAAAGGAAAGCGTGACACTCCTGTCACACCAGATGAATTGAAAGGGCGGAACGGGAAAATCAAACCCGGAGCTTATGATGTTCTGATAACTATCGGAGCTCCCGGAAAAATCCAGAAGATCTGGCTGGAGAATTTTACCATGAAGCCTGACGTCAGTTACAGTATAACTACAAACCTTAATGCCGGCGTCGTTGAATATGCAGGAGTCAACCGCGATGTTAAAGGAATCCTTATGTACCCTTCAGGAACCGCGGACAGGCAAAAAGGCGCTGCAGCTCCTGAAAAGGGCCTTGAGGTCATGAAATGTGAAGGTGTATCAGCTACCGCTCCATGTCCCCCCGGAACATATGACGCGCTCCTCAGCCTCGGAAATAAATACGAGTGGAGAAAAGGCATTGTTGTAAAGACTGGAGCCAGGGTCCAGGTGAAATAGCGGCGACCGGTTACCGGCGACCGGCTCCCGAAAGCTATCGGGACGGTTACCGGCAACTACTATCTCAGACTGCTTCTATAGTCGATGGCGGTTTTGTTGCAATGTTATAGGTTACGCTTACCACTCCGGGTACTTCTTTCAGGATTGAGGCAGCCAGCTTTTCCAGGACATCGAAAGGCAGTTTCGTTGGTGTTGCGGTCCGTGCATCGATGCTGTCCCAGCAGCGGACCTCTATCTGCCTGCCGAAATCGCGTTTACCGTCCCTCATGCCTGTGACACGGTCGTCGTGTAATATTGCCATGTACTGAAAAGCTCCCTTATCTGAAAGCAATCTTTCAACAATGGAGGTAGCCTTGCGAACTATATCAAGTTTTTCAGCTGTCACTTCACCGATAATTCGTGCAGCGAGAGCCGGTCCGGGGAAGGGGATTCTGGCAAAAAGTTCTTCGGGCAGTCCGAGGGCTTTTCCTGTAAGACGGACACCATCTTTACGAAGCTGGATAAGTGGTTCGATTATCTGATATCCGAATGCTTCCTTAGGATCTATTCCAAGCTGAGCGAAGACATTATGCTGGCGTTTTATCCCAGCCACTGTTTCATCGACGTCTGTCAGGATCGTTCCCTGGAGCAGGAACTTTGCTCCGCTCTCCTTCACCAGCCGGCCAAATACTTTCTTATAAAATGTCTGGGTGATGGCTTCTCTTTTCATCTCAGGGTCAGTAATGTTTTTCAGTGCCTCGAGAAACTCATGTTTTGCGTCAATTATTTCGATATCGACTCCCAGTTTTTTGAAGAAGCCTGCTACTTGTTCAGGTTCTCCTTCGCGCATCAGCCCGTTCTGAATGAATACGCTTCTTAGCTGTTTTCCCAGTGCGCGGTGACCAAGCATTGTTACTGTAGATGAATCCACTCCTCCGGAAAGAGCATTTATAGCGATGCCGTTCCCGACAGAAGCTTTGATATCATTTACTTTCTCTTCAATAAATTTGGAGGTGTTTAGTTCACTGACAGTTATTTCCTTTATCATGGTTTGAAAATTTTCAGGTTAGGACGTTAAAGATATTCATTTTTACCTAATCATGCTATCATGCTATCATGCTATCATGCAATCATGCTTCCGCTGCTCGGAACTTCGTCGCTTCACTCCTTGAATCGTGCTTCCGCTGTCGCGGAACTGCGTTGCTTCTCCCGATTCTCGGGATTTCCTCCCTTCGGCCGTCAAGTTCCTTGAATGGTATAATCTTTTGTCTTTGTTCATCTTCTTTCTCCCCTTCTCCCCCTCACCTCGTCCCGCCCTCCTCTAAAATTCTGTTTCCTCTTGCGCTATTTCCGTAATTACTATAACTTTGGCTTAAAATTCGCGGACCATGCATCACAGCTGGGTGCTTGAATACAAGATTAAAGTCAACCGTTCGGGGCTCTGTTGAAAGAGAGGGGGGGGCGAGGTCTCCTGATTCAATTTTCTTCTTATTTAGAATCATTCCTAAAAGATATTTATTCTCATTTGATAATAAATCTTATATGAGAATAATTCTCAAATGATAATAATTCTTGTCTGATATCTCTTCTTAAATAATAGTAAAAATCAAATAAGAATAATTCTCAAATAAGACTAAATCTCAAATAAGAATTAATATCAAATGATCCTGACAGGCAAATAAAATTAGGTCCTAAATAAGCTTAACCGGTAAATTAAAATCCATGTTAAATGATATTATATCATATATGAGAATAAATATTAAGTGAACAATATTCGAGAATAATCCAAATCTAATAAATGACTCAAATGGAAAAACTTGTCATAACAGGTTCAAACCTTTCAATCTACGACGTCGTAAACGTCGCCCGCCACGGACAAAAAGTTGAGCTCCACCCCGATGCATGCAAAAGAATAAACGATTGCCGCGCTATGCTCGAGAAAAAAATTGTAGCTCACGAAATAATGTATGGTGTCAATACAGGCATCGGTGAGTTCTCAGAAATAGTCCTCAATGATGACCAGATAAAAGACTTTCAGAAATACCTTGTCTATAACCACGCTGCCGGAATAGGCGAACCGGCTTCTATCGAAACCGTCAGGGGCGCTATGCTGGGAAGAATAAATGTCCACGCCCACGGCAACTCAGGGATCAGACTGATAATCACCCAGACTCTGGTGGAAATGCTGAATAAGGGAGTAACTCCATATGTTTGCCAGAAAGGCTCCGTGGGAGCATCAGGCGATCTTGCTCCCATGTCGCAGATAGCCCTTCTGATGATGGGAGAAGGCCAGGCATACTACAAAGGAGAGCTTCTTGATGGCAGCGTAGCCCTTGAAAAAGCAGGCATTCCTGTTCCCGGTCTCCAGGCTCGCGACGGTCTCGGAACCATTAATGGTTCCAACGTCCTGACAGCCATGAGCGCTATATGGCTGGTCGATGCCAATAACTGGCTCAAACAGGCCGAAATAGCTGCATCAATGTCGCTCGAAGCTCTTAAGGCAAATATGAAGCCTTATTCTACTCTCCTTCACGAGGTCAGGGGTTTCAAAGGAGCCGTTCGAAGCGCAAACGCAATAAATAAATGCATCTCGGGAGGCGATCTTAAGGAGGGAAAGGTAAAATCAAAAGTCCAGGATGCCTATTCGATGAGATCAACTCCCCAGGTGATAGGTTCTGCCCACGATATGCTTGCCTATGCACGAAGCCAGGTGGAAACAGAGCTTAACGGCGTCGGCGACAATCCCATATTCTTCCCGGAGAAGAACCTTACTCTCTCAGGCGCTAACTTCCAGGGTTCGCCGGTAAGCGTTCCTATGGACATGGCAGGTGCATGCATCACAATGGTAAGTGTCCTTTCTGAAAGAAGAATGAACAGGCTGAACAATCCTGCCCTGAGTGTCGGCCTTCCCGATTTCCTTACCAAAGGGGCCGGAATGTTCTCGGGATTAATGCTCAGCCAATATACTGCTGATATGCTGATAGTTGAACAAAGGATCCTGTCGATGCCAGCCTCGATACAGTCTATCCCGGCTGCAGCCGACCAGGAAGACTTCGTATCGATGGGAATGAATACCGCAATTAAGAATAATCAGATCCTCGAAGCAGCGTATGGTGTCCTGGGAATAGAATATATGGCTGCTGCTCAGGCTCTTGATTTCAGAAAGGATGAGTACAAATTCGGTGCAGGTGTCCAGAAAGCTAAAGATGTCATCAGGAAACATGTCGATTTCCTGGATATAGACAGACCTCTCTACCCCGATCATACGAAAATGAGAGAACTGGTTAGATCATGTGAAATCCTTAAGGAAGTTGAGAAAGCTGTCGGAAGTCTGGAATAATTTTTTTCTTCCTCTGTGTGCCTCTGTGACCCTCAGGATCTTCTCTGTGTAAGTCCCTTATGTTCTTTTGTTACACAGAGGAAAGCCTGAGAAGCACAGAGAGGCACAGAGAGACACAGAGAAAAAGTGTCAGTAACTTAGTTCAAGGATCTCAAGGAGTTCCTCACTTGTGAGTTTTGCAGGATTATTTTTGCACTCAGTATTTTTTGCGATTATTGCAAGATCGTCCTCGTTCACTCCAGCTTCACCAAGCCGCTGAAGATGAAATTTATCAGTCAGGTTCCGGAGATAATCGATGAAGCCATCGACCAGGAAATCTTCCGTCGCACTTTCTTTTTCAAGAAAAAGTTTTCCGAGCAAGGCATACTTTTTCAGTGCAGGATCATCCGGGGCTGTTTTCCTTAGCTTTCTGACAGTTATCTCATTGGAAGCAGCCATCAGGGTGCCGCAAACTGTACCATGAGGCACGTTGTACCTTCCTCCTATGGAAGAAGCAAAACCATGCACAACACCCAGTCCTGCATTAGCCAGGCATATTCCCGAAGTAAGTGCTGCCAGCGACATTCCTGCACGCGCCTCAGCATCATTCCCGTTCTTCACGCTTCGCATCAGGGAGGCCTTTACTCTGGTAATTCCTTCCAGGGCCAGTGCATCTGTAAAAGGATTCGATTTATCGGAAATATATGCTTCGACCAATTGTGTAAAACAGTCCATGCCGCTTGCAGCGGTTATATCAACCGGACAATTCAGCGTAAGCTCAGGATCGACAAGTGCAATATCCGGGACAAGCTTATCATGCCGGAGGGATCGCTTGAATCCATCCTTACCCACTTTTGAAATCACAGCATTTTTTGTTGCCTCGCTCCCTGTTCCTGCAGTTGTGGGCACAGCTATATACGGAAGTTTGGTACCTGGATGATCCATAGAGCCTATGCTCTCAAGGTAATCAGTAACTGATTCCTGCTTATACATCATAGCCGAAATGGCTTTCCCGGCATCAATAACACTGCCTCCTCCTATTCCGACAACACATCCGAATCTTTCATCGCTCAACCGCCTTACATTACTGTCTATGTCATCAGGGGAAGGTTCTCCTGAGATTGTAACCATCTGATAGTTAATTCCTCCATCCTTCAGCTTCTGAAAAAGAATGTCTGCTTTTCCTGAATCTGCAAAAGATCGTTTCCCCGTCACAAGTATTATACTCCTGCCAAATGGTTTAATGAGTGATGGCAGCAGGTCGAAGCCTCCATTCTGGAATATGACAGAGGGAAATGATGCAAACCGGAAAGGCTTTACCATGATGAGCGTTCTGAAGGTTGAAGGATATTGTATTTCACCCCTTTGCGCGGTTCAGCCATCATATCCTGGACTTTTTCCCTCCAGGTGAGGTAATGAGGAGTGCTTTTATGAGCTGCGGCAGCATCATCAGATTCATAGGCTTCGTAGACCATGAACCTGCAGGGATCTTCTGCCTGTTGAAGAAAGTCGAACCTTAGGTTTCCAGGCTCCTTTACTGATTCCAGGTGATTCTCTGTTGAAGCTTTGATAAAATCCTCTATTGACTCAACTTTGACATGAACATAAACGCAGGTTACTATCATAGGAGTGATTTTGAGTAAAGTTAAGGGTTCCGGGGAAAATTTACAAAATGAAAATTGCCCCCAGCCATCAGTCAGATGCCTGATGGCTTGCCCCCTAAAGGGGGCCTAAAACCCATTCACAACAGCAATTTGTGCAGGATTTAGCCCCCCTTTAGGGGGGTTGGGGGGTCGGTTCCCAAAGGAGGGGTTGGGGGGTCGGTTCCCCATGGAGTGGTTGGGGGGTCGGTTCCCAAAGGAGGATGTCATAGGTTGATATTAAAAGTTGGGGAAGACCATGTTCAAGATTTCAAGATTCAAAGATCTCCCAATTGGCGAAGACGCAGTTCTGCAAAGTGAAAGCACGCTTCGCCCTCCGTAGCTTTCTTCGACCTCCGTAGCTTAAGCGAAGGAGGTAGCGCAGGAGGGATTGCACGATTCAAGTATCCGCCAATTGGCGGAGACGCAGTTCCGAGCAGCGGAAGCATGATTATTAGAGAGTTTTCATCATTTCTTCATTTAGAATCCTTAATTTTGTATTCAGAGTGTCATAAATGTACTCGAACATATTGAAGATGAAATACTTCGCAAATATATTAAATAGAATGTGGAAAGGGACTCTAATCATGAAAATTCTCATAAAAACCATGGTTTTTGCACTTTTAATTGTTTTTTCTGCAACAACTGCATATTCACAACAGGTTTCAGCCGGATCGGACACCATAAAAACAATTCAGAACAATTCAGGTGACGAGCAGGGACTCCAGAACCGGGAGCAGAATCAGAACCAGACCCAGAATAATGCCGGTAATCAGGGAGCTGCCAAAGGTCAGGTTAACAGCCAGAATGCCGGCAAAGGCAGCCAGGTAAAGAAGGTGAACAGTGCAAAGCCCGACTGGAGCAAGGCAAAGGGGGCAAGACCAAATATTGTAAGACCTTCAGGTTCAGGTGTTCCCAAAGGAGCAGGTAAACCCGGCGGTGCAGGCAAATTCAAAGGCGGCAGGTAATCTGTAAACCAAAACCCAATGAAAGGGCACGACAGAGTTATAGTAATCAGTTTGTTCTCAGCGTTTTCAATTTCTCTTGCTCCGAAAGCGTTTTCGCAGGCAGATTCGCTTAATTCTGCAGTAGCCGATACCGGCAAATCCCGACATACCCTTTATTCGGCGGCAGGCTATGGGAGCAACATGATCTATCTCGGATCAACTATTTCAGAGGATCAGTCGTACGATTTTGCAGCTCTTTCTTACGGCTATAGAAGCTCTCTGTTCCTTTCTGTTTCTGCCTTTCACCTTGCAAATCATGATCCTTATGCAGCATTTTACGCCGGAAGCCTTAGTTTCATCCATATTTTCAATTCGTGGCTCGATATTTCTCTCAGCACATCTAGGTACCACGTAGCTCCTTCGCTCCGGGAAACTCTCTTCAGCAATTTCTTCTATAGTGATCTGACCGTAGGCATCGACTGGAAACTTTTATATTCCAAACTCTCCGCAGGATGGCTCTATACAAGTGAAAGCAACATGTACTATCAGTTCCGCAACTCAAGGTTCATTACCACTCCGTTATTTTTCAAAAAGAAAGCATACATATCATTTGACCCGTATGTAAATGTCCTTCTGGGAACTCTCTCCACGATAGACACCAATACAGATACAATCAAAACTGTAACCTATCCATTCTACAGCACAGGCACCGGATCAGGCAGCGGACCAGGCAACGGTAACGGTTCAGGTTCCGGATCCGGATCCACTGCCGGAACAACCACTGCGCAGGCTGTTACCAGTTCAACTCTCTCAACAAGATTCGGAATTCTTGAAATAGATCTCGGAATACCTGTCTCTTTCGTGACCAACAGGTTCACTTTCGAAGTTGAGCCCGGTTACGTACTTCCTTTTTATGATGAGACCTATTTTCCCGGTACAAAGGGATTCCTTTTCACGGTAAGCTGTTACATCAAGATCTTTTAAATCAAGCCGATGAACCTACTTATAGTTGAAGACGAGAAAAGCCTGGCCTCCGAGATTGCCGAGTTCCTGAAATCGGAGAATTTCCTTTGCGACATAGCAAATACCGGGACGGAAGCCTCGGAGAAAATCGCAATTAACCTGTACGACTTTGTACTTCTCGACCTCGGGCTTCCTGATATTGACGGGCTCGATCTGATAAGGGAGGCGAAAATAAACAACAGTGAAGCATCTTTCATAATTATTACGGCCAGGGGAGCGGTGGAAGATAAGGTTAAAGGGCTTAACATCGGAGCCGACGATTATCTTGCAAAACCGTTTGCGCTTATCGAACTTCTCTCAAGGATAAATGCCGTTGCCAGGAGAAAATTCAATCTGACAAATGCCGATATTTACCTGGGGGATTTTTCAATGCAGGTTCAGTCGCGCAGACTTATCTGCAATGGAAAAGATGTTGATCTTACAAAAAAGGAATTTGATCTTCTTCAATATCTGGTTCTGAACAAAGGAAAAGTACTCACACGTCATCAGCTCTACGAACATATCTGGGGAAACATACTTGATGATCAGTATGACAGTAATTTCATCGATGTTCATATCAAAAATCTCAGGAAAAAACTTAATTTGCATGCTCCTTCCCCATGGCTCGAAACAGTCAGGGGAATAGGGTACCGGATCAGTACGGAACAAACGGATTGACCGGGCGGCAAATGTTGAAACTCAATCTTAAGCTTTCACTTTTCAACCTGCTCTCGAAAATTGCGTTCACAGGGCTCTTCCTCTTATTAATGCCATACGTGATTGAAAGGATCAACCTCAGGCAGGTCGACAACGACCTTGTTCAGAAAAGGGAACAAGTCCTCTCTCTCATATCTGATATCGGCATTGAACCATTCATCACTTCCGATTCCTCCTTCGGAAGCTTCAATATATTAAAGGAGGAATTCATAAGCATTGAAAAGAGAGTTATGGATGAGGACCTTAATTATATTGAGGTTACCTCGAGGATCATCGAAGGTGAAGAGATCGGCTACAGGGTTCTCAACTATTCATTTAAAATTGAAGAGCAGGCTTACCTGCTGGAAGTCGGAAAGAGTCTCAGCAGCATTTCACGAACCGGCAGGAATATCATGACTGTAATGATTGTCTTCCTGGCTCTCATAATCATGATCACATTTTTTACAGATGCCTTATATACCCGTATCTTACTGACACCTCTGGAGAAGATCAAAGGAAAACTTAAGATGATCTCCGATCCTTCGTTGTTCGACAGGATCCCTGTAAAAACCTCGACCTCAGATTTCCGCAGGCTCGACGATGCTCTCTGCGAAGTGATGGAAAACATAAACCTTCTTTTTCAGAAGGAAAAGGAGATCACTGTAAATATATCGCACGAACTTATGACTCCCATAGCAGTGCTGAGGAGCAAACTCGAAAATCTTCTCAGCAAGGAAGATCTTAATCCAAAAACCGAAGAGAAGATCGAAGATTCCCTGAAGACACTTCAGAGGCTCCAGAGCCTGGTAAGCTCCCTGCTTCTCATTGCACGGATAGAAAGCAACCAGTACCTGCGTGAAGATTCCTTTTCAGTTAACGAACTGCTGAAGGAGATTGTACGCGAGCTGGACCCGATAGCAGAAGATGCCTGTGTCAGACTTAATGACGACCTCAGCGACGACCTTCAGGTAAAAGAAGCAAACCGTTCGCTTATCTTTTCGATGTTCTTCAATGTGGTGAATAATGCTGTCAGGAACACTCCTATGGGCGGTCAGGTAATTATTTACAGTCTCAGGGATCAGGGCAGATATAATGTTCTTGTATATGATACAGGAAGGGGTATGACGGAATCGCAGAAGAGCACACTCTTTTCAAGATTTAAAACAAGAGACAGGAACAGCGGTGAAGGAACGGGAATAGGTCTGGCTATTGCAAAAACGATAGCCGATTTTCATAAGATAGAGGTTTCAGCCAGCTCCGAACTGGGAAAAGGAACAACTTTCTCTTTCATTTTTCCTGAAAATTCATGATACCTTCATTGTCGGGGTCTTATTTTCGCTTCATAAATGTTAAATAAAAACAATGAAGCGATGAAAAGAACAATCTTCCTGATGGCAGCAGCACTGATGATAAGTGCAGCCATCACAGCACAGACACAGAATCAGAATCAGACCCGGACACAGGTTCAGGATCAGGTGCAGGCACAGACACAGGTTCCGGCAGGTGATCAGGCTCAGCTTCAGACGAGGACCCAAACCCGTCAGCAGCTTAATCTCCAGGATGGTTCCTGTATTGCTGATCCCGCAAAAGTACAGGCCAGGACAAATACCGCAAGGCAGACAGGAAATGGCGCGATGGCAAGGTCGAGAGCCAGGATCCAGGATCCGGCAGCCTGCCCCAATGGAATGGTCCGCAATAATGTCAGAGCATCTG
Organism: uncultured Rikenellaceae bacterium; assembly: GCA_964638545.1. Classification (GTDB taxonomy): domain Bacteria; phylum Bacteroidota; class Bacteroidia; order Bacteroidales; family VadinHA17; genus LD21. Next base: position 36,207 of record CAZXAM010000016.1, on the reverse strand, counting down.
CAGGCGGACGCAGGTAGATTTGGTTTGGCGGGTAGTTTCTAAAGCCCTGGTTCTTCCGGGGCTTTTCGTTGTTACTACTATACTTGAATAAAACACATTAACCACGGAGTTACACTGAGTTGTCACTGAGTTACACTGTTTGGTCAGATTAAAAACAAGACTTCTTTACTCCGTGTTACTCCGTGAAAACACCGTGATACTCCGTGGTAATAAAAAAATTAAGGTAATTCTTCATCAAATTTTCATAATCACGGAACTACATTTACGCAGAAAACAATAACTAAAATAAATATACAGACATGAAAAAACTTTTTATTTCAATCTTTGCGGTTGCCCTGGCAGTTTTTTTCACATCATGTGATAAAAGCTCCTCCGACAAGAGCGGCAACGGAAATCTGGTAATAAAAGTTACCGATGCTCCATTCCCAATCGATATGATTGAATCGGCAATGGTGACAATAACAAAGGTGGAGATCAGGAAAGCTGGAGATGGCATTTCTGACGGCAATCCTTTTATTGTCCTTCTTGAGGACACTATCACTTTTGATCTTCTTGACCTGAGGAACGGGGTTACCGGTGAACTTCTTGAAATGGAGATCCCTGCAGGAAAGTATAACCTTCTCAGGCTTTATGTCGAAGAGGCCAGCCTGAAGGTAAAAGATGGCGAAACCTATAATGTAAAAGTTCCGAGCGGACAGCAGACCGGTATCAAGATCTTTGTAAGTCCTGAGTTTTATGTTACTGGCGGACTGACTACAGAGCTCCTTCTCGATTTCGACCTTTCACGTTCATTCGTTGTAAGAGGCAATCTCAACTCTCCTCAGGGAATCAACGGATTTATCTTCAAGCCGGTGATCAGGGCTGTAAACAACTCAACAGCAGGAAGATTAATCGGCATGGTTGCTGACACTTCAAAGGTGAAGATAAAAAGCGCCCAGGTCTGGGTGAAACAGGATACAGTCGTTGCCTCAACCCTTACAGATACCCTTGGCCATTATGCCATAATCGGACTTCCGGCAGGCAAATACTCAGTATTCGCCACCAAGGAGAATTACGACACTGTCAGCTACTCAGATGTGAATATAGCTGCCGGCAACTTTACAATTAAGGATTTTATGCTGACGCATAAATAATCAGGTTGGTTTTAATTTGTGAGAAGGACGCCCCTCCCCTGTGGCGTCCTTTTATTATTGCGGAATTCGGAAGGTGGATTGCGGATTTATAGTTTATTTTTTAGTATGAAAAGATCCGAAATCGAAAATCCGAAATCCGCAATTCTCATTAATATCTGTTTATGAAAAAAGTTAGTCAGTTTAAAAATATCACCGCAACTGTCGTTAAAAAATCATTTTTCCTCATATCTTTATACTAATATTGTAATAGTTAACAGATTTAAAGTTGAAAATCCCTGAATTAATGGACTTTAAATTTTCTCCCGGGAAAATCCTAAAAGCATCTGCTCTCATCATCCTGTCTTCAGCATTCTATAACTCTTACGGGCAGCAGACGCCAACCTATCCTGTTTACCACAGGATAGTGACTCCTTTCATTTTCAATCCGGCAATTGCCGGCAGCAAGGATTTCTTTTCTGCCGACATTTCGGCAGGCAAGAACGGAAAAGCAAATTCGCAGCTCCTCAGCGGTAACATGAGGCTTACCAAAGCCGCCGGGCACTATATCTCTTCACCTGGCATACCCGAGTTCACGAATATCGGCGTGGGCGGCTATATCTTCAATGAATATGACGGCTATACGAGGAATACCGGTCTGACCGTCGCCGGAGCGTACCACCTGCAGCTCGACAAGGAAGGTCTTTCGTTCATCTCCGCAGGGGCGGCAGCCAGGATTGTCACAGGCAAGTTCTCAGGTAACACCGACCTCAGCCAGCCTGCCTCAACAAAAGTGTTCCCCGACTTCGATGCCGGGATATATTATTACAGTCCAAACCTTTATGCAGGAATCTCAGCAACAAATCTTCTCGGAACACCCGCAAACTCCGATACCACCTCAACATACGTGATGCCTGTCTCAAGGCAGTTCTTCTTCAACGCCGGCTATAAAATTATTCTCAGCAAGTCGCGCAATATCCTGCTTGAACCAATCATCATCCTGAATTCCGACGATAAATTTTCGGGCGACATACTCGATATGATCCAACCTGCCCTGAAGCTTTATGCAGGTAATTTCTGCGTCGGCACCTATTTTAACGATTTCGACAGGTTCTCTTTTTTCTTCCAGTACAAGTACAATTCATTTTATGTCGGAGCCTATTTTTCAATGGCCCATAACTCACCTTTCTATAAAACACCCCTCACCGAAGAGATAGCTGTAGGGATCAATTTATCGTCGATCAAATCAGGAATTTCCAGGATGTATCACTGGTAAAACCGGTTTTTATTATGAAGAATATCTTTAAAACAGTTTCATTGTTAATCCTCGCCGCCGGAATGATTTCTTTGTACGGCAATGACGGCGGTAAAGTCCTTATATTAAACGGATCCTCAGAAAGCTTCAGCCCCGACACAATATTGCCTGGTGGCTTTATCAGGGTCGATACCTTCAATCTGCTCATTCAACCTCCCTCTTCAGGAGTGCAGTTTTACCAGGATGGCATTGTTTATCTTTCTTCTTCGAGGGTGTTGACCAATATGTTGCCGCAACACGTATCATTCGGACAAACTGATGCAAAATATGCTTTAATAAAAGATAACTCACCGGATAATCCCAGGGCATTCTCACCTTCGGAAAAGTTCCCCTACCCTGCCGACGCAGTTACATTTTCAAGGGATTATAAAACGATGTATTTAACCAAATACTCCGACAAAGAAGGGATTGAAAAGATTTATAAAGCTGTTTTTTCACCGGGAGAAGGCAATCAGGGCAAATGGACTATTGAAGAGAATCCCCTGAGCTTCTGCACAGGCAAGTCTGTTTATTCTCATCCGGCATTATCAGAAGACGGGAAGATCATGATCTTTTCCTCAAACCGCACAGGATCATTGGGAGGAATGGATCTGTTCGTAACCCAGATCGAGGGAGGAAGCTGGTCGGAGCCAAAAAACCTGGGCAATGCGATCAATTCAAAATCAAACGAGATGTACCCTTTCCTGGATAAGGAGAACAACCTTTTCTACTCTTCCGACGGACTTCTCGGCTATGGAGGTTATGATATATTTGTCTGCAAATTCAAGGGCAACACATGGGAATCGCCGGTGAACATTGCTAATCCTGTAAATACTGCATACGACGATGTAGCCTTTACACTCGACAGGAAGAACGGGAGATCAGCATTTTACACCATCAAGGAGAAAGCAGGCAAGAAATCTGTCAGTCTGATAAAAGTTACAATGACCGGCAGCGGTCCGGATAAGATGGCTGATCTGTCTCAGTTTTTCACCAATCCTGAATCAAGGAATGTGGTCATGATCGTTACCGAACCTGCTGTGGAGGCCACTGCCAGGAGAGAAGCGGCAGACCGGTCCAGGGGAAAGGATGATAATATAGTATACAGGGTTCAGATACTTACAAGCTTCAACCCAAAGACCAGGCAGCTTGTCAACCTTGATGGAAGGGATTACAGCGTTTATGAATATCTGTACTCAGGCGCCTACAGGCTGTGTGTTGGTGAGTTCAGTGCAATAACACCTGCCATAGAGCTGAGGAACAAGTTTATCCAGAATGATTATCCTCAGGCAACGGTAGTTGTCTTCAGGAATAATGTAAGGTCGTTCGACCCGGAATTACTCGAAGGCCAGTCACTCACAGCTCCCGTAGCCGCCACGGAAAAGCCAAAGCCGGCAGCTCCGGCTCCAACAGTTCAGGTTAAAACCGAACCTGAGAAGGCAGCTCCTGTCACCGAAACCAAAAAACCGGAGCCTGTTAAGCAGACTGTAAAAGAACCCGTAACAACGAAACCGGAACCTGTTAAGACCACTCCGCCGGCAGCAGAAACAAAACCTGCAGAAGCTGCAAAGACCACGGCTCAGCCTGCCAAAGATGTAGTTGTTTACAGAGTGCAGTTTGCCAGCAACTCAGTGAAGAAAGGGAGTTATACTGTAAAAATAGGCGGGAAAGATTACAAAACCTGGGAGTACCAGTTCAGCGGTGCTTATCGTTCTACTGTCGGTGAATTCAAGACACTTGCGGAGGCTTCTGCCTTCCAGAAAACAGTCAGGAGCTCGGGTTATGCACAGGCCTTTGTGGTTGCTTTCAAAAATGATGTAAGATCGACAGATCCGGCGCTTTTTAAGTGATTTCGGATTTCGGAAGGTTGATTTCGGATTGTTTGGAATGATTTCGGAAGATTTCGGATTGCGGAAGGTAGATTTCGGAATTGTTGGATTGGTATAACTCGTGCTAAAAGGGTGTAATATCTAAAGATATGTCTCAATGACTAAGGAAGAACTTAAAAAAAAGGACTAAGAAGTTTGCTTTATTGATCATCAGGCTTGTCGAAAGCCTCCCGAATACAAAAGCAGGAAATGCTATTGGCAATCAGTTAATAAGGTCAGGAACATCTGTGGCAGCAAATTACAGGACGGCATGCCGGGCGCGAAGCAATGCTGATTTTATATCTAAAATAACAGTGGTTGAAGAGGAATCTGATGAATCTTTATTTTGGATTGAATTGATTGAGGAATCCAAACTTCTGAAGGAAGAAAGCCTTCAGGAAGCTAAAAAAGAAGCAAATGAACTAACTGCAATATTTACCGCTACAGGCAAAACTGCTCGTCAAAACCACCCCAAAAATCAAAAATAAAAAAATTCGGATCAGTAAAAAATCCGAAATCTCATATCCGACATTCGAAATAAGAAGAAATCCGAAATCTCCAATCCGAAATCCACCTTCAGCTAAATCCGAAATCCACCTTCAGCTAAATCCGAATCCGACCATCCGAAATCCGAAATCCTAAATAAAGACAAGGCGTTCCTTTATCACCTCACCATCATCAGCGATTCCGTACACCTTGAGTCCCAGGCTCGTGGTTGAGCTGGCCAGGATATCGGCTATGGGACCAAAAGCCTCCTTGATATCGTCGATCTCATTCATCTCATCGAAATCTTCAATGGCAAGATAGATATGAATGAAAAGAACATAATCAGGAACATTGATCTTTACGAGCACTTTCAGCACTTTTGCAAGCCATATTGATGATGCCGTATTGAAATATTCGAGGTTTAGGCGGATGTTGGTGGTTTGCCGCGGATTCTGAATATAACCCTGAACCCAGTCGAGGACAGGTTCATAAACCTTTGCGGCATTTTCGGGAATTGATTTCCCGGATATAATAAGATCCCCGGTAGCCGGATTAAGGTCTATGTGCGGTGTTTTTGGTGTTTCCTCTATTATCAGCTCTTCGATGCCATTCATACCAATTCTCGTTGAGTCATTTATTCATTTATGTTTTCCCCGTTCCAAATGTAATACTTAAAACAATTAAAGAAAGAGACCTTTGTCAAATAAAAAATGAAGATTGTCAAATAAAACAACCATTTCACCTCATTGTTACTGTCATTCTGAGTCGCGCCTCAGCGGGACGAAGAATCCCCCTTATTTACCTGAATAATTATAAAGTAAAATCTTCACCTAATCGTCGCTTTCATTTATAGTCCCGTGGAATCAGGCTAAGAATCTCCGTATTTCAAATGGAAATCCATACCGCTCATCCGCCTGATACTTATTTACCAAGTTGTCCTATCAAGGATATTGTTAAAGATCGGGAGATCCTTCGCTTCTCCGCCTGATAATTATTTACCAAGTTGTCCTATCAATGATACTGTTAAAGATCGGGAGATCCTTCGCTCATCCGCCTGATACTTATTTACCATGTTGTCCTATCAAGGATACTGTTAAAGATCGGGAGATCCTTCGCTCATCCCGCTTAACGGGATTCGCTCAGGATGACACCGCAAT
>CAZXAM010000016.1:25633-30193 GCA_964638545.1 uncultured Rikenellaceae bacterium | reverse complement strand
AAAAAAGGATCCTGTCATTCTGAGTCCCGCCTTAGCGGGGCGAAGAATCCCCATGGGTTACCTGAATAATTATTAAGTAAAATCTTCACCTGAGCGTCGCTTTCATTTATAGTCCCAAGGAATCAGGCGAAGAATCTCCATGATGTTTATTCAAACATGATAAGGGAACGTGCGAAAAAAATCCTCTACCCCTTTCTTATTTCATCCTTCAACCTCTGGATATGTCCACGGCCCAGACCTTTAACCTCACATCCAAGCTGGAAATAACGTCTGATCTTGTCGTCAGATAAGATTCCGAAACAGTCAATTATGGCAGCCGGATGACCTATTGTTTTAACGAGTTTATCGGGATCGAGATTAAGATACTGCTGATGGGGAACAGCAAGGATGACTGCATCAACATCTTTCAGCGCTTTATTAAGATTTTGCTCGATATGGATCTCTTTCAGTTTCTCCTGGTTGCGGAAGAACCTCGCTTTGCTCTGTCCTTCTGCAGGGTAAGAGTCCTGCTGTTCAAACTCCCACCAGTGGTCAACATAGGGATCGTGTACCCTTATCTCTGCACCCATCTCTGCAAGCTTGCGGATTACAATCTCAGAGCCGCTGTATCGGGTATCACCAACATCCTCGCGGTAAGCGGCACCAAGGATCAATACGTCGGCAGATGCAATCGGCTGACCCATATTCCTGAGTGCATCGCGCGTAAGCTGACCAACATGCAGGCCGCGGGTATCATTTATATCAATGGCCATGGGAGTGATCTTGAATATATCATCCTCAAAGCCAAGGATATGTTTGTATGCCCAGACACCCAGTCCTCCATCCTTTGGAAGGCAGTACCCTCCCACCCCTGGTCCCGGGAAGATCATATTGCTGTGAGTAGGCCTTACCTTTATTGCCTTGATGACCTTGATCAGGTCGACTCCGTTGCGTTCCGCGTAGAGGCTCCACTCATCCAGGAAAGCGAGTATTGTTGCTCGGTAGCTGTTCTCAACTATCTTAGCAGTCTCGGATTCGATTGGTCTGTCCATCACGGTCAGCGGGAACTTCTCTGTATTCAGAACCTCGGTGAGGAATTTGACAACCCTCTTCTTTGCTTCCTCGTTGATGCCGCTGCATACCCTCCAGAAATCGCGGATGCTTGCTACATAGTTCTTGCCCGGCATCACCCTTTCATAGCTATGGGCAAGAAGAGGATCTGTTTTAATACCACGCTTTCTGAAAACCTTTTTCATAATAGGGTATGCTACCTGCTCCGTAGTGCCCGGAGCCACCGTTGTCTCAATCAGGACCAGAGCTTCCGGAGGAACGTGTTCGGCAATAACACCCAGCGATGCCTCCAGGGCAGCCATATCGGTCTGACCACTGCGTACATTGCCGAGATCTTCCTTAATATAATCGCACTGAACATCGACGACAACAACATCAGCAAGCTTGAGGACGTCATAAGTGTACGTTGCCACGAGAGTTTTCTTCTCCAGCACGCACCGGGCGATCATCGGATCGACCTCCGGATCCTCAGCCTTAACCGGGGAGACTCCCCGGTTGAGCATGGGGATCTTCCAGTAACTCCTGGCGCTGGGACGTTGCATGCCGATCACAAATTTTGAAGATTTGCCCTTCTTGTCGACGGTGTCGGCAACGATAGCTGCCATCACTGCGCCGACAAAGCCGACGCCCATAACGACAACTATCTCACGGCCTTTTTTACGCTCGGCTGCAATGCGTTTCTCAAGTTTTTCAAATTCGGCTTTATAATCTTCCTGCTTCGGAAGGGAGAATCTCTCGCCGGAGGGACTGATGGAAAAGTGGTTGGTCATAGTTATTAAGTTTAAATTTAAATTTATTGACCCCTATCCCTACCTTCCCCCAGGGGGGAAGGAGTATATCCAGATTTTCAACCGTGGTAGGCCCGAACGTTAGTTCCCGACAAATTATCGGAGTAGCATGAGCCCAGTCTACAGGGTTAACCCTCCCCTTCGTGGGAGGGCTGGGTGGGGGTCATTTTGATCAAATATAACACACTTTAAATATATATCCATCTGCCCATTCACTGAGATTATGAATGAAGGCTAAATTCATCCACAAATATCAGTTATTGGTCAAATTTCACCTGCATGAAAAAATGCAATTTTTCAATCAGAAAAAATATTATATAATACTGGTTATCTGTCTTTTAACCTTCATTAGCCTCGTAATCATCCCGTTTTTGGCCGAAATGTTAATAAATATGAATTGCTTTTGACTAACATATCGTTTTAAACTACTAAGGTCATTATTTAATTGACGAACATCACTTTCTAGACGATCAGCAAGTCTCCAAAAATTGACCCCTTTTCCTCCGGAAGCATACAAACTATTGACTCAAATGCACATAATGCCTAATTTCATTTTTGAAGTTTCTGGATTTGAAGATGAGAAGCAAAATAATGATAAAAGATACGGATGTAATTAATAATCAAAGGATTAGTACACCGGATGACCGGAACGTTATGGTACGCGATCTGCCCGGGAAAAGATCCAATTTCGAAATAATTGCGTCCGAGGGTCCGGAAGATTTTGTCACTTACCTTGAATGGCTTGGTTTCTTAAAAGAACCGGATTTAATTGTTCTTTCATCTGCTCACCATTATTTTTATGACGCAGAGGAGATGAAGAGTGTCCGTACAGTTGTTAACCTTATTGAGCTCAACCAGATCAGGGAAGTCGACAGCTTTCTGGATTCAATGTTCGATCTGCTGAATCATAAAAGCTATTTTATCGGCTGTTTTACAGATAGCCAGAAAAACAGCAGGTACTCACTTAAGAACAGACCTGCTTCAAATAATCAGGAAAAGGTTAACGAAGAGAACAGCATATCCTCCCGGATACCTTTTCTAAATATGCTTTACAACCTTCTTGATTCCAGGATAAACAAGTACCTTTCAAAAAGTGAAGTGAACTCATTGCTGAATGACCGAGGTTTTAAAGTCATTGATATGACAGAGCTTAACGGGTTGATATATTTCTGCGCACAGAAACACCTGGAAGTGGTAAACTGATCGCCCGGTTTGTTAATTTTGCAGATTGCTCTGCCATCAGCAAATAAACCTGTTGAAGATACTTTTTTATGGATTTTTTCAGTCGCCTTCAGCTAAAATTTATTCCCTTCATAAAAAGATGGAGGCTTCTGAATATCATTCTCGGAGCAATAGACATTCTTGCAATTGCACTTGCCTTTCAGATCTCCTATTACATAAATTACTTTTTCATAGGAGGCTTTTTCTTCACTGAAAGGACATATCTGATCTTATTCCTCTGCATCCTTCCACTGTGGCTGCTGGTACTCTATCTGCTGAAAGTCACTGAGATCCCCCGTACAAAAAGATACAGGACTCTCTTCTTTGAATATATGCAATCGGCAATGGTGGTCGCTGCCATTCTTCTGATCTTCTATTTCATTTTCAGGCATTATAATCTTTCGAGAAGGTTCCTTATTGAATTTACTTTCCTGGGATTCAGCTTCCTGTTCATCATAAGACTTACTGAGTATAAAGTCTTCAAGCTGTACAGGGAGAAGGGTTACAATTTTGTCAACCTGGTTCTGATGGCCGATGAAGGAAAGATCGATTTTATTGAAAGGTTGATGGAATATCCGGAGTGGGGATTCAGGATTAACCTCATCTTATCGAACTCCGGAAAGATAAACGAAAAGTACCGGGGCAGGATCAGGATCCTTCCTGACAGGTTGAAAGAGATACTTCCAGAACTGCTCGAAGAAGAATCCATTGATGAGATCCTTTACATTAAAAGTAAAATTAATCCGGCCGAGGTAAGAGACGCGATCAGGCTATGTGAGGAACTGGGGATCATCTTCAGGCTGATGACAAACGACCAGCAGCCGAAGCTGACTAATGCTTTCGTTGTAAACCTGGCAAATGAGAAGTTTCTAACGTTCATAAACGTACCATATAAATCCTCAGCAGTTGCCACAAAAAAAATCATCGATGTTATCATATCGGGGATCCTGCTTCTGGTGCTATCGCCGTTGATGCTGATAATCGCGCTATTGGTATGGCTTAGTTCATTTGGTCCGGTTATCTACTCACAGACAAGAGTCGGGTTCAGGGGCCGTCCCTTCGAGCTTTACAAGTTCAGGACAATGATAGTCGGAGCCGATTCATTGAAGGGAGAGCTCGATGAGCTGAATGAGATGGATGGTCCTGCATTTAAAATGAGAGATGATCCTCGTATTACGCGTATCGGCAGGTTTCTCCGGAGAACCGGATTGGATGAGCTGCCTCAGCTGATAAATGTCTTCAAAGGTGAAATGTCGCTGGTAGGGCCGCGTCCACCGCTGCCGGAGGAGACAAAGAAATACAAACAATGGCAGCTGAGAAGGTTATCCGTAAAACCCGGTCTGTCGTGTTTCTGGCAGATAAAACCCGACAGGAACAGCATCAAATTCGAGAAATGGATGGAGCTCGACCTGGCCTATATCGATAACTGGTCATTGCGACTTGACTTTATCATTCTTTTGAAAACGATAAGGACGGTGTTTCAGAGAACGGGGCTGTAAGG
>CAZXAM010000016.1:0-25533 GCA_964638545.1 uncultured Rikenellaceae bacterium | reverse complement strand
GCTCAGGGCTCAGGGCTCAGGGCTCAGGGCTCAGGGCTCAGGGCTCAGGGCTCAGGGCTCAGAGCTCAGGGCTCAGGGCTCAGGGCTCAGGGTTCAGAGCTGTTGAGTTAGAGACTTTCGGAAATTTGTTATCTTTTTGCTGAGAATTAATAATTTGGGATAGAGGATTCCCTTCTCATCACTTAAAATAATTTTCCTTCTGACAAAAATGCAAAGAATATTAGCACACTCAAAAACCGAACGACGTGCAATATTCAGAAAGCTGGCAAATTCTTTGTTTGAAAAAGAACCAGATCCTTCAGCTATGTTATTAGAAATGCTCATAGTCGCAGCTCTTAATTGCTCTGCAAATTTGAATAATCTCTTTTCATCAGCTTTATCAGCATAATCAAATAATGTATCTGAAACTTCTATCGCTTCTTTCCAGATATCCAATTGTTCAAACCTGAAATCTTCCATATTTTATTATCCCATATTAATTTCTAATCCCCTTTTGCCCTGTGCTCTGCGCCCTGTGCCCTGCGCCCTGTGCCCTGCGCTCTGCGCTTCCTATTCCAGAATTATCGTTCGCACATCAACCGCCCACGCCGCAAAACACCCCAGCGCCCCGTTGCTTAGATTGGACTTTGGATTATAAGGTACCGGAGGAACGTATCTTCTTTTCCAGAAGAGGATGTCGTCAAGTTGCATATAATAATCATATACAGCCTTATCAATTGAATATAACCGGACCTCAGCTACTCCTCCCTGGCAAAAAATGCTCTCGGCAAAATACATGACATTCCCTTCTTTTTCAAAAGAGCCGCCATTGGCTGTGGTCTCCGACAGTAAAAAATATCTCTCTTCCAGAAGTTTGCCTTGTGCAACATAGGTTATCATATAATAATTTTCTATTTCCGGATCATCTATAAAGCTGCAGGAAATTGTGTAAACTGTATCTCCGAAGGGATTCAGAATACTTACTGCTGTCGACATATTGTAATTAACCGATATTATCTCTGCCCCTTCAGGCATGGAAGATTTTCCACTGTAGGTTATACCTTTGTGTTGTATCCGGATTTCATAAGCCGATCCCTCCTGTCCGGTTACTGAAGATCCTCTGTAATATCCTTTCCCTTTATAAACAAGTTCTTCTGATGAACTTCCATCACTGATAGTAATAGCCGCATCTTCAATGAATTCAGCCTCCTCAGCTGAAAAATAATCTGACGTCCTTGTCAGCCGGACACTGCACACCGAATCTTTGCTGATCACTGCTTCAGCTACGAAGGCTGGTTCAGCATAGTTCAAGTCGATTTCGATAACCTCCTCGCAAGAACAGGTAAGGGCAAGGATAGATGTGATTATATAAATTCTTCTTATCATAATCATAAAGTGCCTAGAGTACTTAAATTACTTCGAGTACTTCGAGTTAAGAAATCCGAAATCAAAGATCCGAAATCCGAAATATTCTGACGCCGCATACCGCGTGCCGCCCGCCGCATGCCGCATGCCGTCTAAAACTTAAAATTATACCCAACCGACGGCACAATCCCAAACAAACTTAGTCTTACAGCTTCCGTTGCCCCGGGAACCGTCTCGCTCTCCCTGAATGTGATCATATACGCATTATGTCTGTTATATAAATTATAAACCGACAGATCCCATTGTGACTTCCATTTTCTGCGGTTCCTGCCATCAAGTGTCAGGCTGATATCTAATCTGTGGTATGCCGGCATCCTGTAACCGTTGCGTTCTGTATACCAGGGTACGCTTGTTCCGTTCATCTCATATTTTCCGCTTGGGAAGGTGACTGCATTCCCTGTGGCGTATGTCCAGACACCTGACAGCGAGAGCCTGCGGCCTGGTTTATAAATTGACACTATTGAGAAATCGTGTGTCTTATCATACCGTACACGGTACCATGTGAAATTATTGATGCCTTCGATCCTGTTTTCGGTTCTCGAAACAGTATAGCTTATCCAGCCTGAGAGATCTCCGAATTTTTTCTTCACGTATAATTCCAGTCCATAGCTTCTTCCCTTTCCGGTAAGGATCTGGGATTCAACATTCTCATTAAATATTATCTCAGCTCCGTCTTCATAATCAACAGAATTAGAAATATTTTTATAATAGCCTTCAATCGATGATTCGATTCCATTATCCAGGAAATTCCTGAAATATCCGATAGAAAACTGATCCACGACAACCGGTTTAAGGTTATTGCTGCAGGGCATCCAGATATCAGTGGGAGAGCCTGATGTGGTGTTTGAAAGCAGATGAATGTACTGCGCCATCCTGCTGTAAGAGGACTTTATGGAACTCTTCTCCCCCAGCAAAAAGTTAAAGGAGACCCGTGGTTCCGGAATTAATGAAGGAAAGGCTGTCTTTCCTGACTTAAAGAAAGTTGAATCAACCGGTTCGTTATCAGCATCATATTCGTAGAACCATCCCGGTCCGAGCTGGCTGAATGCTGATAACCTGAGTCCGTAATTTGCACTTAACCATGATGATATTTTGTGTTCGTTCTGAACATAAACAGCTCCTTCGATGCCTCGCTTCTCCCTGAGGGCGACCATGAAATCATTGTTGTCGCGGGAGTTCAGCTCTCCCGGCCTGAAAATGTGCCGGATCAGTTCAACTCCGGACTTGAAGGTAAGATCGGGTCCGGCAAACCATGTCACATCTTCCTTGAAGCTGATATCCTCTATTCCCGATCTGAGTCTTATCCCGGCATTGCCATAGGTAAATCCGTAATTATACCTGCTGTAAATAAGGGAAGTATTTGAAAAGAGCTTTTCATTAAAAAGGTGGTTCCAGCGGAAGGTACCTGTAGTATTTCCCCAGCCGGTTCCTATCTGGTCGCCCAGTTCAAAAACATCTTTACCGAAGTATCCTGAGAGAAAGATCCTGTTGTTCTGATTCAGGGTATAGTTGAGCTTGGCATTAAGATCATAGAAATAGAATTGTATGTCATCTCTGATAATATTGTCAGGAAGGAGCAGCTTGGCAGCCAGGTCGGCGTAAGTTCTGCGCCCTGACACAATAAACGACATCTTTTCTTTGATAATCGGGACTTCAATTGTCAACCTTGACGATACAAGCCCCACCCCTCCCGATGCGCTGAAATTTTTGTTATTGCCGTTATTCATAACAATATCGAGGACCGAAGAGGCTCTGCCGCCGTATCTGGCAGGTATTCCGCCTTTATAGACTGTGACATCCTTAATGGCATCGGAATTAAAAACCGAGAAGAAGCCCATCAGATGGGCGGAGCTGTAAACAGGAGCTTCATCCAGGATGATCAGGTTCTGGCCAATTGAACCACCCCTCACGTTTATGCCTGTGTTTCCTTCAGAAGAACTGCTTATCCCAGGGAGAAGCTGGATGGTTTTAAGGATGTCCTTTTCACCAAAAAACACAGGAATCCGGATCACCTTCTTAAGGTCGATTTTCTCAACACCAGGCTCGGGAGAAGTGATATTGCTGTTTTCTCTTTCAGATGCCACAACAACTTCACCCAGACTCATAAAGGATGGATCAAGTTCAATGTTAAGCAGCAGGCTGCTCCCCAGATTTATGGTTTTCTCCATGCTGGCATAGCCTATATAGCTGAACCTGACCGAATAACTACCTGCGGGCAATGAAAGGGAATAATAACCATATGCATTGCTTGTAGTCCCTGTCGCAGCATTTACTATGTGAACTGATGCTCCGATGAGGTCTTCCCCTGTCGCCGCATCCCTGATATTGCCGCTAAGGGTATATATTTGCTGACCAGAAACAAATGAAGGAATAAACGCCAATATTATCAGCAATTGTTTCATATACCAATATATGAATAATAATTAATAAAAAAACCCGGTCATTATGTTACCGGGTTCAATCAGATATTATGGTATTGTTATTTTCCAGGTACAATAAACTCATCAAAATACTCAGGGAATTGTGAATTCTCATCCACTGAAGGTATCTCTTCGGGTGAAAGTTCAGGAATGCTTTCAAGAAATGCTTTATCTTCAACTGTTATGTCAATTCCTTTGTCTGTCAAATTCCAGATTATCTCTTGAAGCCTTTCTGTTATTTCTTCATAGGTAGGGGTCTCAGCTATTCCTTTCCCTCGACTAAAAGTACCATAAATCATTTCATAATTTACTTTTTTCCAGCCTATCATTTTTAGCAAATTACCTATTACTTGGGAGTTTGAAACACCTAGTATTTTATATGTCGAATTTTGATCTGGTGCTCGTACACCTTCATTTATACAGTATAAATCCAGATAAATCCTTCTTGAAGTGTTAGGCTGAATGCAAAACCATGTGGTCTGGCAGAGAAGTGCATGCTGTGAATTTCCGTTATTGCACTGCATGAGTAATCCTTTTGGGAAGAAAACGGTTTTGGCGTGATTACTTATATTTATAAGGTTAATCTGAAGCCTTACATACTTGCCACTGCCAAAATAAGAATAATCGCTTTTAGCATCAAAACTCAGTTCAGAACCTTTACTTTTAGAAATAATATCTTCTATGCCTGTAATATCACCTTCAAGTAGAATCCCTTGTGGGAGGTTGAATGGTTCTTTAACCTCTAGTTGCCCTGGGGTATTTCCCATTCCTTTGATATTTCCGGCAGTCTCTAGTTCATGTTTTTGACATGATATGAGACTGATTGCCATAATTGCTAGCGATAAGACTAGAATTTTTTTCATGTTGGTTTTAATTTTGTATCAAATTTAAGATACAACATCCAGATAAAAAATTCCTTTTGATTTGTCTACCAGATGACTTATTAACAAATTATTTACAATCCGCTGATTATATGATTAATAGAAATGAAATACCCTGTTTAAACTAAAAATATGGTTTTGACGAAGCATTCTTTTTTTTACATGAAAGAGTTTTGCAGTAATTAGCAAATTGTCAGAAGACCAGGGTGATGAGGAGAGGTGTGTGGCTCGCGGCTTGCGGCATGCGGCTCATGGCTAAACGATTAATATATTATCTAATGATTTGAATCATATTGATTTAAACCTGGTCAGCTTTAATTCATTTTAAGTATTCTTCATACATCTTCAACAGTCCTGAATTGAGATTGTACTTATGATTATAACCGAGTTGTTTAAGAAGCGTGATGTCAGTTGCTTTTCTCATTGTTCCATCCGGTTTGTTTTTATCAAAGAGTATCTCACCCTTATAACCTGTCAGCCCTTTGATCTTTAATGCCAGATCCCTTATGGTGATCTCCTCCCCTGTTCCGATGTTCAGAAACTGAGGCGGATGAAAATCATCTGATTCATGTGATCTGTTCAGGTCAGTAATGTCGGAAATATTCACTTTCTCCATCAGATAGACACATGCATCAGCCATGTCCTGTGAATACATGAACTCCCTAAGCGGTGTGCCTGTCCCCCAAATGCCAACTTCAACATGATTCTCTTTTCTGGCAACTCCATACTTTCCAAGTTTCTCCAGAATGACGCTTTCTTCCGCTTCACCATCAACAGTTTCAACAGGATATCTCTTGAGGTCTTTTCTTATCGACTGCCAGTCATTATCTTCCAGGCACTTACCCAGGTGTATCTTTCTCAGCATTGCAGGGAGTACATGCGACCGTTCGAGATTGAAATTATCCCCGGGACCATAAAGATTGGTGGGCATCACTGAAATAAAATTCGTACCGTACTGATTGTTAAATGATTCACACATCTTCAGTCCGGCTATCTTTGCAATGGCATATGGTTCATTGGTGTATTCCAGCGCCGATGTCAGCAGGTACTCTTCCTTAAGGGGTTGAGGTGCATTTTTGGGATAAATGCATGTTGAACCCAGGAACAGCAGCTTCTTGACTCCGCTCTTCCAGCATGAATGGATCACGTTGCTCTGGATCATTATGTTATGGTAAATAAAATCAGCCCGGTAGGTGTTGTTGGCAACTATTCCTCCCACCAGCGCGGCAGCAAGAAGAACGTATTCGGGCTTTTCTGCAGCAAAAAACTCACCAACAGCTTTCTGGTCCGTAAGGTCGAGCTCTGCCTGTGTCCTGAAAATAAGATTGGCATACCCCTTCTCCTTCAGGCTTCTCATTAATGCCGATCCTACCAGCCCGGTGTGGCCCGCAACGTATATTTTTGACGATTTTTCCATATGGGTATTAGTTTTTAACCACAGAGTAACACTGAGTTACACGGAGTATGTCACGGAGTGCCAATTTCAATAATTTGTACAGATAAAACAGTGCAACTCCGTGTTCACTCTGTGTGACTCCGTGGTTTAGATATGCTCTTATTCAAAATAATTCATCGTCCGGTAGCCGCCACTTTTCAAATAGTATTCCTTTTTCATGAGTGTCAGATCCGACTTCACCATCTCCGATATCAGGCTATCGAGACTGTACTCAGGTACCCATCCAAGTTTTTCCCTGGCCTTGGAGGCATCGCCCTGCAATAAATCGACTTCCGTAGGCCTGAAATATGCCGGATCTATCGTAAGGATCACAGAGTCCTTATGGCATCTCGACTTGAAATTTGTAAGATGTTCCTTCCCGACAACATCTACAAATACCTTTTCATCAATTGATTTTACAGTTCCCTGCTCACTCGTATTTTCTCCATTGAAGACAACCTCAATCCCTGCAAGTTCAAAGGCTTTCCTGACAAATTCGCGGATTTCGGTGGTTACTCCGGTTGCAATAACATAATCATCAGCTTTATCCTGCTGAAGTATCAGGTGCATTGCCTTTATGTAATCTTTTGCATGTCCCCAGTCGCGTTTTGATGAAAGGTTCCCCATGAACAACGTATCCTGCATCCCCAGAACAATCCTGGCCAGAGCTCTGGTTATCTTTCTCGATACAAATGTTTCTCCTCTTATAGGGGACTCATGGTTGAAAAGGATCCCGTTGCTTGCGTGCAATCCGTATGCCTCCCTGTAATTAACAGTTATCCAGTACCCATAAAGTTTTGCGCATGCATACGGGCTGCGCGGATAGAATGGTGTGTTCTCGGTTTGCGGCACCTCTCTGACCAGTCCGTACAGCTCCGAGGTGCTGGCCTGATATATCCTGGTCTTTTCAACCATACCAAGCAGGCGTACTGCTTCCAGGATTCTCAGCGTGCCTATTCCATCCGTATTGGCTGTATACTCAGGTACGTCAAAACTGACCTTGACGTGGCTCATCGCCCCAAGGTTGTAGATCTCATCAGGCTGGCACTCCTGGATTATTCTGGTTATATTCATCGAATCGCTCAAATCACCGTAGTGAAGGATGAAATTCCTCTTCTCCACATGGGGATCCTGATAGAGGTGGTCAACCCTGTCGGTGTTCAGGAGCGAACTCCTTCTCTTTATGCCATGGACAACATATCCTTTCCTGATTAGATATTCAGCCAGGTAAGCTCCGTCCTGACCTGTTATTCCGGTTATTAAAGCGGTTTTTTTCAATGTTGATAGAATTAGTTGTTTTGTAATACATTCTTAACCACGGAGTCTCGCGGAGTTTTCACAGAGTTACACTGTTATTTAAATTCCCGGGAAGTATACTCCGGGGTCTAACTCCGTGCAACTCCGTGCAACTCCGTGGTTAGAAAAAATTTAAAGCCAAAGTTCCTTCATCCTTATCTTAATTCTGAACGATCCCGGGATCGGCTTTTCACTTACAAATATAAGGTATCCCCCGCCGCCCGCTCCGGAAAGCTTCCATGCCAGGGTTTTACCGCTGTATTTTTCAATTACCTTTTCAATCCTGTCATTCAGCATATCAGGGAACATCCTCACCTGAGACTCAAATGACTCCTTAAATCCTTCTGAGAACTTCTTTATATCCATCGTCTGTAATCCATCCCAAGCTTTTTCAGCGGCGGTTGTCAGTTTCTTGACATTTGCGGTGGTGATGCGGGTATTCGTCAGCACATTGTAATTATCAGGTCTCGGCCATAGTGTAAGCATCGACAACCTCTCCTCCAACCATCTGATTATCTCCGGATCTGTAATTGTCTCAAACTTTGAAGGCCAGTATTCCCCCTTTTCATAATAGAACCTGTTGATCCCGGGCATTGTAATCCCTATTGAATCCTGCGATCCGCTAACCTCCTTTGTGCCCGGATCATTATCATACCTGAAGAGTGTCTTCGCCAGCTTTTCAGGTTTTTCCATCGGCAGATTGCCATTCCAGAGTTCAATGGCTTTTTTTCTGGTGGAGGTTGCCATACCCGAACGCTCATTGAACTCAATGGTTGGTTCGATGGAGGCAGTAATTGCCCATCCCGGGTAATACTTTGACACATAGGGCTGATCTATCCATGTTCCCGCCAGGTCTATCCTGTATGGCATTGGTTTTATGGTGCGCAGAACTGTCGTCGACCTTGCCGGAAGGTCTGCATGAGGGATCCTGTGGAGGATCTTGTACTCAATCCCCATCTCCTTGCAGAGGCGCTCTTTATCAGGCGAGTGGCCATCCTCATTAACAATGAAAATATCCGGCTTCAGTTCTTTCATGTCACCCAGGAAATCAAGGATTCCCCTCCCCCTGTTCACCTTCACGTTATGAACGCATGAAAGCGCGCTCAGCATATAAAGCCTCTCCTCCTCAGAGTTAACCGTATCCCTGCCTTTCAGCTCCTTAATGGTTTTGTCGGAACCGAGACCTACATAAACATCTCCGAAATGAGATGCCTCTTTCAGGAATGCTACATGCCCCGAATGAAGCATGTCAAAACAACCCGACACGAATACTTTTTTATTTTTTGCTGTCATTTGAATCGTTAGGAAAGTTTATTTACCTGTCTGATGTGTCTTACCTGCAATACGGAATAAAATTACCAAAAATAATTGCCGGAACCATCAAATTTTGACCAATAGTAATTTTCAGATGATACAGACAGATATTTCTAGAATGACCTATCATTTAGATTACATTAATAGACACCTGTTTTCAGCGTTCCTGCACCTGAATACTAATCCTAAAAAATATCATTTGTTATTTCCAAATACCTGGTTGCTAATGAATTAAATTCCAATCGTTTAAAATGATATTCCGGTGCCCTGCACCTTTATACTCTATGACAAAAATTTATCTACAAATATTATGGTGCTCCGCACCTCTGAAATTGACTACAATTGTTCATCTTAAAATTATCTACTGCAAGAAAATTCCGGGACTGATATTAAGCGGCAGAGCCGCATAATATCTGTAGAAAAGCATTTGAAAATCTACCAAAAGGTGCAGAGCACCGTAATATTTAATCCCAATATTGAATATCATTGAAGAATTCAAACAGGTATTCCTCCTTAAATTCAATATTGTTCTTTACAATCATCTCCAAATATTCTTCTTTGAATTGCTTTGTTTTGTGATGTACTTCCTGGGTTAAAACATACTTTGCTACAGTGTCAATTTGAGAGCGGGAATGAGTAAATGCCCCATAGCCTTTTTGCCATTCAAACTTAAATTTAGATAACTTCCCCCCTTTTATCCATGAATTTGATGATGTTTTAATTTCTTCTACCAGATCGGGAATCAGTTGATTTACATTATATCCGATTAAGATATGTATATGGTCGGGCATTGTACCTATTGCCAGCATTTTATGCCTATGATTTTGAACAATTCCTGTAATATACTTTTCCAAATCACCATTCCATTCTTTTCTTATTAAGGCATCGCGGTTTTTCACTGCAAATACCAAATGAAAATAACATTGAGTATAAGTGTTCGCCATCTGTCAATATTTTAGTTTTTGCAAAAATATATCTTAAAGATAGCTTACACCACCCAAATTCCAAAATCAATCCCCCATTAACAGAAGGTTTTAGAAGATATTTTTTAAAAGTACGGAATACAGGAAAAAACTCCGATACCACTAAAATTTGACCAATAGTGAGTTTCAGATGATACAGACAGATATTTTTAAATTAAACCATCAGTTAGCATACACAGACAGGCGTGTTTTTCGCATAAATCAGGCTCAAACGGATATTAAAAAATTGGCCGGATCGATTTGATTTCATAGTTTTACGACTCATTGATTAAAATTAAACTTAGAATTATGAAAATTGATCCTTCGGAAATTAAAGAAAAAGTAAGATCGTATATCATTCAGTCGGTGCATGTTGACAATGAGAAAATAAAGGATGGCTCGCTGATATTCAAGGAGGGATTCATGGATTCCATGGGTTTCATTGTCCTGATCACCTTCCTCGAGGAACAGTTTAAGATCAAAACCAATGATTCTGACCTGCTCGAAGAGAATTTTGAATCGATAAATGCAATCACTGATTTCGTAATCCGCAAATCGGAAGCCTGATCATGTGCGGTATAGCCGGAATAATAGATTATCGCAGAAGCAGGAACACCATTCCTGCGGCCTCATCAATGCTCAGGTCAATCAGTTACCGTGGACCAGATGAGAGCGGCATCTATCATTCGGCCTGTGCCACGATCGGAAACGTCAGATTAAGCATTATTGACCTTGCAGGCGGGCAGCAGCCTCTTTCAGACTCCTCAGGACGGTTCTGGATTGTTTTTAACGGCGAGATCTTTAATTACAGGGAACTGAGGGAAGAACTTGAAAAATTGGGTACAATTTTCAAAACCCACTCAGACACAGAAGTTCTGGTGCAGCTATATGCTCTCTACGGAAAAGCTTGTCTTACTAAGCTGAACGGCCAGTTCGCCTTTGCCATATGGGACACTAAGGAGGAAGAACTCTTCCTGGCACGTGACAGGGTAGGAATACGGCCTCTCTTTTATAACTTCTCGAATGGCGTTTTTTCATTTGCCTCAGAAATCAAGGCTCTGCTTCAGCAGCCTGAAATAACCAGGGAATTTTCAAAGGAAGGACTTACCCAGGTATATACTTTCTGGTCATCAGTAACTCCTGATACTCCTTTCAGGAATATACTTGAATTGTCACCCGGCCACTGTATGATATTTAACCGGAGCGGCATCCGGATTGAAAGATACTGGCAGCTTGATATATCATCTGAGAACCATAATATTTCTCCGGAAGATGCCGCAGGACAATTAAATGATCTCCTGTCAAACGCCACAAGGCTTAGATTAAGGGCTGACGTTGAGGTTGCAGCATATTTAAGCGGTGGACTTGATTCCACTTCAACTGTCTCCTGGATCAAGAACATCGAACCGGGGATTCTGAACACTTTTTCAATCGGATTCAGTGAGAAGGATTTCGATGAATCGGTTTACCAGAAAGAAGCAGTTAAATACCTTAATACAAATCATAAATCAATTAACTGCACTCCGGAAGACATTGCTGAATATTTCCCGAAAGTAGTCTGGCATTCTGAAACACCTCTCCTGAGAACAGCCCCCACACCAATGATGATCCTCTCAAAGCTGGTCAGGGATAATAATATTAAGGTGGTCATTACAGGTGAAGGATCCGATGAGATTCTTGCCGGTTATGACATTTTCAGGGAAGCCCGTATAAGAAGGTTCTGGGCTTCACAGCCTGATTCAAAGATCAGACCCCTGCTGTTGAAAACCATTTATCCTGATATTCCTCATCTCAGGAATTCCAATCCGGGTATTCTGAAGATGTTCTTCGGTTACAGGCTCAGTGAAACTGATAATCCGTTCTATTCACATCTCCTTAGATGGAACAATTCCAATCATATAAAGAAAAATTTGTCTCCCGCTTATAAGGAGATCCTCGGGGATTATTCTCCTGTTGATGAGCTTGCAGCAAAGCTTCCTGAAGGATTCAGTACATGGGATCCGCTTGCAAAGGCACAATGGCTGGAAACAACTGTTTTCATGTCAGGATATCTGCTTTCCTCACAGGGCGACAGGATGGCAATGGCTAATTCGGTGGAGGGAAGATACCCTTTCCTTGATTACAGGGTAATAGAGTTCTGTTCAAAGCTACCGGCCGATTTCAAGCTGAAAGGTCTGAATGAAAAATATCTTCTTAAAAAGTTGATGAAGGGCAGGATCCCGGAAAGCATAATCAAAAGACCAAAACAGCCTTACCGTGCACCGATAAAAAGTGTTTTTACCGGGAAAAATGTTCCGGAATATGTGAAATTTATGCTTTCGGAAAACTGCTTCCGGCAGGCAGGTATTTTCGATTTCGGATCTGTTTCATCGATCTTGTCAAGGATAGAAAAAAGCGGAATATCATCGGAAGTTGACAATATGGTACTTACAGCAGTCATTTCAACACATTTGTTGTATTACCAGTTTATAGAGAATCATAATGGTGAATTTCAGAATGGTGAACTGAAAAACCTAAAAATAATTAATGATAGTAATATATGCCCCCACCCCCCTGAAGGGGGCTATTAAATGTGTTTCTTTTAAAGTCCCGCTCAGGCGGGATTTAGGGGCGCGTTAAATGATATAAAAATCTTAATTGGATCTTAAAAAGAAATGAAAACCAGAAAACCCTTTTCCAGAGACATCATCCTTCTCGATGATATTGAATCTGTTGTTAATAAAATAACAACAAAAATGCGGGAAGACGTCTTGCATAATTTCAGGCGCAACGGCGCTGTAGTAGGTATCAGCGGAGGGATTGACTCCTCAGTGTGTATGGCGCTTGCTGCAAAGGCATTTGGTCCCGAGAAAGTGCTTGGAATAATGCTGCCCGAAAGAGATTCCAGTCCCGATAGTGAAGAGTTCGCACGTGTGCTGGCTGATAAATTCGGGGTAAAAGCAATAAAAGAGGAGATCACCTCAGCGCTTTCCGGCTTCGGCTGCTATGAGCGTCGTGACGAAGCAGTAAAAAGTATCTTCCCCGAGTATGACCCGAAAACCTGGAAAATGAAGATCGGTGTCAGGCAGAGTGGATTATTTTCCAACCTTCCTCCTGTCTTTCATCTTGTAGTCATTGGTCCGGATGGCACTGAAAAAGAGAAGATGCTCCCCCCGAAAGAGTATCTGCAGATAGTGGCCTCCTCTAATTTCAAGCAGCGCACCAGGATGTCGATGCTCTACTATCATGCGGAGAGGCTCCATTATGCGGTTGTCGGCACCCCTAACAAGCACGAGCAGGAACAGGGTTTCTTCGTAAAATACGGCGACGGCGCCGGGGATGTGATGCCGATAGGCAACCTTTATAAAACCCAGGTATATCAATTGGCACAATACCTTGGAGTTCCCGGATCCATAATCAAAAGAACACCTACAACTGACACCTACTCAGCAGAGCAGACCCAGGAAGAGTTCTTCTACCAGCTTCCTTTCGACCTCATGGACAGGTACTGGTACGGGTTTGAGAACGGCTACTCTCCAAAAGAAGTCGCGGACGTAATGAGCGAGACAGCAGAAAGAGTGGAAGCTTTGTTCCGGAATTTCGAACGTAAGCGAAAAACTACCGAGTACTTAAGGATGGCTCCTGTGAGAGATTATTTTGGGACTAAAAAATGAGTCTCAGAGTTTCAGAGTCTCAGAGTTTCAGAGTTTCAGAGTTGCTGACATTCTATTAACCCTGGAACACTGAAACCCTGAAACCCTGGAACCTTGAAATATATTATTTACTAATGCAACTTAAATACTTGAATCATGACAATCAAGCGATTTGAGGACTTGGAAATATGGCAAAAAGCCCGAGAACTTTGCAAGAAAATCAGAGGTATTACTGAAAATACGTCATTAGGGAAAGATTTCTCGTTAAAGGATCAGATTTTAAGATCAAGTGGTTCTGTTATGGATAATATTGCAGAAGGTTTTGAGAGGGATGGGAAGAAAGAGTTCATTAATTTCCTATATATTGCAAAGGGTTCACTCGGAGAGACTCGGTCTCAAGTTTATAGATCCTTTGATGCAAAACACTTTGACGAAGAAACCTATAATGATTTACTCAATGATTGTCTCAATCTCTCTGCAAAGATTGCTCATTTTATAAGCTATCTTTCAAAATCCGATTTTGATGGGATTAAGAAAAAATAATGTCAAAGATGTTCCAGAGTCTCAGAGTTTCAGAGTTTCAGAGTTGTCTGAATTGCTTAACCCTGGAACCCTGAAACGTTTATATCTTAAAACCCTGAAACCCTGAAACCCTGAAACAATGAATGCATTCGACTATTTTTTAAAAAATTCAGCTCAGCTTGACAAACTATTTCTTGTTGGTAAAGAGGAGATATCATACAAAGATTTGTATACATCCAGCCTCAGTTTAGCTAACTGGATCCGGTCAAAGATTGGTGAGAATAAAAATATTCTTCTGTTGTCAGTAAATAACCTGTTCTTCTTAAAAGCATATCTGGCTATAATAAAATCTGGTAACATATGCATTCCACTTGATCCTAATATAGAACCAGATAACTATAAGTATATCTGTGATCTGACGGTTCCTGATTTGATATTTATCACCAGGGATGTCGAAAAGAAGCTGAACCTTAATTCAGAAAAGTCCGTTTTTCCTGACACTCTACCTGATCCTGAAACACTGAACCGAGGACCGCGAAAGCGGGACGAGCTCGCCGAAGGCAAACCCTGGAACTCTGAAACTTCCCAACAACAGAACCCTGAAACCCTGAAACCCTGGAACTCTGAAACAAACGAAAGTGAGCGTTGTGCTGAAATAATATTTACTTCAGGATCTACAGGGAAACCTAAAGGTGTGATGATTTCTCATAAAAACCTGATAGCAAACACCAGTTCAATAGTCGATTATCTGAAGCTGACATCAGATGACCGGATGCTGGTGGTGCTGCCATTTTACTATTGTTATGGACTGTCATTGCTGCACACACACCTGAGGGTCGGGGGATCGATTGTGTTCAACAACTCGTTTATTTTCCTTGGTGGAATTATAAAGAGTCTTCTTGATCATAAATGTACAGGATTTGCGGGGGTCCCAAGTCATTTTCAGATCCTGCTCAGAAAATCAGATTCATTTAAAACAACAAAATTCCCCGATTTGAGGTACGTCACCCAGGCAGGAGGAAAGCTGGCGCCCATCTTCATTGATGAATTCAGGGAAGCACATCCTGAAACTACATTTATTGTAATGTATGGTCAGACAGAGGCAACTGCCAGGCTCTCCTGGCTGCCGCCTGAGCTGTACGATGCTAAGAAAGGATCAATGGGAAAAGGGATCCCAGGTGTCGAGTTAAGAGTAGTCAATGAAGCAGGCGAAAAAATTAAACCGGGAGAGACAGGCGAAGTAATAGCCCGGGGCGATAACATTATGATGGGCTATTTTGCTGATGAGGAAGGCACAAAAAATGCCATCAGGAACGGATGGCTCTATACAGGTGATCTGGGAACTGTTGATGAAGAAGGCTATATATTCCTTACTGCCCGTTCAAAAGAAATTATCAAGGTTGGAGGGAAACGCATAAGCCCAAAAGAGATAGAAGCGGTAATCCTTCAGATCCCCGAAGTTGTGGACTGCACTATTGAAGGAATTGAAGATCAGATCCAGGGCGAAGCGCTGAAAGCCACGATTGTTGTTAAGAAGGGTGCGCTGGAAACTGTAAATGAGGAGTTTATAAAACAACATTGTTCAAGACACCTTGCACTCTTCAAGGTCCCCCAGTTCTATGAACTGAAAGATGACCTGACTATCAGTCCTACCGGGAAGAAGATAAAGAAGATATGAAAACCTGGAGGGAGTGGTTGTAAATGAAGGCGGATTTCGGAAGGTTGATTTCGGATTTGGAGGATCCGTCAGTTGACGGAGACGACATCCCGCTTTGCGGGAGCGGAAGGTTGATTTCGGAGGATTTCACCAACTGATCCAATGTGACTTTAAAATGGTTTCAGGACTTTAGTTCCATACAGGATCACCGAGTTGTGTATGCTGATGATATAGATACCGGGATTTAGACCGGAAACATCAAACTTACATTCGGTATTGATAATCCTTTTTGTATGAATGTTTTGACCATCAATGCGATAGATGGTTAAATTGGCACCTCTGAACTTCTGCGGGACTTTAACAGTCAATTCATATTTATTGATAGAGATTTCAGGACTTTCCATATCGATATCAATATCGAGGGTTCCGTATGCGCCAGATCCGTCATTTGCTGTGGCAATTGCCGTAACAGTTCCTGATACAGAAGCTGTTACCAGGCCAAAAGCATCAATGGAGGCTTCACCGGAATAATTGTAGACCGACCATGTCACACTTTTATCTGTCGCCTCCTCAGGGAATATATTCGCATACAGCTGCAACGTACCTTTATTCTCTTTTATCTCTGATGAACCTCCCTCTCCACGTACTTTTACAGAGTTAACCGGGACTATCTGATTGCTTATCTCAATTTCTATTTCACCAAATACTCCGCTCCCGTCGTTTGCAGCTGCCCTGATGGTAACTCTTCCATTTGAACGGGCTATCAAGAAGCCTTCCTGATTAATCTCCGCATGACCAACTCCGTTGAAAAGAGACCATGTGACCGATTTGTTTGAAGCATTAAATGGTGATACTGATGCAAAAAGCTGCAATGAGCCATCATCAATTGTGATCTCTGACAAACCTCCTTCTGCAGTGACAACAATGCCTGTAACCTGTATTGTGGTCTGATTGGAAATAGTGATCTCCAGCTCACCATATATACCGGTACCGTCGTTGGCTAAAGCACGTGCTGTGACTGTTCCATCTGCTATTGCTGTAACGAGTCCTGCAGGACTTATCGAAGCCTGACCTGTCCCCTCTGTTATCCACCATGTCACTGTTTTTATGGTCGCATTGACAGGCGATACCGTTGCTGTAAGCTGGAGTGTTCCATCGTCGGTCGTTATTGCAGATGATCCCCCTCCACCTGAAACGGTAATACCTGTAACAGGTACAACCTGATTAGTGATCGTGATCGTAAGCTGTCCGTATATCCCTGTTCCATCACTGGCTGTTGCCCTTGCTATAACTGTGCCGTTATCCAGTGCCATAACCAGTCCTGTATTGCTTATCGTAGCCAGAGTACTTCCACTGCTTATAGTCCACGTTACACTCTTTGTAGTAGCGTTCGATGGTGATACTGCAGCCGTTAATTGCGTTGATCCATTGTCCGTGCTTATGGTCTGAGTCCCTGTAACTGCTATCCCTGTGACCGGGATTACCTGGTTAATGATCGTTATTGTGATCTCTCCGTAAATCCCTGTTCCGTCATTGGCTGTTGCCCTGGCTGTTACTGTCCCATTGTCAAGTGCCGTCACAAGCCCTGACGAGTTAATCGTAGCAAATGATGTTCCACTGCTTATCGTCCACGTTACACTCTTTGTCGTGGCATTCGCCGGCAGTACCGTTGCCGTAAGCTGTGTAGTACCATTATCTGAGTTGATAGTCTGAGTACCTGTTATTGTTATTCCTGTAACAGGTATTACCTGGTTCGTGATCGTTATCGCAAGCTCTCCATAGATGCCTGTTCCTTCATTTGCTGTTGCCCTCGCCACAACTGTTCCATTATCAAGTGCCGTCACCAGTCCTGTGTTGCTTATAGTCGCAAATGCTACACCTGATGAGATACTCCACGTTACACTCTTTGTAGTCGCGTTCGCCGGAAGTACTCCAGCCGTAAGCTGTGTAGTCCCATTATCTGTGCTGATAGTCTGTGTACCTGTGACTGTTATTCCTGTAACGGGGATAAACTGGTTGGTGATCGTTATTGTCAACTCTCCATATATCCCTGATCCGTCACTGGATGTCGCCCTCGCTGTTATCGTTCCATTGTCCAATGCCGTTACAAGACCCGTGTTGCTTATAGCTGCCAGCGCTGTTCCGCTGCTTATACTCCACGTGACATTCTTTGTAGTGGCGTTCGCCGGCAGCACCGTTGCCGTTAACTGTGTTGTACCATTATCCGTGCTGATCGACTGCGTACCTGTGACTGTTATCCCTGTAACAGGTATTATCTGGTTCGTTATCGTGATCGTCAGCTCTCCATAGATGCCTGTCCCGTCATTTGACGTTGCCCTCGCTATAACTTGTCCATTGTCCAGCGCCGTAACTAGTCCTGTGCTGGTTATTGTCGCAAGTGTCGTCCCAGACGAGATACTCCAGGTAACCGTCTTCGTCGTCCCATTCGCAGGAAGAACCGTTGCCGTCAGCTGGGTCGCACCATTGTCCGTACTGATAGTCTGGGTCCCTGTGACTGTTATTCCTGTAACGGGGATAAACTGGTTCGTGATCGTGATTGTTATCTCTCCGTAAATGCCTGTTCCATCATTAGCTGTTGCCCTGGCAGTAACTGTCCCGTTATCAAGTGCCGTCACCAGCCCTGACGAGTTGATCGTCGCCAGTGCAGTTCCGGTTGTGATATTCCAGGTTACACTCTTTGTTGTAGCATTTGCCGGTGATGCAGTAGCAGTTAATTGCGTTGATCCATTGTCCGTACTTATGGTCTGGGTACCTGAAACAGTAATTGTTGTGATCGGTATGAACTGGTTCGTGATCGTGATTGTAAGCTCACCGTAGATCCCTGTCCCGTCATTAGCTGTTGCTCTTGCTGTAACAGTTCCATTATCCAGCGCCGTAACAAGTCCTGACGAGTTGATCGTCGCTAATGTACTTCCGTTGCTTATTGTCCAGATTACGCTTTTTGTCGTGGCATTGGCTGGCAGTACAGTCGCTGTCAGCTGTGTAGTGCCATTATCAGTGCTGATGGTCTGTGTTCCTGTAACTGTGATTCCTGTTACCGGGATAACCTGGTTGCTGATCGTAATGACCAGTTCACCATAGATGGAAGTTCCGTCATTGGCTGTCGCTCTGGCTGTTACCGTCCCGTTGTCCAGTGCCGTCACCAGACCTGTGTTGCTGATCGTTGCAAGTGTAGTACCACTGCTGGTTGACCATGTTACACTCTTTGTCGTAGCATTCATCGGAAGTACCGTAGCCGTCAACTGTGTCGTACCATTATCTGTACTTATTGTCTGTGTGCCTGTGACTGTTATTCCTGTGACAGGTATAATCTGATTTGTGATCGTGATCGTTAGCTCTCCGTATATACCTGTCCCGTCAGTAGCAGTCGCTCTTGCCGTAACAGTTCCATTGTCCGATGCCGTTACAAGACCTGTGTTGCTTATCGTCGCCAGAGTGCTCCCACTGCTTATCGACCATGTTACACTCTTCGTCGTTGCGTTCGATGGCGTTACAATACCAGTTAATTGCGTTGATCCATTGTCCGTGCTGATGGTCTGTGTTCCTGTAACCGTTATCCCTGAAACCGGGATTATCTGGTTAGTGATCGTGATCGTAATCTCTCCGTAAATGCCTGTTCCATCATTAGCTGTCGCTCTTGCCGTAACAGTTCCATTGTCCAGCGGTGTAACAAGCCCTGTATTACTTATCGTTGCCAGTGTAGTACCGCTTGTGATTGACCATGTAACACTCTTTGTTGTAGCATTTGCCGGTGATACTGTTGCAGTTAATTGTGTGGTGCCATTGTCTGTGCTGATAGTCTGAGTCCCTGTAACCGTTATCCCTGTAACCGGGATGAACTGGTCAGTTATTGTGATAAGCAATTCGCCATAAACGTCTGTACCATCAGTAGCCGTAGCTCTCGCAACAACCTGCCCGTCAGATTGAGCTGTTACCAGTCCGGACGAATTGATAATCGCTGTTCCTGTGCCGTTGTTTATTGTCCAGGTTACACTCTTGTTTGTTGCATTACCTGGACTGACTGTTGCCATTAATTGAAGTGTCCCGTTATCTGAGGTTATTGTGGAGGAACCTCCTTCACCAGTAACTAATACTCCGGATACAGGTATAAACTGATTGGTTATTGTTATGCTAAGCTCTCCATAAACACCTGTTCCGTCATTAGCTGTTGCCCTCGCTGTTACTGTTCCATTGTCAAGCGCCGTTACAAGTCCTGATGAGTTGATCGTTGCCATCGTAGCTCCGCTTGTGATCGTCCACATTACACTTTTCGTAGTGGCATTGGTTGGTGTTACTGTGGCGGTTAATTGCGTTGATCCGTTGTCTGTCGTAATAGTTGGTGTACCTGTAACAGTTATTCCTGTGACCGGGATGAACTGGTTCGTGATCGTGATTGTAAGCTCACCGTAGATCCCTGTTCCATCATTCGCTGTCGCCCTGGCAACTACAGTCCCGTTATCCAGCGCTGTAACCAGTCCTGTATTGCTTATCGTCGCCAGAGTGTTTCCACTGCTTATAGACCATGTTACAGTTTTTGTTGTGGCATTTGCCGGAAGCACCTTCGCTGTCAGCTGTGTTGATCCGTTTTCTGTTGTAATAGTCGGTGTTCCTGTTATACTGATTGAAGTTACAGGTATGACCTGGTTTGTAATCGTGATTATGATCTCTCCATAGATCCCTGTTCCATCATTCGCTGTCGCCCTGGCAACTACAGTCCCGTTATCCAGCGCTGTAACCAGTCCTGTATTGCTTATCGTCGCCAGAGTGTTTCCACTGCTTATAGACCATGTTACAGTTTTTGTTGTGGTATTCGACGGCAATATTGTTGCAGTAAGCTGCGTCGTGCCGTTATCTGAAATTATCGTCGGTGTTCCTGTGACTATTACTCCTGTTACCGGGATTATCTGATTACTGATCGTTATGACCAATTCTCCATAGATGCCTGTGCCGTCATTGGCTGTAGCTCTGGTTGTAACTGTCCCATTGTCAAGCGCCGTAACCAGTCCTGTATTGCTTATCGTCGCCAGAGTGTTTCCACTGCTTATAGACCATGTTACAGTTTTTGTTGTGGCATTTGCCGGAAGTACCGTCGCTGTCAGCTGTGTTGATCCGTTGTCCGTGCTGATGGTCTGTGTTCCTGTGACTGTTACTCCTGTCACCGGGATAACCTGGTTTGTGATCGTGATCGTGATCTCTCCGTAAATACCTGTTCCGTCATTAGCTGTCGCTCTTGCCGTGACAGTTCCATTGGTCAGTGCCGTGACAAGCCCTGCACTGCTTATTGTTGCCGTGCCTGTACCGTTTATTACTGTCCACGTTACCGTCTGTGTTGTGGCATTCGACGGCAATATTGTTGCAGTAAGCTGCGTCGTGCCGTTATCTGAAATTATCGTCGGTGTTCCTGTGACTATTACTCCTGTTACCGGGATTATCTGATTACTGATCGTTATGACCAATTCTCCATAGATGCCTGTGCCGTCATTGGCTGTAGCTCTGGCTGTAACTGTCCCATTGTCAAGCACCGTAACCAGTCCTGTATTGCTTATCGTCGCCAGAGTGCTTCCACTGCTGATAGACCATGTTACCGTTTTTGTCGTAGCATTTGCCGGCAATACCGTCGCGGTTAATTGTGTTGATCCATTGTCTGTGCTGATGGTCTGGGTTCCTGTGACTGCAATTGATATAGCCGGTATAAATTGGTTAGTGATCGTTATTGTTATCTCTCCGTAGATACCTGTTCCGTCATTCGCTGTCGCTCTGGCTGTTACTGTCCCGTTATCCAGAGCCGTAACAAGCCCTGACGTGCTGACAGTCGCCAGCGTTGCTCCGCTGGTGATCGTCCACGTTACACTCTTTGTTGTAGCATTCACCGGTGTAACCGTCGCTGTCAGTTGCGTCGTGCCGTTATCTGTTGTGATAGTCGGTGTGCCTGTTATTGTGATTCCTGTGACCGGGATCACCTGGTTCGTGATCGTAATAACAAGTTCTCCATAGATGCCGGTTCCATCATTTGCTGTAGCTCTTGCTGTAACAGATCCATTGGTCAGCGCTGTAACAAGTCCTGATGTACTGATTGTTGCCGTGCCCGTACCGCTTGTTACTGTCCACGTTACCGTTTGTGTCGTAGCATTCGTCGGTGCTACAGTGGCTGTCAACTGAGCGGTACCATTATCTGTTGTGATAGTCGCGGTTCCCATGACTGTTACTCCAGTTACCGGGATAACCTGGTTACTGATCGTTATGACCAGTTCTCCATAAATCCCTGTTCCGTCATTAGCTGTTGCTCTGGCCGTGACCGTTCCGTTGGTAAGAGCGGTAACAAGCCCTGTTGGACTGATAGTTGCCGTCCCTGTTCCGCTTATTACTGTCCATGTTACAGTCTGTGTTGTCGCATTCGACGGTGATACTGTTGCCGTTAATTGCGTCGTGCCATTATCTATTGAGATAGTCGGTGTGCCTGTGACTGCTATCCCCGTGACCGGGATTACCTGATTGCTTATCGTAATTACCAGTTCTCCATATATCCCTGTTCCGTCATTAGCTGTAGCTCTTGCTGTTACTGTCCCGTTGGTCAGTGCCGTCACAAGCCCTGCACTGCTTATTGTTGCCGTTCCTGTTCCGTTTGCTATTGTCCACGTTACCGTCTGTGTAGTGGCATTCGCCGGTGCTACAGTGGCTGTCAGTTGAGTCGTGCCGTTATCTATTGTGATAGTCGGGGTACCTGTGACTGATATTGCAGTAACAGGGATAACCTGATTCGTGATCGTTATGACCAATTCTCCATAGATATTTGTCCCATCATTAGATGTGGCCCTCGCCGTTACTGTTCCATTGGTAAGCGCTGTCACAAGACCTGAACTGTTTATTGTTGCCGTACCTGTTCCGTTTATTACTGTCCAGGTTACTGTCTGTGTCGTAGCATTCGCCGGTGCTACAGTGGCTGTCAGCTGAGTCGTACCATTATCCGTCGTGATAGTCGGTGTGCCTGTGACTGCTATCCCCGTGACCGGGATTACCTGATTGCTTATCGTAATTACCAGTTCTCCATATATCCCTGTTCCGTCATTAGCTGTAGCTCTTGCTGTTACTGTCCCGTTGGTCAGTGCCGTCACAAGCCCTGCACTGCTTATTGTTGCCGTTCCTGTTCCGTTTGCTATTGTCCACGTTACACTCTTGTTTGTCGCATTTACAGGACTGACTGTTGCCAATAATTGAAGTGTGCCATTATCTGAGGTTATTGTGGAGGAACCTCCTTCACCAGTAACCAATATTGCGGATACAGGTATAAACTGATTGGTTATTGTGATGTTAAGCTCTCCATAAACACCGGTTCCGTCATTTGCTGTCGCCCTAGCTGTTACTGTCCCGTTATCCAGTGCCGTGACATGCCCTGATGAGCTGATCGTCGCTAGTGTTGCTCCGCTAGTGATCGTCCAGGTTACACTCTTTGTAGTAGCATTCGATGGTAATGCTGTAGCGGTTAATTGTGTTGATCCATTGTCCGTGCTTATGGTCTGTGTTCCTGTGACTGCAATTGAAGTAACCGGGATAAACTGGTTAGTGATCGTGATTGTGATCTCTCCGTAGATACCTGTTCCATCATTCGCTGTCGCTCTGGCAACTACTGTCCCGTTATCCAGTGCCGTAACCAGTCCTGTATTGCTTATCGCCGCCAGAGTGCTTCCGCTGCTGATCGTCCATGTTACTGTCTTCGTCGTAGCATTGGATGGTGATACTGTAGCCGTTAATTGTGTTGATCCGTTATCTGTGCTAATGGTCTGAGTCCCTGTAACTGTAATTGAAGTGACCGGTATGAACTGGTTCGTGATTGTGATTGTGATCTCTCCGTAGATCCCTGTTCCATCATTAGCGGTTGCCCTGGCTATTACTGTCCCGTTATCCAGAGCCGTGACAAGTCCTGTATTGCTTATTGTTGCTGTACCCGTTCCGCTTGTGATCGTCCATGTTACCGTCTGGGTAGTTGCATTCGCTGGAGTTACAGTGGCTGTCAGTTGGGTAGTACCATTATCTGTTGCGATAATTGGTGTTCCTGTGACTAATACTCCAGTAACAGGGATCACCTGGTTACTGATCGTTATTGTCAGTTGTCCATAAATCCCCGTTCCATCATTGGCCGTGGCTCTTGCTGTAACTGTGCCATTGGTCAACGCTGTAACAAGCCCTGCTGAACTGATAGTTGCCGTGCCTGTTTCGTTTGCTATTGTCCACGTTACTGTCTGTGTTGTAGCATTCGACGGAACTACAGTCGCTGTCAACTGAGTCGTGCCGTTATCGGTGTTTATAGACTGTGTTCCGGTGACCGTTATTCCTGTAACCGGTATTATCTGGTTTGTGATTGTAATTACCAGTTCTCCATAGATGCCTGTGCCGTCATTGGCTGTTGCTCTTGCTGTAACAGTTCCGTTGGTCAGCGCCGTCACAAGCCCTGCACTGCTTATTGTTGCCGTACCCGTTCCGTTTATTACTGTCCACGTTACCGTTTGTGTTGTGGCATTCGATGGTGTTATGTTGGCCGTCAGCTGTGTTGTCCCGTTATCTGTCGTTATAGTCGGTGTTCCTGTGACTGTGATGCCTATTACCGGGATTACCTGGTTGCTGATCGTAATGACCAGTTCTCCATAGATGCCGGTTCCATCATTGGCTGTGGCTCTGGCTGTTATTGTCCCGTTGGTCAGTGCTGTCACAACCCCCGCATTGCTTATTGTTGCCGTTCCTGTCCCATTGGTTATCGTCCACGTTACCGTCTGTGTTGTGGCATTCGATGGTGTTATGTTGGCCGTCAGCTGTGTTGTCCCGTTATCTGTCGTTATAGTCGGTGTTCCTGTGACTGTGATGCCTATTACCGGGATTACCTGGTTGCTGATCGTAATGACCAGTTCTCCATAGATGCCGGTTCCATCATTGGCTGTGGCTCTGGCTGTTATTGTCCCGTTGGTCAGTGCCGTAACAAGCCCCGCACTGCTTATTGTTGCTGTCCCTGTACCAGGTATTACTGTCCACGTTACTGTCTGTGTCGTAGCATTCGACGGAGCTACCGTGGCTGTCAGCTGCGTCGTGCCATTATCGGTGGTTATTGTTGGTGTTCCCGTTATTGAAATGCCCGTAATTGGTATTACCTGATTGCTGATTGTAATTACCAGTTCTCCATAGATGCCTGTGCCGTCATCGGCTGTTGCTCTTGCTGTAACAGTTCCATTGGTCAATGCTGTCACAAGCCCTGCACTGCTTATTGTTGCTGTCCCTGTTCCGTTTATTACTGTCCACGTTACAGTCTGTGTTGTAGCATTCGTCGGAGCTACAATGGCTGTCAGCTGAGTAGTGCCATTATCCGTCGTGATAGTCGGTGTTCCTGTGACTGTTACTCCTGTTACCGGGATTACCTGGTTCGTGATCGTTATGACCAGTTCTCCATAGATGTCTGTGCCATCATGGGCTGTAGCTCTGGCTGTTACTGTCCCGTTGGTCAGCGCCGTCACAAGCCCTGCACTGCTTATTGTTGCTGTCCCTGTTCCGTTTATTACTGTCCACGTTACAGTCTGTGTCGTAGCATTCGTTGGTGTAATGTTGGCTGTCAGCTGAGTCGTACCGTTATCCGTCGTGATAGTCGGTGTACCTGTGACTGTTACACCTGTTACCGCGATCACCTGGTTGCTGATCGTGATGACAAGTTCTCCATAGATGCCTGTCCCGTCACTGGCTGTGGCTCTGGCTGTTATTGTTCCGTTATCAAGTGCCGTAACCAGTCCTGTGTTACTTATCGTAGCCAGAGTGCTTCCGCTGCTTATCGTCCAGTTTACCGTCTTCGTCGTAGCATTGGATGGTGATACTGTAGCCGTTAATTGTGTTGATCCGTTATCAGTGCTGATGGTCTGGTTCCCTGTAACCGTTATCCCTGTGACCGGGATATAATCATTACTCCCGTCCCATCCTGCAATTCTTGCCAGCATCCACCACATTGCTTTCGCAAG
>CAZXAM010000015.1:63676-66437 GCA_964638545.1 uncultured Rikenellaceae bacterium | reverse complement strand
GCTGGCAAAGGAATCGATAACAGTCATGCATTACGATATGAGATTTGCAGCTCCGCTGGACACCGATGTTCTTCATACCGTCTTCAGGAATTTTAAAAAGATAATCACTGTCGAAGACGGAGTGTTAAAGGGTGGATTCGGCAGCGCAGTCATTGAATTCATGTGCGATAATGTCTATGTCGCTGACATTAAGCGGCTTGGAATACCCGATTATTTTGTCGAGCAGGGGACACAGGAAGAGCTCTACAAGGAGTGCGGATATGATCAGGAGGGGATTGAAAAGGCGGTAAGGGAGATGCTGGCAAAATAGCTCAGAGCTCGGGGAGCAGGCATTGCAAACCGAAGCTTCAGCGGAGGTTTGGCTCAGGGCAAAGTTAAAATGAATTCTTCTTTGCGTGCTTTGCGTAGAACCTTTGCGTGCTTTGCGTTTAAAAAATATTATATGAAGAACTCTATTGTTTTATCTGTATTGCTGATCTTTGCGGGTTCATGCAACAG
Organism: uncultured Rikenellaceae bacterium; assembly: GCA_964638545.1. GTDB lineage: Bacteria > Bacteroidota > Bacteroidia > Bacteroidales > VadinHA17 > LD21. The sequence continues at coordinate 65,939 of CAZXAM010000015.1, read as the reverse complement.
CCCTAAGACTCAGAAAGAAAACTGGATACAGCTCTTCAACGGTAAAGATCTTAGCGGATGGGACATAAAGATCAAGGGATATCCGCTGAATGAAAATTACAGGAACACATTCCGGGTTGAGGATGGCCTGATGAAAGTTTCTTACGATCAATACGATAAATTTAATAATGAATACGGACACATTTTCTACAGAGAACCTTTTTCCAGTTATCGTCTGCGGATCGAATACCGTTTTACAGGCAGCCAGGCTCCCAACGGTCCTTCCTGGGCATTCAGGAACAGCGGGGTAATGCTTCATTCACAATCAGCTGCCTCGATGCTTACCGATCAGGATTTCCCGGTTTCAATAGAAGCACAATTCCTCGGTGGCGATGGTGTTTCACAACGTCCGACAGGAAATGTCTGCACACCTGGAACCAATATTGTTATTAACGGAAATCTGATAACACAGCACTGTACAAATTCAACATCAAAAACCTATCATGGGGATGTCTGGGTTCATGCTGAATTTGTTGTGTATGGCGACAGCATCATTCATCACATAATCGAAGGAGACACTGTTCTTACTTATTCCAGGCCGCAGGTGGGAGGAACAAACAAGCCGGCTGAATATCCTGTTCCTGACGGCACCCTGCTGAAAGAGGGTTATATCTGTCTTCAGGCAGAGAGTCATCCTGTGGAGTTCAGGAAAGTGGAAATCCTTAAACTAAGATGACCCCCCAAGCCCCCCTAAAGGGGGGTTAAATTCAATATTTATTTTATATTTGCGGTGCCATTCACGACTGCCAGCCTTCGCCAAGGCTTCGGCTGCCAAAGCAAGACTGCAAGACCTATAATGCCCGGATGGCGGAATTGGTAGACGCGCTGGTCTCAAACACCAGTAGCAGCAATGCTGTGGGGGTTCAATTCCCCCTCCGGGTACAGTGTCCACCGAAGCTTTAGCGAAGGTGGGCTGAAAAAGAGCGAGTGTGCTCGCTCCCGCTCTCACACTCGATTCGTTTTCCTCAAAACTCACTCTGACACTCACACTTTTTGTTGCCCGGATGGCAGGGCCGAGCGTTAAAAATATTTTCTATCATCGGAAATATTTATTAACTTTATATTATGGCCCAATTGCGGATTAAACAATCACGAATATGAAAACCTATTCTTTTCTTAAGAAAGCAAGCATCCTGATTTTTCTTTTTCTTTTTTTTGGCTTATTCTCTTTCGGACAATGCTGGAAACAAATTGAAGCAGGACAAATGCACACTCTTGCCATAAAAGCCGACGGCTCTCTCTGGGCATGGGGAAACAACAGCTCCGGACAGATGGGCGATGGCACTACTGTTTCCAAATATGTACCAACGCGAATCGGAACCGATAATGACTGGAGCACGGTAGCAACCGGACGTTCACACAGTCTTGCAATTAAAACGAACGGAACTCTCTGGGCCTGGGGTAATAATTATTCCGGCCAGGTCGGCAACGGAACGAATGTTAACGTCATTACTCCTGTGCAGATAGGAACTGAAACAAACTGGAGCCAGGTGTCAACATGGGAAACACATTCTCTTGGGCTCAAGACAAACGGAACAGTCTGGGCATGGGGTAATAATTATTGGGGACAATTGGGAGACAATACAACAACTGATAAAAATGCTCCTGTACAGATAGGAACTGAAACCAACTGGAGTAAAATATCAGCGGGATATTATCATTCTGTTGCCCTTAAAACTAATGGAACATTATGGGCCTGGGGTCATAACGGACTGGGGCGACTCGGTGATGGCACTGAAACAAACAGACCTGTTCCGGTACAAATAGGAACCGATAACAACTGGGATCAGATCTCTGCAGGATTTCAGCATACTACAGCAATAAAAACCAATGGAACATTGTGGGCCTGGGGTTATAATGAGTATGGTCAGCTGGGAGATAATACAATTGTAAAAAAATCCAGTCCTGTTCAGATTGGTGCGGAGACTAACTGGTCAAAACTTGATGCAGGGGGTAACCACTCACATGCCATAAAAACCAATGGCACATTATGGGGCACCGGAGCAAATAACTATGGACAATTAGGCGATGGAACCAATTCTGAAAAACATATCTATACTCAGGTTGGAACCGGGAATACCTGGAAGCAGGTTTCGTTAAGTGGAGAGCATTCATTCGGACTCAAAACTGACGGATCACTCTGGGGCTGGGGTTATAACAGCAGCGGTATTCTGGCTGATGGAACAACTACAGCCCGGGATGTACCCACTCCTGTAACCTGCCC
>CAZXAM010000015.1:15284-63576 GCA_964638545.1 uncultured Rikenellaceae bacterium | reverse complement strand
CTTTTCTTCGTTTAATTTTTTCATGTCGAGTCCGATGAATGCCTGAGCTTTTTCTTTGGTGCTGATGTCGGGATAAGGGACCTCCCTGTTTTCTCCAAGTGCTGCAAGTACCCTTGCCAGCTTAACACGTGCATCCTGGGAAAAAGCTATGCCTCCTGCAATTATCCTGCTTATTTCAACAGGCGAATGAAATGAATTTCCGTGCCCTGCTGCTGAGAAATCCCATCGCCACTGGGCCTTTCTGATATCGTCCAGTATTTCTTTCATCTGCCCCTCCGCGGCTCCAAGATCCCAGGCTCTCTTCGCCTCAACATGGCAGCGTACAAGGAGTGTTTCAAGGATATTCCGGTTTTCAATGATCTTATCCTGCCTGGAATATACATCGCTTATAAGCTTCTGTGTTTCCTCCCTGTGACAGACCTGGCATGAGTTAGCTACATTATTCAGAGGACTCTGAAGGTGATGATCTGTAAATTTCTGTCCGCCTTCACTGATGAAAGGCATATGACAGTCGGCGCATGAGACTCCCCTCGAAGCATGTACGCCGGTGCTGAATATCTCGTAATCAGGGTGTTGGGCTTTAAGCATGGGGGTCCTGCTTAAAGCATGCGTCCAGTCGGTGAATGCTGTTTCATCATAATATTTTTCTATTTCCTCCATATTTGTTCCGTTCTTCCATGGGAATGTAAGGTAAGCCACTCCGTCAACTTTCTTCTTGTTGAAATAATATTCCACATGGCACTGTGCACATACAAGACTTCTCATCTCCTGGTGGGTTGCTTTGGTAATATCCATGCCTCTTGCCTCGAAGGCTTCAACAAGAGCAGGACGCGAAATACGAAGGTTCATTGTCCTGGAATCGTGGCAGTCGGCACAGCCTATCGGATTGATAATCTCCGGTCCTTTTGTATCCCAGGTGCCGGAATAGAATCCTGCTGTCCCCTGTTCTTTCATCAACCTGGGAACATCTGGGCTCTTGCAGGTCCAGCATGTGTTTGGCTGGGGACTTGGAACACTTCCTGTCCTAAGTGTGTTGCGGATGTCTTCAATTGCATAATAGTGACCTCTTCCCTGGCTGTACTCTTTTGAGAATGCATATCCTGCCCAGAGTACAGCCATCCGGGGTGACTCTTCAAGCATATCGACCATTGCACTGCCGTTGTATTTGCTTCTGAAGCTTGTGTCGGCAGTCTTCAGATATGTGTCATACTCCCTGGGAAAGAACTCTCCCCACACAGAGTTTCTTGGTTCATTTTCAGAGAATGTAATTTCCGGGGTGTAGGCAAAAACAGCTTCTGCCCTTCTCTCCATAATGGAAGAAGCAAGCATTCCAAGAAGGAATACAACTGCAACCGTGCAGAGGAATATGACCCAGCCGAGCCATGGTTTGTCTTTCAGTATCTCATGAATTGGTCTCATTGGATATGTTTTATTCTTTAGTTTCTCTTTTTATCCATTCCGGTACAGGCGATTGCGGAAGCGGCACTCTCGCCCAGGGCACGCTTGACAGACTGTTGACTCTTCCGTGCGGTGTTTCCCTGTGGCATTCCCAGCATTTTTTCTCCATCCTGAAACTTTGTGTATTGGTGTTATACCCAAGAAGCTTCGGATCAGTAATCAGATCTTTGTGACATCTGATACAGTTCTTATGCACTACCTTTTTGCTTGCTTCCTTGATGAAAATGACCTGGGGTTCACTGCGGAGGGTGAAAATTGCAGCGTGCCTCATACCATCCTTTGCCTTAAAAAAATATTTGTTGAATATGTTATTATGCGGCACATGGCAATCATTGCAGTTTGTTTTCTCGCGATGTGAGCTATGCACCCAGGTTGCATACTGAGGGGCCATGATATGGCAATTAACGCAAGTTTCAGGTTTGTCCCCAAGATAAGATGGAGCATTTGAAATCCAGAAAGCATAAGCGAACAATCCCGTAAAGACTGCTCCGGCAATTAACACCGGTAATTTCCAATTGTCGGGAGGGGTAAGCTTTTGAAGCATACTCATCTTGCCTTTTCAGTAAATATCGTAAATCTATATAGAATTACTCAACCCTGAAAGAGTTTCTTGCCGAAATAATCCTGCCATCGGCTGTGATACCATCCACCCTTATAAGATAATCTCCGGGTTCGTCGGATGTATAGAATTCAACGCTGATTTTTCCTCCATTGTTCATTTTTGGGAAAGGATCCCAGAAAAGGGTATTCCGGAAATCAGGCAGATGATTTTTTCTCAGGGAATCAGAATCATAAGAAGGCGAATAGAAGCCCTTTGATTCCGAACATCCTTCATATACCTGCCGGAAAACCGTATCATCATAGCCAAGATCACTGAGGTTTCCCTTTTTTGTGACGAAGCTGATTATGCCGTCGAAGATGAAATCAGAGAAAAAGTACCGGACATTTATTATATCAATCCTTTCCATTAACCGGCCGGGCATTTCAAGCAGCCCTGTAATATTCCTGACAGGTACTCCGTCAACAATAACAAGTGCAGGATTTTCAAATTTGCCGTATGGGTTCCTGTAGATGATCTTAAATCTGGCATTTTCCTCCTTTCCGGCGACTGACACCTCCGGAAGGATCTCCCGTACAACTTCACGGATGTTCGTAAGCTCAATATAATCTGACATATAGAGCCTTTTATCGGGAATCCCGTAGAATTGAGACTTCCAGGGAGGATCTGTGCTGTTATCATTTCTGTCAAAAGAACCTTCATACTGTTTATTGACCTGCATGCTGATGATCGACTTGTTTATTCTCTCTGCCATTGTGCTGTCGAGATAAAAGTCAGGAAAAGCAAGATCTATAAAAGCGCTTGAAAAAGGTTCATCAAGCTCAACATAATATCCGTTCTTATGCTTTTCCATCGGTTGAATAACAATATCATTTGCTCCATAGAGGCCGCTGACAGGAAAAATAAATTCTCCTTCAGGACCGGTATGGCTGAAACGGCATCTGGAATATTTCCCTACGATCGAAAAAGAAATGGCTTCATTGGCCAAAGGTTCATTTGTAATCCTGTCTCTGATTGTTCCGCTTATGACTTCACCTTCGGGCTCAGGAAGTTTCAGTGTGTCGTCCCTGAATTCTATTTTTACGGACCTCTCTGATAAATCTTCCCCCGGACTAATTGTTCCGGGACCTGAAAGGATTGATTTTACTACAGATACGGATAAGTTTGCATCTTTGAAACTGAAAGCAGGGTTAGAGGATGAAATATCGACATTTACTCTTGTCCTGCATGGATATAAATCCTTATCGGTTTTAATGTCCAGACCAGCAACTTTCTCAGAATATTCTTTCTTATTGTTTGTGTAACCCGGGCTGTTCGATGAAAGTGGGTCAATCTTAACCCCTGACACTTTTTTATTTACATAATCAGACGCGTCGAATTTCCTGAAAGGATTTATGACAGTAACATATTTATATGAGAAAAGAGTTTCCGGGAAGTTCAGCATCCATCGGGTATAGGCCCGAATTACGTAATTCCCCGATGCCACCGTGTCGGGAACAACAAGCCTTCCATTTCCTGAAGATCCCTCAGCAGAGAGTTTTACCTGGGCAACAGGATTATACGAACGATCCAGCAGCTCAGCATATACTATTTTGCTGAGTGATGATGGCAATCCGGTTAAACGGTTTATTTTGCAGATCTCCAATAAAACCTGTTCACCCGCAAAATAGAGTTCTCTGTCAGTTGTAATTACAAGTTTTTCGTTAAAGTCATCAGCGCCTGGGAGAAGATTTGCTTTCGGCTGTCCATTCAGCGAGGGAAAGATTATGGCAAGCGCCAATAAAATAAATAAATGTCTTTTAATAACTTTCATGTTAATCATATAATCATCACCTCGTGTTAATGATCGACCCAAAAATCGGGAGGATCGATACTCCCTTTCAATGAGCAATCGGAGCATTCTTCCGGAGCAAATACCAGTTTGGAAAGCTCTTTTGTCTGAGCTATATAGACAGGTCTGATAAAAACAAATCCTCCTGCCGACGTGAACATCTGATTAATCTCATCCCAGGTAGGCGGCTCTCCCCACGAACCGGGGAGAAAATAGTTTTCAGGGGAGACAATCCATTCAGTGCATCCGTAACTGTATCCGGGGAGTTCCATGTCTTTTAACTCATCAGGATTAATATAAATCCTCTTTTCACTCACCGAGGATACCTTAAAATAACCCAGGACTTTTTCATAAGGGTCATCAGAGTTGTAAACATTGCCTGCCACTGAATAAGGCTGAGTATCAAATATATTACCGCCTGCATCATTGATCTTTTTCAGATTATTCCAGAATTCATACTCGTCCGGAGAAACCGAGAACTGATTTACCTTGATGCTGTACCTTACCGTAAGACGGTCGGAGGCTTCGGGGGCAATAAAAAGCAGCGGCATATTCCGTCCATAGGCTACTCCGGGAATAACCTGATTTATCAATATCTCATTTGATTTGCCCGTTTTCCAGCAGAATTCCTTTACATTGCTTAATTCAATTATCTCGGAATCGCTTAAGTATTCATAATATTTTAAAGAGGGAAGCCTGAATTTCCAAGTCTCCTCATACTCCCAGCGAAGAAATCCATTTTCCTCCGTATCCTTATCAGAACTTATGCTGATCTTTATTCCCTCCCGACTGACTCCCGTTTTTTCATCAAGAATTTCTTCTCTCTCATAAAAAACAGAATCGATACCGGGAACAGGAAGCATGGTATAGGGTTTTGAAAGATATTTTTTACCATCGGCTGTCGTAATGTGAAGTGTATATGTTCTCCCTGCAATGCCTTTAAAACCTGAGGATATATCTGACAGGTATAATCCGTTGCCTGAGTGTTGAAGGTCCGTCCTGGCATTATTTTCATCAGTGATATAGACTATGGCATCAGGCACTTCCGCCGGGAGCGAATCAACAGACTGAAAGGTTCTCGTCAGCCTGACTGCAGCCGGTGCATCCGAATCGGTCACCAGTCCTTCAACCACAAGAAGCGACTGGTAATTCCCAAGCTCAGGGGTGTAGGGATCGATACATTCTGAAAGGATGAACATGAAGAAAAACAATACCGGAATTTTTACGGTGGATCTTAACATAATCCGGTAATCTGAAACTTGCATACTTTTAAAATCGGAAAGCAAAAATAATACAATACCTAATTATAACAACATTATAAGGGCAGGATTACCCTTTTTGAATCTACATGGCATGATCCGGATTTATATCAGATTAAGGCAGGTCGATCCAGAAATCAGGTCTGACGCTGATATCAGTCTTCTGGCAATCGGCACATTCTTCGGCAGCGAACACAAGCCTGAAGAGTGTTTTCGTCTGACCAGCATAAACCGGCCTGATAAAGACAAATCCTCCTACCGCCATGAACATCTCATTAATCTCATCCCAGGTAGGCGGCTCTCCGAACGAACCTGGGGGAGAATAGGTTTCAGGAGAGACAATATGTTCAGTGCAGGAATATTGATATTCAGGCAAATTCATGTCCTTCAAATCATCCGCCATGATAAAAATACGTTTTTCCCTCACCGACGAGACAGTGAAATATCCGAGAACCCTGTCGGAAGGATCGTCAACATTGTGAATATTACCCGTGACCGAATAAGGCTGTGTATCATAAATCCCGCCTGCAGTTTCACTTACCTGCCTCATGTTTTCCCAGAAATTGTATTCCTGTGGGGAAATCGAGTACTGCTTTACAAGGATGCTGTATTGGACTGTAAGCCGGTCAGATCTTTCAGAAGAGATAAAATTCAGCGGCATTTTCCTGATTGATTGCCGGCCGGGCAGAAGGATCCCGGTAAGGATATTTCCTGAACGGCTGTTCTTCCAGCAATATTCCCTGATGTTGTTATGCTGAATAATTTCCTCTTCACTGATATAATCAAATAGTATGGGCGACGGTAATTTGAATTTCCAAGTTTCTTCGAATTCCCATCGAAGAGCTGTCTGCTCTTCATTTGTTTCATCCGAGTCGAGGTATATCATTATGCCGTCGCCGATATTGGCGGCAGTTTGATCAATTCCTTCATATTTGTCAAAATAGACCGAATCAATCTCAGGCACCGGATACATAATGCAGGGATCGGAAACGTATTTCCTGCCCTCTGCCGTTTCAATGTGAAGAGTATAGACCTTTCCGGCCTCGCCTTTGAATCCTGAAGCGGCGGTATAGTTTCCCATACCTGATGAATGCAGGTAAGTCATCGTCTCGTTCTCATCAGTTATGTAAACCTTTGCATTTTCGACGGTAGCCGGAACCGAATCCACGGATTGAAATGTCCTTGTAAGCCGAATGAATGCCTGCTGTCCTTCATCTGACACCATCCCTTCAACTACAAGTAAAGAATTGTATCCTCCCAGTTCAGGATAATAAGGATCTATGCATGTTGTTAAAACGGGTAGGCAAAACGAAAAAGCCAGTATTTTCCAAATGATCTTTACCATTCCCGGGATTTGATAAGATTCAGCTGCCAAAGAAAAAATTAGTGACAGCAAAAATAATATAACCTGTTTGTTATTCTCATCCGTTCATGAAATATTCAAAATAAAGATTATAAAAATAAAAGAGTGTATGGATTATTTTCGTTATTTCGGCATTCAATAGTAAAAATCCATAACCTGTGATGAAGTTTCCCGGAGCTGATTTAATCATTTTTCTGTTAATTCTCGGACTGCCATCCCCGACTACAGGACAATCGGCGGTAAGAAATGAAACGGGGGCAGCTTCTGAAATTAAACTTAAGAAGGGAGAAGAAGGGGAACAGAAGATCAGGGATTTATATTTTAATGCCACTACGGCTCCTCTGGAGGTTTTGAACGGCAAGGAGTATATAAACTATTTTTTCAGAGGGACGACCACTCCTCTTCTGTTTTCAAATCATTTCTTCACATCAACACTTGATTTCAATAAAAGGATTTATCATAATGTCAAGCTTCAGTACGATACTTATCTTGATGAGGTTCTTTTTACCGACACTTCAAGGATGATAAATTTCGAGTATCCCAGGGTTGCGCTGAACAAGGAGCTTGCGGATGGATTCAGCTTCCATTACCAGGGTGAATTTTACAATTTCAGGCATATCAGGTTTCCGGAAAGGTCAAAGAATAATCCCGGAGACGGCTTTTATGATCTGGTGTATGACGGCCCTTCAATGTTCATTATCAAACACAGGGCCAGACTTTACGAAAAAGATGCTGTTAATGAATATAAATACGCACCGGTTAAATATGTCTTGATTGATGGGACATACAGAAAATTTACCCGGTTGAAGGATCTCGCCAGATTATTTGGTCCTCGCGAAGAAGAGATAAGGGCATACATTCGTGAAAACAGGATCCGGACCAGAAAAACAGCCAAGAATGATATTGCCGGTATCCTGAGATATTATGATTCCCTGTTGCGTTAAATCTGTTCCGGAATGAAGAAGTTCAAAATAATCCTGATGTTGCTTTTCTTATCGTTCAATCTGTTTGCTCAGGATTACCGTCTTTCGCTTCAGTTCGACAGCATTCTTTTCAGGGATCTTGCAGACACTGTTGAAAAACTGATTCCTGTCAGGATCTTTTATTCCGATAAATGGGTAGATACCCTTAAGCTTAATGTTAAAGAAAAGGAATCGAGGCTCGACAGGGTTTTTGAAAGGTCTCTGGTAAATTCCGGATTTTCTTTTTTTATAACAGACGACAACAAGCTTGTGCTTTCCAAAGGATTCATTAAGACAAACTTCAGCAGGGAATACCAGCAGTATCTTAAATACAGGGTTTCAGAGATTGATTCCGTTGTTTACACCCGTATCGCGCCAGCAGATGAAAGCCAGGCAATAAATGAAGAATACAAGGTCTTCAGGATAGGAAGCCCTTCCCTGCTAAAGAAATCTAGCACTGCGACATTTACAGGCACTGTTAAGAACCTTTCTTCAGGAGAACCTGTTCCGGGAGCTGTTGTCTATGTTGACAAATTAAAAGCCGGAGCTGTTACCAACGACGCCGGGTATTATTCCCTCGAATTGCCAAAAGGACAATATCAGGTGGAATACAGGATGATCGGCATGCATACCACCAGAAGAAATCTTATTATTTATTCTTCCGGGTCACTTGATGTCGGGATGAATGAAAACACGAGCCAGCTGAATGAAGTGGTTGTTTCAGCCGATAAGGAGAATAAAATGCGAAGCGTCAGAATGGGGATTGAAAAGGTAAATGTAAAAATGCTTAAACAGATGCCGCTTGGACTTGGAGAAGCGGATCTGATAAAGAGCTCCCTCATGCTTCCGGGAGTTCAATCTGTCGGAGAGGCTTCCAACGGATACAATATCAGAGGAGGCAATATTGACCAGAACCTTATTCTCTTTGATGGTGCTCCGGTAATCAATCCATCACATTTTTTCGGCTTTTTCTCAGCATTCAATTCCGACATTATTGAGGATGTGACACTATACAAGAGCGGGATGCCGGCAAAATACGGAGGAAGAGTCTCCTCTGTCATGGATATAGTTCTCAAAGAAGGGAGCCGTGAAAAGATAAATGTGAGCGGAGGAATCAGTCCCTATACCGGTCGCCTTATGATTGAAGGACCTCTCGCCAAAAAATCAAGCTCCTTTATAGTGAGCTCAAGGGCAACTTATTCCGACTGGATATTGGGAATGCTTAAGGATCCGAAGCTCCAGAGAAGCAGCGCAGGTTTTTATGATGTCCAGGGATTGCTTACATTTAATTACAACACAAAAAATACTGTCTCGGTATCGGGATATTTGAGTAACGACAGTTTTGATTACTATAAGGAATTCGGACTGGGCTATTCGAATCGCGCTGCAACAGTTAAATGGTATCATTCATACAACAAAAGACTCTTCTCAACCTTCGCAGGCATTGTTACCAAATATGATTATAAGCTCACCTCAGACGATGATCCGGCAACAAAAAACACTCTCAAGTATAACTTCAGCCAGATACTGCTGAAAACCGATTTCACATATTTTCCTGAAAGCAGGCATAAAATGGATTTCGGACTCGATGCGACGTATTACATCCTGCATCCCGGAACCCAAACCCCATACGGGCAGGCTTCCGAGATACAGCCAAAAACACTGGATAAGGAAATGGCAATCGAACCATCGCTGTATTTCAGCGATGAAATTGAATTTTCCCCGAGAGTTCTGGTTTACGGGGGTCTACGCCTTACTTTATTCACATCATTCGGCCCTTCAACCCGTTATATTTACAACGAAGGTGTGACCAGGTCGGTCGATAATATTTCAGATACTCTTCATTACAACGGCGGCGAAATAGTGAAGTTCTACCCCGGTCTTGAATACAGGCTCTCTTCGAGGTTCATACTTACCACGGAACTTTCGCTTAAAGCAAGCATCCAGCGTAATTATCAGTATCTGAATATGATATCAAACACAACCTCGATGTCCCCAACTGATATCTGGAAACTCAGTGATTATTATATCAAGCCTCAGCGGGGGGATCAGTTCTCTCTCGGATTGTACCGGAATCTCTGGTCAAGGACAATGGAAGTTTCCGGGGAAGTTTATTACAAATACCTGAAAAACATCATTGACTACAAGGGAGGCGCCAATCTGATTATGAATGAACACCTTGAAACAGACATCCTGAGCGGGAAAGGGCAGGCATACGGAATTGAGCTGATGCTTAAAAGACAAACGGGAAAGATCACAGGATGGATAAGTTACACTTATGCCAGATCATTTCTGAAGATCGATGGCCCTTATGAAGCCGAGAAAATAAATGGCGGAAAATATTTCCCTGCAAATTTCGACAAGCCTCATGATCTGAAACTGGTGGCAAATGTTAAACTGATAAGACGCCTGAATTTAACTGCAAATCTTCTTTATAACACAGGAAGACCTATAACTTATCCGGTTGCCTATTTTGATTTTTACAATGTTAAAAGGATATACTATTCAGACAGGAACGAGTTCCGTATACCAGATTATTTCAGGATCGACTTATCGGCAACAGTAACCGGGAACCTGAAAGCCAGGAAGCTGAATCATTCCAATCTTACATTTACCGTTTACAATGTTCTGGGAAGAAAAAATCCATACTCGATCTACTTTAAAGTTGAAGACGGAATGGTTAACGGTTATCAGATGTCAATTTTCGGAAAACCGATTTTCATGATCACCTATAATTTCAGGATCAGGGGAAATGCTTCAACCGACTACTAATATCTTCAGCAGACCCGTCTATAGATCTTTAAGCATCCATATGTTGCAGCCGAAATGCCCTGAATTGCCAAGAGGGGCCGTAATATTTTTAAAGCCTGTTTTCTCATAGAGGCTTATTGCCCTTCCAAGTTCAGGCAGAGATTCGAGATACAGCTGACGGTAACCCAACCTTCTTGCCGATTCAAATGTTTTTTCAATCAAAGCTTTCCCTAATCCCCTGCCCCGGTATGGAGAAAGAAGGTACAGCTTCTGCAGTTCAGCACAACCTTCAGGAAGCCCTGGCGTAGGAAAAACACCGCATCCCCCTATAATCGTCCCATCATCCTCGGCTATCCAGTATTCCGATCCCGGAGTGCTGAAAAGAGTGTGGAGGTCATCAGTAGTAGGATCAAAATAGACTGTTCCCGGGCGGGCAATCCCAAACTCCCTGAATACTGACCTTATCAACTCTGCTATTTCATTGTTGTCTTTTTTTTCAAGATGTCTGTAAAGAACTTCCATTACCTTCTGATTGTTAAAAACAAAGTTATTAAGTTATCAATAAGGTTAAAAACTTATTCGCGGCAGGGATCAGCATTTTTTTACATTTGTCATAAACAACCATTTTTGCAGAGCAATAGCATGACCCGTAAAGATAATTCCCTGTCATTGCCATGCAGGGCAGTCTTAATAATTGCTGCCTTCCTGTTGTTTAATGGTAATATCTCGGGCATTGACTTTTATGTCACCGGGAAAGTTACAAACCGTTTCGGCAATGCAGTTCCTGATGCAAGGATTTCAATGAATACGGGAGTTTTCAACTATTCAGCCGTATCCGGTCCTGACGGCTATTACACATTGAAACTATCAGGCATATACAGCGATGGCCAAAGACAGCTGGAACTCCGGACTCCCTATCCCAATCCTTTTTCGCATTCTATAAACATTCCTTTTGCAATTGCTGTTTCAGGAGATATCTCTTTCTCGGTTTACAGTCTTTCGGGGCAGAAGATAACTGACCTTTTTTTCCCAAACGTCGGCCAGGGGAGTTATAATATCGTCTGGAACGGACAAAATGGATCAGGCGCTGCCGTAAGACAGGGTTTTTATGTTTATGCAATTACTTTTAAGGGAAAGACTTATTCCGGAAGAATGATAAAAACAGCAGGCATTTCATCATTCTCTTCAGGATCAATGCTGGAACCAGTTTCACTGCCTCCTGTTAATCCTGCTTCTTCAGTCCTGGTCAGGATCCCTGTGGTTGCAACTGTGACATGTTACACTTATCATCCTGTCAGGCTGACCGACATTACCATCAGCCGTGACACCACTATCGATTTTGAAATCATTCAGAAGGATGCTCTTCCCTATAAAACACAGGATGATTATATCGCAATGAGTCTTGAGGCTGGATACAGGCCTCTGATACTAAAAGGTATAAACCTGGGGTCCTCGCCTCCGGGATATTTCCCGGGCGAGATAGCTTATGCTATTACCGACAAAATGTATGAGAAATGGATTGCCCGGATTGCAGAAGCCGGATTCAACAGCCTAAGGATCTACACTCTTCATCCGCCTGAATTTTATGAAGCCCTTTCAAATTACAATTACCGTCACCCTGACAATCCCCTGCTGTTGTTTCAGGGGATATGGCTGGATGAAATCGAAGATGGATCTGATCCTTCTGAATATGACCTCACCATGCGTATCGTTCCTTTCCGGGCCGGAATTAAGGAAGTGATAGACTGTGTGCACGGAAACAAAAATATTTCATTCAGAGCAGGAAAAGCATATGGCAATTATTATGCAGATGTATCACCCTGGACAGCAGGATATATAATTGGAAGGGAAATTTCCAGCCAGGAGGTGGACAGCACGAACACTTTTCATCCATCCTTAAGTTCATACACGGGAAACCAATTCAGCCTGACGTCCGGTTCGGCATCTGAAGTTTTTGCCACTCAGATGCTGGACGAAACGGTTCAGTATGAGGCAACATCTTATGGATCGAGAAGGCCCGTGAGCATTTCAAGCTGGCCGACACTGGATCCTCTGGATCATCCTACCGAAATTCATACCGATGAGGATCAGGCTTTCATAGACATTTACAAAATTTCCGGAAAAACGAGCAATGCGGGCATATTTGCCACATACCATGCGTATCCTTATTATCCAAATTTTGTAAGCCAGCAGCCTTCATACAGGGTCTATAGCGACAGCCAGGGGCCGAACAGCTATCTGGGCTATCTGGATGACCTGAAGAAACATTATCCGGATATTCCTCTGGTCATTGGTGAATTTGGGGTTCCAAGCAGCTGGGGTAGTGCACACCAGTCATTCAGCAAGATGGATCACGGAGGTTATTCGGAGCTCCAGCAAGGCGAAATAAACCTGAGGATGATGCATAATATCATCGATTCGGATTGCGCCGGAGGATTTATGTTCTCCTGGATGGACGAATGGTTTAAAAGAACCTGGATTGTCCAGTATCTGGAAGCATACGGAACCCGTTCAGGAGAAGTGACAATCCCCACCCGTCAACTGTGGCTTAACCTGACGTCGCCCGAACAAAATTTCGGATTGATCGGTTTTGAACAGGAAGAGGTTCCTCCGTTTATCAGTTACACTACTGATAATCCTTCCGGTTCAGTGGATGAAATTGAAGCCACCAATGACAATTCATTCTTCTATCTGAATACTCAGACCGATAATGTACTGGCTGCCGGAGATACCCTGATGTTTGCCTTTGACACCTATTTTTCCTCTGTCGGCGAATCAAGGCTCCCTAACGGCAAGACATTAAAAAACAGGTCCGAGTTCCTTCTTTTCATGGTTCTCGGAAATGATTCTGCATTGCACCATGTAACGGAAGCCTATGACATGAATGGCCTTACCCCTCGTTTCAACCTGTCCGATCCTCTGGTGCAGAAATATAAAAGCACCTCCACCGACGGAGCTCCCTGGAAAGTAATGCAGTGGAAAAATGACGGTTTTGAGAATACCGTGGATAATAACCTGGGCAGGCTTCCCATTGAGAACTCATCGAGTTTCACGCCGGGACATAAAAGTACTGCCTGCTGGAGCGGGAACAAGGTCAGGATCAGGATACCCTGGACAATGCTCTATTTTTATGACCCAACGCAGATGACGGTAATAAACGGAGCTGAGTCATACGACGGAGGCCGGAGCTATGAAATCTCAACTGCACAGTCGGATGGCATTGCTGTTTCGGTATATTACAAAGGATCTGTAACATCTACAACAACAAGGTACAACTGGGATAAATGGCTTGTGGTACCGGCAACCGGTTATAAGGAAAAAGAATCCCTTCACGTTGTCGAAGCAGGTTTGGTCTCCCTTCCTGCATTTGCCGATTGACTTCTTACCGTGGAAGCACGCACAACTTTCTTTTTCTTGTCAAATCCTGTTCTCTCTGCTTTGCCCCATCCTTTTTTGCCTCGCATTGCTTCAATGTTGCCCCTTACGGCAAAGTAAGTGTGAACGGGATAGAAGAATGGTTCCAGTAATGCTGTAGACAGAAGCTTAAGTACATCCCTTTTCCTTCTGTACTTGTGAAAAGTTATTTCTTCAAACAGAACCGCCCAGGTAGAGAGAAGCACTGCAAAAGAATACACGAAAGTGAACAGGAGAAGATAAAAAGGCCAGTTTAAGGAGTCTGTAATAATAAGAATAAATGTATATACAAAACCCGCAAAGGCTATCAATGGCGACAGCCATTCAAAGAAAAACCAGTATGGGTAACCCAGAAGTCCGAGCCTTTTATACTTTAAGTTGAAAAACATCTTTCGATGCGTTTTCAGCGATTCCACAAGTCCCCTTGTCCAGCGTGTTCTCTGTTTCCTCATTGACTTAAGGTCGGAAGGCACTTCAGTCCAGCACAAAGGATCGGGAATATAGGTTACTTCATATTTCTTATCCTGTTCAGCCATGTACCTTCTCATCCTGAGAACCAGCTCCATATCTTCTCCAACGGTTTTTATGCTGTAACCCCCGGCTTTAATTACCGTTTCGCGGTCGAACATTCCCATAGCCCCGGAAATCAGCATCAATCCGTCAAGCTGGCTCCAGGCCATTCTTCCCAGCAGGAAAGCGCGCGTGTATTCAAGAACCTGGAGGCGGGGAAGAAATTTCTTGGGGATATTGATATTACGGATGTGGCCTCTTTCTATTTCGCATGAGTTGACAATCCGGATCACTCCGCCGGTGCCTATCACTCTTTTCTCCTTTTCTTCCAGGAAAGGCTTGATCAGCTTAAGGATCGAATCTGTTTCAATTATCGAATCAGCATCTATAGAGACAAAATAAGCGCTTTTGCAGATGTTTATTCCGGCATTCAGAGAGTCAGCTTTGCCTCCATTGTTCTTATCAATGACTGTAAGCCTGGTATAGGAAGGATTTTTGGATTTGTACACTCCCCTGATCCTCTCGCACGGGATCCTGTAATCAAAATAATAATTCACCCTTTCAAGGTCGTAGGTAGTCCGAATTTTTTCAAAAGTGTCGTCGGTCGAGCCGTCATTTACCAGGATAACCTCAAAATTATTATAGTAGAGCGAAAGCAATGTCCGGATATTATCGATGATCGATCTGCTTTCATTGAAGGCCGGAGCGATGATTGAGATCTTGGGACTTAAGGGGGAAAGCACCAGGGAGTTGTAGTTTACATAACTATTTTTCCTGAGGTATTTGCGTAGGGCAATGGCAGAAAATATCCCGAGGATCAGATAAGATCCGAAGATCACCAGAGTGATGATAAAGATCAGATTTCCAAAAATCAGTCCCATAGTTTCTCAGAAAATTCTTCTGTCAAGAACGTGCCTTACGATTATATTATAATTCTTGTATTCAGATTTCATTAGTTTCACAAGAGTCTTAATTCCTTCTTCTCCGTTGTTTTCTATTGCTTTTGTAGCCTCAATCTGGAGCTGTACATCATCTTCCTTGTCGAGAACAAGTTTCAGGAATCCGAGCATTGACAGATCAGGCATTTTTCCCATAGCCTTAACAATTTCAAGACAAACGCTGTATTCCTGGTTTTTATACATGCGTTTCATGGTCTCAAGGCTTGAACGGAATTCCATATCCCCGGCAACCTGAACCGCAAGCTGCCTTACTAAAGGATCTGAATGCATCAGAGCCTGCCTTACTTCATCCTCTGCCTCTTTCTGTTTGAATTCCCTTATCATACGAAGCGCAAACATTACTACCGTCGGATTGGGAGAAGTGAGCCATTTGCTGAAAGGAGGCACCGGTATGTTATGCTGGATAAGAAGTTCATGAAGAGTGATCTGCTCCCACAATGAAAATGGACGCACCAGATGTGACAGAAATTCAAAAGGATCCTTTTCGCTTAACCTTACAAGCGCTATTTGCGCCTCCATCCTCAGAATCTCATTCGAAGAGTTCAGGGCTTTATAGATTGCATTATTGCCATCAGTGATATTCATGAATGCAAGCTCACGGAATCCTTTTATCTTTTTATGCCATTTAAGGCTTTTCGCCCTTGCAATAGAATCCCTGTCGAGACCGAGATGTTTGTAAAGGCCCAGAAGTTTTTTGGCTTCTTCGCCTTTTAGGTTTACGCTTACGTCGATCATCTGGTCTATAAGGACCTGACGGCGGTAGTTATCCGAAGCAATGGGACGGAAATCATCAGGCGAAGCTGTTCCGAAAAGGTAATCAACTATAAGTACCTGGTATTTCTCAAGCAGGTACTGGTGCAGGCGAGCCTCCTTTTCCATTCTCCGCCTGTTCATCAGGATTATGATCAGAAGTACAAGCATAGATGCAATAGACGCGACAATTGTGATTATCAGCGCATTTACAAATGCTATCGATTTGCCAAAATAATGGATCCTTTTAATCCATGGACTATCATTGCCGATAAAAACAATGCGCCCTTCACTTGTCTGACCCGAACTTATGACAGGTTCATTTGCAATGGCTCTGGCAGATGCTGTATCTTCAGTTGTATTTAAAGCTATCCCTGGATTTTCATTCCTGACCGTATCCTGAACCGGCGCTTCATCCTTCACTGATGGCTTTACCTGTTCCCTCCTGCCCGATTTTCCAGGCACAGGGGAACCTGTGATCCTGATTTTATATAATCCGTTTTCCCTTATCATTATCGCTTTGCGGTCGATGCGATCAACAACTTCCCGGTAAAAAGCATCAGCGTTGAGTTTCAGCCTGAAAGCTCCAAGCTGGACAGGATAATTGTTTTCAAAGGAGGAAACGAAGGCTTTTATATTTTCTCCTGCTATGTTATATTCCAGAGGCATATTTTCTGCAGGCTGCCCGCCGGGAAGGATGGATGAATCTGCAAGAAGTACCGAATCCGGCAGTTGGAATGCGCTAACCGTTGCGAACACGCTGAAAGGCGCCAGGGCTAATATTAATATTCGGATATACTTCTTCATTTCATTTTAAGGGCATAGATAAAACCAACGTTCCCCTCAAACCTGTTTCTCCAGACGTTTTCTGAATACTCTTCCCGGGAATATCCGGCTCCTGCACGCATTGTGAGCTTTCCCGTGATGGAAAAGTTGCCTGTAAGCCTGAAGCTATATGCACTCAACCGCATAAGGTCTGTCTGAACATCAAAAGGTTCATCAGGCGCAGTGCCGGCTCCTATTCCTGCCTGGAGATAGTCGGTATTGTTGAAATATCTTCTCGCATTAAGGAAGAATGAAGTTGTAGGGCCATCATCCTTGAAATATACAAATCCTTTGGCTGAAAACCAGTATTTGCTTATGTATTTCTCCACCGACAAGCCTGCGATGAAAATATTCCTTGTGAAGTAATAGTAATTAAGTCCTGCCGACACAGCCCAGCCGTCAGGCAGCATCTGCCAGATTTCAACAGCCGCCCTGTGCCTTGGGAAGTAAGCTCCGGGACTGAAAGCATATGCCAGATAAGCATAGTTCTTATTTGAAAGAGTCGGCCAGGCTTCGGCAACAAACTGCATCTCAGTCTTCCGAATCGTTGCAGAATCCCCGATGCTGATATTGCCAATATTAATTCCTGCAACTGCCGGACCCCATCCGAATTTGTGTCCTGCGCCAACATTAATAACCTGCCAGAAACGGTTATACGGTTCCGAAAAAGCATCAAAAGAATATCCTGCCCGGATATCTGTTGAAACAGGCGTAGAACCTTTCGACCATTGCATAATATCACGTTTTGCCGACAGGGCATCGGCGTTATCAGGCTCTTTCATTAAAACTGTATCTATAACAGCCATTGCCTGATGGTAATCCTTTTTCCATGCAAGGATCCGGCCAAGCAGAATGCGTGCGTCGCCATATTCCGGATATTCATTCACAAGCCTCCTTGCTGCTGCGGAAGCAGAATCATAATTTCCCTCAAAGGCATCCGACCGGATCCTCAGATATTCAGCCTCAGGATCCATGATCTGCTGAGAAAAAAGGTCAGCAGGCAAAGACAGAATTGTTATGATAACTGCTGTCATAAACAGCAGAATAGGCTTTTTCATCACTCGGTTTTAAGAATAGACCTGATCTGATTAATAGTATCAGCAGGATTGAATGGTTTTACAATATAACCCTGAATTCCGAGCTCGCCAGCCTGCTGTTGGACCTGAGGATCACTGAAAGCTGTGATTATAAGCACCGGAGTATCATTTTTCATTTCAGATCTGAGATATTTTACCAGTTCCAAACCGCTGTGATATGGCAAATGTATGTCGACTATCAAAAGATCATATGAGTTATTCTGTATCAGCGACATAGCCATGTTTCCATCAGCTGCTGAGAAAGTTTCGTAGCCTTCGCGCTGAAGCACTGCAGTCAGGGTCCTGAGCGCCAGTTTGTTATCTTCACAAATAAGTATCTTCATTCACATTAAAGAATGCGGTTCAGCTTTGTCAGCAGATAGCCCCCGTATTTTTATAGTTCAGTCACAAAAATCGTGATTTTTACCCAGTCTGCAAAGGAAAGAGGTTAATGATTTCAACACTTTTTGACCAGTACGAATTATTGAATGATAAATGGCTCTTCCTGAATGATACCCATTCTTACATAGACAGGCCTCACAATGCTTTTCAGTTCAGGCAGCTTTCTCAGAAAGAAAAGAGCCCCGACTACACATGACAGGCCTCCGATCAGGATAGTTTCCGTGGTCCCGAATGTTTTTGCAAGGAATCCTGCGATCAGGCTTCCGAAGGGAGCTGTCCCCATGATAGCCATCGTGTAGAAACCCATTACCCTGCCGCGCTTGTCATCTTCAGTAATTGTTTGCAGAATTGTGTTGCTGGAAGCTGTCTGCAGCATAAGGCCGAGACCTATCATCACCATCAGGAGAATTGTTACCGGGAATATTTTAACAAACGACAGAATAATCAATCCGGCTCCAAAGAGTCCTGAGGCAGCAGGAATAATCCTGCCCAGCTTCAGGATTGATTCACGCGAAGCCAGATAAACAGCGCCAAGCAGGGCTCCCAGTCCTGCAGCACCCATTAAAAATCCAAAAGTCTGTGAACCGCCATTCAGTACTTCCTTTGCGAATACCGGCATGAGAACCTGATATGAAGATCCCATAAGACTTACAACAGCCAGCAGAAGTATGATATGTTTAATTGGGGCAAATCCAAAAGTGTAATCGAGACCTTCTTTCAGTTCCCTGAACATGTGAGTCTCCTTTTTTGGAATTTCCCTTGGCGTCAAATGCATAAAGAGGAGTGAGACTATCACAAAAATATAGCTTATTGCATTTATCAGGAAGCATATTCCCTCTCCTGCAGTGGCAAGAATCAATCCGGCAACTGAAGGCCCGATGAGTCTTGCCCCGTTAAACATCATTGAGTTGAGGGCAATGGCATTCCCCAGATCTTCCTTATTTTCAACCATCTCAAAAACAAAAGAATGCCTCGCAGGCACATCAAATGCGTTGATACAGCCAAATACAATGCTCAGGGCAACAATGTGCCATATCTGAACTGAACCTGAGAGTGCTAAAATTGCAAGCAGCAATGCCTGAATAAAAGAGAGGACCTGGGTAATGAGCAGTACTTTGTACCTGTTAAACCTGTCAGTGATAACACCTGCGAAAGGTGCAAGAAGAAACGTCGGGATCTGTCCGGCGAAGCTGACCACTCCCAGCAGCAAAGCAGAGCCGGTAACATGATAAACAAGCCATGGCAGAGCAATGCGCTGCATCCACGTGCCAATAAGTGAAATGCTCTGCCCTCCGAAAAACAACCTGTAATTCCTGTACCTGAGCGACCGGAAGATTGTATTTATCCTGGTTGAAAAATTCACAATATTACGTTAAAAAGGTACAGCACTGCAATCGCTATGATCGTAAGCGAGGATACACCTATCGGGAACCAGACCGGGGCTATCCATGGAACAGGTATGAGGAACAGGACATCTATGGTTTTTAGAGTGGGAGGCCATTTGATCAGAATGTACAGGGACAGATAATAGAACAGATCCCAGAAGGCAAATGTCCATAGAAAAAAGATACCTCTTTCCGGCCATGTCGTCCCTGAAAGGTATGCTATGACTACCAGCATTATTATTGTTGCAGCTTCCCTGGTCATCTCAATATTCAAAAAACGTTTCGGAAATTTCCCTACAGATTCCTTATTCGATTCAGAATCAATCATTCCCAGTGATTTACGCAGATAAACAACCACTACACCTTCGAGATGAGCCATTGCTATTCCGAAGATTGCCAGAAGTGATAATTTCAGAAGCATTTGAGAGAGAGCAGATTTAAATTAAACAGAACAAAATTAACCTTATCTTTCAGGATTATAGTCAAAGTTAATATGTTTTTAAATTCAAAGGAAAGAGTATTAAAAGCTCTTAAGAAAACAGATGGAAATCCCGACAGGGTGCCAGTCCAGTTTGATCTTTGCAGGCAACACATCGAGGCATTTGGAAAAAAACTGAAGATAGAGCCTGATTATGCTCTGTCGTATTATGAAGATCTTACATACAGGATCTCTGCCAATGAAATCCGGACAAAAATGGGAAGCGATGTGGTAGTGGTCGGCGGAACTGTACCCGAAGGTTATGCTGCGGAAACGGTTTCTGACGACATTACAAAAAATGAATTCGGAATGCATATGAAACCCACTCCACTTTATGTGGAGGTGGTTAAATGCCCTCTCGACAATATAACAACCGCAAAGGACATTGAAAAGTATCAGTTCCCTGATGCCTATGCCGCCGGCAGGTTTGAAAAGGCAAAAAGGGATATTGACAGGTTTGGAAAAGATTTTTTTGTGATCGGCAATGTTGAGATATCATTGTTTGAGATGGCCTGGCATCTGACCGGACTTGAAAAGTACATGACAGGAATGCTTACCGAGGAACCATGGATCGAACCTCTTAATGACCGTGTTGAGGAATGGAGCACAGGTTTGGCTCTTCAGCTGGTAAAAGCAGGCGTTGATGCTATTTGGTTCGGAGAGGATCTGGGAAGCCAGACTTCATTGCTCATTTCACCCGAAGACTGGAGAGTAAGGTTTAAACCACGCTATAAAAGAATGATCGACCGGCTGAGAAAAGAAAACCCTGATATCATAATCATTATGCATTCCGATGGGGCAGTTGCACCGCTCATAGATGATTTTGCCGAGATCGGGGTGGATGTCTATAATCCTGTCCAGTCAAATGTGTCAGGATCAGATCCACAGGAGCTTAAGGACAAGTATGGTGACAAGATCTGTTTCTTCGGAGGTATTGATCAGCAGATTCTTCTTCCCTCGGGAGACAACTGGATGATCCGTAATGAGATCAAGAGACGGATAACGATACTTGGTAAAGACAGAGGTTATCTGCTTGCCCCTGCACACATCATACAGGCCGACGTCACTCCTGCCACAATTGAGGTTATGATAAATGCTTCAAGAGAGTATGGTAAGTATTAAATTACAGGGAAATAGCGTTTCTTAAGGTTCGAAGCTACATTCACCAGTAAAATCATAACAGGAACTTCCACAAGGGGTCCAATTACAGCGGAAAACGCTTCTCCGGAATTTATTCCGAAAACTGCGATCGCAACAGCGATGGCAAGTTCGAAATTATTGCTGGCAGCCGTAAATGATAATGTCACTGTCTGGCCGTAAGTTGCTCCCGCCCTTCTGCTCATGAAGAAAGACGATAAAAACATAATCATGAAATAAATGATCAGAGGAATAGCGATCAAGACAACGTCTAAAGGCAATTTTATAATGTATTCTCCTTTTAATGAGAACATTACCAGGATTGTGAATAACAAAGCCAATAGTGTAACAGGACTTATTATGGGAATGAACTTCGTGTGATACCATTCCTTGCTTTTAATCCGGATAAGGATAAATCGTGTAAGAAAGCCTGCAATAAAAGGAATTCCGAGATAAATAAACACACTCTTTGCAATTTGCCCGATCGTAATGTTTTCAACGATGGAATTTGTCGGCACTCCAAACCATCCCGGCAAAACAGCAATAAAAATCCAGGCGTAAACAGAAAAGAACAACACCTGAAAAATCGAATTAAAAGCAACCAGCCCTGCACAGTATTCAGTATCTCCCTTTGCCAGGTCGTTCCACACGATAACCATTGCTATACAGCGTGCAAGACCGATAAGAATGATGCCGTACATATAAGGGAGATTTGCATTATTCTCACCCGGAAATAATTTGAAGAATATTATTGCCAGGGCAAACATCAGAACAGGGCCTATTACCCAATTCTGGACCATTGAGAGACCCAGAACCTTATAGTTTCTGAAAACGCCGCCAAGCTCTTCGTATTTTACTTTTGCCAGCGGGGGATACATCATCAGGATAAGACCTATGGCAATAGGAATATTCGTCGTGCTTTCCGGTGAAGTTTTTAAAGAATCCCAGAATCTGGCAATTCCGGGAAAAAGATATCCGGAAAGGACTCCTATGAGCATTGCAAGGAATATCCACAGAGTAAGCCAGCGGTCGAGAAAAGAAAGTTGTTTTGTTGTTCCCATAACAATAATTTGAAAATGAGACAATTTGAAAATTTGAAAATTAATATGGTTTATCGGCGGAAACGGTAATGCTGAAAATTCCTGTAACCCCGGCTTTATATGAATTCAATTCAGCAGGATCGTTAAATTCTGAAAGCAGGGAATCGGGCAGGCTTATCTCTTTTTGCTTATGTATTTTCAAATTAATGAATCCTGTCCCCTCAACGATCTTAATGTATTCCGTCATTTCACTTGCCCCTGCGACGCATCCGGCATACATCTCAGCATCTTTCAGCATTTTTTCTGAAAGCCTGCCTTTTACCACCACATCAGAAACACAGAAATGCCCGCCGGGTTTAAGCACCCTGAATATTTCACTGAATGCTTTTGACTTATCGGGGACAAGATTCAGGACACAGTTTGAAATCACCACATCAAAAAGGTTCTTTTCAAAAGGCATATCCTCAATATCTCCGGGAATAAATTCCACATTTGTGAACCCCAATTTTGTACAATTCTCTTTTGCCTTCCTGATCATTTGTTCAGTCATATCCAGACCTGTAACTTTTCCGGTCTCACCCACAATTGCCCGGGCCACAAAGCAATCATTGCCTGCTCCGCTTCCAAGATCCAGTACATGATCTCCTTTTTTAATCCCGGCATAGTCTGTGGGTATTCCGCAACCCAGGTTCATATCTGCATCAGGATTATATCCTTCCTTGTTCTTATAATCTTCGCTGAATACGGTATAGTCAACTTCAGGACCACAGCATGATGTTCCGCAGCCGCATGATTTTTCCTCTGAATTCTGTTCAGCGATTTTTCCGTATTTTTCCTTTACGATCTGTTTTAATTCTTCCGCTTTCATGTTTAGTAATTTAAATGCGCCGGATTCTCTATTGCCCTTGGTGTATCTTGGTGTCTTTGTGTCTTGGTGGCAAAAGAAAGAATTGCCACCAAGGCACCAAGACTCAAAGCTTCACTAAGTATTTTCAGAATTTACCATATTAGATTTCTCTGGTCTGAACTCCAATCATTTAATATTCTCTCTGTTATTTTTACAGCACTGGCTACATATTCCTCGCATTTGATATCAAAGAGATTCCTTTCCATAATCTTCTTATGGTCTTCAGGGTCAGTCATATCCAGACCATCAAGCAGTTCCCTGCAGTTTGTTGAGCCATGGATCTTTATGAACTCTTCAAAGAATTCCCTGGTTTTTGAATAAGTGAGCTGTTTCTTTTCTTCTGTATCATTAATGCCTTTACCGTATTTCAATCCTATTGCCATCAGAGCTCCGGTAACAGCACCGCATGTCAGCTGCTGACGTCCCATACCGCCGCCGAAAGCACAGGAGACTTTGAGTGAATCGTTTTCAGAATAACCGTATTCAGTACTAAATGCTGTAAATACTGATTGAGAGCAATTGAACTTTTTACGGAAGTATTCAACTGCCTTTTCCGATTTTTTCATTTTAAATTAGGTTTGATATTCCTGATATAAAATTTATGAAATTCGCTATTTATCTGATCTCTTACCCTGCGGAATTCACTCATTATGAACTCTTCCGAACCGATGGTTTTTGACGGATCTTCGAAACCTATATGTAATCTGTGTTTCACTTTACCAATGAACAGAGGGCAGGTTTCATTTGCATCATCGCAAACAGTAATTACATAATCCCATTCATCTTTAATGTATTGATCTACAAGTTTCGGAGTATGATGGCAAATATCAATCCCTGCTTCCATCATCACCTGAACAGCTTTTTGAATTATTTGCCCTGCTGGTTCTGTTCCTGCCGAACTAACTTCGAGCTTATTGTCAAATGATTGCAGGAATCCCTGTGCCATCTGGCTTCTGCAGCTGTTCCCGGTACATAATATCAGTATTCTCATCAGGGATCGAGGTTTATGTAAAATTAATTAAACATTTCAAACCGGCATAATAAATATTTCGTAATTTTACGAAATGTATTAACCAGGTTATATCAGAACTATGGACATAATAATTCTGGGTACAGGCTGCCCCAGGTGCAAAACACTTGAAAAGCTCACGCACGAGACTGTAAAGGAAATGGGCATTACTGCTTCTGTAAGCAAAGAAGAAGATATTGTCAAAATAATGAATTACGGAATACTGCATACTCCGGGGCTGGTTATTAACGGGAAAGTGGTCCTCAGCGGCAGGGTTCCGACTTCAAAAGAAATAAAGGAGATCATTACTAACAACCAATAATATCCCAATATGAAGACGATAAAGATACTGATTGTCCTCGCCCTTATAATTCCCGTGCTGTCATGCAACAGTCAGCAGGAAAAAAAAGTGACTCAGGCATCCTCGACTGAATCCTCTGATAAGATAGAAGCCTATTATTTTCATTTTACGGCACGCTGTACAACCTGTAAAACTATTGAGGCCAAAGCAAAAGAATACCTGGAAACAGACTATCCCGTAAGGTTTAAGAGCGGACTTATCACATTTCAGTCTGTAAACCTTGATGAAGCGTCCTCTAAGCCTCTGGCAGAAAAGCTTGGCGTTACAGGACAGACTTTACTCCTCGTAAGAGGCGATCAAAAAATCAATATCACGAATGAAGGTTTTCTGTACGCAGTTGCAAAGCCTGAAAAATTCAATGAAGTGATCAGGGACAAAGTAGAGCTTCTCTCTCTGGAAAAATAATGGAATTCCTTACGAACCTTCTTGATAACAGTACTATGCCGTGGCTCACGGCGCTGCTGCTTGGCTTGATGACTGCAATAAGTCCCTGTCCGCTTGCAACAAATATTACAGCTATCGGATTTATCAGCAAAGACATTGAAAACCGAAACAGAGTCTTTATTAATGGCCTGTTCTATACTCTCGGAAGGGCAATAACCTATACTGCAATCGCATTAGTAATCTTCCTGGGAGCTGACCAGCTTAAGTTCAGCGGTTTCTTTCAACGCTATGGCGAGAAAATCGTTGGCCCGCTGCTGATCATAATAGGGTTATTCATGCTAGATATAATCAAAATTAGATTCCCGGGATTCAACAGGCTCACATCAGGGATGCAGGATAAAAAGAAGTGGCGGTATTTTGATGCTTTACTGCTCGGATTGCTTTTTGCCCTTGCATTCTGTCCATACAGCGGCGTACTCTATTTCGGGATGCTTGTACCCCTGACAGTTACAAGTGCCTCAGGATTTTATCTCCCGGTTATTTTTGCTGTTGCAACAGGTATTCCTGTAATAATCATTGCGTGGGTTCTTGCCTATACAGTCTCAGGAATCGGAAATGTTTACAACAAAATAAAGTCATTTGAAACCTGGTTCAGAAGGATCATTGCTGTTCTGTTTATAGCTGTCGGAATATATTATATAATCAGGGTGTATCTGCAAATCTTCTAATCAAGAGGCCACTCTGTTAAGTTCAAAAAATGCAATTGCCACGAAGACACAAAGACACCAAGGTTCACCAAGAGTTTACCTTTCAATGACTTATTCTTGGTGTAACTTTGTGCCTTAGAGCCTTGGTGGCAAAAAAAATACTTTCGGCAGAAGACTCAATCAATAATTTTAAATTTTTCAAATTAACATGGAATTAAAAAAAGAATTAAAAATACTATTCTGGATAGCAGCTGTTTTTGCTTTTGCATTCTTCCTGCCAATAGAAAGTGTAAGATTCAATACTGCTATAGCAGCTACGCTTGATCTTGTAAAGTGGTATGCACAGGAACATGTTATTCTTTGTCTTCTTCCTGCTTTTTTTATTGCAGGAGTCATATCAGTGTTCGTAAGCCAGGCATCTGTAATTAAGTATTTTGGAGCACAGGCTAAAAAATGGGTAGCATATACTGTAGCTGCTGTTTCCGGGACAGTTCTTGCTGTATGTTCATGTACAATCCTTCCTCTGTTTTCAAGCATCCACAAAAGAGGTGCCGGTCTGGGACCCGCAATTGCATTTCTCTATTCAGGACCCGCCATAAATATTCTGGCAATAATACTAACTGCAAGGATACTTGGTTTTGAAATGGGGGTTGCCAGGGTTATCGGAGCAGTTTCTTTCAGCATTATCATTGGAATGCTGATGTCACTGATATACCGGAAAGAGGAGAAAGCCAAAAGAGAAGAACAGATGAATATCACTCCCCTTCCCGAAAAAAGGCCAATGTGGCAGACATCTCTGCATTTTTTTACACTCATACTTATCCTTGTTTTTGCCAACTGGGGAAAACCTGGTGAAGGAGATACTACAAGTACTTGGTACTATATATGGCATTTTAAGTGGTGGATCACCGGCTTCTTCAGTCTTGTATTGGGATATTCGCTTATTAAAATCCTTAAGATCAAATGGCAATGGGTGCTTGCTGCTTTCCTTGTTACTGTTGTATCGGTTATTCTTTCAAATATGTTTATCGAAAGCGATAAACTCAGACCCCTGGTACCAATGCTTGTCGGGATAATTGCTTTAAGTGTTATCACAATTCTCGATAAGGTGGATGAAGAAAACAAAGCCTGGACACTGGCAACATGGGATTTTGCAAAACAGATACTCCCGCTGCTTGCCATCGGAGTGGTTACTGCGGGTTTCCTGCTTGGATCAACTCATGACGGGAAAACCATTGCGGGAGTAATCCCTAATGAATGGATATCAGCTCTGGTTGGAGGCAATTCAGTCCTTTCAAACTTTTTTGCATCAATTGTGGGTGCTTTCATGTACTTCGCAACCCTGACTGAGGTACCAATTCTTCAGGGACTTATTGCTTCGGGAATGGGTAAAGGCCCCGCACTTGCGCTTCTGCTTGCCGGTCCTTCATTATCACTGCCTAATATGCTGGTAATAAGAGGTATCATTGGCAATCAGAAGACAATTGTATATGTCAGCCTGGTGATTGTGATGGCTACGATCAGCGGATTAATATATGGTTCAATATTCTAAAAATCAAAATATGAAAAGTCTTAAAAATTTAAGTGGTATATTAACTGTTCCACTCTTATTTATTGCAATCACCTGTACATCTCAGCAAAAACCTGGTTCTGCAGATAAAACTCCGGAAAACAAAGGTCCCGAATATAAAGTGACATTTATTGAACTCGGGTCAGTTCGGTGTATCCCATGTCAGAAAATGCAGCCAATTATGAAATCAATTGAAGCGAAATATGGTAAAGATGTAAAGGTTGTTTTCCATGATGTATGGACCGAGGCAGGTGCACCTTATGCAAAACAATATGGTATTGAAGCGATTCCCACCCAGGTTTTTCTTGACAAGGATGGCAAGGAGTTTTTCAGGCACGTTGGCTACTTCCCGGAGGAGGAACTTGTAAAAGTACTCCGGCAGAAAGGAGTAGAGTAAATTTCTTACTTGTTTCAGTTTTTACCGCACCGAGGGGTTTAATATAGACTGAAGTAAAAAGTCTAAGGCTTGATTTTTTCAAACAACCCAATCAGCTTTGTTTTATATATCTCAGCTATCTGAGTTTCATGTTCACCGATAGGTTTCACAGGAATAAGATCTATTACTTCCGAAGCAGATAAACCCGATTTGTACATCAGGTCAAGAGATGCAATAATTGTGTCATAGATCGATTTTTTACTCTCTTCATCGGAAAGACCAATCTTCCCGCCTATTTCAGCAAGCTCTTTCCACTGGAACCAGAAATATGTAGGAAGCATTGCCGACATAATTGCATAACTCTCCAGCTTCTCTTCCGGTACTTCAAATGTAGTTCCCAGTGTTTTCAGCATCTCTATGACCTCTTTCTTCTTACTGCTGTCAAATCCATCAGCAAAGGTAACCGGATTATATCCCTTGTTGATGTATGATGTTGCATTAGGGATCATCCTTGCCAGGTTCTTAACATGGCCCAGTTTCATCAGCAGCTTTGGCATATTTATCTTCGGTGCCAGCGAAATGACAACAGCATCAGCTTTTACATCTCCTTTTACTGCTTCAAGCATATCCAATACAACGGGCGGATGCAGCGCAATAAACACTATATCCTGTCCGGCAGCTGTCTTTGGATCAAGTAACTCAATTTCAGAAAACTGATTTTTGAGCCTTGCCAGAACATCCTGGTTTGTGTCTGTAACAACAATTCTGCTGAACCTTACCTGCCTGTTCCTAAAACCCTGCAGAAGGATTTTTGTAACCCTTCCGCCGCCGATAAATCCAATTGAGTTCTTCATAATTTCTTTCATTATATTTCTTCACAATAGTTATTTTAGTTTTCTTGCCTGTCACCTGTCGCCTGTCACCTGTCGCCTGTCGCCTGACGCCTTCCCTTGGTTTCAGCTGGCACATGCATGATCCCGACAACCTGCTATTTATATCGGTGGTAACTGGTAATCCATCTCTTTCCCAGTCAACGATACCTCCTGCCATATTAAAAACATTATCATAACCATGTTCATTCATGAACAGAACGCATTCACGGCTTCGTAACCCTACAGAATCTGCAAAGATCAGCATCTTATCGGAGGGCAGATCAGAGTATGAACCGGTGAGTTCGCTGGAAGGCAGGTAAATCACATTTCCCACATTAAACATTTTGAAGCTGTTAAGATAAGATTCCCTGACATCGACGATTACGGCTCCTTTTTTACAATGTTCGAAACTCTCTTTTGGGGTCTGGTTCAAAACCCCATGAGCAAAAAATCCACCTTTTAACAATGTTTTATTCACTCCGGCACCGGTTATTAATCCTTTTCGTATTTGTTTATCCTGATCTTTGTAAATGTCTTGAGATATTTCCTGGCGACTTTCCAGTTATCATAGTTTATACAGTATTGTACCCGCGGCGGATCAAAGCTCCCCTGGATTAAACCTGCATTTTTAAGCTCTGAGAGATGCTGCGACACAGTGGAGTCTGCCAAAGGGATTACTTTTGATATTTCATTAAAGCAGCATGTTTCGAGTGAAGCAAGATGTCTTATAATTGCAATGCGGGCAGGATGCCCAAGCGCCTTTGCAAATTGTGCAATCTTAACATCTTCAGGAGAGTATTTCTTTTTATTCGGTGATTTCATGTTTTTTACTTTGTATTAGAAAGCTATATGGCTTATAAGGCTTTCGTAAATTTACGAAAAGTTATTTATTAATAAATTGTGAAGCGGCGAATTAATACATTGATTTTATATCTAAACCTGCCTGAAGCCGGGGCTGTTTTTTAAGAAAAATATATCTTTGAAAGATAGTATTACCTAAAATCATGTGAATAATGCATGAAACCGGAGATCATTACAGTAATATAAGCGGCAGAAACCTGGGGCTTGCAATTTTTCTTAACGTCGGTATTACCCTCGCGGAAGCTATTGGTGGACTCATTTCCGGAAGCATAGCCCTGATAAGCGATGCTGCTCATAATTTCAGTGATGTAATATCCCTGTTAATCAGCTGGTTTGCCAACAGATTGTCTAAAAAAGAGGCAACTGAAAGAGAGACTTTCGGATACAGGCGTTCCGAGATTCTTGCTGCTTTTATAAACTCATCAACTCTTATAATAATTTCTGTAATTATAATTATAGAGGCAGTCCAAAGGCTTGCAAATCCGGTTGTCCCCTCTGCAGGACTTATGATCTGGTTATCCATAGCAAGTATTATCGTTAACGGGTTGAGTGCAATGGTTATCAGAAGGGATTCTCATGATAATATAAACATGAAGTCGGCATATCTCCATCTTTTTGGCGATATGCTCACCTCTGTTGCAGTATTGGCAGGCGGACTGGCGATTAAATACCTGAATTGGAACTGGACTGACAGT
Source organism: uncultured Rikenellaceae bacterium (assembly GCA_964638545.1). GTDB lineage: Bacteria > Bacteroidota > Bacteroidia > Bacteroidales > VadinHA17 > LD21. Next base: position 33,675 of record CAZXAM010000015.1, on the reverse strand, counting down.
GTTTTTTCCCTGGCAATCGCTGTTTACCTGCTCTGGCTGAGCTGGGGCATATTCAGGACCTCATTGAGGATCATCATGCAATTCACCCCGGAAGAAGTTGACATAAAGAAAATTGCCGGCGAGATTGAAAAGATCAGCGGTGTGAAAAACATTCATCATGTTCACGTTTGGCAGATCAATGAACACGATGTGATGTTTGAAGCACATGTCGACATGTCAGAGGACATTAACGTGAGCGGTTTTGAGAAAATCCTTGGGGAAATTAAAACTGTGCTGAATCAGAGTGGAATTAACCATTTCACCATCCAGCCGGAGTTTTCGGTTAAGGATAAAAAACAAATGATTTATTAATGCCGTTATGATTTAACAAGTTTTCAGTCAATTATTCAGAACGTCTGAATAAACGCGGAATAAATTTCGGAACATTCTTGCTGTAAGCAGCATATTCGGGATACTTTTTGCCGCTGATGCCTTCAGTCAGCTTCGAACTTCCGATGAATAAGAGAACAAGCAGCAAAGGCCCTGCGATGGTAAAATTGATCCAGTGTCCGGATGCAGCAACCCCGAAAAAGTAAAAGCTGATCCATATTGTCTGCTCTGATGCAAAATTAGGATGTCTCACATACTTCCAGAATCCCTCAGTCATAAAACCCTTTTTCAGGGATTCTTTATATCTGGCCGATTTATTTTCTCCATGCTTTTTCTCCTGATGAAACCTGAAAAGCTGATTGTCTGCCAGGCTTTCGGTAACTATGAAAAGAAGCATGAATGTCGCTGCAAGGAAATCAATTATGGTTAAAGGCTTATTCTGATTTATGGCTGCCAGAAGCAGCGGGGTTGAGAAGAGAAGAATCAGTAAATGCTGGTAAAATGAAATGAACAGCAGGTTGAAGATGCCAAACCTGAATCTGCCTTTCAAAGCAGGATTATCCCTCATAACCTTCCATCTGTAATCCTCCTCTCCTTTCCAGGGAATTATGTTATACCCACCCTTCCTCGAAAAGTTATAACTAAGTCTCAATCCCCATATTGTAACCAGCAAAGCCATAATGAACAATCTCGGAGATGGCAATGAAGCAAACGAGATCCAGCTGTATGCTATGGGCATCAGGCTCCATAGCTTGTCGACCTGGCTGTAATTCCGGGTTAACTCACTCACTACAAAACATAAAACAATAACGGCTGAACATACAACTAACCATGTATTGATTAGGATTAAGCTATCGTGATTGCCGTTTGTAATCTTTTCCAACAGTGCAGAAGCAGAACTTAATTGAAGCATATTGAATAAATTGTTAGATAACCAGCCCAAAGCTAAAAATATATTTCAAAAACAATCACGGCTATGAACTGTTGTTCTTTTAAGATTAGTGATTTTACTTTTGAAATAGGTATATTTTTAGTTTATTGCGGGACATTGTAAAACATAAATTTTAAAATCAGGATATATGAAAATAAACCCGATTAATGCGCTTCTGCCGGCTCTGATAATCATTTTGTCAGGTTGTTCGGTTCAGGATATAAGTAAAACTCCAATCCGTAATAAAAATGTTAAAAACATAATATTGTTTATAGGTGACGGAATGGGAACTGCCCAGGTTTATGCGGGGATGTCGGTATCCAACAGCCCATTATCGCTCGAGTCTTTTCCTTATGCCGGTTTCAGCAAAACTTATTCTTCGGATAATTACGTGACTGACTCCGGTGCAGGAGGAACAGCCCTTGCGTGTGGAATTAAAACGAAAAACGGAATGATCGGTATGAGTCCCGATTCCACTATCGTTCCTTCCATAATTGAAATTGCCCATAAAAGCGGGATGGCTACAGGGGTTCTTAGCACCTCCTCTGTCACTCATGCCACTCCGGCATCCTTCGTCGCACATAATTCAGGCAGAGGAAATTACGAAGACATTGCCAAAGATTTCCTGAATGGGACTGTTGATGTTTTTATAGGAGGAGGAGAAGATCATTTTCGTAAACGTGAAGACGGTGTTGATCTTGCTGCATCTCTTAGTCAACAGGGATATGACGTAGTTTATAATATTGATGATCTGAAAAGCTCCAAATCAAACAGAATCGCAGGGCTGCTTGCCAAGGAACATATGCCCAGGGTTGGAGAAGGAAGAAAAGGCATGCTGGCTGAAATGACTAGGAAAGCAATAGAAACCTTAAGCAAAGACAAAGATGGATTCTTCCTGATGGTAGAAGGATCAATGATTGACTGGGGGGCTCATGCTAAAGATTTAAAATATACGATACAGGAAGTTGTTGATCTGGATGAAGCTGTCGGTGTCGCAAAAGAATTTGCAGTTAAAGACAGGAAAACTTTAATCATTGTCACTGCGGATCACGAAACCGGTGGTTTAACACTGCCGGGCAGAAGCCCGAGGACCCATCAGATAGTGGGAAACTTTATACCTTCAGCCAACCATACCGGAGTTATGGTCCCGGTATTTTCTTTCGGTCCGGGCGCCGAAATATTCTCAGGCATTCACGATAACACTTTCTTCTTCGGAGAATTCCTCAGATTGCTTAATCTTCAGGAATACAAGTAATCTGTGCAATCTTTTATACTTGCCTGTTTCTTGCCATAAATTGGCTAAGTCACGTATTTAGTAAATATACGAATTGTTTTCGATATTTCCAATAAAAAACTAAAAACCAGCTGTAAAACCAGGGGATTCCTCACTTTGTCCGGAATGACCGTGTCACAGGGAAAATCTCTTACTTGTCATCCTTCACACAGCGCACGGAATATTTATTTGTCTTTTCAGCGCCGTGAATGTCGGGCATGTCAGCCTTCCGTGAGATATCTGCCATCGATCTGCCATTCATAATGACATAGCTGAAAAACTCAGCTTCATTATCGTCATATTCTGTCGATGTCCAGTAGTATCCGCTTTCATCCATTTCGGAGAAGACTCCTTCATAATCTTTCATCCCGGCCAGCTGGAAGCCCGGAAAAACAGGGCCCGATTTTGCCTTGGTTCCCGGATCTGCATTTTCTGTATTGTCGATAAGTTGACGGAATTCAATGCCAGATGGTAAACGCCAGCCGTCAGGGCAGGCTGCAGATGCTGCTTTCCACCCGTAAAGCAATCCGTATGAAGGGAGGTTATTGGGATCATTGTCGAAATATGCCACATCATCCCCGGTAACATATCTTAAATTTTCCGCCATCCATATCTTCCCTGCCACAACGATCGTTTTGTAAGTATTGCCGTCACGCTGATCTGTCAAAACTTCCTGAGCTGAAATATTCAGAAAAAATACCGCTGCTGCAAATAATGTCATTGCTCTCTTCATCATAATTTATTTTAGTCCGCTTAAAACTCACTTTCCCTTTCATCTTTCGCGATAAAGTGCATAACCACAGGTTGCACGCTAATACAACGGAAGGAAAATAATATTATTACAGGATCCGTTAAATATACTAACTCATTAATCCGATCTCTGTCGGGTTAAGAGAATATTCTTAACTTTGGTCGCTTAAATTCAATGCAAAATGGCAGGCAACAACAGTACCAGGCCATATGGTGACAAGCAGATGGCTTTCGATAGGAGGTACCTCGAAATGGCGCTGATCTGGGCCCGTAATTCCTATTGCAAAAGGCGCCAGGTCGGGGCTTTGATTGTCAAGGGAAAGATGATCATTTCAGACGGGTACAACGGGACTCCTTCCGGATTTGAAAATGTTTGCGAGGACGAGAACAATATGACAAAACCGTATGTTCTTCATGCCGAAGCAAACGCGATAACCAAGGTTGCAAAGTCAAATAATTCCAGCGAGGATTCAACACTTTATGTCACAACCTCCCCTTGTATGGAGTGCGCCAAGCTGATCATCCAGTCGGGTATCACGAGAGTGGTATTCTGCAATCAATACCGGATAACTGACGGACTCGAACTTCTGAAAAGAGCCGGAATTGAACTCGTGTACATAGATCCTGAAAACAATATATATGAAGAGCGATAATTCAAAAAGGAGCGTTTTGCTGCCATTATTGATTGCATTGTCGGTAATTGCCGGCATTCTCATAGGGATTTTTCTTCCAAGGAAAAGCGATGATCTGCAGCATTTTGGCTTCAAGTCGAAGAATGACAAGATAAACATGATTCTCAACAGGATCGAATCAGATTATGTTGATCCGGTTAACCGGAATGAGCTGGTTGAAACAGCTGTCCCTGCAATCCTTAAGAAACTTGATCCTCATTCAGTTTACATCTCTGCAAAGGATTTAAAGGAAGCTAATGAATCGATAACAGGCAATTTCGAAGGGATCGGTATTTCATTCAATATGCTTACTGATACTATTCTGGTCATAAGCACTATCCCCGGAGGACCTTCTGAAAAGCTCGGTTTGCAACCCGGCGACAAGATCCTTTACATAAATGATTCCCTCGTCGCAGGCAAGGGCATCAGTGACAGGGATATAATGGGGATGCTGAAGGGTCCAAGGGGAACTGTTGTAAAAATCAGGATACTGCGAAAGGGCTACCCTGAGCTCCTCGATTTCAGTATCACACGCGACAAGATCCCGATATACAGCGTTGACGTCGCATATATGATCAATGAAAATACAGGATATATAAGCATCAATAACTTCGCAGAATCGACATATAACGAGTTCATGAATGGTCTCAGGGAGCTCATGAGCAAGGGAATGAAAAAGCTGATCCTCGATCTCAGGGGTAATTCCGGAGGCATTATGGATGCATCGATCCAGATAGCTAACGAATTCCTTAAAAAAGGCCAGCTTATCGTATATACCAAAGGACGAACACAGATGCGCCGTGAGGCGAGGGCATCAGGCAGCGGCCAGTTTGAAACCGGCGATCTTGTGATTCTGATTGATGAATGGAGCGCATCGGCAAGCGAAATCCTGGCCGGGGCCATACAGGATAATGACCGGGGCACAATTATCGGAAGAAGATCATTTGGCAAGGGATTGGTGCAGGAACCTGTAAATTTTACTGACGGATCAGGAATGAGGCTTACCATAGCGCGTTATTATACACCTTCGGGGAGATCGATTCAAAAACCATACAGCAATGGGATCGATGAGTATAACGAGGATCTGATGACAAGGTACAACAACCATGAATTTGAAAACCAGGACAGCATACATTTTGCCGATTCGCTTAAGTTCAAAACAGCCGGAGGAAGAACAGTTTATGGCGGCGGCGGCATAATGCCCGACAAGTTCGTACCATACGACACTACCGGGACATCAGGATACTTCCTGAAAACGAGACCCCTGATATACCAATTCGCACTTGCATACACTGAAAAGAACAGGGAAATCCTTAAAAGATACACTGACGTTGACGAGTTTGAAAAATACCTCGACAAGCAGGAATTGTTGGATCAATTCATTAGGTATGCTTCAGAAAACAAGGTAGCGCCTGATGCCGATGGACTGAAAATCTCCGGCGCAATAATCCATACCCAGCTCAAGGCTTATATTGCCAGGAATATTCTTGATAATAAAGGCTTTTATCCAATTTGGGAAGATCTGGATGTGACGCTCAAGTATGCGATCGGGTTCCTGAAGAAGTAAGATCTATCGTGCAATCGTGCAATCGTGCAATCGTGCAATCAGGATTGTAATTGATTCTGTATAAATGTTTCAATCGCAGACACAGTTAAAGCTTCTTCTTCAATAAATCCCATATGTCCCGAGTTCTGAAGGACGACTACTCCGGAATTTGAAGGGATCCTGACTTTTGACTGAATTGTTTCGCAATTTATAAGATTGTCCTGTGCTCCAAGTATCAAGAGATGGGGGATATTACCTGACTCCAGCACCGATAATCTGTCTGGCCTTGCCATCATCCCTTTCAAAACAGCAATAATTGTTTCCGCAGGAATGGTTAAAGCGATCTTCTTCGATCTTTCTACTGCCCGGGAGAATTTGGGAAGTGTTACAGTTGCATACAATTTAGTAATTGCGAAGGGTACAAACAGGTTTTTCTTGCCTTCCTCTACCAGCTTTATTTCAATCCTCCTCTTTTCAAGCTTCTCATCATCGTCAGAAAACGGATGGGAATGAAGCAGGCAATATCCGGTCAGGAGATCAGGAAACAGTTCAGCGAACGCCAATGTGATATATCCTCCTAAAGAATGCCCTGTAAGAAAGACCTTTTTAATATTCAGGTCCCTGATAAGCTTTGCAAGAATGGATGCCATGAGCTCCGTCGTAAGTATCTTATCTCCACTCGTGGATTTCCCATGTCCGGGCAGATCGACTGCAATCACCCGGAATTTTTCCGAAAGCCTGGTCGCAAAGCTTTCCAATATTTCGGATGTTTCGAGATAGCCGTGGACAAGCATAATTACAGTGCCTTTTCCATGATCTGAATAATGGATCCTTCCGGAATCATATTCAAAGTAATTGCTCATTTCTGTCATTTCGTACTAAGATACAGGGATTAATCCAGGTCACATTGAATTGACATTGTTTATATTATTAATTATCTATAATTTTATAGAAGCTCCTAAAAGGATATTAACTGTAAACAATTCATATAAAATGAATAAGGTTATATTTTCATCCGTTTCGAAGAAATTCATAATGGCCCTGGCAGGGCTGTTCCTTTTGCTGTTCCTGCCGGTTCATCTTATCATAAACCTAATGCTTCTTAAAAGCGATCCTGAACCTTTCAACAGGGCTGCCCATTTTATGGCTACGTTCCCCCTGATTAAAATAATCGAGATTGTTCTGATTGCTGCTATCCTGATACATATTGCATGGGCTTTTTTACTTCAGATCAGGAACTGGCTCTCAAGACCGGTTGGCTATGCAGGAGGGAACAGATCAGAAACCTCCTTTTTTTCCAGGTTCATGATCTGGACAGGCGCCTGCATTCTGACATTCCTGGTGCTTCATTTCTTTAATTTCTACTTCATAAAGCTGGGATTGGTCGAGGGTAATCCTGAAGATTTTTATACAACAGCCCATAACCTGTTCAGGATACCTGCTTATAATTACATCTATCTTGCCTGCTTTGTTCTTCTCGGGCTCCACCTCTTCCATGCTTTTTCCTCCGCGTTTCAGACGCTTGGACTGAATCACAGGATTTGGACACCGGTTGTGAATGTTTTTGCCTGGATCTATTCATTCCTGATACCGGCAGGTTTTGCCTTAATATCATTATCACTCTGGCTTTTCCGTTAGAATAAATATCATGGGAAAATTAAATTCAAAGATACCTGAGGGACCCCTTTCACAGAAATGGACCAGGTACAAAGCCTCAGCCAGGCTCGTAAATCCCGCCAACAAAAAGAAACTGGAAATCATTGTCGTTGGAACAGGATTATCCGGAGCCGGAGCCGCTTCGTCACTCGGCGAGCTAGGCTATAACGTCAAGGTTTTTTGTTACCAGGATTCGCCAAGGAGGGCTCATTCGGTTGCAGCCCAGGGAGGGATCAATGCTGCCAAGAATTACCAGAACGACGGAGACTCAGTTTACCGGCTTTTTTACGACATGATCAAGGGCGGTGATTACCGTGCCAGGGAAGGAAATGTTTACAGGGCTGCTGAGGTAAGCAACCAGGTAATCGACCATTTTACGGCTCTTGGTGTTCCTTTTGCTCGTGATTACGGAGGAACGCTGGATACCAGATCGTTTGGAGGAGTCCAGGTTTCAAGGACTTTCTACGCGAAAGGACAAACGGGACAGCAATGCCTTCTGGGGTGCTATTCCTCGCTGAACAGACAGATCAAAAAAGGCAGTGTTAAAATGTTTCCAAGGAGGGAAATGCTTGATCTCGTTGTTGTCGACGGCAAAGCTCGCGGAATAATTACAAGAAATCTTATCACAGGTGAAATCGAAAGGCATGGCGCACATGCAGTGGTGCTTGCCACAGGCGGCTACGGAACAATTTATTTCATGTCGACGCTGGCTGTCAATTCAAATGCCTCGGCAGCATGGAAAGCCCATAAAAGAGGAGCCTTTTTCGCCAATCCAAGCTTTGTGCAGATCCATCCTACCTGCGTGCCGCAGCTGAACAATTATCAGTCAAAGCTTACACTCATGTCAGAATCGCTGAGGAATGACGGAAGGGTCTGGGTGCCAAAGGTTAAAGCGGATAACAGACCGCCGAATGACATCCCGGAAGAAGAGAGAGACTATTTCCTTGAAAGACGCTACCCGGCATTCGGAAATCTGGTTCCAAGAGATGTCTCTTCAAGAGCTATCAAGGAACGCTGTGATGCGGGATTTGGTGTAGGAGAGACAAAACTTGCCGTTTATATGGATTTCCGCGATGCTATCAATAAGCAGGGAAAGAAAGCTATCGAGAACAAGTACGGAAACCTGTTTGAAATGTACAAGACAATTACCGGAAGCGATCCCTACATTGAACCTATGAAGATCTATCCGGCCGGCCATTATACGATGGGCGGACTGTGGGTTGACTATGAGCTGATGACAACAATCCCGGGATTATATGCTATCGGTGAATCGAATTTTTCCGATCATGGTGCAAACCGACTGGGTGCAAGCTCCCTCATGCAGGCAGCAGGCGATGGTTATTTCGTCCTGCCGAACACAATCAGCAACTACCTTGCCGATGAGATCCGGGTTCCGAAGGTGTCAACCGATAAGCCTGAATTTGAGGAAGCGGAAAAGAGCGCCAGGGAAAGAATTCAAAAATTGCTTTCAGTCAAAGGGAAACAGAATGCAGCATCGTTCCATAAAAGGCTCGGAAAAATAATGTGGGACTATGTTGGAATGACAAGAAACAAAGAAGGCCTTAAAAAAGCGCTTGACCTGATCCGCAGTCTTCAGCAGGAGTTCTGGAATGATCTTAAAATTCCTGGAACTTCTGAAGAGCTTAATATGGAACTTGAAAAAGCAGGCAGAGTGGCTGATTATTTTGAACTGACACAGCTTTTAATCGCCGATGCACTCAACAGGAAAGAATCATGCGGGGCTCATTTCAGGGAAGAGTATCAGACTTCCGATGGTGAAGCATTAAGGAACGATGAGGAATTTGCATATGTGGCAGCATGGGAATATGCCGGAGAAGACAAGCCGCATGTTCTTCATAAGGAAGAACTGAAGTTTGAAGAGGTGGAAATGAAAGTAAGGAGTTATAAATAATCGTGCAATCGTGCAATCGTGCAATCAAAAAGTCTTGTGATATCAGAACGATTGCATGATCGCAAGATCCCAGGATTGCATGATAAATAATATAGAATCAGATTAACTTTCAACGTATATGAAACTGACTTTAAAGATATGGCGGCAGAAAAATGCCAAAGCGAAAGGCAGCTTTGTGACATACAGGATGGATGACGTATCACCTGAAATGTCTTTCCTGGAGATGCTTGATGCGCTTAACAAGAAGCTGGTGGAAGAGGACAAGGATCCGGTTGCTTTTGATCACGACTGCCGTGAAGGGATCTGCGGATCGTGCGGCATGTTTATAAACGGGCATCCTCATGGTCCTGTTCCTGCAATCACAACCTGCCATCTTTCAATGAGATATTTCAAGGATGGCGAAACTATATGGATAGAACCATGGAGGGCCAGACCATTCCCGGTGATCAGGGATCTGATAGTGGACAGAAGCGCTTTTGACGCGATCCAGGAAGCCGGTGGTTATATTTCCATCAATACCGGGGCTGCTCCCGAAGCTAATTCAATACTTTCGAAGAAGAAAAATGCCGATGATGCATTCGATTCAGCGATTTGCATAGGCTGCGGTGCCTGTGTCGCCGCATGCAAGAATGCTTCAGCAATGCTGTTCGTATCTGCGAAGATATCTCAGTTTGCACTCCTGCCACAGGGCCGCATCGAAGCTAAGGACCGGGTAAGGGCCATGGTCGGGAAGATGGACGAGCTGGGCTTTGGAAACTGTTCAAACACAGGAGCCTGTGAGGCAGAATGCCCCAAGCAGATTAAACTCACGAACATTGCCAGGCTTAACAGGGAATATTACAAGGCATATTGATCGCAGGGTACCGGCAGAAGCCTCATATTGTTCACATCCAGGGCAGAAAGAAAACCGTAACCCAGCTCAGGACCATATACACAGCCGGTGTCTATAGGAATAAGCCGGGATTTTTCCCTGATCTGTCGTTCTACAAAATCGAGTCTCTTGGGACGGTGGCCGTGAATTATTGTCTTTCCTGTAAGAACCGGATTCTTGTATGACAACCTGCTCTCCCATACCATATGATACTTGTCCGCGAAAGGATCAGTATCATTGTCATTGAAGCCGGCATGGACGAAAAGAAAGTCCCCGACCGATAAGTAGTATTCAAGCGAGCTGAAGAAATCAAGATATTTTTTCTGTAAATCCCTGACATCACTTATGCCAAGGCTTTCCAGGGTTGTTTCACCGCTGTTCATATACCACTGGCAGATCAAACCTGTATCGGCATAGGATTCCAGAAGCATGGATTCATGATTTCCCATGAGAGGGACTACATCAAATCCCGATTTTGTCAGATCGATTATGAAATCGATAACTTCCCTGCTCTGCGGTCCCCTGTCGATATAATCGCCAAGGAGGATCAGCTTATCTTCTTTTTTAAGATCGATAATATTAACAACAAGCTTAAAGAATGGCTTGAAGCATCCATGAATATCTCCTATTGCAAATAAGCGGCTCACCCGCAGATCGATTCGATTTCTTTAACGGTCTTGGGAATTGGTTTGCCAAGAAGCTTATGACCCTTTTCAGTGATGAGTACATTATCTTCGATACGGATCCCCCCTATTGACATATATTTGTCGATCTTGCTGTAATTGATGAACTCCGTGAATTTCCCTTCCGATTTCCATTTCTCAATCAGTTCGGGGATGAAATAACATCCCGGCTCAATGGTGAAAACATGCCCGGGTTTATAGGGAAGGGCAAACCGGAGAAAGGAAAGTCCGAACTGTTCGCTGCGCTTCACCTCTTCGCTGTATCCTATAAAGTTCTCGCCGAGCGCTTCCATATCGTGAACGTCAAGGCCCATCATATGGCCAAGTCCGTGAGGCATAAAGAGGGCATGTGCGCCTGCTGAAACTGCTTCATCGGTATCCCCTTTCATCAATCCGATTTCCTTCAGTCCGGAGGCAAGGTTCCTGCATGCCATCAGATGAAGTTCGCGGTTCGAAAAGCCCGGACGCGCTGCCTTAATTGCTTCAGTGTTAGTTTTGAGTACTATCCCGTAGATCTCTTTCTGAAGCTCGCTGAACTTGCCGCCCACCGGGGTGGTTCTGGTTATGTCGGATGCATAATGCATGTTCGTTTCAGCGCCGGCATCGGTTACCATCATCCTTCCTCTCTTCAGAACATTGCCGTGGGCATGATTATGAAGTGTCTGCCCGTTCATGCTCAGTATTATCGGGAACGAAGTTCCTCCGCCTTTTGCGAGGGCGATGCCTTCGATGGTTCCGAAAATGTCCTGTTCAACGACTCCCGGTTTGCACATTTTCATTGCGGTAACGTGCATTTCGTATGCTATATCAACGGCTTTTTCAATTTCATCAATTTCGGCTTTTTCTTTAACTGACCTCATTGACACAACCGCTTTTACCAAGGCGGTGGAAGCCAGCGTTTTCATCTGGCACGGATTCTCCCTTAATAATGATCCCAGCAAAATCTTTGTATCGCTTCTGTACGGAGGCAGGAAATGGACCCTCCTCTTTTTCGATAATGAGGCTGTAATTGCATCGCTAAGCTTTGCAGCAGGCAGGGTTGCCGTAACTCCGCATTTCAGCGCAAGGTCCTTTATTAAAGGCTGGGGACCCATCCACACTATATCGTCAAGGTCGACATCGTTGCCGAAGATCGTGTCCTTGCCTGAGTCGAAATCCATAAGCCCTGAAAGCCCGGGCAGATCGAGTCCGAAATAATATAGAAAATCGCTATCCTGCCGGAAATGATATGCATTCGAAGGATAATTCATTGGAGATTCCACATTGCCAATGAACAATGCCAGACCGGTTTTCATTTTCCTGCGAAGCTCATCCCTTCGTTTTGCATATACATCGCTTTTAAACATAGTTTCCTGTTTATTAGTTATTAAAACTATCTCAAATGTACTAAATCCGGAGAGATTTGGGAATATCTGACGGAGCTGTTACCCCCGGTTTCGCCAGGGGTAATTCATAATTGGCTCTTTCAGAGCCTGTTTTTTACCCCCCACCCCCCCTGAAGGGGGGCTATTTACATACCTTCAGGGGATTCATCTCTGCGCTCCTTCGCTACATCCTTCGCTAAAGCTTCGGATGTCAAAGAAAGCTTCGGTGCCCAAAGCGCTCAGAATGACAGCGCCATTTTGTGAGGTGATAATGGTAGAAGAATGGCACTGTTTTTATGCAGGGGATTGTTTAAAGATCAGGGGATTCTTCGCTGCGCTCAGAATGACAGCGTCATTTTGTGAGGTGATAAGGGAAGAAGCGGCGGTTCGCATCAGAATCCTGAATCTTTGAAACTAATTTCCGGCGAACCGCCGCTTCTTCCCCCCTCCTGACTCAAGGTTCCTGTCATCCCGATCCCGCTTCGGCGGGAGAGGGATCTCCCTCGCACACCGCAATCCTAATAAAAGGGTCCTGCCGTCTCGGGGAACAAATATTCAGCTCCTTCAGAGCCGTCAGCCTTCACTCCGGCTGTTGCCCCTGGTTTCGCCGGGAAAAGAAGGGGCAATTGCCCTAACCTTTCAGAACTTTTTAGTAATCAACATAATTATTCTGCGAATAGTATTGGTTGTTAACAAATTATTATTATATTCGCATGGGTTACAAACAAATTATTAACAAGATTTCAATATGCCGTACCGCCGATTGCCTAATACTGACGCAGCCCGGATAAGGGCTCTTAAACGTGCTCTTGAAAAAGGGAAGGAAGTTCTCCCCAGCAAACTCGCTTATAGTCCAAAAAATATTGTCAGGCTTCAGAAATTCCTGCCTCTTTTCGAACAAAGCATCCAGCTGCAGCGTCAGTCCATTGCTTCTCAAAGCAATAAAAGCAAGGCTTACAATGAATCGCTGAGAAAGGCAAGGCTTTATCTGACTCATTTCATAAGGGTAATGAACATGGCGATTTTCAGAGGAGATCTTCCGGCAGAAACAAGAGCCTATTATGGCCTTGCAACAAACGATTCAGTGCTCCCTTCACTCAATACCGAAAACGATCTTATAAGCTGGGGGAAAAGAATAATTGAAGGCGAGGAGTTCAGGATCCGTAAAGGAGGAAGCCCGATTACCAATCCGACAATTGCGGTGGTAAAAGTGAGGTTCCAGAATTTTCTTGAGGAAGACACCTTTCATAAAACCCTCCTGAAAAAGACTAACGACTACACAGAAAAAACAGGAGAGATGAGAAAAGAAGCAGATCAGATCATTCTTGAGATCTGGAATGAGATAGAAGCTGCCACAATATCTCTCCCTGAAGAATCCAGAAGAAAGGAATGCGAGGAGTATGGAATGGTGTATTTCTATCGCAGGAGTGAACTTGAAAGGAATAATCATCCGGAACAGAATGAGATCCTTGCCACGGATCTTGTTGAAATACATGATCAGGACCTAATTTCCTGACCTGAACCTTTACATAGCTATCATCAATTGAATATAGGCAATGTACAGCTGGGGGAACGTCCTTTGTTCCTGGCGCCCATGGAGGATATTACAGATCCTTCATTCCGTATGATCTGCAAGATGCACGGCGCTGATTTCATGTTCACTGAATTCATCTCATCGGATGGCCTCATCAGAGAAGGCGAAAAAAGTGTTAAGAAGCTTGACATTTATGATGAGGAAAGGCCTATCGGGATACAGCTTTACGGACACCTGGTCGATCCTATGGTCGAAGCAGCAATCATAGCGGAAGGAGCAGGACCTGAAACAATCGACATTAATTTCGGCTGCCCCATGAAAAAAATAGCAAACAGGGGAGCCGGAGCAGGCATGCTTAGAAATCTTCCGCTGATGATCGAAATGACAGGGAAAATCGTAAAGGCTGTTAAGCTGCCTGTCACAGTAAAGACAAGGCTCGGTTGGGATGATGACTCCAGGAATATAGTTGAAGCAGCCGAAAGGCTTCAGGATCAGGGGATCCAGGCAATAACCATTCACGGACGAACAAGGGCTCAGCTTTATAAAGGAACAGCTGACTGGACACTTATCGGTGAGGTAAGAAATAATCCAAGGATGAAGATCCCTGTCATCGGAAACGGAGATATAGATGGTCCTCAAAAGGCCAAAGAGATGTTCGACAGATTTGGAGTCGACGGGATAATGATCGGAAGAGCTTCGGTCGGAAGACCATGGATCTTCAGGGAGATCCGGCATTTTCTCGATACGGGGGAAATCCTGCCTGAACCAACAGTAGATTCAAAATGCGATCTTGCCCTGCTTCACCTTGAAAAATCTCTTCTACATAAGGAGGGAAAAAGAGCGATCTATGAAATGAGACGCCATCTTTCTAACTATTTCAAAGGCCTTCCTCATTTCAGGGAGACCAGACTAAAGCTTCTGACAACCCTGGATGTCGATGAGATAAAAATGATCATCGGGGAGATCCGTCAGAAATGGGGAGACTTCCTCACTGATGAAAAAACCTCTGTTTACGGGATCTGAACTATAGTATTAACCGGTTCGACTTTCCTGAGAAGGGTTGAAAAGCCTTTCCATCTGAAAAGCAGTTTCATAACTGCAAGAATGATTATTCCCATAGCCAGCATTGTCAGGAATTCGATACCCGGATTGTACACATGCTGCTCGTAGACCGATGGGGTCTGAAGCACCGAACTTTTATTTGTCAGCATGATCGAGAGGAAGGCATTGTTCGCGGCATGGGCCCCTATTGCAGCCTCAACGCCGTCGTCCATAACAGTCATTACACCGAAGATCAGACCGAATAGAAGATACGAGGGCATCATGCTCCAGAATCCATACTCTTTCACTTCAGGATTAATTACGTGCATCAGGGCAAATAAAAGGGAGGTGAAGATCACCGGAGTCCATCTGTTTTTCATAAGTACCGTAAAGCCCTGCATCAGGTAGCCCCTGAAGATGATCTCCTCCCATGCTGCCTGGAAAGGGATCAGGAGCACTGATATTATTATCAGCGGTATCAGTGTTTTTGAGGTATTCAGCAATGAATAGTTTGATGGATCAAGCTTTATCGAGGCAAATAAATATATTGCGGAAAAGAGCGTCCAGATAATTGCTGAAACAACCAGCCTGTTCCATCGGAAAGTGCCGGTACCTGCAAGAACATGTATGAACTTCTTTCCGTTCATAGGATGCAGAATCATTACAAACGCGATCAATCCTATGATGAAAGGGAATATCATTTCAACCAGGTAAACATTTGGGTCAATCCCAAGGACGCTCAGGTCGGTGGGATTACCGGCAAGCTTTTCAAGGATGGAGGGATCGCCGGCTGCGCTGATACCCATGCTTATCAGCAATGGTATTGCTCCGATTGTGTTGGTAAGGGCAAAAATAGCAACCATTACGATGACATAACGCCACCACGTGTTTTTACCAATGAATGAGGACTCAAGATGGTTCATGATTATTTCCGGTACAAGGTTTCCGGTGCACGGTTTAAGGTGCAATGCCGGATAATAAATTAGGTTATTGATTTTCTAGGGTAATCTATCGAGTAATGAAGTCCGATGCTTTCTTTCCTGGCCTGTGCATGTTTTATGATAATATATCCCACATTGATCAGGTTCCTGACTTCACAGATCTTTTTTGATATCAGGGAGCGCTTATAAAGGCTTTCAGTCTCCTGGTAAAGGATTTCGAGCCTCACCATAGCTCTTTCCAGCCTCAGATCCGATCGGACAATGCCCACATAATTGCTCATTATCATCTGGACCTCTTTAATGCTCTGGGTTATAAGCACCATCTCTTCAAGATGAGTGGTCCCTTTAAAATCCCAGTCAGGGATTTGTTCTTCAAATGTCAGGTCATTCAGCCTGGATGCTGAATGCAAGGCAGCCCTGTGAGCATACACAGCTGCCTCGAGCAGTGAGTTGGAAGCAAGCCTGTTTGCACCATGAAGGCCTGTTGACGAAGCTTCTCCGAGAGAGTAAAGCCTGTCGATGCTGCTCTGGCCGTCAGTATCGACTTTTATGCCCCCGCATGAATAATGCTGTGCAGGGACTACCGGGATCATATCCTTAGGGATATCGATGCTTCTCGAAAGACAATGTTCATATACATTCGGGAACTCTCCTTTGAGTCCTGCCGGGTTAAGATGTCTGCAATCAAGCCATACATGATCGTCTCCTGATGTTTTCAGTTCATTGTCAATTGCCCTGGCAACAATATCCCTGGGGGCCAGAGATTCGCGGCTGTCATATCTTTTCATGAATTCCTCGCCATCCATGTTCTTCAGCACTGCGCCGTAACCTCTCAATGCTTCCGTTATAAGGAAGGAGGGCCTTGTGTTCGGGTCGTACAGTGATGTTGGATGAAACTGGACAAACTCCATGTTCTCGATGGTTCCTTTAGCCCTGTAAACCATTGCGATACCATCACCGGTTGCAATATCAGGATTAGTGGTTGTAAGGTAAGTGTTCCCAACTCCTCCGGTAGCAACAACAGTAACCCTGGAAAGGAAAGTGATCACCTGTTTGTTCTTAAGATCCGCAACGTAGGCACCGAAACATTTTATATGCGGATAGTTTCGCTTCACGACCTCTCCCAGGTGGTGCTGAGTAAGTATCTCAATTGCAAAATGATGTTCATATATTTCTATGTTAGGATCTCTCCGGGCTTTCTCGATCAGAGTCTCTTCAATTGCCTGCCCTGTTTTGTCTTTATAGTGCAGCACACGGTGCTCCGAATGACCTCCTTCCATGTGGAGATCATAAGTCCCGTCCACTTTCTTGTCGAAGGGAACTCCGATTTCAATCAGATCCTTGATCCTGTCAGGAGCTTCGCTTACAACCATCCTGACGACCGCTTCATCGCATATGCCTGCTCCGGCGATGAGCGTATCGCTGATATGTTTTTCAAAATTGTCGGGTTTGCTGAAGACAGCGGCAATTCCGCCCTGGGCATAACGGGTGTTCGAATCTTCAAGTGCTGCTTTTGTAACAACCGATACCTTCCCGTGCCTGGCAGCTTTAAGAGCAAAAGATAATCCGGCAATCCCTGAACCAATAACAAGGAAATCGGTTCTTTTCTTCATTTCAATGATTATTTAGGATGGGTAAAGATAGTAATAAAAGCCCCCCGACCCCCCTGAAGGGGGGCTAAATTATGCCGGATAAAGTCCCTTAAGTAGTAATTAGGAAGTTGGATTGATTTTACTCAATTGTAAAACCAAAGTTTTTGATTTACTTTTACCTTCCGCAAACACAAACAAACTGATTATGGCTCAGGAAGATGTTTTTAAAAAGCTGGTGGCGCACTGCAAAGAGTACGGATACGTGTTCCCTTCAAGTGAGATCTATGACGGATTAAGCGCTGTATATGATTATGGCCAGTATGGTGTCGAGCTGAAAAACAACATTAAGAAATACTGGTGGGACAGCATGGTTCTGCTCAATGAAAATATTGTCGGCATCGATTCTGCAATATTCATGCATCCGACCATCTGGAAAGCTTCGGGACATGTTGATGCTTTCAACGATCCTCTTATTGACAACAAGGATTCCAAAAAAAGATACAGAGCAGATGTTCTGATCGAGGAGCATCTGGCTAAGCTGGAAGAGAAAATAAACAAGGAGATTGAAAAAGCAAGTGACAGATTCGGGGCTTCATTTGACGAAAAAAAGTTCAGGGAGACAAACCAGAGGGTACTTGAGAACCAGGCTAAGTATGATGCTCTGAATATCCGTTTTTCAAAAGCGCTGAACGCAACCGATCTTACAGAACTAAGGCAGATAATAATCGACAATGAGATCGTATGTCCTGTTTCCGGAACCAGGAACTGGACCGACGTCAGGCAGTTCAACCTGATGTTTGCCACTGAAATGGGATCGACGGCCGAGGGTGCCAACAAAATATACCTGCGCCCTGAAACGGCACAGGGCATCTTTGTGAACTTCCTGAATGTCCAGAAAACCGGAAGAATGAAAATACCCTTCGGCATTGCCCAGATCGGAAAGGCTTTCCGCAATGAGATCGTTGCACGCCAGTTCATATTCAGGATGAGAGAATTTGAGCAGATGGAGATGCAGTTTTTTGTCCAGCCGGGCAGCGAACTCGACTGGTTCAGGACCTGGAAGGAGAAAAGGATGAGATGGCATACAGCGCTTGGCTTCGGTGAAGAGAATTACCGCTTTCACGACCATACAAAACTGGCCCATTATGCCAATGCCGCCACTGATATCGAATATAAATTCCCGTTCGGATTCAAGGAAGTCGAGGGGATACATTCAAGGACCGATTTCGACCTGAAACAGCACCAGGAATACAGCGG
>CAZXAM010000015.1:0-15184 GCA_964638545.1 uncultured Rikenellaceae bacterium | reverse complement strand
GAAAACATTGTGAAGGATCTCCGGTTCGATTTCAACTGCCAGTACGATGACAAGGATTCGATAGGAAGAAGATACAGGCGGCAGGATGCCATCGGGACCCCATACTGCATAACTATTGATCACCAGACGATTGAGGACAATACTGTAACTCTGAGGTACCGCGATTCAATGGAACAGGAGCGGCTTCAGATTAAACAGCTGAAGGAAATAATTGCCGAAAAAGTGAATATTCCGAGCCTGCTTAAGAAGCTGTAAAATGAACAAGGTCTTGATCATCACTTACTACTGGCCTCCAAGTGGCGGAGCCGGGGTCCAGCGATGGCTTAAATTCTCAAAGTATCTCTCGCAATATGGATGGGAACCTGTGATCCTTACAGTAGACAAAGCTTATGCCGCTTTCCCGGCCCTGGATGCTTCACTTGAAAAGGATATTCCTGAAAAAACAAAGATATTCCGGACAAAAGCGACCGATTGGTTCAGGTTTTACGAAAAAGATAAGTCAAAGATCCCTTCAGGGGGCTTTGCAACAAACAGGAATGATTCATTCAAAGGAAAATTTACGCGCTTCATAAGGGGTAATTTCTTTATCCCTGATCCCCGGAGGGGATGGAATCGTTATGCCTTTAAAAAGGCTTGTGAACTGATTGAGAAAGAAGATATCAGGCACATAATTACAACAAGTCCTCCGCATTCGTCACAACTCATAGGCCTTAAGATCAAAAAAAACTATCCGGAAATTAAATGGATAGCCGACCTGCGCGATCCATGGACCGATATCTACTATTATGACTTGTTCTATCCTTCGTTCATTTCCAGGAAGATAGACCAGCGCTATGAAAAAGAAGTCCTCCAGAATGCTGACATTATAACAACTGTCAGCCCTTCACTCGCAAAGAAGCTCAGTTCAAAGGTCAGCGGCATTGCTGAAAAAATAAGCATAGTGCACAACGGTTACGATGAAAGTGATTTCGAAAACCTTAATGCCTCAGAATCTTCCCGTTTTACAATTTCATATACCGGCACATTATCGGAATCATATCCGATAGATGGATTTGTTAAAGCTGTCAGCTCTCTTATTCGTGACGGGAATGAACTGTTACTAAGATTCACCGGACATATTTCTGATGTTTTGAAAGAACGTTTTGTGAGCGCTGTCGGCATCGATAATCTCGAATTCAATCCCTATTCAGATCATAAAACAGTCATCGGGCAGATGCTATCCTCATCGATGCAGCTTCTTGTTCTTGCCAGGGATCCTGGAAACAGAAGCTTCCTTCCCGGGAAACTCTTTGAATATATCGCATCCGGGAAACCCATTCTCTGCCTTGGACCTACAGACGGGGACACAGCTGAGATCCTCGATAAAGGAAGGTTTGGCAAATGTTTTGACTATTTTGACGATGCAGGGATATCAGAGTTCGTCTCAAATGTAATAAGCGATGGCTCCAAGGGAAGTAAAACACCTCCTCCTGAATTTTCAAGAAGAGACCTGACCAGGAAAATTGCAGATCTCCTTGGCTAAGTTTGGATCCCTTCCCGACTTCATTATGATATGTTGAAAATCTTAGCGAAATTTGAAAGCGGTAAATATTTAACAGACAATGATAACCGATAAAGTGAATAATATCCTTGTGCTTGCCCCTCACACCGATGACGGTGAGCTTGGAGCCGGAGGCGCCATCAGCTATTTTCTGGAAAAAAAGGCGAAGGTTTATTATGCTGCCTTCTCCACTGCAAAGGATTCTGTTCCGAAGGGAATGCCTGGCGACATACTGAAGACAGAGGTTAAGAAAGCCACCCGTCAGCTTGGCATCGATGAGAAAAACCTGATAATATATGATTACCAGGTCCGCAAGCTTAATTTTTCAAGGCAGGAGATCCTTGAAGACCTCATAAAGCTGAAAAACAGGATCAGGTTTGATCTTGTATTTATGCCCAGCATGAACGACATTCACCAGGATCATCTCACGGTTTCGCAGGAAGGTCTCAGGGCCTTCAAGACAACCACCATACTCGGTTATGAGCTTATATGGAATAATGTGACATTTAATACCACATGTTTTATCAGGCTTGAGAAGAGACACCTTGAAAACAAGATCAAAGCCCTGAAGAACTACAAATCACAAAAAGGCCGTGATTATGTTTCAGGCGATTTCATAAGGTCGCTTGCCAGAGCAAGGGGTGTGCAGATCGGAGCAGAATATGCTGAAGCCTTTGAAGTGATACGCTGGGTTATCTGAAAATGACACACCTTAGGAGCATAAGAGTATTTATTACCGGCGCAGGGGCTCCCGGCGCTCCGGGTATTATTAAATCGCTGAGGAAGGTTCACGAGAGGGATATTGCAATTCTTGGAGGTGATGCTAATCCCGGAAATTCATCAGGCGCCGGACTTCTTGACCGGCTTTTTCAAATTCCGCTTGCCGAATCTCCTGATTTCATCAGTAAGGTACTGGAAATATGCGTCTCCGAAAATATTGACGTGGTAATGCCGCTTGTGACAAGGGAACTGCTGGTATTTGCACAACATAAGAAGCTCTTTGCGAAAAACGGAATCTATGTTTCTGTTTCTGATCCGGAAGCTCTTCAGACAGCCAATAACAAATATCTGCTGATGAAGTTCTGCAGGGATAACAACATTCCTGTGCCGGATTTTTATCTTGTCCATTCACTTGACGAATTCAGGGATGCGGCAAAAGAACTGGGTTATCCGGGGAGGAAAATCTGCTTTAAACCGCCTGTCTCAAACGGACTGAGAGGATTCAGGATCTTAGAGGATGGCCAGGACAGGCTTTATTCCCTGATGAATGAAAAGCCAAATAATATCTATATATCCTTTAATGAATTCGTTTCAATTTGTGAAAGCGGGAAAATGTTCCCCGAGCTCCTTGTGATGGAATACCTGCCTGGCGAAGAATACAGTGTAGACGCCCTTGCAGAAAACGGCAATTTCATCTGCGCCATCCCCAGGAGCCGCGACTATATAAAAATGGGAATAAGCTTCGCAGGGACTGTAACAGAAGACAATCAAATTACAGGCTATTCAAAGAGCGTGATAGAAGGATTAAAACTTAACGGCAACATCGGCCTTCAGTTCAAGAGAGATATAAGTGGGACACCCAAAATAATCGAATCGAATCCGAGAGTTCAGGGAACAATAGTGCTCTGCGCAGCAGCAGGGGCAAATCTGGTTTATGATGCGGTCAGATTAGGTGTCGGGGAAAAACCGGGCGTTTACAATGTAAACTGGGGTCTCAGGATGATAAGGTACTGGGATGAACTCTTTATTGATATTAATGGCAAAAAAATCGATTTCTGACCTCCTTGATTATTCACTGTTCATCTTCGATCTGGATAATACTATCTATAACGAAGAGGATTACCTGTTCCAGGGTTATAAAGTTATTTGTGACAGATATTCCGGGAAGGAACCCGGACAGGACAAGAAGTCGCTTTTTGACTTAATGATAAAAATATATTATCAGGAAGGCAGAGACAAGCTGTTTGACAGATTCCTTGAAACAACAGGTTCTGATAAAAGCTACATCGATCTTTTCCTGAAAATCTTAAGAACCTTCAAGCCGGAAAAGCCTATTCTGATTAACAAGACAGTATTGGAATTTTTACACCTGCTTGCTGAGAAAAAAAAGAACATATTTGTTCTGACAAACGGCAATCCGCAGCAGCAAAGAAACAAGATAAGGCACATTGAATGGCAGGGATTGGATAAGTATATAAGTTTTATTTTCGCTGAAGAAATCGCGCGAAAGCCATCGCCTGCAGGAGTATCTCATATTCTAAAGACTTCAGGTATTGGAAACGGATCTGCGATCTTCATCGGAGACAAGGAGACTGACAGGATCTGTGCAGAAGATGGCGGCGTTCGATATTTAGACATCAGGGAACTAAAAAAACTTCTGGCCTGATACAGGCATTTTGAAATTGCTGTTATGAAAATACTCATGCTCCTTGAATCGGAATTCCCTCATGACGTAAGAGTCGAAAATGAGATAACTGCTTTGATGGAGGCAGGCCATGAGATTCACCTCGCATGCCTCACAAGAAAGGGCAGGCCTGAAACGGACCATTTTGGAGATGCTGTCATTCACCGCAGGTCTGTAAGTCCGTTTATTTATAAGAGCAGTGTGGCCAGTCTCATACTTCCCTTTTACTTCAATTTCTGGCGGAGATATATGTCTGATCTGTTATCACGTGAAAGATTCGACGCCATCCATGTCCACGATCTCCCCCTCAGCGTGATCGGAGCAGAAATAAAGGAGAGGCTTGGGATTCCCCTCGTTATAGATCTACATGAAAACTGGCCGGAGTTGCTCAGCATCTCTCAACACACAAAAACATTATTAGGCAGATTATTGTGCAGGATAAAGCAGTGGAAAGCTTATGAAAAAAAATATTTGAAATATGCCGACCGTATAATTGTGGTTGTAAGCGAGGCTGGCGAAAGACTGAGGGAACTTTCTGTTCCGGAACAAAAGATCGTTGTTGTTTCAAACACGATGAATATTCAGGAATTCAGCGGCAGAGAGGGATCGGCCAGGGATAAACAGGGCAAAAAGATCCTCATTTATGAAGGAGGAATAACCTTTCACAGAGGTATCCAATATGTTCTTTATGCTCTTGAAAAGATCAGGCCTTTAGCCGGTGATATTGAATTCCGGATCGTGGGAACGGGAAAATATGAAGAGAACCTGAAGAAACTTTCAACAAGGCTTGGCCTGAATGAACTGGTCAGGTTTTACGGGTGGCAGCCGCAGGAAAAAGTATATGATCTTCTCGGAAATGCTGATCTGGCTGTTATCCCGCATATAAAAAGCCCCCATACCGATACTACTGTTCCTCATAAGTTGTTTCATTACATGTATGCAGGTATCCCAATTCTTGCTTCTGATTGTACTCCCATTGCCAGAATTATAAATGAAACCGCTTCCGGCTATATCTATCAATACGACAATATTGACGAACTTGCCGGAAAGATTAAATCCATCTTAATTTCAGGATCAGTCTCAAAGCAGGCAAACGGCAGAGAATGGGTGATCAGAAAATATAACTGGGATTCTGACAAGAAAAGGCTTGTGGAACTCTATAACCGGCTGCAGCAGGCTTAGATGTTTGCCGACTTCAAATGTAAAAGTATTAAATTTACATCGCAAAAGGAGAATTTGCCTGATGACTGATTGACGACCGCAAAAGCAGTACATTTGCATAAAATGAAAACCCTGATATTCATTACCTCCAGGTTCCCGTATGAACCCGGAGAAGCTTTCATCGATTCCGAATTCCCTTTTCTATGTTCTGCTTTCGACAGGATAATTCTGATCACAAAGAAAATGTCAGGAGGAAAACTGAAGCCGGTTCCTCCGGATGTCAGCGTTTACAGGTATGATCCTTCATCTTCATTGAAAGGATACTCGCTCATTCCTTTCCTGATACTTAGGAACTTTAGCGACATCGTTGCATTGGTAAAACAGGAAATGCGCTTCAGAAGAAAAGTGCTTAGAGAGCCTGGTGCAGTTCAGAAATTGTTTTTGCTTAAATCGATAATTAAGAGCCTTCAGCTCCGCGACTTCATAAGAAACGTGATAAGAACAGAAAAACCGGAAGGTGAATTGTTCCTTTATTCGTACTGGATGAATGTATCTGCCAATGCTATCTGCATGCTCACGGGCCTGAAGGCGATACGTATCTCAAGAGCTCACAGGGTTGACTTGTACGAAGAAGAAACAGACCAGAAGTATTTGCCTCTTGTAAGCAACACATTCCAGAATCTGAATGCCATTTTTTTTATCTCCGGGCATGGCAAGAAATACTTTGAAGAACGATACGGGCTGATCGATAAAAAGAATATTGTCTCAAGGCTGGGTGTTATTAATGCTTTCCCTTTTTCTGAAGCCTTGCCGGAGCATGATATATACAGGATCGTATCATGCTCGACCCTGATCAGGGTAAAGAGGGTCCATCTACTTATACAAGCCCTGGCAAAGGTGAAATCTTCCAGAAAGATCAGCTGGTACCATTTCGGGGAAGGACCTCTGAAACAGGAACTCATGGATCTGGCAGAAAGGACTCTCGGGAACATGAACAATATAGAGTATAAGTTCATGGGACGGGTGATGAATGCAGAAATAATGAAGTTTTACAGCCTGAATGTAGTTGACCTTCTTTGCAATACCAGCTCCTCGGAGGGGATCCCGGTCAGCATCATGGAAGCTCAAAGTTTCGGAATTCCTGCAATTGCAACCGACACTGGAGGTACTAGTGAGATCATCGGGAAAGAGACAGGCATTCTGCTTCCTGTCAACTTTGAAGTTGGCGATCTTGCTCAACGCATTGAATATTTGTTAAATTTGGAACCCGGCGAAAAGATCAGAATGAAAAAAGCTATCTATGAAAACTGGAAGACGAAATTTAATGCATATACGAATTTTGAAGATTTTACAGGCAGGGTTAGAAGCCTGACAGATCCCGACTTTAAATGAAAATAGAGCCAGGCATAAGCAGATATCTCAGGGGGGAAGCTCTCAGCACGGGACTGGATGTAGCCCTGAGAAGGGAAAAGTACAGGATTGTATCGAGGGAGAACCAGATTGTTGATATAATAAAGAACAAGCGGGTGATCCATATCGGGTGTTCCGATCATATCCAGGTTATAAGAGATAAGATTAAGAACAACAAATGGCTTCACAAACTAATAACCGAAAATTCATCCGACTGCATCGGGATAGACATTGACAGGGAAAGCATCAGTTTCATACAGAATGAACTGGGCTACAGGAATGTATTTTACGGCGACATTCTTTCAGATGACTTTTCTGCGATAACTGAAAGTAAATGGGATTATGTCGTTTTTGGTGAGATTATTGAGCATCTTGATAATCCTGTAAACTTTTTAAAAGTATTTAAAGAACGGTACGGAGATTTTGTCAGCCATTTTATTATCACTGTTCCAAATATCTATAACAGGCACGATTACCGAAACATGCTGAAGTATGCAGAGAACGTAAACACCGACCACAGGTTTTCATTTACCCCCTATACGATCAGTAAGGTCATCGTCTCCTCTGGTTACAATCCTGAAGAGATCTTTTACGCTAACCTGATCAGGTTAAGGTTTCTGGAACTGGCGGTCAGAAAGCTAAAATACATCTTTCATCTCCCGGTAAAATATTCGTTTTTCTATTTCAATACAATAATTGTGACAGGTTCAATTAAATGATGATCATTAATTGGCAATGCTTGGATCGATAAAGTCAACATTCAAAGACTCTGTGATTTACGGATTTGGTAATATCGCAGTGAAACTGGTAGGACTGGTCCTTATTCCAATCTACACCGACAAGAAATATTTCACGACGGAGGAATTCGGCATAATGGGCATGCTCGATATCTCAGGAATGGTATTGCTTTCATTGCTGGCTTTCACGTTCCCCCAGAGTTTTACCAGGTGGTTCTGGGACAAAGAGCACCGCGACAATCAGAAAGGGATCTTCTTCATCACATTTATATCGCAGATACTGATCTCTTCTGTGCTATGCATTGTTCTGCTTCCACTGGCCGGCACTTTCTCAAGATTATTGTTTGATTCGACTGACTGGACCAAAGCCATCACACTGCTGATCATTGCATCGGCTTTTCAGGCAGTGAACAATTCCATCAGCACCCTGATGAGGCTTCAATCAAAATCAACACTCTATTCTGTCACCAACATAGTAAAGCTTGCAGTTGTCCTTGTCCTGACACTTTTTTTCATCCTTGGAAAAAAGATGGGGATTGAGGGCATTTATCTTGCCCAGGTGATTGGCAATTCACTGTACGTCATTCTGCTGGCCGGCTATGCTATCAGGAATTGCAAACCATTTTTTGACTGGAACGTGGTTAAGGAGATGAATTCCTATGGATTTCCGCTCTTCATTGCAGGGGTGGCGGCAGTTTTTTTGAATGTAGTCGATCGTTATTCACTGAATACATGGTCAGTATTGAAGTCAGTAGCTCTTTATACCCTGGCGTTTAAAGTAGCCAATGTGATCCGTCTGGTTCTTGTTGATTCGGTGAAGCTGGCTATTTTGCCTGTATTCCTTAAGAAAATGGATGCAGCTGATAACAAAAGATTTTATTCAAAGATCCTGACATACACTTCACTGGTAATAATGTGCGCCATCGTTGTATTTTCTCTTTTTTCAATGGAAATAATAAAGCTCATAACAGTCTCAAAGGATTTCTGGGGAGCAGTTGTAGTGGTTCCTATTCTGGCGCTTTCGGTATTTTTCATTAACATGAGAGAAGTGACCATTTACGGTCTCCACATTGCTAAAAAGAGTACAACGATAGGAGGTATAGTGGTGGGCGCCACAATAGTAAGTCTTGTGCTTAATATTCTGCTGATACCACGCTGGGATATTGCCGGTGCAGCTGTAGCAACACTCCTGGGACAGGCTTTCTATTGGGGAGGCTGTTACATTTTTGCACAAAAAGCTTTTCATGTTCATTATGAAATGAAAAAGATCCTCACCCTGCTTATTGCCGGTGCGCTTTTTTCATTTTCAAGCTTGTTTCTGAATGATCTTGATCTTGGCATGAGACTCGTGATTAAGTCCTTTCTATCAATTCTATTTCCTGTTTTCATTTATATTTTCAATTTTTACGACCGCGTTGAAATTGACGCAATAAAGGGTTTTGTGAAAAAGTGGTCAAATATCCGTGATCTGAAACTGAATATTGAATCTTTAAAAAAAATAAAAGATGAAGATTAAATCTTTGTTGCCCCATTTAATTGCAGTTGTCCTCTTCACGGTCATGGCATTTGCATATTTCTATCCTGTCCTGGAGGGAAAAACACTGAAAGCAAACGACTCAATGGTTGCCAAGATTTATTCGAGAGAGATTACCGAATACCGTGCAGAGTTCAATAAGGAACCATTATGGACCAATTCGCAGTTCAGCGGCATGCCCGCTTACCTGATATCGACTCAATATCCGGGAAACCTCTTTAAAAAGATCGACACTTTACTCAGGATATTCGGCATGCCTGTCGCCGTTTTGTTCTTGTCTTTTGCCGGATTCTATGTGCTTCTTCTGATGTTCAGGGTAAATCCATGGCTTGCAATGGCCGGCGCTGCTGCGTATGGATTTTCATCCTTCTTCATGCAGATCATCGCAGCTGGTCACAACACTCAGTCTATTGCCCTGGCATATATGGCTCCGGTGATCGGCGGCATCTACTATGCTTACAGGGAAAATGCCATCAAAGGGTCATTGCTGGCAGCTGTTTTTCTCTCACTCCAGCTTTCAGCAAATCACCCTCAGATGACTTACTATTCAGGGCTTTGTGTTCTGATCTTCATCCTCATTGAATTTATCTACTCATTAAAAGAAAAGAGATTCCTGAAGTTCATGAAGGCATCTGCATTTCTGGCTGGTGCCCTGATCATTGCCATCGGTGTCAATTTTGCATTCCTGCACACCACTGCAGAATATGGCAAGTACTCGATGAGAGGCAAATCTGATCTGATCAGCGAATCTAACAATATTACACCCGGATTAAAGAAGGATTATATAGTCCAGTGGAGTTATGGCATAGGTGAGACAATGAATCTTCTTATCCCCGATTTCAAGGGCGGATCAAGCCATCCTTTCGACAAGGATTCTCAGACTTATAAAATTTTAAGACAAAATGGAGCCGCAGCCGAGGCTGGTTCCCTTCCCAAATACTGGGGAGATCAGCCCGTAACAGAGGGACCAGCCTATATGGGCGCCATTGTAGTATTCCTTTTCATCCTGGGACTCATACTTGTCAAAGACAAAGTTAAATGGTGGCTTCTTATAGCTGTGATCCTGGCAATAATGCTTTCGTGGGGAAAAAATTTCATGGCTCTTTCCGATCTTTTCATTGATTATTTTCCCGGTTACAACAAATTCCGGTCTGTGACTTTCATACTTGTCATCGTTCAGTTCTGCATGCCCCTTCTCGGTATACTTGCCCTGAAAGAAGTCTACTATTCTGAATCTCCCCGTGAAAAAATGGTGAAAGGTTTCCTGACAGCTCTTTCAATTACAGCCGGAATACTATTGTTCTTTTTGATCATCCCTGCAGCAGCCGGAACATTCCTCACGGAATATGAATCTCCCTATCCCGGATGGCTTAAGGACACCCTTATCGCTGACAGAAAAGGCCTGCTGAGAGCCGATGCCTTCAGGTCCCTCATTTTCATCCTGCTTGGATCAGGAGCGATACTCGCCTTCATGTTTAATAAGTTAAAGAAGGAATACTCTATCCTGATCGTTGGCCTGCTTATACTCCTTGATCTTTTTTCAGTTGACAAAAGATATCTTAACGCCGACAGATTCGTCAGACCGAATGCCATCCAGAAATCACTTTCGCAGACAACTGCTGATGGTGCCATTCTGAAAGATAAATCATATTACAGGGTGTGGAACAGAACAGTGCCGACATTCCAGGATAACACTCCGACATCCTGGTACCACAAATCGATAGGAGGTTACCATGGGGCAAAGCTGAGAAGATATCAGGAACTTATTGATTCATCGTTGTCAAGAGACATTGTCCGGTTTGAATCGGCAGCAAGGAATGTTCAGAGTGAAGAAGAAGCCCAGAGAATTTTCAACGAAACATGGATCCTCAATATGCTTAATACAAAATATGTCATCTATAACCCTGATGCTCCGCCCCTGCTCAATAACCGGGCTCTTGGAAATGCATGGTTTGTTGAAAATGCAGTGCTCGCCGAAAATGCAAACAGGGAACTGGAGATACTCAATGAGATTAATACTTCAAAAACAGCCGTAATTGATAAAGTATTCACTGATCATCTTAACAAACGGACATTTGATCTTAACGAAGGAGATAAGATTGAACTGAAATCATACCAGCCGAATGAACTGGTTTATAAATGCACTTCCGGAGGGGAGCGGCTCGTAATATTTTCAGAAATATACTATCCCGGGGGTTGGAAATGCTATGTTGATGGAAACGAAAGCAGCCATTTCAGGGCGGATTACGTTCTCCGTGCAATGATGGTTCCGGAAGGAGAGCATGAAATTAAATTTGTTTTTGATCCCGATTCCTATAAAACAGGCAACAAAGTTTCCCTTGCAAGTTCCATACTGCTTATACTTCTTGCTGCCGGATTTTTTGGAATGAAGCTTATAAAAAAATAAGTCCGGAGATTCTATGGGTCATTATGTTAATTGTCCCCTTTGTGGTTCCGCGAAACCTGGCCTGCATATCCAGACTAATGACTTTTTCCTGAGCGGAGAGCCATTCAGCCTGTTCAGATGCGTCTTCTGCGGATTTGTTTTCACTCAGGATCATCCCGATGAGGAAGCGATCAGCAGGTATTATGCGTCGGATGATTACTTGTCTCATAATGATTCCGCAAAAGGATTGTTAAGCTTCCTATACAAGTTTACAAGAAGGATTATGCTTCAAAGGAAGAGAAGAAGCATAGAGAAAGCAACCAGGGCAAAAACCGGTAAAATTCTTGATGTGGGAAGCGGGAGCGGACATTTTCTGGCAGAGATGAAAAAAGCCGGATGGGAAGTTACAGGAATTGAGCCCAATGAAAAAGCAAGGGATTATTCATCTTCAGCACACCACGTCGAGGTAATTGAACCAGACATGATCTCATCCCTGCAATCAGGAAGTTTTGATTGCATTACTCTGTGGCACGTTCTTGAGCATTTCCAGGATCCTTTCACATATGCATCTGAAATCTCACGTCTTTTAAAACCTGATGGTATTTGCGTAACAGCACTGCCTAACAGAGACTCCTATGATGCGGCCTTTTATAAAAAGTTCTGGGCTGCGTATGATGTTCCGCGCCACCTCTGGCATTTTTCTCCATTGACTTTCAGACTTTTTGCCGAGGAATCAGGATTCAGGATTGTGTCTATCAGAAGACTTCCTTTGGATGTTTTTTATATTTCAATGCTTAGTGAAAAGTACAGGGGAGCAAGATTGCATTTTCTTAATGGAATTATGAAAGGCACCTGGTTCTATATTCTTTCATCCTTTTATAAGAGAAGGAGCAGTTCCCTGGTCTATTTCTTAAAGAAAAAAAAATAACCGGATTAATATCTGTCCAGCCAGCGGTATCTTCTGGCGCTGTCTCCGAATTTAAGGGCTACTGTAATTTCATGAGTCCCGTAAGTTACCCGCTGGATCTCCTGGAGAGTGAAGTCGAAGGCATACCCGATAAACATATTTTCATATTTAACACCCAGATTGGCAATCAACGCTCCGCTTGTCCTATAGGCAAGGCCTGCCCAGAAAGACTTTTTGTATATGTATGTTATTCCTATGTCGGCCTGAGGCCTGAGCTGCTCAGACATCTTCATTAAGACTGACGGCTCAAGTTCCATCAGTGTATTAAGTTCGAAAAAATATGAACCGAAAAGATAATAGTGCCTCTGTAGATTGAAGTTCTTATATGCCTTGTCACCAAGCTTTGCTGTCGCTTCGAATAATTGCTCCGCTGAAAATCCGGCATTATATCTGGCATTCAGGAGGTAGATTCCGAATGAGGCGTCAGGTACGAAAATGCCGCGGCGCAGATTATCATTAAGCCAGGGATCATCCGGATCTTCAAAATGGATCTGCGTTTCATCAATCTTGAAATGATAGCCTGTGAAGGCAAGTCCCATCGATATCTGAGTTTCCCGCAACCACATATGATATGCATACGAAACCTGAAAACCTGTCCGTTGAACCAGTCCGTTCCTGTTGCTGAAAACATAACCTCCCAGGCCAACCCGGCCATCCGTTGCCGGTCTGTAAATCGTTCTTCTGGCGTTAATGTGCTTCAGGATATAGCTCCTCTTCATGAATCGTCCCTGCGCACTGAAGGAAAATGTTCGGGGAGCGCCCGAATATCCCACCCATTGTTCCCTCGCTGTAAGGTTGAAGCTTGTGTAACCATCGCTTCCTGCAACCGCCGGATTTATAAGGAATTTATTATAGAGGTACTGGCTGTACAGCGGTAACTGCTGGCCTGCTGCAAAGTTGCAGATCAGCAGAAAAAAGATTATGGGTGCCAGTCTCTTCAAAGGATTCTAAAATTAGTTAAAAATCATCTAACGATGGTAATGTTTCCAATGATTGGTTTTGTCCCGTTGTGCAGGTCAATTATATAATGGTACGAGTCGATCGGAAGTTTTCTCCCCCGGCTCGTTCCGTCCCACTTCTGAGGATAGCCCCGGGCCGATTGCCATACTAGGATGCCCCAACTGTCGAATATCTTGATCTCTATGTCAGGGTAGAGCTCAATTTCACCAATGGTCCAATCATCATTTATCAAATCTCCGTTCGGAGAGATGGCATTCGGAATATCAAGGCAGATTTCATTCTTCGGTTCAAGATAGATTGAATCTCTGATTGAGCATCCGTTAAAATCGGATACAACTACCGAGTATAATCCGGTTTTGATGTCTGTTATTTGATTTCCTGTCGAACCATCTGACCATACATATGTATATGAAGGCGCTCCGCCCGATGCCGTTACAAGCAGACTGCCATCAGGCTTATCAGGACACAGCGGGCTAATGGTATCGGAAAATACTACCTGCAGGGAAGGTGGTTCGGTCAGGGAGACCGTATCGCGGGCAATGCAGAAATTAGCATCTGACAATATCACTTCATAAGTACCAGCCGGAAGATTTTCCCTGAGCTGTGAAGTGCTGCCATCGTTCCAGAGGTATCTTATTGCTCCAACGGCATTTACAGGGACAATATTTATCGAGCCCGTGCTTTCTCCATGGCAGTTGATGTTATAACCTCCGGAAGTACTTGATGAAAGATCAAAATTCATATAGAACTCTCCCGGCTCTGTCAGTATGAAGGTTGTATCTGCGGTACAGGAGTTTGAATCTGATATGTGCAAATTATATTCTCCTGCAGGCAAGCCTGATATTTCAGATAAAGATGACGTGAGACCGGATGGAGATGTCCAGCTGAAGACAAATGGGGGAACCCCGCTCCTTGATGTGATCCTTATCCTTCCATTGGATCCTTCAAAGCAGGAGATATTGAATCCGTTATGTTCTGAAAGTTCATAATTGAACCTCAAAGGCGGTGGTAATTTGATTTCTGTCGAGACTGTAAGCTGACAGTTATTGGCGTCAGTTATTACTACAGAATAAATTCCCGCTGTCAATGCTCCCTGATTCGCCTGACCGGCGACCAATCCTGAACCGCCTCCTGATGCTGTCCAGTTATAAAGATAAGTCCCCGGACCTGATCCTCCGGCAACTGTAATGTCGATTGATCCATTATTCATTCCGGGAGGTGAACAGGTGATATGTTTCGGCGCCAGTGTTGCAGAGAGCTCATCGGGTTCAGTAAGAGTTGTGTCAAATATGGCAGAACAGCCGTAGAGGTCGGTAACTTTCAGCGTATAGTCTCCGGCTGTCAATGAGCCCTGGTTCGCCTGCCCGGCAACCAGTCCGGAACCGCCTCCGGTTGCTGTCCAGTCATACAGATAAGTGTCCGGACCTGATCCTCCTGTAACTGTAATGTCGATAGATCCAGTGCCTCCATTGCAATTAATATTAAATCCGCCGGCCGTCGAATTGGAGAGTACAGGTGTGATTTCCAAAGGAGGAGGTTCATCGAGCGTGAATGAAGGAATCAATCCGGCCGTTTTCAGAATACAACCGTTATTATCTGTAATCGTGACTGAATATGTACCGGCAGCTAATTCCGTGATATCCTCATGGGTTGAAGCAAATGAACCGGGACCGGTCCATTGAGTTGTATAAGCCCCTGATGCACCGGCGACTGTAATTGCTATGGTGCCGTCATTGCCTCCGTTGCACGAAATATTATACTGTAAATCCGAAGTAAGATGGAAAGTGGTGTCAGACAGGCTCATCCCCTCTCCTTCCGTCAATGTTACACTATCCAGTTTAGTGCAATAAATATCTGTCGTCTGCAGGTAATATTTTCCGGCAGGTATTCCATTGAGATTGTCAAGAGTACCTAACCAGGTAATAGTATTATCTATTTTGGTATACCATTGATAATTATAACCACCGGGATTGCCTCCGCTTATAGACTTGATCCAGACTTTACCATCGTCGTATCCCTTGCATGAAACATCATAATCTCCATATTTCTTAGTCTCAAATGTTACAGTTATAGGATCCGGTTCAG
>CAZXAM010000014.1:45181-71020 GCA_964638545.1 uncultured Rikenellaceae bacterium | reverse complement strand
TCCTTTCGGCCCTTGGAGTCGAGTTCCTCTCTGTCAAGCAGAAGATCAGGGAAGACTCAGCTATCGGAATACTTTGGGCTTTCGGTATGGCAACAGGGATTATTTTCATATTCCTGACTCCCGGCTATTCGCCGAACCTGATGAGCTATCTGTTCGGCAGCATCCTCACGGTAACAACTGCCGATATTATAGCCCTCGGAATTATGTCGGTGATTCTGATCTTGTACTTTGGGATATTCTACAGGACTATCCTCTACATTTCATTCGATGAATCATATGCCCGCACCTATTCCTCCTATGTCAATATCTTCAAGTATGTTACCACAGCCCTTGTAGCCCTGACCATTGTCCTGAATATCAGGATGGCCGGAGTGGTGCTCGTTCTATCGCTGTTGACAATACCGCCGAATATCGCAATGATATTCACCAGAGTTTATTCGAAGATCATCCTCTGGTCGGTAATTGCAGGTTTCGCAGGGACCTCGGCCGGGTATGTAATATCATATTTTGCAGGTATTCCTGTGGGAGCAACGATTATTTTTACACTGGTAATTATTTGGATTCTGGTGAAGCTGGGATATCAGTTAACAAGGCATTTAAAAACGGCTACCGGCGACCAAATAAAATAACTAATCACTAATCACCAATCACCAATCACTAATATGGATTACGATGTAATAATAATAGGTAGCGGTCCGGGAGGATACGTTGCAGCGATACGGGCATCTCAGCTGAAGATGAAAGTCGCAGTAGTTGAAAAAGCCGAACTTGGAGGCATATGCCTTAACTGGGGATGCATCCCTACAAAATCACTGCTTAAAAGCGCACAGGTCTTTGAATACCTGACTCATGCTTCCGACTATGGAATTTCAGTTGCGGGTGAGGTCAGGGCCGACTTTCCTGCAATAATCTCCAGAAGCCGGGGTGTGGCTGAAGGCATGAGCAAAGGAATACAGTTCCTTTTCAAGAAGAACAATATAGAGCATATCAAAGGAATCGGCAGACTTGCAGGAAGCGGAAGTGTAGAGGTTGAAGACGCTGAGGGGAAGAAAAAAACATATACGGCAAAACACATCATCCTGGCAACAGGAGCCCGGTCCAAAGAATTGCCGAATCTCAGGCAGGACGGGACTAAGATAATCGGGTACAGGGAAGCTATGACGCTCAGGAATCAGCCGGGATCGATGGTGGTTGTTGGATCGGGGGCAATAGGCAGTGAGTTTGCCAATTTCTACCAGTCAATAGGAACCCAGGTTACACTTGTGGAATTCCTTCCCAGGATAGTTCCCAATGAAGATGAGGAGGTCTCTAAACAGCTCGAGCGATCTTTCAAGAAGATGAAAATGAGAATTATGACAGATTCAACAGTCGAATCGGCAGATACATCCGGAGAAAAGTGCAGAGTGTCGATCAAGACACCAAAGGGCACTGAATCGGTTGAAACGGATGTAATATTATCAGCTGTCGGAGTAATTGCAAACCTGGAAGGTATTGGGCTTGAAAAAGTTGGAATTAAGACAGATAAGGGAAAAGTTATAATTGACGATTTTTACCGAACATCTGTCGCGGGTGTATATGCGATCGGCGATATCGTCCACGGACCTGCACTGGCTCATGTAGCCTCGGCAGAAGGGATCATCTGTGTTGAGAAGATTGCAGGACTGGAACCCGAACCTCTGGCTTATAAGAATATTCCGGCCTGCACATATACAAATCCCGAGATCGCCTCAGTCGGTATGACTGAAGCTGCAGCCAGGGAAGCAGGATTTGAAATCAAGGTTGGAAAATTTCCTTTCACAGCTTCCGGGAAAGCCAGTGCGTCTGGTTCAAAGGAAGGCTTTGTAAAGCTGATCTTTGATTCAGCTTACGGGGAACTCCTTGGTGCGCATATGATTGGAGCCAATGTCACTGAAATGATATCCGAAATTGTTGTAGCCAGAAAGCTTGAAACCACGGCCCATGAGATAATAAAGGCCGTGCATCCCCATCCGACAATGTCGGAAGCTATTATGGAAGCCGCTGCCGCAGCATACGGGGAGGTGATACATATATAAACCGGCAACCGGTGACCGGTAGTCGGCAGCCGGTTGCCGCTTCTAACGCAACCTTTTGCCCTGATTTTTCATCAATCTTATAGCTAAAAGTACTGTTTAAGACAATTTTTTATTAATTTTATACTCTTAGGAGGTTAATCAGCCTTGGCAGAGATAAAAGAGATAATAAACGGTTGTCTTAAAGGAAGCAGGAGAGATCAGGAACTCCTGTACAGGCGTCATTCAGCCAAGCTGTATGCCGTTTGTCTTCAGTACTCCGGTAATGACGAGGAAGCGAGAGATATTCTTCAGGAAGGATTCATAAAAATCTTCGAGAACCTTGTTCATTACAAACATGAAGGATCATTTGAAGGATGGGTAAGGAGGATAATGGTAAACACAGCTCTCGAAAAATACAGAAGCAAGCATCTGCTTCGCAGGGTGGATGACATAGACCTGATACCTGAGCCTGACGCAGAACCAGACAATGAGGATTATGCAGGCCTTCAGGCAGTTGACCTTATGTCTATAATCAGGGAGCTCCCTCCGAAATACAGGATGGTGTTCAATTTGTTTGCAATTGAAGGATATTCTCACCGCGAGATAAGCAAAATGATGAATATATCTGAAGGAACATCAAAATCGAACCTTTCACGGGCAAGAGCGATACTTCAGCGGAGGGTTGGCGCATATACAGGAATAGGGAAGAAGGTATTAAATGGATGACAGAGAGGCAAATATTGATTTATTGTTCAGGCAGGGACTGAAAGATTATGAGGTCCTGCCCCCTGCAGGGGCATGGGACAAGATAAGCCCGGTTATCAGAAAGAAACAGAGGCCTTATACTATTTTACGTGCTGCTGCAATGATAGCTGTGCTTGCAACACTGAGTTTTCTGACAGCTACCTGGAACAGTGAATATTCTGAAAGTGAGGTAAGAACCGGAGCACTTCAGAGAATTATGACCGTAACTCCCCAAAATGAGACACCTGCTGATTTTCTTCTGGCTGACGCCGGAAAGCCTGCCGTGCCGGTAAATAAAAAGGGAGCTCCGGCAGATAACCTCGATATAAGAGCTGAATATTCCGGGGAAAGTGTTCCGGAGCCGGAAATATTGACAACTTTCGAGATAAACGGATTGCCTGAAGCTGAGGGAATGAACCGCCGCGATATAATTATGCGGGCATCATCTGTTGCCAAAAATCTCGATATCGATTATTCCCAGGTACTTTACGCTTCTGAAATCCCTGCATCAGGGAAGAAAGATAAGTGGTCAATAGCCGCACTCGTGTCACCTACATATTTTTCCAGTTTTAATTCGTCGGTAAACGGAGCTTCATCCCAGCTCAACAAAGTTGAACAGCCGGTAATATCATACAGTGGAGGAATCTCACTGGCATATAAGGTAAACAGGAGATTAAGCGTTCAATCTGGTCTTTATTATGCATCATATGGGAATGAGCTTAGCGGAATTACTTCTTTCGGCGGGTTTCAAAGGTATGATCAGGTGAAAGGCAACAGTAATTTCGAAGTTCAGACAAGGAACGGGATTGTTTCTACAAATAATGCCGATGTCTATCTGGTTGACAACCTCTCTGCCAACAGGGTGGCCTCATATTTCGATAAAAGCTCATTTGATCCGGCTAAAGCCAGCCTCGAATACCTTAATAATTCACTGATGCAGAATCTCGGATACCTCGAGCTTCCTGTAATTCTCAGATATAAAGTCATCGACAGGGCATTCGACTTCAACATCATAGGAGGAGTGTCGTCAAACCTGTTGGTCAATAATTCAGTCTATGCTTCAGTCGACGGCAGCAAATACGAAGTGGGAAGAACAGAAGGGCTCAACAACATCCTTTTCAGCAGCTCTCTTGGAATGGGAATGGAATACAACCTGACAAACAACCTGTCTCTTAACCTGGAACCTACTTTCAGATATTACCTCAATTCCTTCAATACCTATAGCGGGATGAGTAATCTGCATCCCTATTCATTCGGAGTCTTTTCCGGTTTATCATTCAGATTCTGATTATCTCCGGGAGATTTACGCCCTCATAATCCAAATTTGACAATTCTCCTCTGTTTTTTCAGGTGTAAAATCATTACCTTTGCATTTTATTTTTTATCATCATTTTCTAATGGCTGTTTCAAAAGAAAGAACAATATTTTCAGTGACAATAATGGCTGGTCTCCTTCTGGCTGTAATTGCTTTCGCCGGAGGATTCAGGGTTGCTGGCAATACATCTTCGGAATTAT
This sequence comes from uncultured Rikenellaceae bacterium, assembly GCA_964638545.1. Lineage (GTDB taxonomy): Bacteria > Bacteroidota > Bacteroidia > Bacteroidales > VadinHA17 > LD21. Next base: position 66,728 of record CAZXAM010000014.1, on the reverse strand, counting down.
TCAGGCCCGACACTGCATTTTCAAATAAAACCTTCAGGATCCCTCAAACTGTGACATTTGCAGAAGAGAAATTGCCGCTCGATAATTTTGACACGAGGGAAAGCCTTGAGCGCGAACTGCTGACGAGTGCATACCGGCATTCTTCAACGATCCTGATCATTAAAAGGGCAAACCGGTACCTTCCCATAATTGAGAAAATCCTGAAAGAAAATAATATACCCGATGATTTCAAGTACCTGGTAGCCGCAGAAAGTGAATACAGCAACGTGATATCTCCTGCAGGAGCTACCGGATTCTGGCAGATAATGAAAAATACGGGAAAGGAAGAGGGTATGGAGATCAACGACATTGTTGATGAAAGATATGATATTGAGAAATCGACACAATTCGCCTGCAACTACTTCAGGAAGTCGTATGAAAGATACGGTAACTGGACACTGGCTGCCGCTTCATACAATGGAGGGAGAGCAGCAATTGATGAGCAGATACAGATCCAGAAGCAGACAAATTACTATGATTTGCTGCTAACTGAAGAGACGGCAAGGTATATTTTCAGAGCAGTGGCATACAAGCTTGTCATTTCTGATCCGGCAGGCTATGGATTTGATATAAAGAAAGAGGAATTATATGCTCCGCTGAAATATTATGAAGTCACTGTCGATACTTCAATAACAGATTTTTCGGGATTTGCAGAAAAATTCGGAACCAATTACAAGTTGCTCAAATTCCTGAATCCATGGCTCCGGAAACCATACCTGACACCGAGACCAGGAAAGGTTTACACTATAAAGATCCCGGCTGAAGGCATGCGGAACGCGGAGACTTCCGAAAATGTAAACTGATCCTTATTCTCCTGCATTCAAGATGAGAGAAGAAATCCAGGTTTTTGGAGCACGAGTGCACAATCTTCAGAATATTGATATCACTATTCCGCGCAACAAGCTTGTAGTGATAACCGGACTCAGCGGAAGCGGAAAGTCCTCACTGGCTTTCGATACCATTTATGCAGAGGGACAGAGGAGGTATATGGAAACCCTCTCGGCTTACGCCCGCCATTTCCTTGGAGGCATGGAACGTCCCGATGTGGATAAGATCACCGGGCTCAGTCCGGTTATTTCGATTGAGCAAAAAACCACAAACAAGAATCCCAGGTCTACTGTCGGAACAATCACAGAGATATATGACTTCCTGAGATTGCTTTATGCAAGGGCAGCGGATGCATATTCCTATTCATCAGGCGAAAAAATGGTAAGATATACTGATGACCAGATTATCGACCTGGTGAAGATCCGGTTCTCAGGGAAGAAGGTATATTTCCTTGCACCTTTGGTCAAAGGACGCAAAGGACATTACAAGGAGCTTTTTGAACAGCTCAGGAGAAAGGGATTTCTCAATGTAAGGATCAACAATGAAGTCCGGGAGCTGGTCCCCGGAATGAAGCTCGACAGATATAAAACGCATTTTATAGAGCTGGTAATCGACAAGTTCAAGGTTGGCGACATTGCTGATAAAAGGCTCAGGGATTCAGTGGAAATGTCGCTTGACCAGGGCGATGGTGTGATGATGGCCTTGGAAGCCGACAGCAAAGAGCCCAGGTACTTCAGCCGCAGTCTCATGTGTCCCGTAACGGGATTGTCATATAATGAACCGGCTCCCCATACTTTTTCGTTCAACTCTCCCCAGGGAGCTTGTCCTCATTGCAACGGGCTTGGCGAGATATCAAGCATCGATGAGAAGAAGCTCATTCCCGACAGGAGCCTCAGCATCAGGAAAGGAGGCATCGAGCCTCTTGGAAAATACCGCAATGTCTGGATCTTCTGGCAGATAGAGGCAATAGCTGAAAAGAACGGATTTACTCTCGACACTCCCATTAGAGAAATCCCGGAAGATGCGCTCAACAAAGTTCTTTATGGTTCGGATGAGGTTCTGAAATTGTCAAATACTCCGCTCGGCATGACTTCAAACTATTTCCTGACATTCGAGGGGGTTGTCAACTTTGTTGGAAACCTCGAGTCTATGAACGGAAAAAAGAACGGATCCAGGATCAAAGATCAATACGTTCAATATGATGTTTGTCCCGAGTGCAATGGAGCAAGGCTTAAAAAGGAATCACTCTGGTTCAGGATAGCTGACAGGAATATAGGTGAACTTTCGTCAATGGATATCAGGGAATTATCTGGTTTCCTGGATAAAGTTGAGGACAAAATGACCAGTAAGCAGAAACAGATATCAGTGGAAATCCTCAAGGAGATAAGGTCAAGGTTGGGATTTCTTATGGAAGTCGGACTTGACTATCTTTCACTGAACCGTGGTGCAAGGACTCTCTCAGGCGGAGAGAGCCAGCGGATAAGGCTTGCCACACAGATAGGCTCAAAGCTTGTAAACGTGCTTTATATTTTGGATGAACCAAGCATTGGTCTTCACCAGCGTGATAATGTCCGGCTGATAAATGCCCTGAAGCAACTGAGAGACTCAGGCAATTCGGTAATCGTTGTTGAGCACGACAAAGGAATGATCTTGTCAGCAGATCATATTATTGACATGGGTCCCGGAGCCGGATTGCACGGAGGCCTTGTTGTAGCTGAGGGCAAACCTGAAGAAATTAGGAAATCGGATACAATTACTGCCGGTTATCTTAACGATAAAAGGAAATTCAATATTCCGGCAAAGCGCAGGGAAGGCAATGGGAAATTTCTTGTACTTACAGGCGCCTCGGGACATAACCTGAGGGATGTGAATGTTGCTCTTCCCCTTGGGACATTCATTTGCGTTACCGGTGTATCAGGAAGCGGTAAATCTTCCCTCATCAACCAGACACTGCATCCGGCGCTTGCCCGACGGTTCCATAATTCAGGCAAAACTCCTTTGCCGTATAAGGAAATCAACGGATTAGAGAATCTCGATAAAGTAATCGAGGTAAGCCAGTCGCCTATCGGGAAAACTCCCAGGTCGAATCCTGCGACATATACAGGAGTATTTACCGATATCAGAAAACTCTTTGAGCAGACTACAGAAGCTAAAATACGAGGCTTTGGAGCAGGAAGATTTTCATTCAATGTGAAAGGAGGCAGGTGTGAAGGTTGTGAAGGAGCCGGAGTAAAAACCATCGAGATGAATTTCCTTCCTGACGTCTATGTTCATTGTACGGAATGCAACGGGCAACGCTATAACCGGGAGACGCTTGAAGTAAAATATAAGGGAAAGAACATTAGTGAAGTGCTTGAAATGACAATTAACAATGCTGTGGAGTTCTTTGCCAATGTCCCTTCAATATTCCATAAGATCAAAACTCTTCAGGACGTCGGGCTTGGATACATAAAGCTCGGTCAGCAGTCTACAACTCTTTCGGGGGGAGAAGCTCAGCGTGTTAAGCTTGCTACGGAACTGGCAAGGCGCGACACGGGAAAAACTTTGTATGTGCTTGATGAACCGACAACCGGACTCCACTTTGAGGATGTAAAAGTGCTGCTGGATGTTCTTAATAAGCTGGTCGACAGGGGGAATACCGTAATTGTCATTGAACACAACCTGGATGTAATAAAGATGTCTGATTACATCGTCGATCTGGGAAAAGAAGGAGGAAGGGAAGGCGGAAATATCGTATTTGCAGGACTCCCCGAGAACCTGATCCGATGCACCGATAGTTATACCGGATTATTCCTTAAACCAGAGCTTAAGCAATAAGAATTTGTATATTTGGATTCCTATAAAAAACTAAACAATGGGCAAACTCGATAAACCTTCACAGGTCGAACTGACAAAAGACGCATTTGAAGAAAAAACATGGCAGGAGATCCATACAACCGATTCATGGAGGGTTTTCAAGATAATCTCTGAGCTTGTGGAGGGTTTTGAGAAACTTTCCCGTATAGGGCCATGCGTATCAATTTTTGGTTCGGCGAGAACCCATCATAACGACAAGTACTATCGGCTGGCAGAGGAGATAGCATACGAACTGACTCAGAACGGATATGGCGTGATAACCGGCGGAGGCCCCGGTATCATGGAAGCTGCCAATAAGGGAGCCAGGAGAGGAAACGGCAAATCAGTTGGGATAAATATCGACCTTCCTTTTGAGCAGAGACCCAATTCGTTCATAGACGCCGATAAGCTCATCACCTTCGACCATTTCTTTGTAAGAAAGGTGATGTTCATGAAATATGCTCAGGGATTCATTGTGCTGCCGGGCGGTTTCGGAACATTTGATGAATTATTTGAAGCTATCACCCTGATCCAGACCAGGAAAATAGGCAAGTTCCCGATAATTCTTGCAGGAAAGAAATACTGGCAGGGACTCATCGACTGGATAAAGACAGAGATGCTCGAAGAAGAGCATAACATATCAGCGAAGGACCTGGATATCTTTACCGTGGTTGATACAGCAAAAGAGGCTGTTGATACTATTGTAAAATTCTACTCAAGGTACCTGCTCAGCCCCAATTTCTGATTTTATTTTTTTCGGAACCGGTCCATCTCCCTTTCAATGTCCTTCTTTTTGATGGTCTCGCGCTTGTCGTATTCCTTCTTGCCTTTTGCGAGAGCTATTTCAGCTTTGGCAAGCCCGCGGTCGTTGATAAATACTTTAATGACAACGATTGTGTTCCCCGATTCCTTGACTTTGCGTTCGATCTTCCCTAACTCCCTTTTTTTGAGAAGGAGTTTCCTTTCCCTGAGAGGATCATGGTTATTGAGGTTACCCCAGTAATACTCAGAGATATGCATTCCCTTTATATAGAGCTCTCCATCGTGGAAAAGACAATAGGCATCCACTATGCCGGCCTTTCCAAGCCTGATTGATTTTATCTCAGTTCCTGTAAGCTTGATGCCTGCAATATATTTTTCAAGGAACTCGTAATCGTGAGATGCCTTCTTGTTCCTGATCACTATATCACTGGTTTCCCTTTTCATGCTGCTTGCCTTAAATCATCTCCGCGAGCGGCAAAATTACATATTTTTATGGTAAATTGCTTCTCACAGCCAATCGGCTCATATGTTATGGCAAAGCTGAAAACTGATTACGACATGCTCGTTATTACGGGTCCCACGGCTTCGGGAAAGACCTCATTAGCAGTTGCCGTTGCTGATGCAGCAGGAGGTGAGATAATAAGTGCCGACTCGCGGCAGGTTTACAGAGGGATGGATATCGGGACAGGTAAGGATTACGGAGATTACATAATTAATGGCCGCAGGATCCCTTGTCATCTTATCGACATAGCTGATCCGGGATACAAGTATAATGTTTTTGAATACCAGAGTGATTTTATCAGGATTTATAATGATCTCAAAACGCGTGGTGTTTTTCCTGTAGTTTGCGGCGGATCAGGAATGTATATCGATAGTATTGTCAAAGGATACAGGATGTTTGAAGTTCCTCCCGATGAAGCGCTGCGTGTCCGGCTGCAAGACAAATCGATGGAAGAGCTGACGGAAATACTCAGGACATACAGGAAATTGCACAATGTTACTGATATCGACACCAGGAAGCGTGCTGTCAGGGCAATAGAAATTGAACAATTCCACAAATCTGCAGATAAGAAAAGGTCAGGCTTCCCTGAAACGAATTCTCTTATAGCAGGAGTAATGCTGCAAAGGGAAACAAGGCGCAGGAGAATTTCCGAAAGACTGAAAGAGCGGCTTGATAATGGAATGGTTGAAGAGGTAAGAAAGTTGATGGATCGCGGCTTAACCCAGGAATCATTGATCTATTACGGCCTTGAGTATAAGTTCATTACACTATACCTAACCGGTAAAATGACTTTTGATGAAATGACCGGCAGTCTGGAAGCTGCCATACATCAGTTTGCCAAGCGTCAGATGACCTGGTTCAGGGGAATGGAACGCAGGGGAACGAAGATCAATTGGATAGATGGTGAGCTGCCAACGGAAGAAAAGGTGAAGCAGATAATTGGATTGCTTACCTGCTCCTGATTCTTCTTCTTTTATCTTTTGTCTTTTTTCTTATTTTAGGTAAGTCTCCAGCCAGTTAAAAAACTCATTCTGCCATATGATGGAGTTCTGAGGCTTCAGCACCCAGTGACACTCATCCTCGAAAAAGAGCAGCCTGCTTGGAACATTTTTAAGCTGGGCAGCTGCAAAAGCCTCAAGGCTCTGAGTGTAAGGTATCCTGAAGTCATTTGCCCCTACTATAATAAGTATAGGAGTATCCCAGTTATCAACCAGCAGATGCGGGGAATACTGGTAGCTTCCCGGAAGTTCCCAGTATGGACCGCCGTAGTCAAAATCATTAAACCATAATTCTTCGGTTGAGCCGTATTCGCTGATAAAATTAAATACCCCGCAGTGGGAGATAAATGCTTTGAACCTGCCTCCATGGATCCCGGCCAGGTAAAAGACCGAGTAACCTCCATAGCTTGCCCCGACAGCTCCGAGCCTTTCAACGTCAACATAAGGTTCTTTAGCCATTGCATCGGTTGCATCAAGGTAGTCCTGCATGTTCTTTCCTCCGTAATCCTGGGAGATCTGTTCCTTCCATTGCTGGCCAAAGCCGGCAACACCCCGCCTGTTGGGTGCAAAAACAATGTAACCTTTTGCTGCCATCATCTGAAGATTCCACCTGTACGACCAGAATGGTCCCAGGGTGCTTTGTGGTCCGCCATTGCAGAATAGAAGGGCAGGATATTTTTTTGCCGGATCAAAGTCAGGAGGATAAACCACCCACATCTGGAGATCCTTCCCATCCTTTGTTTTTGTGTACTTCTCTTCGAATTTTCCCATCCTGACAACCTCATAGATGGATTTGTTGATGCCTGTGACAAGTTTCACCTCACCTGAAGCCAAATCTACTGATGCAACTTCCTGGGCCATGGAAAATGACATTATTGAACCAACCATCTTTCCCGATTCAAGCTGAAGATTTCCGAGTTCATGGGGGCCTTTTGTAACCTGGTCTACACCCTGGTCAGCAAGACTTGTTTTGAAGACCTGAGATGTTCCAAGATATGCGCTTATAAAATAGAGAGACTTTTCATCAGACCATTTAACACTCTCCACGTCGAATTCCCAGCCCCTGGTTATCCATTTCCTTTTTCCGGACTTGATGTCGTACACAAAGAGCCTGTTAAGGTCGGCTTCATAGCCGTCACGCTCCATGCTCTGGTAAGCAATCTTCGATCCGTCGGGAGAAAAAACCGGATATTTGTCATACCCCCCGTTCCCTTCAGAAATATTTATTTCTTTCCCTGAAGATATTTCATAAAGGAAGATGTCAGAGTTTGTGCTCCTTGCATCCTCCTTGCCTCTCAGTCTTTTTGTTGTATAGGCAATATATTTTCCGTTGGGGCTCCATGATATTTCAGCTTCATCGAAATAAGGAGAAAGCGGGGACTCGAATTTCTGTCCTTCCATTATATCCTTTTCTCCTTTGACATCTGATCCGTTAAAATCTGCAATAAATACATGGCTGTAAGAATAATCACTCCAGTAGTTCCAATGCCTGTACATAAGGTCGTCGATGATCCTCACTTTAGCTTTGGGCAGGTTATATTTTTCGTTGGCTGTCTGATCGAGTTTCACTCTCCTTGTAAAATATATTTTATTTCCGGATGGTGAAACGGAATAATATTCAAAGTTTTCCAATCCTTTAATAACCCTGACTCCGGATCCGTCAGGATTCATCACTGATAATTTTCCATCAGCATCGACAAAGGCAACAGATTTACCATTTTCTATCCATTGAGGCGAACTTCCACCGTTTTGCGTCAGCTGGACAGGGTCTCCACCTTCAGTCGGGACACTGAAAATATTTGTCCTGGCAGCTTCAGTTGCAATGTCCCTGTTGGTAACGGTATAAAGCACGGTTGACCCGTCGGGTGAGAGGGCAATGCTTCCCAACCTGCCGAATTTCCACATGATCTCTGGAGTCATAATTCCTCCGGATTTTTCAGCTTCAGTGAGCTGTATGCTGAACTGAGGCTGAGTTTCTTGTTTTACCGGAGCTTTTTGTTTGCATGCAGCTGGCAGAAGAAGAGCTGCAAGAACTATCGGAACAAGATATCTTTTAATCATAGATTAAGCGTTTGGTATGTTACTGTTTTTTAAGAGCTTCCTGGACTTTTGTTTTCAGCTCATCGTACAATTCCGGGTTATCTTTCAGAATCTGTTTCACGGCATCACGGCCCTGGCCGATTTTTGTATCGCCGTAGCTGAACCACGACCCGCTCTTTTTGATGATATTGAAATCGGTCCCAAGATCAACAATCTCACCAAGTTGTGAAATGCCTTCACCAAAGAGAATATCAAAATCGGCTTTCTTGAAAGGAGGCGCCAGCTTATTCTTGACTATTTTCACTCTTGTACGGTTGCCGACAGCTTCTTCTCCCTCCTTCAACTGGCTTGTCCTGCGGATGTCGAGTCTTACGGATGCATAGAACTTGAGGGCATTTCCGCCGGTTGTTGTTTCAGGATTTCCAAACATGATGCCGATCTTCTCCCTGAGCTGGTTTATAAACACGCACGAAGTGTTTGTCTTGCTTATGTTGGCAGTGAGTTTCCTTAAAGCCTGTGACATCAGCCTGGCCTGCAATCCCATCTTCGAATCACCCATTTCACCTTCGATCTCTGCTTTGGGTGTGAGAGCTGCGACTGAATCGATCACAACGATATCAAGAGCGCCGGATCTTATCAGATTGTCTGTTATCTCAAGAGCCTGCTCTCCGTTATCGGGTTGTGATATAAGAAGGTTTTCCACATCAACGCCGAGTTTTTCTGCATAATTTCTGTCGAAGGTGTGCTCAGCATCAATTATTGCTGCGATACCTCCATTCTTCTGGGCTTCTGCTATTGCATGAATTGCCAGGGTAGTTTTTCCGGATGCTTCCGGACCGTAAATTTCGATAACCCTGCCCCGTGGAAGTCCTCCGATTCCCAGAGCAGCATCAAGTCCGATAGATCCTGTAGAAATGACCTGGACATTTTCTATGGCATGGTCCCCCAGTTTCATTATTGTTCCTTTGCCGAAATCCTTTTCGATCTTGCCCAGGGTTACCTCGAGGGCCTTCAGCTTATCCTTGTTGATCTCTTTTCTTTCCTTTTCCTTGCTCATAATATTGGTTTTTATTGAAATATCTTGAAAATCTGTTCGGAATGGGATTTAGTGTCGACTTTTGAAATTATCTTTTCAACGACGCCTTTTTCATCTATAATGAAAGTAGTCCTTGCTATTCCGAGAAATGTTTTTCCGTACATGCTTTTCTCCTTCCAGACGCCGTAGTCATTCAGGATTTTTTTGGAGGTATCCGCAATCAGCGGGAACGGAAGAGAATACTTCCCGGCGAAATTCTTGTGTGATTTTTCACTGTCCATGCTTACGCCTACAACCGCAAAACCTTCTTTTAAGAATGCGTTGTAATTGTCGCGGAGATTGCACGCTTCTGCCGTACAACCCGGAGTATTGTCCTTGGGATAAAAGTAGAGGACTAACTTCCTGCCGGTAAAGTCAGTAAGCTTCACGATTTTCCCTGTCTGATCAATACCTTCAAACATAGGGGCTTTCATACCTTCCTTCAATTGAGCCATTGGTTGATGATTTTGTTATTACGGGTAAATTTACGAAGTTTGAATTGCATTCTGAATAAAAGTTTTTTTTAATTATTAACACAAAAAAGAATATCGGAGCTTAAAAAAAGATTAGCATATCACAGATAATCAATTAAATACAATAATGAATCCTGGTAAGGTCATAATAAGCGGACAATGCAGGCTTACTATCCTCACTCTGATGATATCGGTCGTGACTTTGACCGGATTCAAATCAGTGAATTACCAGCTAAACCCTGTCAGGCAATCAGATCCCATGACCCTGGTGGAAAGGAATGATGATATGGCAGAACCGTTCATAGAACAGTTAAGCGCCACGATCAGTATTGATGCAAAGGAACAGGATACCATTCCTGAAAAAATCGATCTCATATTATCGGAAGCGCTGGAATATCAGTACAAAGCCGATTCCCTTTCAAAAGTGGCCGAAGAGTGGAAAAAAAATCCTGATAAGCTCGATAATGGTTCGAAAACAGGTTTATGGGCAAGAATAGCTGAAAATGACAGGCTTGCAGCATCATACCAGCAGAAGGCAAACCAGAAATATGATGAAGCACATGCTTCAATGAATTCAGATTCATTCTCCCCGGTGAAAGTGAATGTAAAGGAGCAGAGAACAGATATTGAGACAGTAAGGAAAACCTATCAGCAACCTTCGCCTCAAAATAAAGGCGCTGCTGTAAAGGGAGATTCAGTGCAGAATAATTCAGCGCAAAACTATACGATCTTTGAAGTGAAATCCATAGAATCAGTTTCTGGCAAGCAAATACCTCTCAATGCAGAAATTCCTCCCGGACTGATCTACCGGATACAGGTGGCAGTATTTAGAAATCCTGTCGCTCTTTCATATTTCAAAGGCCTCACTCCGGTTTATGGATTCAGGGCTGCCGGTGCAGAAAGCACAGCATACTATGCCGGTATGTTCCGGAGGATTGCCGATGCAAGGAAGGCTCTTGTCACGGTAAGACAGAAGGGATTCCGGGATGCATTTATAGTTGCTGTTTCAGGAGGCAAACAAATCTCTATCGAGCGTGCAGCAGTTCTTGAAAAGGAGTGGGGAAAGAAACCTTTCATCTCTGTGCAGTCACCTAAGCAGCCTGTTGTCGATACAATACCCCCTGAGCTTTTTTTCAGGGTGGAGGTGTTAAGATCACCAAAACCTGTAAAACCAGAAGCGGTTGAAGAAATGGAAAAAATTGCAGGAGCGAAAGGTCTTGATATGGAAACGCAGGAAAAAGGAACTATAGTTTACCTTATTGGTAAATTCATCACTTACGAAAGCGCATCCCAATACGCTGATCTGCTTGTCCGCAATGGCTACCGTGAAGCGAAAGTGGTTGCAAGGCTGGGGAAAAATGAGGTGCCCGTTGAAATTGCTAAGCAGCTTTTTGAAAAAGTTGACAAAGAAGAAAACTAGAAATTGAATAGGAGATTCTTCGCTTCACTACGTTTCGCTCAGAATGACATGTTTTAGTTATGGTAAGGGGAGAGGGGGATAATGGCGGTTGCCGCCATTATCCCCCTCTCCCCTTAGTTTCTCATTCAACCTGTGTCATTCCGAGCAAAAGCGAGGAATCTCCTTCAACACGACTCAAATATATAATATATAGCAATTATTTGGTATAGAATTCAATCATCTTCCTCACCGCCTCCCTGCAAACCGAGCAGAAACCTTTTGGCCCGTTGCTCTTCATGCGGCAATCCATTTCCGGACGAAAGATACCTTTGGCTGAATAACCTCCGCCCTCGAACAAACCAGTTATATTTTTATATCTGTCCTCAGCAGGGGTTGGAACCGGCGTCTCTTTTGCAATAATGTCTTTCCATTTGGAGTCAAAGTTGACCCTTGTTGTTATATTCGGTTCCCAGGGCTCAACATTAAGAGGATAAAACTCATCATAGGCGACATCTGAAGAATAGTATTCATCGCCAAGACCTGCAAATCCATGTCCGAATTCATGTATGAAAACCTTTCCTGAGTTCTGATGTCCGGCTGACGTTCCGCTGTAATAATTGTACACTCCACCACCTCCGTATTTAGAGCTGTTAACCAGAACAACGATGTTGTCATGAGGCACGAGGGCGGCATAGTCGTTGACTGATCTCATATCCTGGGTTGTCAGATACCTGTCGGTGCCGAAGGTATAAAAGCTGCTGTTTACAGCAGTGTTGGCAAAGCTATGGTCTCCGGGAATATCTGTTCCGGATTCCGACGACACAGCTTCGACGGCATAAATATTGAACCTGTTCTTAAATTCATTGAATGGCGGTTCAGCAAGAAGGATATCTGCCATCTTCCTTACGTCGTTTCTGAACTTCTCAATCTCCGCGGCTGTATAACCCTCAGCGATGAAGGCCAGATCGACGCTTGTTGAAGGATCTCCGGAACTTACTATTCTTGTAACCTGTGCATTCACGGGTGTTTCTTTTCGAATATAAATATCTTCGGGATCAATTTCAGTTTCATACAGCTTTGAAAATGATCCGTTTCTTTCCCTCATGGATAAGATAAACCGGACTTTGATCTTTGGGAATGGCATGGTGGCTACCTCATAAAAGCTTCTTTCCATCACTTTGGCTTCGGCAGTTGTCTGCCATTCCTGGTAAAGTGTGCAGAAACCCCTTGAGTAGATCAGTTTATTGTCGGAGGCATCGAATAATTCGTATTTAAGATTTCCGTAATTGAAAGGATCTGCAAGTTGTGTCCTGGATCCTCCGAAAAACGGCTCCTCCTTCAACCCTACCGGATAAACAGTTGTTTTCACGCTGTTGCCTGCAAGCATGTAATCGAACCTAAGCACCTTGCCGGTGAAGTATCTGTCATAACTAATTTGTCCTGAGGCTGTTGTAAACAAGAATGCCAGTAATGCCAAGGCTTGTGCTCTCATGATGCAATCGGAATTTGAATAAGTATGGCAAAGCTAAAAATAAAGAACGAGATGAATTAATAATTTGAGTATTTTTGCCAAAATTATTGGAGAGAGAAAAGATATTTAAACAACAAGTGGTAGTTAACTGTTACTTAAAAAACTAATCATGGCAGACCTGAATACACGAGTTAGCGATTTCCTCTGGAAAAACCTGAGCGAAAAGCATGTGACTGCGAAAAAAGATCCCTTCTGGCAGGCACTCAGAAAGACAGGAACCGAATTATGGCTCGATACAGGCGATATGGAGGAGGCAGAAGCAAACTGGACCGCTGAGATGAGTGCCCTTACCACGAACAACACATTGCTTAACAATGAGATACAGAAAGGCATCTATGATGTATTCATTTTCGAAGCAAAGAACATAGTCAGGGATCTGCCCGCTGAAGACAGGGTAAAGGAAATTGCATTTATCCTTAATGCAAGACATGGCCTGAGACTGGCATCAAAATTCGGAGGCCTGGTGAGCGTTGAGCTTCACACCGATACTGCTCACGACATAAAGGCAATCGAGTATTATGGAAAAAGATATCATGAACTCTGTCCGGAACAATTCATTGTCAAAGTACCATTTACAGCTGAGGGACTTATAGGAGCAAGGCGGCTCAGGGAGGCAGGTGTCAGAATAAACTTCACTCTTGAATTCAGCGCCAGGCAGAATGTGCTTGTAACAAGGATTGCAAGACCGGATTATCTTAATGTCTTTCTTGGAAGGATCGGCGCCTTCATTGCTGATAATAAGCTTGGTGATGGCTCCGGAGCAGGTGAGATGGCGGTTATTGCATCGCAGAACTGGGTTACTGCGCTTTCGGCTAAGAATCCGTGGCCGACAAAGCTGATAGCAGCAAGCCTGAGGAATTACAGCCAGCTTGATCTTCTGGCCGGAACGGACGTTTATACGATACCGCCGAAGGTTGCTTCTGCAGGACGCAAATCACTTGCCGGGAAATTCAAATCACGCCTGCATGAGAATTATCCTGTCAACATGTCGGAAAAAGCTAAGGAAGCACAGTTAGAGAAATTCTGGTCTGTCAGCGATAACGTGCTAAACCTTGCTGAAAGGCTGGCCGTGAAGGTTCCATCGACAGGAAAAGAACTTGCGAAAATTGCCCAAGATGAGGGTTGCGAGGATATGTTTCCGTCACTTTCAAAGGAAGAAAAGGCCAGGATCGCCGAAGAGGGCAAGATCCCCGTTTATTCAACCTGGGAGAATATGATCAAAGAGAATAAAATCGCTCCCGACACATTGCTTAACCTTGCAGGACTGGCTTCATTTACCGCTGATCAGAATATGCTCGATGAGAGAATAAGAGGGATCATAGGCTGATCATGCCTGCCTCTGTCTCGAAATCTCATAGACAAGGATACCTGCTGCCACTGAAACATTCAGGGATTCTATCTTTCCTGCCATAGGGATCCTGATGATATTGTCTGCTAACGACAGCAGTTCCCGGCTAATGCCTTTTTCCTCCGAGCCCATTACCAGTACCAAAGGACCTTTAAGATCGGACTTTGATGCTTCTGAACCTTTTTTCTCTGCAGCGCACGCAACTTTGAGGCCTGATTCCTTCAGGAACTCAATTGCCCTGACAATAGATTTTTCCCTGCAGACAGGGAACGAATTCAGAGCTCCGGCCGATGTCTTGACAGCATCAGCTGTTATTCTGGCTGATCCTTTTTCAGGAATTAACACTGCATGCGCTCCGAGACATTCGGCACTGCGGACTATCGCTCCGAAGTTCCTCACATCAGATATACCGTCAAGTGCGATTATAAGAGGATCTTCTCCTTTCTCGAATATCATGGGAAGGAGATTAGATATCAGCTGATATTCAATTATTGAGAGCCAGGCAAGAACACCCTGGTGGTTTTTCCTTGTAACAATCTCGATTCTTTCAAGAGGCACTATCTGATACACAATGTTGTTTTTCCTTACCTCTGTCATCAGTTCATGATAGAGCGCTCCCTGAAGCCCCTGTTTTATCAGAAGCCTGTCGATCTGCTTGCCTGCTTTTATCGCTTCAATTACAGGGCGCAGTCCAAAGATGCAATCAGATTCCTTTTGCATAAGTGTTAAAAATCTTCCGGGTTATCGAGTCTGAAAACCACTCCTTTTTTCCATGCTGACACTGCCTGCTCCCAGAATGTGACCAGCGTTTCGCTCCGGCTTATGTAATAATCGTTGTCAGAAAAGATGCTGTTTTTCTTCCTGAAATTGAAATAGAGGTATTCTTCACTGACTTTATATCTTGTTCCCCATGAGGATTTGACCTCAGCTTTCCTGTAACCCCAGCTTTCGCCATCGGGATTCTTGTATACCTTATCAGGAGGTCCGTAGATCAGGTATATCATTCCGCGTTCGGTTCGCCATCCCTCCTTGTATGAGGTGAAGTAGTAATTTGCATACAATACTCTTGTATAGTAGATCCTTATGAGTTCTCGGGCTTTTTCAACATTGCCTCCGCATTTCACCCAGAATTCATCGAGGGCGAGTTTTGGTCTTTCAGCGGATCTCATATTGTTGAGTTCATTTTCGGTAGCGAGATATGCGAGAGGCTCGATCATAACTTCCGGTGTATTCATTTCGGGAAAAGCGGGTCCGAAATTAAAGAAGGAGAATCCTTGCGATACAGTGCTGTCAACACTGCATAAGTAGATGCCCGGACGAGGAAACATCATCGGAAGCGTATCCGAATATGCCACCGACACTATAGTATCCGGTCCGTAGTCTATTGCCTTTTCAGGGAGCAGCATTGACGGGGGATCGGGTATCAGGGTATAAGGCTTATAGTAGGCTATATAAAGGGAATCAGGCTTGCCTCTCAGATATATCAGATTTGCATACTCATCTACCCGGATGACAGGATTGAAAAGCTCGTTATCGGCGAAATGGCCTTTTGCCATATAATTGTACCTGTTCATTGCGGATTGCGTATTGAACGGCACAAAAGACTGCATCACAAGTGATCTCAGCCGGTCGAGGATCTTTACTTCGGCCACATATTCGAAGTTTGGTTCAATCCGAACCGGCAGATGATAAACATATTCCTTTTTGCCTTCCTCCTTAACGATATTCACATTGTACTGAGCCGTGTCGGACAGAACCATGCCTGATGATATGTTGAAAAGCTTTACGGTGATGATCATCGATGATGTCGGAACTCCCTGAGGATTGGCTTCGGAGAAGAAAAGCTCACTGGCAAAGAATTTTACTCCCACAGAGGCCTGATCTTCAGAGACTATCGTTATATTATATCTTGGAGTTACAGGATTTTTGGTGGGATTGTACAGATATGATAAGTCCTTGGTATCAACTGTAGTTTGTGTTGTGGCACAGGAAGTAAAGATGGCAGCCGTTAGTATCGCTCCGGTAATCAGCCTCAATGCTTTAAAGAGTTTTTTTATATCCATGCAAATGCCCTTTATATCTGTTTTGTTCCTTCCTCTTTCCACTCAATCCTTATCCTGCAAAGCTCCTTACTGTCTGCGGGCCTTACAACGGAATGGTTTAAGTACCTGGCATCAGCCTCATCAACTGCTGTTCTGATCACAATCTCGTCATCAAAAACAGCTTCTGCAAGATAGTTGATTTCAGCAGAACAAGCCTGATGATTCATCATGAAATTTAGATCATAGGTATCTGTAACCCATTTGATATAGTTAACGTTATTTGTATGCAAATTGATATCCAGGTCGTTTATTTTTACCCTGAATGGTGGAGAAAGCCGGCCTGACGGAGATGCCTCCTGAAGTTTTTCAGGATTTCTTAAAGGTGAAGCAACACTCTGATTTTCGCGGTTGTAATTCTGGAGAAAGACGTCAGGTCTCTGTATCCTTTTTGTTGTCCTGTCAATTATGAGCCATGATGATGTACCTGATCCGATCTTTGTGCCATTTTTGTAACGAAGCTCATAATTCCTCAGTGCAAATAGCTTGTCTACCCCGCTGGGCCACGTCCTGACAATTATTCTATCATTCCACACCGGCCAGCCGGTAATTTTTGCATAAATTCTTGACAACACCCAGAAATGGTTCTGCTTCATGAGATCATCCCGTCCGTATCCAAGTTTCACTGCATGTTCTGAAGCTGTGTCCTGCATATAGTTGAACAGCGAATGAAGATTCACTTTTCCATCAGGTCCCATTTCATAGACATGCACGTGATATTCCTTTTCAAACTGCTGAATCGCCATTTTCAATTAAGATCGTTGCCTTGCAAAAATAATTCAATATCATGGTTATATTGTGTCCAGAGGTTCATTTCCTCATAGTGCCGCGCCTTTAACTCCTGGTATCTGATATAGACATCATGGGTTTCGGCAGAAGAATGATCGGCTGAGTTGAGCATCTTGTCGAGCGAAGAAATTTCTGCCTCCAACCGTTCTATTTCAGTTTCCGAATCCTCGAGCTTCTTCCGGAGCTTACGAAGGTTTCTGTCAAGTTGTTTTTTGTCGAGATATTTCTGCTTGTTGGAAGAGATAATGTTTTCATTTTTAGTTTCTTTACCGGCCTCTTTTCGTTCCAACTCTTTCAGGTTGTCGATTTTCTTCTTCCTGAGGAAGTCATAAATTCCTCCGATATGTTCCTTAATCCGGTTATGTCTGAATTCGTAAACCTTGCTTACAATGCCATCGAGAAAATCTCTGTCGTGCGATACCAGGATGAGTGTTCCGTCGTAACTGATAAGGGCTTGCTTCAGTATGTCCTTGGATCGCATATCGAGGTGGTTGGTGGGTTCGTCGAGGACCAGCAGATTGTGAGGCTCCAGAAGAAGCCTAACCAGAGCAAGCCTCGACTTCTCACCGCCCGAGAGCACTTTCACTTTCTTATCAATATCGTCGCCCCGGAAAAGGAATGCACCAAGCATATCCCGGATCTTTGACCTTATTTCGCCTTTAGCGACATAGTCGATGGTATCAAAAACAGTTCTGTTCTCATCGAGCAGTTCATCCTGGTTCTGTGCAAAATAACCTGTCTGAACATTATGACCTGTTTTAATTGGTCCCTCGTGATCGATCTCCCCGATTATTATTCTCGCAAAAGTGGTTTTTCCCTCTCCGTTCCTGCCGACAAATGCAACCTTATCGCCGCGATGTATCTTGAAATCTACTTTTTTTAGAACCTGGTGAGACCCAAAGCTTTTTGAAACACCTTCAGCTTCAAAGACAATGGTGCCTGATCTGGGTGATGGAGGGAAACGGAGACTGATCGAGCCTGTATCTTCATCGTCAACTTCGAGACGCTCTATCTTATTGAGCTGCTTAATCTTAGACTGCACCTGGACTGCCTTTGTAGCTTTATACCTGAACCGTTCTATGAATTTTTCCGTATCCCCGATCATCTTTTGCTGGTTACGGTAAGCAGCTATCTGCTGCTCGCGCCTCTCTTTCCTGAGTTCAACGAACCTTGACCATGAAACTTTGTAATCATATATCCTGCCAAGAGAAATTTCTATGGTTCTGGTAGTAACATTATCAAGAAAAGCCCTGTCGTGAGAGACCAGCAAAACCGCACCCTTGTAATCATACAGAAAGGTTTCAAGCCATTGAATCGATTCAATGTCTAGATGATTTGTCGGTTCATCGAGGAGGAAAAGAGATGGTTTTTTCAGAAGGATCTTAGCCAGCTCTACTCTCATCCTCCATCCACCGCTCAGTTCCCTTGTGAGACGGTCGAAATCCTTTCTTTCGAAACCAAGTCCGATCAGGGTTTTTTCAGCTTCCGCAAGATAATTGGCTCCTCCCAGGATCCTGTATCTTTCATCGATCACAGTAATATGATCACATAATTTAAGGTAATCATCCGAATCATAATCATCCCTTTTGGCTATTTCGGCGCTGCATCTCTCTATCTCCTCAGCCAGGCCTGTGATTTCCGAAAAAGCAGTTATTACTTCGTTTATCACGGTAGTGGAATCATCAACTTTCATCTGCTGGGGAAGGTATCCGATAGTAACCTGATCGGACATATCGACTTTGCCGGCCGATGGATTCTGATGACCCGCGATGATGCTGAGCAAAGTCGATTTTCCTGAACCGTTCTTTCCTGCAAGACCAATCCGATCCCTGTCGTTGATAAGGAACGAAATATCAGTCAGCAGATCGAAGCTTCCAAAAGAAACAGAAAGACCCTGGACAGAAACCATTCAAATAAAATTTAGCAAAGATAAAAAAAGTATGGAAGGCTTCTAATACTGGCTTTGCTCAATATCCGTTATCTTTGTGCAGATCTTTAATATTATGAAATATTATAAAGCGTTAGCGGTAATAATTTTCTTTTTGGCTGCTGTTGTTTCCTGCAGGAAGGACGATGCCCCGGTATATGAATATTTTGTAAGCAGCGAGCTCAGCGGGACGTATCCGGAATCGTACATTGAAGCAATGCTGGGAATAGCTGTTCAGGCATTTCCTGAGCTTTCCGAAGTGGAACCATACATTGCTGACGGTGTTAACGTTTATAAGATCGCGTATAAAACTCACCTTTACAACGATGTCATTGAAGCTTCAGGACTGGTGTCAGTGCCTGCCACACCGGGAGAGTATCCTGTTCTCAGTTTTCAGAATGGCACCAACACAATTAATGCCAATTCCCCAAGTGAGAATCCGCTGGATTATTTCTATCAGCTTGCTGAATATATGGCTGCTATGGGCTTCGTGGTAATCATCCCGGATTATCCCGGATTCGGCAGCTCTTCAGATGTCGATCATCCTTACCTGATTGCCGATCCTACTGTGCAGTCAATCATCGACATGTTCCGGGCAGTAAATGAAGCCGGAGATTCAAAATTTCCGGGAATAAGGATAAGGAATGAATATTATCTTATGGGTTATTCGCAGGGCGGCTGGGCAACAATGTCACTTCACAGGAGTCTGGAAGTGGAGCATTCTGCGGAATTCAATCTTGCAGGCAGTGTGTGCGGAGCAGGTCCGTATAACATGTATGATCTGTTCCTGGGAATTTCAGGTCTTTCAACATATCCAATGCCATCATATATAGGATATATAGTAAATGCATACTCAGTATATGACCAGTTCAGCAACAGGGTTGACGAGATCCTTAATGAACCGTACGCTTCGGATCTTCCTTCGCTGTATGACGGGACACTATCGACAGGGGCAATAAACGGCAGGCTGACGACATCTATCCCGGGACTTTTCAGGTCTGAGTTCATTTCAGGGTTTGCCGGTTCACCGTCATATGCCTCTGTACGACAGGGGCTTATCAGGAACAGTGTATCCCCGTGGAACACACAGAAGTTTGTTCTGCTTGTCCACGGAGGCGGCGATACACATGTGAAAGTGACGGCTACGCAGAATTTTTATGATGCCATGATTAACGCTGGAACAGCGTCATCGATTATCAAAAAACTTATAATCCCTGATCTGGACCATGGCGATGCCCTGGTGCCATGTGTAACTGCCGGATTGAAGTTCATTATCGACCTCAGGGATAACAGACTGAATTAAAATGGGAAGGAAAAGGGAGTTTCCTCTGCTTGAGAAGGTAAGGATAACAGACATCGGTGCCGAGGGAAACGCGATTGCAAGAATCGATAACTTGGTCGTTTTTGTTCCGATGCTTGTACCGGGCGATATTGTGGACATCAAAGTTATCAGGAAGAGGAAGAAATACCTTGAGGGCAGTGTGGTCAGGTTTCATGAGTACTCACCTCACAGGATAAAGGCTGTCTGCAGACATTTTGGCGTATGCGGAGGATGCAAATGGCAGCATCTTCCATATGATCTCCAGCTTAAGTTCAAGGAAAAGCAGGTTGCAGATAATCTAAAAAGAATAGGGAAAGTCATTCTACCCGTTATAGATCCGATAATAGGATCACCCTCAGTATTCAGATACAGGAACAAGCTTGAATACACTTTCTCTGATAAAAGATGGCTTACGCGGGAAGAAATAAACTCAGACTGTGACTTTGAGAAAGAAGACGCCCTGGGATTTCATATACCTGGTCTTTTTGACAAGGTGTTGGATATCAGGGAGTGTCATCTTCAGCCTGAACCATCAAACGCCATTCGTGAAGCAGTGAGGAGGTATGCACACAGGAAAAGCCTGCCTTTCTTTAACCTCAGGCAGCAGAGCGGATTTCTGAGAAACCTGATAATAAGGAACACAGCTTCCGGGAAGGTCATGGTTATTGTAATATTTTTCCTCGATGAAAAGGAGAGGAGGGAAGGTCTTCTGGATTTTCTTGCTTCTGAATTTCCTCAGATATCATCATTATTCTATATCATTAATTCCAAGAAGAATGATTCCCTTGCCGACCAGGAACCGGTTTTATACAGAGGAGATGACCATCTTGAAGAAGAGATGGACGGATTGAAGTTCCGTATCGGGCCGAAGTCGTTTTACCAGACAAATACCGGACAGGCTGAAGTATTATATCGCACAGCATTGAATTTCGCCGGACTGACAGGCACGGAAGTTGTCTATGACCTTTATACCGGAACCGGAACGATAGCAAACTACATGGCATCACGGGCACGAAAGGTCATCGGAATTGAATATATCGAGGAGGCTGTCAGGGATGCGACCATCAACTCAGAATTAAATAAAATTTCCAATACCAGTTTTTTTTCAGGGGATATCCGGAAGATCCTTAACGGACAATTTATGGAAATAAACGGCCGTCCGGATGTGATAATAACCGATCCGCCGCGGGCAGGCATGCACGAAGATGTCGTTAAGATGATTCTCGAAGCTTCTCCTGAAAGGTTAGTCTATATAAGCTGTAATCCTTCAACGCAGGCACGCGATATAAACATTCTTTCGGAGAGTTATAATCTGGAGAGGGTTCAGCCCGTTGATATGTTTCCGCATACTCATCATGTGGAAAATGTAGTGCTTCTGAAGAAGAAGAGATTAGCGGGAACCTCAGTATGATGGCCGATTTACTGAAAGGCTTGAAATATTAAAGTAATTATTTTGCACATATAGCATGTTTTCCTATTTTTGTGGCGCTCAGATAATAAAGTATAAGCCCTCCTGCGCCAAGGCTACGGAGGGTAAAAGGAGAGATGGGTGAGTGGCTTAAACCATCCGCCGGTTGGCGG
>CAZXAM010000014.1:7415-45081 GCA_964638545.1 uncultured Rikenellaceae bacterium | reverse complement strand
ATAAACAGCCGTATCACTGAAGTTATTTGGAGAGATGGGTGAGTGGCTTAAACCATCCGCCGGTTGGCGGATAAACAGCCGTATCACTGAAGTTATTTGGAGAGATGGGTGAGTGGCTTAAACCAGCAGTTTGCTAAACTGCCGTATGGGTAACTGTACCGGGGGTTCGAATCCCCCTCTCTCCGCCTTCGCTCGCCATAGTTCCGCTTGTGCGGAACGACGGCGAGTTTTTAATTATGGCGAGCTACGGCGGACGCAGTCCGCTTATTCTATGAAGCTCATGAATAAAAACAAATCACTCCGAGTACCCGGGGGATTTGTTTTGGCTTTGCCAGTTCCCCCAAAGGGAGTAGTATCTTGCCAACCGAATGCATCACTTGATATCCTCTCACGTCTTTGTTGAAATCGTAAATTTGTTACTGAAACATTATCTTAAAATCCATGAAGAAAACTATTTTATTGCTTTTTAGCGCGATGATGTTCTTTCCGGCCGTCAATGCTCAGAAAGAAGGCCTTGCATCGATAAGGATAAGCGACCTGAGGTCATATATGGAATTTTTTGCATCTGATGATATGGCAGGGCGCGAAACGGGTACACCCGGAAATGACATCTCCGCATTATTCCTGAAGTCAAACCTGATTCGCCTTGGACTTAAACCAATCCCTTCAACAGGTGACTATTTTCAGAAGCTGCCTCTCTTCTCCTCAAGGATAGACCGAGAGAACAGTTATCTGCGAATCATTGACCGCGAAGGGCAAATTGTTTATTCAACTGATTCTGTAATAAGCATCATGCCTCCGGCCAAAACCATAGAAGCCATTGGTAATGTCGTTTTTGCAGGGTACGGCTATGAAAATAAGAACACCGGATACAACGATTTGGAGGGGATCGATATTAAAGGAAAGATAGTAATGATCATGACAAGGAATCCGGAAGCAGTAGCTTCAGGATCAGGAAAAACCATTTTCGACGAAGAGCTTGAGGGTGGGAAATTCGGCTCCCTGATAACGCGGGCTCCTTCCGCGATACTTTTTGTTTATGATCCTGCCCACAGCTTCAGGAATGGATATGATTCAGGAATAGCAGATATGGTAGGGCAGTCTTCAGTATCTGCAGGTAAAAGAGAGGGAGGGGGATTGCCTTTTCAGGTATTATTTATTACCAGGGAATCTGCCGATAAATTGCTTAAGCCGACGGGCAAAAACCTGGAGCAGATGCAGAAACAGATAAGAGATCATGGAAGACCAGTTTCATGCGAGATCACAGGTCTGACAGCAGCTTTGAAAACAACCATCGAAACAAAGGAAATATCAGCAAATAATGTTGTAGGTATAATTGAAGGGTCAGATCCTGTTCTAAAGAATGAATGTATTGTTTACACGGCTCATTTTGATCACGTCGGGATAAATTCCCAGGGCGCCGTCTTCAATGGAGCTGATGACAATGCGTCTGGATCTGTTGCGCTTCTGGAGGTTGCAGAGGGTTTTATGAATCTGAAGAAGAAGCCCCTGCGGACCATCGTTTTTGTGTGGGTCAATGGTGAGGAAAAAGGATTGATCGGATCAGGATATTATACTGACAATCCCGTAATTCCAATGGAGAGAACTGTTGTGGACATCAATCTGGATATGGTCGGACGATCTAAAATGGTATCCGACACGGGTACTTTTTATGGTTATAAGCTTGATATAACAGATCCGGGCGAAATAAATGTCTATACGAATCATGAAAGCTCCGATCTGATCAAAATGATGAAACAAGCTTCGATGGAAGCAGGAATAAAAGTCAACGATAAAGGCTCACAAATTGAAGCGGGCAGCAGCGATCATGCAAACTTTATCGCAAAAGGTGTTCCTGCGCTATGTTTTAACTCTGGCATCCACAGGGATCTTCACCAGACAGGCGATGATGTTGAAAAGATCGATTTTGACAAGATGGAGAAGTCAGCAAAGCTTTGCTTCCTGATAGGATATAAAGTTGGCAACAGAAGAGAAAGACTGGAGATCGACAATCCAGTTAAATAATAAAGATAATCAATTAATTACAAAGAAAATATGATATTTGTTCATTCATTTCTTATAATAATCGGTCAAGAATATTTAATTTTTCATTGCTATGTTCCGGAATTGTAGTATATTCGCCCCGTAAATTTTGAAACTCAAACGATTAGTATACAAAATCGGAAGTTGTTAAATAAACAAAGTATTAAAAAGGTTAAGAAAATGAAGAACAAAATTTTATTAGGATTAGCTGCTATCGCAATGGTTGCTGTCCTGGCTAGTTGTGGCAAGAAACCACAGGTTGAAATTGATGCTGCAAATGCTGCTATCGCAGCTGCACAGACTGCAGGAGCTAACGTTTACCTTCCCGGTGAATTCGCAGCTCTTCAGGATTCAATGAACGCCATTAACGCTAAAATTGCAGAAGTTGATGGTAAGTTATTTAAGAATTATAAGGAAGTTGTTGCTAAACTTGCTTCCGTAAAAACTCTCGCTGAAACGGTTGTCACAAATGCTGCTGTTAAGAAAGATGAAGTTAAAAAAGAAGCAGAAGGCATTATGAGCACCATTAAGGCAGTTGTTGAAGAGAACGCAAAACTTCTCCCGAAACTCCCGAGAGGAAAAGAAGGTGCTGCTGTTATCGAACAGATCAAGGGCGACCTTACTGCAGTTGATGCTACAGTAGCTGAAGCTCAGTCACTTTTCGACAAAGGCACATACATGGATGCCCTCAACAAGATCAAGGCAGCTGCCGACAAGGCATCAAGCCTGAATGCTGAGATTAAGGAAGTTCTTACCAAGGCAAGAATCAGGTTCTAATCTGATCAGCAGTTTATGATATTAAATCCCCGGGTTCCGACCCGGGGTTTTTTTTAAAATTCAGCAGTCGCGTATAACAATGCACAGGGTCTGGAAACATATTCTGATAATAACCCCTCTTTTTGTTTTTGTTGCATTAATGGGTTTCTTTATTTTCTACCCTGTCCCGAAACCACCGGTAATTGAAATGGCTGCTGCAAGGTCAGCAATATCTGAGGCTTTTACAAAAAACGCCGGCATCTATTCCGGAAAGCTTTTCAGCGAAGCAAAAATCTGCTACGACTCTGCAATATCGTGCTGGAACCGCGAAAATGTAAAGCACAAATATTCACGGAATTTTAGCCGGGTATCGGAATTAGCCTCTGAGGCATCGAAAAAAGCTCTTGAAGCCTCACTTGATGCCGAAAGCAATACGACAAACCTGAAAATTACGATAAGGGAGAAAATCACCAGCCTGAGGAAGACTGATGAAAGCCTTAATGACCGTTTCTCAAAATATCCCATGCCGACCGAAATGAGAAACAATATCTCAAAAGGTGAAATACTTCTTGCTGAAGCTGAACTGGATTGGGAGAAAGGGGAGTATCTTCAGGCACAAAATAAACTTGAAACAGCGGAAAAACTTCTGGTTCCGACATACGAATATGCCGATACAGACCTGCGTAGTTATTTCAGATCCTATCCAACATGGAAAAAGTGGGCTGATTCCACTATCGCGGAATCAAGAACAAACCAGGATTATTCAATCATAGTTGACAAGTTCTCAAGGAAAGTTTATGTATATTACAGTGGTGAACTCCAGCTGACTTATGCGGCAGAACTTGGTAAAAACTGGGTAGGCGACAAAAAAATCAGAGGCGATAAGGCAACTCCGGAAGGCATGTATCAGATATCAAAAAAATATGAAGGAGACAGCACTTCATATTATAAAGCTCTGCAGATTAACTATCCGAATGATGAGGATACAGCTTTTTTTGTAGCAGCCATGAAAAAAGGCTCATTGCCGCGCTCAGCAAAGATCGGAGGCATGATCCAGATACATGGTAACGGAGGAAAAGGAGCAGACTGGACGGCAGGGTGCATAGCAGTTACCGACAGGGAAATGGATACTCTTTTCAAGATTTCCAAAATCGGAACTCCGGTTACAATTGTCGGATCGTTGCGCGACCTCAGACATGCACTTAAAAATTGATCAGAACTGATGGAAAACGAACAAGCATCTGAAAGCAGTAAAGTTCCGGCTATCTGGATTAAGCTCCTGAAATGGATTGCAGGCTTGCTGGCTGTATTATCCCTGTTTGTCCTTTTCCTTTACATTATTCCATCACTCCAGAATATACCGGGAGGTAAAAAGAACATTCTTTCAAATTCTGCAAGCCTTAAGAAAGATCCTTTCTATAAGAAACAGATCGCACAGATTAACAGGGATATTCAGCGACTCTCCAGAAAATATAACAGCTATACATCAGGTCAATCTTATATTGTTATAAACACCACCGATAATCTGTTCTATCTGTACAGGAACAAAAAACTGATCAGAGAAGGCCATTGCAGCACAGGAAGCTTTAAAATGCTAAAGACAGAAGAGGGAAGGAGCTGGATTTTCAAGACACCCAAAGGAAAATTCACCATTCAGGGCAAACAGACCAATCCGGCATGGAGAAGACCTGACTGGGCATTTGTCGAGGAGGGACTTCCAATCCCTGAACGGCAGGATGATCCGTCACGTTATGAATACGGAGTGCTGGGCGACTACGCACTGGCTCTCGGAGACGGCTACCTGATCCATGGTACGATCTACAAGAGGTTTCTTGGAATGCCGGTAACCCATGGATGCGTTCGTCTTAACGATGAAGACCTTAAAGCAATTTTCAACACCCTGAGTATAGGTTCCAAAGTATATATCTTCTGATAAAGCTCATCCATGGAAACAGAAAACGAAGCAAGGAAACCAGACAGGAGATATGGACTGATAACAGCAGGCGCTATTATTATTGCAGTGATCCTGTTTTATACTTTAATGATGATGCTGGCTCCTTCCAAAAAGATGAACGCTTTAAGGGATGAGTATGGATTTAAGCCTGATGATAAGGTAAAAATCAACGACACAATATTCACCGATTCTACGTACCTGGCTCTTTTCAGGGAACTGGCATTCCTGAAAGCACGGACATCGATGGCTGAGACAGATTCCATATATCTGACCATGAACCTTGCTGATTCAGGGATCTCACTTGAAATAAGCGGTGTCACTGTTGCCAGAACAAAGATTGCAAGGCTCTCTGCAAGCAAGATGTTCCTGGAAAGAAACTCATATGTGATATCATCGATGCTTTCGAAACCTTTCACAGCCAGGAGGAACATAGCCTCAATCCCTAAGGAACCCCTGATGATAAAAATGGCTCCAAAGGATACTTCTGAATATAAGCCTGATATTATTCCCGATACAGCTGATTATGAACCTGTGAATTTTATTATGGAAATGGATAACGGGACTGTGGTTTATGTATACCAGGAAGAGAAGCTGAATGCCGGAGACGGACTCCATCTTTTTTTCTTCGATCTCCGTTACAGGCTCTATGAAGCGTGGAGAAACATTAAAAGTGTATTTACCTTGAAGGTCCCCGAATACCGCCCTTTTATTAAGGTCAGGCTTCCGCGGGCAGATGCCAAGATAATCTACAGGGCACTTCCGGAGAAAGGACAGGTAGCTGTTTACAGGTAAGATAAATTCTTCGATCAGTCCGTAACAATCCCAAATGGTCAGTGACTGATGCCTGCAGTCTCCGCCGGCACATGCTTATGCCTGAACAGAACGGCGAAGAGAATTGCAACCACCAGTGCATATGCTGCAAAGGATATCCAGATGCCAGGCCAGTCTTTGACGAGACTTACCGGTTCTTCGAACCACTTCCTTATTACCTGTCCGGCAATAAGATTTCCAAGAACAGCGCCTATCCCGTTGGTCATCAGCATAAAAACACCCTGAGCCGAAGCAGTGATCTTTGAGTCAGTGTTTTGTTCCACAAACAAGGCTCCCGAGATATTGAAAAAATCAAATGCCATTCCGTAAACAATACATGAGGTAATTATCAGAGCAAAACCTGCGAGTGTATTGTCGGCCAGGCCGAAGAGACCGAAACGAAGTACCCATGCTATCATACTGAACAGCATCACTTTCTTGATGCCGAAACGCTTCAGGAAGAAAGGAATCGAAAGGATAAACAGGGTTTCGGAGATCTGTGATATTGAGAGTATAATTGTTGAGAAGTTGTTAATGATTCCGCCTTTCGGGAAAACTGTAGCATCCTGGAGAAAACTGTCGCCGTAGGCATTGGTCAGCTGAAGGGCGCCGCCCAGCAGCATGCTGAATATAAAGAACAACAGCATTTTCTTCTGCCGGAAAAGCACGAAGGCTTCTAACCCCAGGTTCTGAACCCAGGTCTTCTTTTCGTTTGCATCTCTTTCCACTTTTTTAACTACCGGCAACATGAAGAATGAATAGATAGCAAGGCCTAAAGCGGAAACAGCTGCTATAATGAAGGAGACCTTGATGCTGTATCCAAGACCCCATGGTTTGGTGAAGAAGTTTGTCACCCACATGGCTATGATAAAGCCTACGGTACCCCACACCCTGATAGGAGGGAAGTACTTTGTGGGATCTTTGCCTTCACTTTTCAACAGCCTGAAGCCAATAGAGTTATTCAGACCGATTGTCGGCATATAAAAGCACATTGCAAGCAGCAGAAGCCAGAAAAATGGCAATGGCGCTTCAATCAGCGGCAGGAAGCACATTGTTACTCCGAACAGCAGGTGGAGTATCACATAAACATAATTTGCTTTCCACTTATCGGCAAGAATCCCGAACAAGGTGGGCATGATAAGTGACGCAAAGCCCATGGTTGAGAAGACCAGTCCAAACTGGGCGCCGTTCCATTGTTTTTCCACGAATCCGTAATGACCCAGTGTCATCATCCATGATCCCCAGATAAAGAACTGAAGGAAATTCATGATTATCAGCCGGCCTTTAAGTCCCATAGCTCTGGATAATTTGTTATTGTTAATATGCGAAGATAGCATGCTAATCTTAACAATGGAGCCGGAGGGAGAAAATGTTGAAAAAACAAATCTGAGAAGGGATTATGACCTCTCTTCGTTCGGTCATGATCCCTGTTGGTGGCTCCTGCAAAGCCAAAGCAAATCCCCCGAGTACTCGGGGTGTTTTGTTTTTATTCATGAGCTTCACAGAACAAGCGGACTGCGTCCGCCGTAGCCCGGAGAAGATTTAGCGATAAAAAAATCTTCACTATAATAGAAAAGCCCTCCTACGCTAAAGCTTCGGACTGCGCCCGACATAGTCGGCTTCGTCCGACGAAGTCGGAGGGCGAAGGCGGAGAGAGGGGGGTTCGAACCCCCGATCCGCCGGAAGGCGGATAACGGTTTTCGAGACCGCCGCATTCGACCACTCTGCCATCTCTCCATTAATACTCTAAGCCGCATTCGCCGCGGCGTCTATCCCGCGTAGCTTTAGCGAAGCGGGGCCATCTCTCCCTTTGTCCACCGTAGCCCCTTGCTCCGCCGAAGCGGCTACGCGAAGGCGCAGTTGGCGAAGGTGGATCGTCCTTCAATTTCAAGGTTGCAAATATAATTATTTATAATCAGTGTACTATAATCAGAGGCAAGGAATGGACCTCGCCACCTGCAGAAACAAGTACAATGTAGTAGCCTGTTTCCAGCGACACAACATCAAGGGTAACCGGACTTCCTTTAACCGATTTATCCATAATCACCTTGCCTGAAATACTCACAATCCTTATATTATAGCTTAAGGCGATCTGTTCTGCCACCTCAATAGTTGCTGTTTCGCTTGCAGGGTTAGGCCAAACCCTGAATTTCCTGCTGATGTCGATATCTTCCATGCTATTCTCTGATCCCCAGATCAGGTTGACATATGCTGTATTGTCAATAAATGGATTGCGGTTTCCCTGAATTGCATAAACAGCGTCATTGCGGTCTCTTTCCTTCAGGCTCACAGGATCTGAGATATCCCATTCCATCAGCATCTTCAGAGCCCATGGTTTGAGCTGTGAACCTGTCACCATATTGCTGCCCGGCCAGGAAGCATCTTCTCCGTAGTAGCGTACAGCCATATAGAAATAAGACCTGGCGAAATCGCCCTTATAGTCATTTATCGGTTCAAAGACAACACCCGAATAGCCTGTGTATGAACATTGTCCGAGTTTGCTTCCGTTTGTTGAGGTCCATGTCGGTGAACCTGTTGTTCCGAATGGAAAGTTGTCCCTTTTGTTGTTCACGTACCCATCGGTGGGATACAGATGGAAAAGATCTGTATACATGGGAGTCACCTCACCTCCAAACCAGCTCTTTGGGAAAGAGTGCTCCCTGTTATAGCAATTCCCTTCGCTGCCATAATCCCCGCACTGATTAGTAACAAAAATATAACTGTACACCGGTGTTCCCGATGGTTTGTCTGAATACATATCCCATACTTTGCCATCAGGTCTTTTATCTGTTGACTGGAAATGAGTCCAAAGATCAGCATAAGTCGAAACATTGTGATCATCAATAATATCGTGAAGAGCTTGTTGCAACTCTTTTCCTGTCAGACCGTTAGCAGGATCATAATACCCAGCTGGTTGACCTTGCAGAATAAGCACCAGCATTGTTAAAGACAGGGTCATTCCGAGCCTCTTGACCACCGAAGCTTTCTTCGACAACTGTATCATTGTGAAGGTAGCAGCGAAGGTGGTAAGCGAGGAATCCCCCTCTTCTACGCGGATTCTGAAATGCATTCTATTCTTCGGCAACCAGCACATTATCCACTTCCCATGTTGTTGTTTTATCCATCGTATCACCTGGAAGATCTCCTCCTTTTACAACCCATGCGATATATATGATTTTCCCAATGTAATCTGACAAGTCAACTTTTCCTGAAGAGACAAAAGCACTGTATTGAGGATTTGTAGATGGGGGATGTATAAAAGTTAATTCGTTCCAATTGTTAGCCCAGGGCGTTGCTGATCCAGTATAATCACTTGATACGAACAATTGCAAAGTTGCCCCATTGTCAAAACCATCAGAGCTTTCGAATTTAATATAAGGTTTATTGCCAGTTTCAAGGTTAATTTGTGGAGTAATCATCCATGAAATAACAGATGGTTGTCCAGAATTAAAGATATATACTTGCACCCATTTTCCCTTTCCACTGACTTCATTGCAATACCAGGTTTTCGTTCCAGCTTCAGCATATGTTTTCCATCCCGTTAATGCACTTACATCTGCATACTTTGCTAAAGAACTAAAGTCTTGAGTAAGATAAATCAAAGATGGTATACCGCAAGGATTTCCTGTCATATTTAGCTCTATCGGATCACGAAGGATCAGTTGTGTAGTATTGAAAACTGAAGCAACTCCCACGAAAGTTCCATTACCTGAAGGCATTGTCTGTCCTGCAAAAGTTGAAACCGACCTTGTATATACATCCACTTCACTATCACAATCAGTAAGAATCTTTGTTCCAGAAAAAGTCCCAGTAGTTTTAAACTGAACTCCTGTAACTGCCACAAATTCAGCTTGGTGCTTGCCCTCAAGGAGCTCACCGAGCGTAACATTTACTGGTTCAAGTGGAACAGGTGTAAGACTGTCTATCCTGAACTGGGTTTTATTTGTCATATCTATATCTCCAAATTGTAGAAGTCCATTGTACATGGTAAACGAAAGTCCTCTGCAGAAGATGGTAACCTTAGAATCTCTAGATAGAGTATTTGTACTAGCGACAGTTATGCATAATCCAGCTGTTGAATCCTGTATATAACCAACAAAATCAGGAATATTGCCAAACTCAGGAGTCAGAGTTATGATACCCTGGATATAAACATTCGTATCGACAGTAACAATGCCACTTTCATACATTGCTTTAAGCTGGGCAATAGAAATGTGCTCAATTACTGGTTCCGGAGGAAAAATTGGATCCCTGTCACAAGAACTTAACAGTGTTATTGCACATATGATGAAGATGCTTATTAAGCTTATGATTTTCATGGAATAATTTCTTTCTTATTTTGATGTCGTGACGAATATATTATCAATACAATATGTTGTGCTCTCAGTATTACTGCCTGAATATTTAAATGCTATAACGCAGGATCTCCCATTTTCAGCAGGTAGATTTATATTTCCTGAACTTATAAAATCGTAGTCACTATCATTTTTGCCAGCAAGAACACAGTTTATTGGAATCCATGTTGCTGTAACAAGATTTTTCCCGGTGTAATTTGTTGAATAAAACACCTGAAATGGCTGATTGGAGCCCAGATGAGTCCAATATGCTTTTGCAGTCTCAAATGATAATATTTTCTGGGATGAAATTGTAACCGGCTGCGTAATCAACCATGAAACCATTGAAGTAAGGTTTGATCTATATCCTGTAGCCTGAGCATAGGTTTCACCTGAATAAATCTTTGCCTGCCAGTCCCTGTCTCCATACTGGGCAATGTTCTGCCACCCGCTTATAAGTATTTCTGCATTGTTTGAGAATGAGGAGAAATTCTGGCTTACGGTTTCAACCGGTGCTCCAAGCTCCGGAACACCAGGCATGCATCTGTCGTTGGTGAGCTTCACTTCTTTGAAATCCCTGATAATAAACTGGTAATCGCCGCTGAATATAGTTATGATGCCCGTCATTATTCCGTTCTTATCAGGTATAGTTTCTCCTGCAAATGATGAATAACCTGAAGTCCGCACAATTATCTTCTTCTTTTCACAATCCATAAGGTCGCGGTTCACTGTTTCGGGAGGATCGGAGACGACATCGGCATAGGTACGATTTACAGCCTCATCGGTAAACTGGACATTCTTAAGCGTAACAAGCCTGCCGAGGTATGAAGCGCTCTTTGCCTGTGATATTGTAATTGTATCGGGATATGTCGGATTATGAACAGATGTCTTAAGTATCTGCTTGTCCATATCCATGCCGGATACCCTCAGACTTCCATCTGAATTATACGGTACACTGCCCACCTGCCAGAAATTACCGTAATCACCTATGTATAGTCCTTTCATGTTCACAATCACAGAATCGCCTGTATAAAGACCGCTTGTAGAATTGAATATCAGCCTGATACCGCCGGTCGCATCCTGAACAAATGCTTCCTTGTACAGATTCCCGTCAGTCTTGTCGCTGGCAGTGATAACTCCCCTGAGTGACCAGGCATGGGTAATCTCAACGGGAACACGCAGTTTATAATCATTGATTGCAAGCTGACCTGCATAGAGCGCTTTTATCTGCTGAACTGTAACAATGGTGTCAGCTTTGAATTCCACTATCGGCGGATCATACTCATTGTTGTCCACACATCCGGAGAATAATGCTGCAATTACTATAATCAATCCGGTATAATATTTTGTTCTCTTCATTGCTGAGTGTTCTATATTCTTTTGTTTTTTGTCTTTTCTACACCCCCCGGCCCCTTCCGCTGTCGCGGAACTGCGTCACTTCGTTCCTTGCCTCCCGCCTAAGGCCTGTCGCCTGACGCCTGATGCCGGTGTTACATTCTTATACTGAAGTTTATAAAATAATTGAATCCATTGTAATAATATACCTTAGGATCGAACAGATCAGGTCTCTCGGGATCGTAACGGTATTGTTCGTACCCACCGGTAGAAAGGTTTCTGTTGTTCAGGACGTTGCTAATATTTGCGCTCACATTGAGATACACGTTGTCGATCTTCCACGATTTGCCGAAGAAAAGATCGAGAAGGTATCCGGGAGATGCCTCCTTCTGTACATCCCAGAACTGATAGTATCCGGTCTCAGCATCTTTGGTGCGGGTAACCGGATTGAAATCAAGATATATATTGTCATAATAGCTGCCTGTTATGCTGGCCCACCAGAACCGTGACGAATTATATTCAACTCCAAGAGAGAGAGCAGTCTGAGGAGTTCCGCTCTGCCTGAAATATTTGATCCAGACTTCTTCAACCCTGCGGACTTCATTATTATTATCCTGAGTAATTGTAATGGATGGATTGTTCACCCAAAGATACTGGCCCACAGCTGCTGCAGCATTTATGTTCAGCCCTGTCGTAACAGTTACCTCCGTCCCAAGTTCAAGACCATAGTTTTCTTTGTCAATGCCTGTCATGGCATAGTTCACCAGGGTCATGAGGTCGTCATGATAAAAGCTTGTTACTTCCGTCTGGTTCATGAATCTGGTATAGTATCCGGTTATTCTGCCCTTGACTACCGGCGACCTGAGAACATAGCTTGCATCAGCAGACATTATTGTTTCTTCCTTAAGGTTAGGCGTGATTGTGTTTCGGGTTCTAGGCGAAAGGAATGAGTTTCTGAACAGGGGAGGATTTGTTGCTATCAGGGTGTTGACTGTAACCAGATGCCTGCCTGTTATCCTGTAATCGCCTCCTGCCTTAACGCCCCAGGTCAGGTAATTTCTCTTTTCGGAATTCCCGAAAGAGTTGTCAGGGAATAAACCCTTCCTCATAAGGCCTTCCCTCCACATGGAAGTGTACCTTCCATTTGCACTCAAATAAACAGAATAACGTTTATTGCTATATCTTCCTGTACCCCAAAGTGTTGCTCCCCGCTGGAAGGCATAATAGTTATTCCCGAAGATATCGCCTTCTTTAACGAGGTTATTAACGTGGTTGAGATCGCTCTGCCAGGCGGATGGTTCTCCGGGCATATCTGTTTCTGCAAATTTATCAATATCAAGCCAGAAATCTCCTCCAAGCAGGTCTTTCACCACGTTGAAATTATGCCCCCTGTAAATATCGACAAGCACTCCTCCCGTAAGGTTTATCCTGTTGCTAATATCCCAGGAGGCCCTCGTGTTGAACTGGAACTGAGAAAGGTCGTTCCTTCGGTCCTCCACCATGTATTTCGACCTGTTCGCTGTAATATTGTTGCCTTCAATGCCGTCGGCATTTTCTATATAAGCAAGGTTCTTCCGGTTTGCAAAATAGAAACCGTCCCAGTCAATATGGCTAACGGCATTGTTTGTGAGCCAGTCATTTGCAATCCTTGCTGAATCGGCAGGATCAGTCTGGTAAGATGGCAATTTCCTGTAATAATCAGGCTTGGGATCCAGAGGATCGTACCAGTTCAGGGCAGTATATCCGCTCTTGCCGAACCAATAGCCGGCAGTCGTCTGAATGTTGAGCTTTTCAGAGGGAACCCAGAAATGTGCCAGGGTGAAAAGAGGCTTGTTGTTGCTTCGCACTCTGGAATTCCTTACTTCGCCATTCTGGTAACCCCAGTAAGGATTATAGAAATTGTCGTTCATCAGATCGTAAATCTCCTGAGTTGTGCCTCCTGCTACACCCCGCTCATATACAGCATCGAGGGCAGTAAAATTAAGGCTGTGTTGATTATTGATTTTCTTTTCAGCTGACAGGAAGAATGAGTTTGCATTGTAAAAAGTTCCCTCCTCATAGCCGCGTTTGCTCCAGCGCCTTGAAAAGCTCCCTGTGAAAGCCCAGTTATTCTTCATAAGGCCTGTGGAATACGTGAGCATCAGCCTGTTGCCATAGGTTCTGTTGGAGAGTGAATAGACCGCCTTTACCCCTGCCCTGTATTCCGAAGCTTTTGTGTTGATCCTGGTCGCTCCTCCGACAGGCTCAAAGAGAAAACCAATTGGTTCCGGACCCGATGAGACCATAGCGCTGCGCATCACGTCGTTCAGGCCTCCCCAGTTTGACCAGTAAGGAGAGCCAGATTCAATATCGTTAACCACAAATCCGTTCAGGCTTACGTTTGTATAATTGGCATCATAACCCCTGGTTCTGAACATTACCGGCCCGAATGTATAGGCGGCATTGCTGAGGAACACATCAGCGGTGGAACTGAGTACACCCTGTACCGACTGAGTCTCAAAACCGTCATCCTCAATGCCTTCATTGATATTTATCGTGAACAGATCCTGCATTGATCCTGCTGATGGTTTCAGCTCAACTGTGCCTGCATCAGCGGACCCTCCGGGTTTAATATCCGCTTCGATGACCGACTGGTCAAAATCAGCAAGATTTATATAAAGAATATGCTTTCCTTCTGAAAGGGTTGCAGAGAATATGCCATCATTTTCACTTACAGCAATAACCTTCCCGGAGGCATCAGTAATTTCCGCACCCGCCAGTCCAATCTGTTTATCCCTGTCGATTATTTTTCCTTTCAGGATCCCTTGCTGGGCTGAAGCTGTTACAGAAAAAAAGGTAAATGCCAATAGCAAGAATATCAATCTGTTATATTTCATAGAGGATTTAAAAAGTCGGTATAAAGATACTATAAAAATTAAAGATCTTTACGGGTCGGCATCATATTTGGAAGCATAGCATTTAGTATTAACTTTGCACGATTCCCGCGTAATAAATATGAAGAAACTACTTCTCTTTTTCCTGTTTCTCTTCAGTTTTTCAGGATTGGAGGCCCAGTCATACAGGGCAGGCTTAATAGCTTTTTATAACCTCGAGAACCTGTTCGACACTATCGATCAGGAAGGTGTTCTTGATGAGGAATTTACCCCTGACGGACTTGACAGGTGGACTAGAGATAAATACAGAAAAAAGATTGAAAACATGGCCGTGGCGATTTCCAGGATTGGCGAGGATGATGGTTGGAAAGGCGGGCCTGCCGTGATGGGAGTTTCGGAGATTGAGAACCGTCAGGTGCTGGAAGATGTGATCCTTCATCCTGCGTTGAAAGAGTCAGGTTATCAGATTGTCCACTATGATTCGCCGGATCTGAGGGGAGTTGATGTTGCACTGTTATACAGATCCCGTTTCTTCAGGGTGACAGCTTCAACCAGCAATGAATTGAAGATCTTTGATGAAAAAGGAGAAAGGGTTTATACACGTGATCAGCTTGTTGTTTCAGGCGTTTTCGATGGAGAACCGATGCATTTCATTGTAAATCACTGGCCTTCGCGAAGCGGCGGTGAGATGACAACCAGGCCGAGAAGGAATGCAGCCGCAGACCTTACCCGCCACCTTGTTGACAGTCTTCTTGAAATTGATTCAAAAGCAAAGGTTTTTGTAATGGGTGACCTCAACGATGATCCTTCAAATGAAAGCCTGCGCAAACACCTGAAAGCTTCAGATGATCCTGAAAGTTTAAAAGATGGAGAATTGTTCAACTGCATGTATCCTCTTTACAAGAAGGGTATAGGTTCGCTATATTACCGTGACGGATTGAATCTTTTTGACCAGATCATAGTTACACCTTCGCTTCTGGGCAAGGATTATACATCATACAAGTATTATAAAGCCAGGGTTTTCAACAGCCAGTTCCTGATACAGAAAGACGGTCAGTACAAGGGATATCCTCTCAGGACTATGGTAGGAACTGTATTTCAGGGAGGCTTCAGCGACCACTTCCCGGTATATGTTCTTATTGTTAAGGACCAGGGTTGATAATGCTTATTTAACGGCAGGGATAAGTTTTATTCCAACCGGCCGGTGATCTGAAATATAGGTAGAATAATCTGAATAGCAGGGGGCTGCTTTATAAACCACGGTTGTATCAGCCATGCTGAACAGCTCATTGGTGATCAGAATATGATCGATATGACTGGGGTAGGAGGGGTATGACCACCAGAGCTGGCTTCCCAGGGCAATCTTCATATCGGCGAACCTGTAATCATCCGGATCATTAATGAAGTTCAGAAAAGGATTTTCATTTACTGTTCCACCGGTCAGTTCGTCATTTAAGTCTCCAAGGATCACAACAGCGTCCCCCGGTCTTGAGTTATCTATATATTCCTTAAGCATTTCGGCTGCGATCCTTCTGCTGGTTTCATTTTCGGATCCGCCGCAGCATTTCAGATGGTTATTGATCAGGTAGATATCGATGTTAAGATCATTGGAATGAATTTGTATTTCAAAAGGGGGCCGCGGAAAATATTGAGAATCCGGGAACAGGAGTCTTGTTGAAGAAGAGTTTATGGATACCTCAGACACCTTGTAGATATATGCCAGGTTCCAGTCGGAGTTGTTAATCAGATAATAGATTCCGGCGTATCCGGGCATCAGATCGAGGAGCTGGTTAAATCCAGCCTCAGAGGCAACTTCCTGAAGGGCGTATACATCAGCGTCGATTGTTTTAAGGAGGTTGGCGACGGCTATCACAGAAGTATAGCCATTTATGGGGAATGTTTCAACATTGAAAGTTACAATATCGAGGCTCTGGTCTGTTCCCGGATACGGGATGCATGCCACGAATATATCCGAATCTTCAGGAGAGGGAGGTCCAGAAGGTTTTCGGCACCCTGAAGGCAGCAGGAATAATAAGAAGAGTATAACTATTATTATACGAGAAAATCTCACCTTTTGTTACGCTAAAACGCAAAGATCACAAATTTTATCTATAAAAGAGAGGCTGTCTCAGCAGTGAATTATTAATAATTCTTCCCTTTGTGCGACTTTGTGCTTTACTTTGTGACCCTTTGTGGTACAATGGTTTGGTTCTACCACAAAGGTACACTAAGGTTATCACGAAGGATCACAAAGGGCTTTTGAAAACAGCCTCTTTATCTTTACAATGCAGCATAACTGTCATTTGACAAATTTCCTGATTATGGACCCGTTTGTTGTATTAAACCTGAGCATATAGGTTCCCTTTCTAAGATCAGAAACAGGTATCCGGATAACTTCGTCGGTGCTGGTTGTGATTGACCTTATCACTTTACCTGCAATGTCTAATATCTCGACAGACCTCAGGTTTGGAACACCGCTTACGTTAAGTACTGAAGTGGCAGGGACAGGGTACAATTTAATCTGATCACCTGAAGATAATTTTTCTATTCCTGTCGGGACTGAGGTTATATCGGCGGAATTTCTGGGAGTAACCTGGATTGTATTGTTATACTGACCAACAAGAACAACTGCATCGAAATAACCGGTAGGAACCGTGGTCCCGATGTAATCTGCTTCACTGAAAGCAGTTCTGATCACATAGCTCGCAGATACTCCATCAAGAATAAAGTTGGCTCCGGATGTCCAGTTTCCTGTAGGAGTTGCAAGCTTAATGCCTGTAAGTTTTACCAGTTTGCTCTGGTCATCTGAAGTCAGATTTGTAATTGTCACTGTTGCAGGAGTAATTGTTGGTCCTGTTGCTGTTGCTCCGGTAGCAGCCTGGGGCACCAATTGAAGCAGTCCGTTATAAAGAGTTAGTTTTCCTTCGACATTTGTAATGCCTGATCCTGCCGCATATGTACCCACAAAATTTGATGGATCGTGGATCAGAATGGCTGCCGTAGCATCCTGAATAAATTTCTGGTTATAGGATGTCCTGGCATAGGTTATGGTAGCTGCACCTGTATATTTTATTATTGAGTTAACATCGTACGACCTGAGATCAGCAAGATTGTCGGAAGTAGCAATTATCGTGAAGGGATTATCGCTCTGGTCGGTGGCTCCGTTGGTGACTCCGGAGACCCTTATCAGGTATGTTGTCCCGTAATCGGCTTTAGGACCGACATTGACGACCTGTGAACCGTCGTTAGGTGTAGAAGCTTCAATAGTGTACCATATATTTTCCGGAAGGTAGACCTCAATTTTTACATTTTCAGATGCATCGAAGTTGGTTGTTGTCCAGGTAATCGTAGCCTGGTCGCCTGAATAAAGTTTTTCGCCGCCGTTGGGATATACCAGCGTAACAGTAGGGGTAGTTGCGGAAATAGTAGTGAAAACAGCGCTTTTCAGAGTTGATTCGTTGCCGGCTGCATCTTTAACAGGACCAACAGCCAGATAATACGCCTGTGCACCTTTAAGGGTTGCAGTAGGGGTTACTGTTATAACTTTCTTTGCTACGTCAATTACAGCAGTAAAAGCGACTGCAGCTCCTGCGGCGTCTGTTTCTTTAAAGGTAACAAGTGAGGCGAGGTCAGCATTTGTTACAACTGAGCCGTCTGCTTTTAAAATTGGTTCATCGAATGTAATAGTTGCGATTGTATTTAACAGAACTCCGGTTGCTGCGTTTGCAGGGTTGAATGAGGGAGCTGGCGCAGTAGCATCCACTTCTAAGACTATGTTGTCAATACCTACCCATTCATCATTTCCGGAAGCATTAGCTGTAATAATCCGTATCTGAACTTCAGCTTTATTGTTGCATTCGGAGGGTAAGGTTACTTTTACATGAGTTACAAGTGTGGCAAGGCTTGGACCAGTAGTAGCATCTGCTACGAATCCTGCAGGTACATTTATAAAATTATTGGTACTGCCAATTCTATACTGAAGTGCAACGGGTTGTACAGCATTATCTGATGTGCCGTCAATATCTCTCAGATCATACTGAACACTTATATTGCTGCGACCGGTTGTGTTAACATAAAACAAAATATGAGGGTAATCAGCAGTTCCAGACCCCTGTAATCCTATTGTAGCATCAGTGATTTCAAATTCTCCAACACCACCAGCTGTGCTTGTTGTATTTGCCAGATTAGCAATTACATCCAAAGTTGAGAATGAGGCCACAATTGTCTGGGGGTCAGTTCCAGCAGTTGTTGTGGAAGGATCATCTCCGAGGAATCCTCTGATTGAGGTTAATCCGATCCAATCATCATTGGTCGTTATAAGACCTGTATTCGACCAGTCTTGTGTAAGACTGCCGCTGCTTATTAGATGATAAGTTTGCGCAACACTGTTTTGCCAGCTCATTGCCAATAACATAAAACAGAAAGAAAAAGTAAAGAGTAAAGATTTTTTCATATCGTTTAAGTTTAGTATTTCTAAAAATTTGGAACATGTAATTTCCGAAATTCAATCAATAATGACAAATTATGAGACGATAATTAATGAACAATTTTTAAATTTCTTATGATTTTTCCCTTTGTGCGACTTTGTGCTTTACTTTGTGATCCTTTGTGGTTTAATGAATTAATTTTACCACAAAGGCACACCAAGGTTATCACGAAGGATCACTAAGGACTCTTGAGACAGACTGAAGAGTACTCCCCAGCCGTCTCAGGGCTTTAGCCCAATAATGTTGACGGGAAACAGAAACCCCCAACCTGTCAAATGTCATTGTCAATAAAATCAAAAATCCTACCTTGCCACGAAATTAGAGCATACTGTTACATAAATTAAATCCCATAATCGTGAAAAAGTTATTCAAATTATTCATTATTATTGTGTTACCTGCAATGATGCTTAATTCCTGCAAAGACAAACCAGCGGTTGACAAATCCAACCCTTTCTTCAGCGAATTTGACACTCCATTCGGTGTCCCCCCATTTGAAAAGATAATGGCAAAACACTACATGCCGGCATTTGAAATCGGCATAGAATTGGGGAGAAATGAAATTGAAGTAATTACCTCCAACAAAAAGAAGCCGACTTTCGAGAATACAGTTGAAGCACTTGACAAATCCGGGGAGCTCCTGACCAATGTGGGAAATGTCTTCTTTTCACAGTCCAGTGCCAACACCAACGATTCGCTTCAGAGCATAGAAGTTGAGATATCACCCAAGCTTGCTGGTTTCAGGGATGAGATAAGCCTGAACCCCGACCTCTTTAAAAAGGTTAAAAGCGTTTATGAAAACCAGGCTGAATTTAACCTTAACGATGAACAGAAATATCTTCTTGAAAACCTTTATAAGAGTTTCGTCAGGAATGGTGCAAACCTTAACAGCCAGGACCAGGATACCCTCAAAAAATACAACCAGAGACTGGCAGTGCTTACCGTAAAATTTGAACAGAATGTTCTCGAGGAGATAAACAATTACAGGCTTTATGTTGACAAAAATGACCTGACAGGCCTGCCTGAATCATTAATTGAAGCAGCAGCAGCTGTCGCAAAGGCATCAGGACAGGAGGGTAAATATGGCTTTACAACCCAGAAACCAAGCGTCTTCCCGTTTATAACCTACTCTCCTGACAGGGATCTTAGAAGAGAGCTCCTGAATGCATATAATATGCGCGGCAACAATGGCAACGAATATGATAACAATAAGATACTTGCAGAGATAGTGAAGATAAGGGCAGCACGTGCAAAACTGCTTGGCTACAAGACACATGCCGACATTAAACTGGAACCGATGATGGCGAAGACTCCGGAGAATGTTTTCAACCTTCTCAACAGCCTGTGGGACAAAGCTATCCCGGTGGCAAAGAATGAAGTCGCACAGATGCAGAAGATAATCGACAGCGAAGGCGGCAAATTCAAGCTTGAACCATCCGACTGGTGGTATTATGCAGAGAAACTCAGAAAACAGAAATACGATCTTGACGACAATGAGCTCAGACCATATTTTAAATTTGAAAACGTCCGCGACGGAGCATTTGAGTGTGCAACCAGATTGTTCGGCATAACATTCTCGGAACTTAAAGAGATTCCTCTTCCTCATCCGGATGCACAGGCTTTCGAAGTGAAGGAGAGCGACGGATCGCATGTGGGTATCCTGTACATGGACTTCTTCACCAGGGACAGCAAGCAGTCAGGCGCATGGTGCGGCGGGTACAGGAATCACCTGGTGCTGGATGGCAAAACCATTACCCCGGTCGTAACGACTGTGTTCAACTTTGCAGGACCTTCAGGAGAGACTCCCGCTCTTCTTTCTCTTGAGGACGTGTCGACCGTTTTCCATGAATTCGGCCATGCACTTGAAAGTCTGTTCAGCAAAAACACATATAACCAGGTATACGTGGCAACCGATTTCGTAGAACTTCCATCACAGCTGATGGAGCACTGGGCAACAGAGCCTGAAGTCCTTAATCTCTATGCCAGGCATTATAAGACTGGCCAAACGATACCTGCATCGCTTGTAGATAAAATAAATAACAGCAAATATTTCAACCAGGGATTTATAAATACAGAGGTGTATGCAGCATCGCTTCTGGATATGGCATACCATTCAATTGAGGCTCCTGCAATAGTTGACATTCAGAGCTTCGAAAAGGAATACTTCGCAAAGCTGGGACTGATACCCGAAATAGTATCGCGCTACAGGAGTACTTTTTTCACCCATATCATGGGCGGATATGACGCAGGCTACTACAGCTATACCTGGTCATCAGTTCTCGATAATGATGCCTTCGAAGCTTTCAGGGAGAAGGGGATTTTTGACAAGACCACAGCTGAATCGTACCGCAAAAACATCCTCGAGAAGGACGGTACTATGGATCCCATGCAGATGTATGTAAACTTCCGCGGACACGAGCCGCAGATTGAACCACTGCTGAGGAATAAAGGGCTATTGTAAAATTATCATGCAATCGTGCAATCGTGCAATCGTGCTTCCGCTTTGCGGAACTGCGTCACTTCGTTCCTTGAATCATGCGATCTATTCGTTTTGAGGATAGCACGATTGCACGATCAATAAACTCTTGTTTCGTTCTCCCTATCTCCCCCTCACCCCCTTACTCTTTGATCTTTTGTCTTGGGTCTTTTATCTTTTGTCTTTAGACTTCCGTCTCTCAGATACCTGTATCTTCTCCAACCGGGGATAGTTGTCAGTGATGTGAATCTGACAAGGAACCTTACAGGTTTTAAACCCATGGCAAAATGCATTACAAGGTAAACAACTGAAGCCACTGCAACCATCACGCCTAATGCGATGAACTGTGAAAGCACTTTCCACCACCATGCTTCAGGAGCTATCCCAAGCATTTCTATTATCTTCGTTATCAGCCAGGCATTCACTGAAGTAACAAGAATCATAATTCCGGTCGCCATTCCATGTGCTGCTTCTATTGCCCTTTGCGGACAGTTATTCAGGCATCTCATGCAGCTTTCACACGTAAGCTTCCAGTATGGCCTGTTCCTGACATATATTATTGATGATGTAGGGCACTCCTTTATGCATAAACCGCAATTGTTGCAGTTTGAATTGGCTATAAAGGTTTTCGAAAGGAAAAACCTGCCTCCGAGGTAATATGCTGCACCAATGGGACTTATGATTAGATCAATCGGCAGAGAGTAGAGACCACGATAGATTTTTCTGCCTGAAAGAACTTTGTTTGCGAATTTTCTTACAATAGGTTCGCACCTTGCGATAATGGATTCTATTACTTTCTTTCTTATTCCGGGGTGCAGCGGGATCCAGTTCGATGGAAGGTCTACAGGCCTGAAGCCAATGCATTTATAACCTTTGAGCCATAGGATGAAAGCCGGCATTACAAGAGCAATTCCACTTAATCCGGGCATGAATATTTTATAG
This sequence comes from uncultured Rikenellaceae bacterium, assembly GCA_964638545.1. GTDB lineage: Bacteria > Bacteroidota > Bacteroidia > Bacteroidales > VadinHA17 > LD21. The sequence goes on along the minus strand of CAZXAM010000014.1, from coordinate 23,074 downwards.
AGTTTCATTCCTGCCCGTGTATTTACCAGGAATATCTCTTTTCCGAGACCACGCGGAAATCCTGCCATGAAACGAAGCATAATGGGAGCAGCATTGAACCCATGGGTGGGGAAAGCAAACCCTATGAGCGGCTTTTCACGGGCCGAAGGCATAATAATGTCTTCCAGCCTGTCGATCTGCTGAACAACTGTTTTCAGTCCTCTTTCCTGAGCCTCCTCTGCAATCCATTGCGAAGATAAACGGGCGTTACCGGTTCCTGAAAGATAATAGATGTATAACGAGTCCCAGTCTGCCATAGATAATACGAAATTTCAGGCTGTTCTTACCGGACACTAAGATATTCATATTTAGGTTCAATACCGGCGGTACCAGAATAATTGAATAGTGGCCGCAACCATAATTGTTTTACATGAACATCAAGGATATTTTACTCAGAAAAAGGTTGAATTGCTATGGGAGTAATGTTAAAAGTGTACTTTTGTAGAACATATTGCTTTAGGAATATGTTTACCTGACCTGGACTAACAACTAATAATTTTACTAACATGAGAAAACTTGTTATTACATTATTTTTAACAGTAATGACGTTTAGTGCCTATGCACAAAACTCTGATCAGAAATGGTCGTTGGGATTGTATGTCGGTGAAACCGAATATAACGGAACTCTCGGGAACGGATTCTTTAAGCTGGATCCTATCTATCCTATGGGAGGCTTTTCCCTGGGCAGTTACCTCGACCATAACTTTGACGCTGCACTTCAGTTAGATTACGGCTTATTTGGTTTTAAGAACGTTACCGATAATTTCCACGTAAAGAAGATTAATGGCGATCTGCTGCTTAAATTCAAATTCGCAAACGGTGCTATCCTAAAGGAAGACGCCTTGTTCAAGCCTTTTCTGGCTGTCGGCGCAGGTATAGTAACCTACAGGGATCATAAAACTCCCGCAAGCGGAATGGATATTTTAGTTCCCGCTGGAGCCGGAGTTAAATTGAGGGTTTCAAGGGAAAACCTGATCGACCTTCAATACCAGTTCCTTTATAACATAAATCTGACTAACAGGGGCGATGTGGGCACAGGAGGTGACAAACTCGACTTCATTACACATTCACTGGGAATTATTTTCAACTTCGGATCACCCAAGGATTCTGATAAGGATGGAGTCCCCGACAAGCTTGACAAATGCCCCGACACGCCGGCAGGAGTTTCTGTGAATGCTGAAGGCTGTCCGCTTGACGGCGATGGTGACGGGATAGCAGATTACCTTGACAAATGCCCGAATAAAGCTGGCACTGCTATTTTCAACGGTTGTCCTGACAGCGACGGTGACGGCATCCAGGACGCTGAAGATAAGTGTCCGGATGTAAGGGGCCTTGCAGCTCTCGGCGGATGCCCGGATACGGACGGAGACGGCATCATTGATTCTCAAGATAACTGCCCGTCAGTAAAAGGAATAGCTGCATTCAAGGGATGTCCCGACACCGATGGTGACGGCATAATGGATTCTGAAGATAAGTGTCCCGCTCTCAAAGGACTCAAGGAATTGCAGGGATGCCCTGACGGAGACGGAGACGGAGTCGCAGATATGGATGACAGATGTCCTGATGTTGCAGGAATAAAGGAGAATAAAGGCTGTCCTGCTGTTAAGGAAGAAACCATAAAAGTTTTCACGCAGGCACTTACAGGGATACTCTTCGAAACAGGAAAAGATGTCATTAAACCAGTTTCTTTCCCGATACTCAACAATGTTGTGGATATCATGAAGAATAACCCCGAGTATATCCTTGAAATAAACGGACATACTGACAACGTTGGTGATGATGCCAAGAATCTTGATCTGTCGAACAGACGTGCTGTTTCGGTCAAGAATTACCTGTCAGGTAAAGGTGTCGATCCGGCCCGGTTATTGCCCAGGGGTTTTGGGGAAACTTCACCTGTTGCCGACAATGCAACCTCAGCAGGAAGAACAAAGAACAGAAGAGTGGAATTCAAAGTCATATTCTGATTCTGCCGTCAGTAAACCTGACCGGAAAATAATGAAGACAGCTTCACCCCCGGGGTGAGGCTGTTTTTTTTAACTTTGCCAGGATGCCTGGAGTATGAAAAAGATAAACCTGGTTGGACTTACTGTCGGAGAAATTTATGAGCTTATAAAACCGGAAGGCTATAATCTCACGCATGCAGCAACTATTGCAAATTCAATATATAAGAAGAGAATAAAAGATTTCCCGGGGATCTCTAAAATCCCTGTAAAACTGCAACATCTTCTTGGAAAGATTGCAGAGGTATGTGATTATTGCCCTGTTGCCACGGATGTGTCGCGCGACGGAACTATTAAATACCTTTTCAGGAATCATGAAGGACAGCAGTATGAAACAGTCTACATCCCTGATAAGAAACATGATACGATTTGTGTGTCGACTCAGGCAGGATGCAGAATGGGTTGTCCTTTTTGCATGACTGCAAGGTATGGTTACCATGGCGACCTGAATGCCGGAGATATAATCGGCCAGATCTTTGCTATCAAGCCTGATGCAAAATTGACACATGTTGTTTTCATGGGCATGGGAGAACCGCTTGATAACACAGACAATGTCATAAAGGCTTGCGGGATACTCACTGCCGAATGGGGTATGGCATTAAGCCCCGCGAACATAACTGTATCAACCATCGGAGTAACTTCTTCAGTGATCCCATTCCTGGAAAAGACCGGATGCAACCTTACTGTCAGCCTTGTCTCTCCATTCCCGGAAGAAAGAATAAAAATCGTTCCGGCTGAAAGAAAATTCCCTGTGTTGGAGATCATTAATATCCTGAAAGGATTTCAAACGAAAAAGAAGCGGAGATTCAGTGTGGCCTATGTTATGATCAGTGGTCTCAATGACACCGAAAGGCATCTTGAAGGCTTAAAGAGATTACTGTCAGGATCAGGGATAAGAGTCAACCTGCTGCCTTACCACAGAGTTGAAGGCGACTCCCAGGTACCGTCATCAGAAGAAAGAATGATGCATTTCAAGCACAACCTCGTGGTGTCAGGCATATCATCATCGATAAGGAAGTCGAGGGGGCAGGATATATCGGCTGCATGCGGTCTTCTGGCCTCCGGGATTATAAAGCAGCAGGAGGCCGAATAATTTGCACTCAGGCTTTTTTTTGAAGATAAGCCTGTTTATATTTATAAAATAAATTGACGATATGAAAAGTGTACTTTTTTATCTTCCGCTGTTTATGATATTTCTTAATGGATGCAATGAAGCAGGCTCTGCAGTCAGTGAGAAGATACCTTCGCTGATACCTGCTCCGGTTTCAATATCGATGCTTTCAGGTGATTTTGTTTTTCCGGAAAGTCCCACTGTGATCATTCCTTCGCCGGATCCTGATATGAAGCTGGCCGCCGGGTTTTTAATTCAGCTTACAGGAAATCCTGCAGGTCCGGCACCTGAGATTTCCATCGGCACAAAAGCAAAGAAGGGCTCGGTTTTTATGACCCTCGACACTGCAGTTAAGAATGATGAAGGATACATCCTGACGATAACGCGAAAAAACATAAAAGTGCAGGCAAAAACGGCAGCAGGATTCTTCTATGCCGTCCAGACCATCAGACAACTTCTTCTCGCCAAAGTCGAGAGCCCAAGGGGTGCTGAAGGATCAATACTTTCAGTTCCCGCATGTGTAATAAAGGATGAACCCAGATTCATATACAGGGGGATGCACCTGGATGTCGCAAGACACATGTTCCCTGTTGAAGCTATAAGGAAATATATCGACATGCTGGCACTCCATAAAATGAATACTTTCCACTGGCATCTTACAGATGATCAGGGATGGAGGATAGAAATAAAGAAGTATCCGAAGCTTGCCGAAGTTGGAGCATACCGTAATGAAACCGTAATCGGCCATGCCGGCAGACCTCCTCTGAAATTTGACGGCACCCGCTATGGAGGATTCTACACCCAGGAAGAGGTCCGCGAAGTTGTAGCTTACGCAAAATCGAGATTTATAACCATTATCCCCGAAATAGAGATGCCGGGCCATGCTATGGCTGCGCTGGCTGCGTATCCGGAACTTTCATGCACGGGAGGGCCATTCCAGGTAAATACCACATGGGGAGTAATGGATGATGTCTTTTGTGCAGGCAAGGATGGTACTTTTGCATTCCTGGAGGATGTGCTGACGGAAGTCATTGAACTTTTTCCGGGTAAATATATTCATATTGGCGGCGACGAATGTCCGAAAACAAGATGGGAAAAATGTCCGCTCTGCCAGAAGCGCATAAAGGATGAAGGTCTGAAGGATGAGCATGAGCTTCAGAGCTATTTCGTTCAGAGAATGGAAAAGTTCGTGTCATCAAAAGGCCGCAAGATAATTGGCTGGGATGAGATCCTTGAAGGCGGCCTGGCACCTGAAGCCACCGTAATGTCGTGGAGGGGAATTAAAGGAGGAGTAGCAGCAGCAAGGCTGAAGCATGATGTGATCATGACTCCGACCAGCTACCTTTATCTGGATTATTATCAGTGCGAGCCGGAAGGAGAGCCTCTTTCGATCGGAGGTTACGTTCCTCTCGAAAAAGTATATTCCTTCAATCCGGTACCGGAAGAACTTTCACCTGAAGAGCAAAAGTATATTCTTGGAGTTCAGGGAAACTTGTGGACTGAGTACATTGCGACACCTGAACATCTAGAATACATGGCATTCCCCAGGGCTTTTGCAGTTGCTGAGACTGGTTGGACTCCGGACAGGTTAAAAGACTTTGAAGATTTCCTGGCACGGCTCGGCGTGCTTATGGAAAGATATGATGCATTAGGCCTTAACTATTTCAAGGGCGAATACAGGGACACCAGATCTGCTGCAAACACTGGAAATTAACGATTGTCAATAAGTTGGAACATGTGTTCGTCGAGATATCCGTCCGATGTCTTTATCCACCCTTTTTTAACTCCGATCTGAACGAACCCAAGCTTTGTGAAGAGGTCGATGCTTTCAGTATTGTTAGCGAGTATATTGCAGTATAGCTGATGAAGCTGGAGGGTTTCGAAGCAGTAGTTTATCAAACCCTTTAGCGCCATTGTTGCATATCCCTTCTTGCGTTCGTTTTCATCAGCGATCAGGATACCAAGTCCTGCTCTCTTATGAAACGGATCAAAATCGAAGAGATCTATCGCTCCGACAGGCTTTCTCACTTCAGCAAGTTCGATCATGAGGCGAAGCTGTCCTGTTTCATAAATGTTCTTATGTGAATTCTCGAGGTACCTTTTTAAAGTAAACTTTGAGAAAGGAACAACAGTGTTGCTGATGATCCAATACGATTCGTTGTTCTCCCATTCGTAAAGAAGCTCCAGATCCTCGGGTTCAAGAGCCCTCAGGTTGATCTTTTCGTATCTCATTTAAAAGCAGGCAGGTGGTTATCTATTTGCGCACAATGTCATCCATTTCATATTGCGTGACAATATATGCATCGGCAAATCCCTTATCCCTGGCTGCAGACAGGTATTTCTCAGCGTCCGACTTATTGTAGAAGACGCCCACCGAGTATATGGTACCGGTACCTGCCGTGATTGTGTTTATCACCTGCAGACCATTAAGGTCCAGATTTTTAAATTGATCTGGATAAAGTTTCTCTGTTGTCTTCTTAAGTATTATGCTGTACCTGACCGAAGATGCAAGCCTGAGGTGTTCAGGGGTGTATACATCCTGGCGGATGACAATATTGTTAAGGGGATCGATCAACCCGAAGGTTACCCTTCTGTTATACTTCCTTCCTTCAGGACTATCAGAACCGTCTCTGTTTGTGTTTATAGCAGCGAAATTTGATTCACCGAATGCTTTTTTGACAAATCTGGTTGAGAGAACCGACGAAGAAGCCAGGTAATTTATGACAGCCTGCGCCCTTTTGTCGGCGAGTTTAAGATTATAATCAACGCTGCCTTTGGCATCCGTATATCCTGCAACTTCTATCTGCAGGCCGGGGTGATTGGCCAGGATCGCCTTGACTGATTCCAATATAGCCTTTGCCTGATCATCGAGATCATAACTGTCGAATTCAAACAGAACGTTTTTTATTGCAAAGAAACTTCCTTCAGCAACTTTTTCAGGAGTGAGCTTCGAGTCTACCACCATGTAACGGCTCAGGAAGTAAAGCGGCAAGTTCAGCTTTATTGTTTCTGACTTGTATCCCTGGTGGCTGACAAGCATTTCATAGTCGCCTGGTTTTATATCAAACCTGTATGTTCCGTCTTCATTCAGGATAACCTGTCTGGAAGGTGTTTTTTTGGAAATGTCAGTAAGCCTGATTTCTGCCTTTCTTGAGTTCGGAGCAAGACCGTCTTCGAGAGTCATTTTGCCTTCGACTTTGGTGATCTCATCAGCCGGATCGATGGCCACAATGGCAAAAATGTTCCTCGATCCTGCGTTTTCATCAAATCGGCTGGCTACGAATCCCGAAGCATTATTGTTCAGGATGAAGTTTGTATTGGCTTCGGTGGTATTGAATGCAAAGGGCATTCCGACCGGATTAGTCCATCCTCCGTTTTTCCACATAGCCCTGAATATGTCAAATCCTCCGAGGCTCATATGACCTTCTGAACTGAAAAGCAACGCACTGTTCTCTACGTCGTAGAATGGAGTATCCTCATTATATATAGTATTTATACGTTCACCGCAATTCTGAGGTTCTCCCCATTTGCCGTCAGCAAGCTTGTCTGATTTCCAGATATCGAGTTCACCTGCCGTGCCCGGCCGGTTGCTTGCAATGAACATGGTCTTTCCGTCAGGGGTTATAAAACCGTGCGATTCCCAGTAAATGGTGTTAATTGGTTTTCCGGGATTTCTCATTTTAGACCATGACGTATCATTTCTTTCACTGAAATACAGGTTTCCGTCATCTCCGTCATCGATGAACAGAACGAGCAGTTTCCCGTTTCCGGTGATCGAGTTGGAATATAACCTGTCCAGTCCCCCCAGTTGATCGGTTATGTCATGGGGAGGCTGCCATCCTCCATTCTTGTATGAGCAGAGGATGCGTGTTTTTTCGCCTGTTTTCTGGGTAAAGATGAATACCGAGTCGTTTTTGGAAAGGACCGGGTTGCAGGCTCCCGGATAATCTTTAAGCCATGGGGCGAAAAGATTCGGTATGATGGTCAACGGTTTTTTCTTTTGTTCAAGGGCATACCTGCAATTTCCTATCTGAAGATCAATGTATGCATCCTTTGTTTCGTCAGATCCGGCCAACCTCTTTTTTTCTGCATAATAGAGGTTCAATGCCTTTTCGATGCTGTCGTTTACATGATAGGCATTTGCCAGGTACATATATGTGTCGGCGGGGGCCTGTTCACCGAATTCCAGATAATCCTTTTCAGTGGCTGCAATATTTAATGCAGCCTTTCTCAGAAGGCTAAGGGCTTCTTTTTTCCTGCCATCGAGATTAAGATAGCAGATCCCTAATTTCGCCGCCAGGTTTTCATTATCAGGGTTCGCCGTTACCAGGGGTTCATACAGGCTTGCGGCTTTTGCATAATTCTTGTCAAAATAGTAGGAAATATCAGCTTCCTTGATGGCCTTTTCAAGATCTTTTTTTACAGTTTCCTGAGAGAAGACTGTAAAAACGCATGTTGAAAAAAGGAAAACTGATAGAGCGGTTTTTGATAGACGGTTCATTATTTAGAGACTTTTTTAATGAAGATCTCTTCGGGATATCCTTTTCTTATCAGAGATGACCTTAAAGCTGCAGCCTCTTCTCTTGTTGCGCACCGGCCTGTAGTATACCTGTAAAATTTGTCAGTCTCGTTATACATTACCTTCATGTCGCTGATGCGTTTGAAATAGCTGACGTCTACCGGATTATAAAGTGCCATAACCTGCACTGTATAATAAAGAACATCGGAATCTATCACATCGTCGACGTTGCTTACAAGCATGTTCCTGATAAGTATTGAGCTGTCGATTTCCAGCACAACGGGTATTTCTGAAAGATTGATTTTTTCGTAAACCATTGATTCAATGAGTGAGGAATCCCTTTCAAGCGTGATGTCGAGGTTGATTGCCAGATCAGGGTTATCCTGAAGGATTGTTGTGTCGACGGCTCTGGTGAAATATCCATCTCCTGAATAAACAATCCTGAAGCTGCCAGGAGCAACGTTCATGGAATACAAACCTGTTGCCCTGTCAGGAGAGGTGTGGTAAATAGTGTCTCCTGTTGTTTTGCCAAGAATATGGATGTTATAACTCTTTTCAGGAGCGAATGCTGTATCGTTCAGACTGAAGAGACCTGAAATCTCATATATCTGGTTTACGTCGAGTCCTCCCAGACCAAGATAAAATATATCCCTTTTCTTGTAATTGGTTTTCATCGAGTAGAATGCTGTCATTCCGTTCAGTGAAGGCTGGAAGAATTTGTCGTCATCGGTTGTGTTAACCGGGTACCCCAGGCTTTCGGGTTTTTTCCATTCTTTTCCAAGCTTTCCGCTTCTGAAGTTATCATATCCGCCCATTGAGTTATGTCCTTCTGAACAAAAATAAAGCAGGGAATCATTGGCTGTAATGAAAGGATTATCTTCATTGTACGGCGTATTTACGGAAGAACCCAGGTTCACAGGAATGCCCCATTCTCCTGCCGCATCCTTTTCCGACATGTAAATATCGAGACCTCCCTGTCCTCCTTCCCTGTTACTGGAAAAGAAAAGCCTTTTTCCGTCAGCTGAGACCGATGCATGTGATTCGTAATACTTTGTATTGATGTTCTTATTGAGCCTTACAATAGGGGTCCATTTATCATCGACATACCTGGAAGAATAAATATTACCGTCGAACATATCCGTTTTATAAAGGAAAAGCTCTGTCCCGTCTGCGTTGAGGGCACATGTTGAGCAATCTTCACCGGCATTTATCTGTTCTGTTATCTCTACAGGATTCTGCCATTTTCCCCTTACCTTCCTGGAGAACAGTATGACATTGACAAGACCTCTCCGCTCGGTATAGACAATTGTGTTTCCGTCGTAGCTTACAGCAGGATTCTCATTCACAGAGCCAAGGATGAAGCCGGGTCCAAGAGTTTTCCTTGTAACCGGAACCGGGTTCTCCTCGAATTTTATGGCATTCTTGCACGCCATCATCTGCTGGTCGACAAACTCCAGATTCTCAATTTTCCCCTTGCCTTCTATTTCCCGGGCCATATTTGCAAATGTCTGAAGTGTGCTGAGTCCTTTTTCAAGCTGGTTGTTGATCATATAAGCCTTGCCGAGGTAGAAATATGCATCCAGCGGAGCCCTTTTTTCCTTAAAAGATCCCGGTTTGGCGTTATAAACTGCATTCTTTACGGCAGCTTCAAGATAGGGTATAGCTTTTTCCTTTTCATCTGTAATATTCAGGTAACAGGTTCCGATCTTATAGCTGAGATTGAGGTTTTCAGGATTCTCCATGATGATATAAAGCTGGTTTGCCAGATCATATTCTTCATAGAGATAGTAGGATTCGGCCTGGGCAAATATCTCCTTCAGCTCCTTTGCAGACTGTGCCGAAGACGTGACCGGGAAAATTATCAGAGTCAATAGCTGCAGACTGAGGCTTATTAATATTCCTCTGAAATCTTTCATTATAACAAATATACTATTTTTTGAATACTCAAATCCTTTGTAACTGTCTTATTTGCTTTCCGTCTGATCTTTGTTAATCCAAAGTACCGTGGAAAACCTGATAATTCATTTAAGATTCTTTGTCTTTCCTCCTTTTTCTCCTTAAAATAAATAAGATGATGATGATGCCAAATCCGAGCAGCAGCCAAAGATACCACAGCTTACAACCTTTCTCGGCAGCAGCTGGCTGCACGACAGGTTCTGCCGGTTTTATAACAGGTTCTTTCCTTGTTGTATCGACGGCAGGTTCAGCAGGTTTTTCCACAGGTACAACTGTTTGAGGCGCTACGTATTTTTTATAGACGGGCCGTCTGAACTTTCTGATTTCTTCTTTTGCTACAGGCACATCAACGGCTGTAACATTCCCATACCTGTCGGTTGACCTGAAGGTAAGCTTGTCAACGCCTTCCTGCCTTGAGGTCTTATATTCAAATACATTACCCTTTACATTAAACTGCTCGGAAGATACCAGGGAGTCTCCTGCCCATTTTTCAACAACAAGCACAGATCCGGGTTCGGTGGTTACTCTGAATAAAAGGTCATTCCCTTCGGACTTTGCCTCCTCTACAGCAAGCATTGATGTACGGTCGGTTTTCGGAAGAATCACTCCGGGGATGACAACAGTATCAGATGGTGTCGTTAAGGGGATATTCAGGTTTTGAGTGATTTTTTCAGCATTGAGAGCTTCAAAGGAAACTATATAATCGCCTTGACTGGCTTGAGACTCATAAACTCCGGTAGCAGGATCAGTATAGGCTGTCACAGACCTTTCAGGATATTTAATGTTAGATAATTTTATAGTTATCCTGTCCTCAGGTGTGACGTTGGCAAGGCCTTCAATTTTCGCATTTCCCCTGACAATGAATTTCCGCGGATGCGAGTCGGAAAAAATTTCAATATGGTACAAGTCGGCTAATCCATATCCTCCTGCATCAATCATGGAATAATATGCTTCATAACCTTCTTTCAGGGGATGGAAAAAAAGATCATCATCGGTTGTGTTCAGCGGATAACCTGCGTTCTGAGGAACTGACCACTGCCCGTTCTTCTGCAGGGTGGAATAAAAAATGTCGTAGCCGCCCATGTTGAAATGTCCGGCTGAACTGAAGAAAATCGTTCTGTCGTCTTCGCTGAGGAAAGGAGTCTCTTCGTTATAAACCGAGTTGATCACAGGTCCCAGGTTAACTGCCGGACCCCAGGCATTGCCGGTATCTCTTTCAGATACATATATGTCGAGGCCTCCATAGGAATCCTTCCTGTTGGAGGTGAAATAGAGCTTTTTGCCATCGTGGGATACCGTCGCATGAGATTCCCAGTATTTGGTGTTGATGTTGTCGTTGAGCCTGACAATATTTGACCACCTGTCGTTGCTTATTTTTTTTGTGACGTAAATATTGCCGTCATAATCAAGCTCCCTTCGGTAGATATAGAGTTCTTTTCCATCACGGGACAGGGAAGTTGCATAATTGCCTTCTTCCCGGCCCAGGCCCAGATCAGGAATGATATTTACCGGATTGCTCCAGTTCCCATTGACTTTTTTGACATAGAAAAGAGCTTCCTGGAAAGCTGTAAGCCTGTTGTACACCATGAAGTTCCCATCACCGGAAACAACAGGATTAAGATCAGGATATTCGTCATTTATGACCTTGCCGAGGTTCTGCTTCCTTAAGTAAAGAGGCGTCTTCATAAGTTCCTTTGCATTATAGCACGACTGTATCTGCAGATTCACCACCTCGGGATTGTAAACTTTTGTGTCAAGGTTCTTTTTGAAAATCTCATAAGTTTCAAGAGCCTTGTCGAGCTGATTATTTATCCTGTAAGAGTTGGCGAGAAAATAGTATGCATCATACGGGGCGCCTTTTTCCTTGAATCGTCCCTCCCTGTAATCAGGATTTATGTTCTGAACCGCCTCTTCGAGATATGGGATAGCTTTTTCCTTTTCAGCAGGTATGTTGATATAGCACTGTCCGATCCTGTATTTGAGATTATTGTTTTCCGGATAGAGTTTTATCAGCTTCAGGTAAGATGCAAGTGCGTCCTGATACTCCTCGAACAGGATGAATCCTTCCGCTTCGAAGAATTTTTTCTTGTTTTCCGCCCGCGACTGGGAGAACGAAACATTGACGATAAGAAATACCAGTGAAGATGTCAGAAGAATAAACCTTTTCATTTTTTCAATCAGGTATAAAATGGTATTATAAAACCCCGTGCTCGAAATCTTACATCTCCATTACCCGATAATCCCAGGGCAGGAAGGTTTTATTTTTCAGTTTTTTAAACTTACGGCTACTAATATAACTGAAATATTGAAGAAACGGACAAAAACATTTTACCCTTTTTTCGACAATAAGGCACAAAAGACTGACAATTGTGTATAATCAGAAGGCAAGTATCTTTAAACACAATTACCTTTGGGGATGTCAGATATTTTCTGAAGGATAATTTTCCAGGATCTCCTTTACTCTGTTTAGAAACTTCCCTGCCAGGGCGCCGTCAATAACACGATGATCGTAACTGAGGGACAAGATCATTATTTGCCTGATTGCAATTACATCGCCATCGGGGGTTTCCAGAACTGCAGGCATTTTTCTTACGGCTCCCGTGCCAAGGATTGCCGCCTGGGGCTGATTGATGATAGGCGTGCCAGCCAGGTTGTTGTAAGTCCCGAAGTTGGTGATCGTAAATGTACCCCCGGTTATCTCATCCGGTTTAAGTTTGTTATTTCTGGCTCTTTCAGCGAGGTCGTTTACACTCCTGGCCAGTCCCGTAAGGTTCTTCTCATTTGCATTTTTGATAACCGGTACGATAAGATTTCCATCAGGCAAAGCCGTCGCCATCCCGATGTTTATGTTTTTTCTTTTTATAATGTTGTTTCCGTCGACGGAAATGTTGATCATCGGGAATTCGTTCAGTGCTCTTGCTGCAGCATCAATGAAGATCGGGGTTAACGTAAGCTTCTGCCCTTCGTTAGCCAGAAACTTTTCCCTGACAGAGTTTCTCCAGTTTACAAGTCTGGTGACATCGGCATCGATAAAGGATGTGACGTGCGGAGATGTTTTTTTAGAGAGAACCATATGCTCTGCAATAATTCTCCTGACACGGTCCATCTCGATAACCTCATCGTTTCCCTGAAATGCGGCCGGCTTTTTATCCTTTTTGCCGGGATCAACTGCGGTGGCAGCCACTGCTGCCTTTTTTCCTGATTCCAGAAGTCTTATCAAATCGTCCCGGGTGATCCTACCGTCCATCCCGGTCCCCTGAAGAGCATCCAGGTCGTTGTAGCTGATGCCTTCCCTTGAAGCTATGCTCCTGACAAGGGGTGAAAGGAATTTTCCGGAGGGAGTCCTGCTCTTCAATTCAGCTGCCAACGTTTCAGTCTGTTTTTTTTCGTTCCTTGTTTCGGAGATCGTCTCCCTGACCCTTTCCACCTCCTTCAAAACTTTGCCTGCTTCCTCGGTTGACGGAAGGGCGCTGTTTTCGAGAATTGCAATGATCTCTCCGATCTTTATGGTTGATCCTTCTTTTGCAATGACAGAAACTATTTTCCCATCAGCCGGCGAAGGGACTTCAGAGTCGACTTTGTCTGTTGCCACCTCTGCTATCGGGTCATCCTCCCTGACGATATCCCCCTCTGAAACGAGCCATTTGTTAACGGTAGCTTCGATCACGCCTTCTCCCATTGCGGGAAGTGTTATGTTAAGTTGTGCCATTTTTTAGTCAACTCATAATTAGTTTTCACTGACCCTGCTATCCTTTTACCACGGCTGAAAAGGTTTGGAACAGGGATCTCTCCTCATAACAGACGATCCGGTAAAATGTTCACCAGATTCTATTTGAGCTTACGGAACAAATTCCCGAGCAGGTTTTTTATCATCGACAATGCAGCGGCAAGAATGATTGCACCCTGGAGCAAGGGTAAAAGAATTTTCATCCAACCGGTCGAATAATGCTTCCTGACATAGATCAGCATTGCTCTGTAAAAATATCCTACCGACCTGAGATTCTCCTTCTTTGTGCTTTCTCCCTTGAAGTGAACTATTTCAGCTTCAGGGTAGTAATAGTTATTGTAACCCGATTTGATCAACCTGCCGCTGTAGTCAATATCTTCGCCGAACATGAAAAAATCCTCATCTAGAAGACCTGTTTTCCTCACTGCTTCTGAACGGAGGAACATGAATGCTCCGGCAACCACTTCACACTGTGAATCTGCCATATCGTTCAGATTTCCGAGATAGTACCTGTTGAAGAAACCTGATTTTGGAAAGAGCCACGCCAGACCTGTCATTTTAAAAAATGCAGTTCCGGGAGTAGGAAGTGCTCTCCTGGACTCGGGAAGGAATCTCCCTTCGCCATTTATCATCCTCACACCAACAGCTCCTGCATCAGTGTGTTCATCCATAAAACTTATACAGCCACGGAAGGCATTTTTATTTACAATAGTATCGGGATTCAGCAAGAGGATGTACCGGCCTGATGCTTTTTTTATGGCCTGGTTGTTTGCTGCGGAGAAGCCTCTGTTAACTGAATTCCCGATCAGAAAGACCCGGGGAAATTCGGCTTTCACCATGTCATACGAGCCGTCATTTGAATCATTGTCGACGACAAAAATCTCATGATCAATGTCTTCCATGGAGTTATGCACTGAAACAAGACATTGTTTAAGGAAATCCCTGACATTGTAGCTTACAATAATCACCGACAGGTCCATATCTGATATCAGATGCGTTTAATTTCTTCCCTTACCACAAGTGCAAGGCGTTTGATTCCTTCCTCTATGTCGGAGGGACAAGAAAAAGAAAAATTAAGCCTCATGGTATTTCTTCCCGAATCGTTGCAGAAGAAAGACGAACCTGAGACGAATGCTACATTCTTCTCGATAGCCTTCCTGAGAATCGCCTCCGAGTCAATCTGTTGCGGCAGTGTGACAAAAAGGAAGAGACCACCCTTTGGTTCAGTCCAGGTAACGTTTTCAGGCATATATTTTCCAAGGCAGCTGATCATATAGTGCCTTCTTTCAGCATAAAGAGAGATTGTTGCTCTGAGGTTTTTTTCGAGCAGGCCTTTTTCAATATACCTGGCTATAATCTTCTGGACAAACGATGAAGTGCACAGGTCAGCTGTCTGCTTGGCCATTACTATCCTGTCAAGTATTTCAGGATGGCCGATTACCCAGCCTACCCTGAATCCCGGAGAAAGGATCTTGGAGAAAGTGCAGAGGGTGATAACTCTTCCTGAAGCGTTGAGAGAGTACATCATTCTCTGCGGCTCTCCCTCGAACCTGATATCACGATACGGACTGTCTTCCACGATCAGAAGGTCGTACTTCTCTGCTATTTCAATGATCTTCAATCTTCTGGATTCAGGAACTGTTATGCCTGCAGGGTTCTGGAAATCGGGAATTAAATAGATGAATTTGATCTTCCGGCCAAGTTCTCTGAGGTGTATGATTGTATCTTCCAGATCATCTGGTTTCATCCCATCCTGGTCGATGGGGATTCCTTTAAGCCGGGCGCCATAAACTGAAAAAGCATTCAGTCCTCCGAGATAGGAGGGAAGGCTGCATATCACATAATCGCCGGGATCGATAAGTATTTTTCCGATAAGGTCAAGCGCCTGCTGTGATCCTGTTGTTATAATAAGGTTCTCTATCCCTATATTGAGTCCCTCCCTGTTATGCTTGTCAACCAGAGCTTTCCTCAATGAAGGATCTCCTTCGGTTGTCCCGTACTGAAGGCTCTCCGGCCCATGTTTTTCAAGCACCTCAGCGACAATCTCCCTGAGGTCCTCGACAGGGAATGTTTCAGGAGAAGGGAGGCCTCCTGCAAATGAGATCATTTCCGGTTTCTGAAGAAGCTTGAGAATCTCTCTGATGGCAGAGCGTTTCATGCTTTTTCCTGAAACCGAAAGGAATTTTCTGAACGATTTAATCATTGCTGGTAAGGATTTCTGTTTGTAATTGCCCGGCCCAGGGTTATTTCATCAGTATATTCGAGTTCATCACCTATTGCGACTCCTCTTGCCAGTGTTGTTATCCT
>CAZXAM010000014.1:0-7315 GCA_964638545.1 uncultured Rikenellaceae bacterium | reverse complement strand
TCCGATATGCTGTGGCAGACCTTGCAGTAACGTATCTCCTCATGAAGCCTGATGATTGTCTCCCCGAATCTTTTAGCATCTGATGCATCCCTTTTCAACAGGTTCATTACCAGTCTGAAAGCAGTTTTTCTCCCCACTCCCGGAAGTGAAGCGAACTCATCGACGGCATTTTCAAGGAGCTTTGAGGGGAATTCATTAAAACTCATGTCAGATATTTTTGACAAAAATAATCCAATTATTGCTTTAAAAAAATCAGTTGGTTTTCAGGGATTCATTCTTTTTGCTAACCTTGTAACCTTATTCCTGATACATGTCGCCAACACTTATACTTGGGATTTTCCTGGCTTACACAATCCTTCTTTTCGGGGTTACGTGGATCACTGCACGAAAGGCAGACAGCCAGTCTTTTTTTATAGGCAACAGGCAATCACCCTGGTTTGTAGTGGCATACGGGATGATCGGGGCTTCCCTTTCCGGGGTAACCTTTATGTCGGTGCCGGGATGGGTGAGAGACACGCAGTTCAGCTATATGGTTGTTGTGCTGGGTTACCTTGTGGGTTATTTTGTGATCGCTCTTGTTTTGCTGCCGCTTTATTACAGGCTGAAGCTGACATCTATCTACACATATCTGAGCCAGCGGTTCGGTTTCTGGTCGTACAAGACAGGTGCGGGTTTTTTTGTGATCTCCCGGACCCTGGGTGCTTCACTGAGGATGTTCCTGGTAATAAACGTACTGCAGGTTTTTGTATTTGATGCCTGGAATATTCCTTTCTGGATAACCGCACTTATTTTCATTGTTCTGATAATCCTCTATACATTAAAAGGGGGTATCCGGACAATAATCTGGACCGACATGCTGCAGACCACTTTCATGCTTCTGGCTGTTGTGCTTTCCATATTTTTCATAAGCAGGGAAATGGGCAGGCCGGTCATGAAGCTCTTTTCAGAGATCGGAAGCAGCGATATTTCCAGAATGTTCATTACTGACTGGCACAATGAAAGGCACTTCCTCAAGCAGTTCCTGTCGGGCATGTTCATAACTATAACGATGACTGGGCTCGACCAGGAGATGATGCAGAAAAACCTGAGCTGTAAAAGCCTTAAGGAAGCACAGAAGAATATGTTCACATTCAGCGGCATCCTCATCTTTGTCAACCTTCTGTTCCTTTTTCTCGGAGCTTTCCTTATGCTCTATTCACGCAGCCGGGGAATTGAGGTAGGCCTTTCGGATGAACTTTTCCCGACTATAGCTTTAAAATTCCTGAGCCCCATGATGGGAATTGTTTTCCTTATAGGGCTGATTTCTGCTGCTTTCCCTAGCGCTGACGGGGCGATGACATCACTCACAACTTCAGTGAGCATTGATTTTCTGGGTCTGGATAAAAGGAAAGATCTGACCGAAAAAAAAGCTACAGGCATAAGGTACTCAGTGCACCTGTCCATAGCACTGCTTTTCTTTATAAGCATTATGATATTCAGCGCGTTGAACGACAGCGCCGTTATCGATAAGCTATTCACCATTGCCGGTTATACGTATGGCCCTCTTCTCGGACTCTATTCTTTCGGATTATTTACTAAAAGGATAGTAAGGGATTCAGTAACTCCCTGGATTGCTATTGCTTCTCCTGTGATCTGCTTTTTCCTGAGCAGGTACTCAGTTCAGCTGTTAAACGGATATAAATTCGGATTTGAACTTCTGCTTGTTAACGGATTCCTGACCTTTATGGGGCTCCTTTTCTTCAGCTCGAAACCTCCAGCCGGCCAGCCGGTAACCGGTAGCCGGTAACCGGTAATCGGTTTATCTTCCTAACCTCTGCCTCCCGAGGTTGCTGGAATCCTCCGGAAGATTCTCTTCTTCATTTTCCTCAGGCTCTTCGACAGGCTCAGGTTTTATTTTAACGCTTATCTTCTTGTACCTGACATTATAGGAAATAAAATAGTTGATGCTGTAACTAAGCGACTCGCCTCCCCGACCATAACCGGGGAAATAAATCGGCCTGACATCCCTGCTGGCTCCGGTGTATAACATTTTCCTCAGGTTTATAAGCCATCCGACGTTGAAGTTTTTGAACAGTTCAGCCCTGAATCCTCCGGAGATTTCAAGGTAATGGGCCCAGTTTGTCTGTGCCGGCATTGAAGAGGTTACCGGACCCCAGTAGTTGTCGTGTTTGAATGAAGGAGTTTCATAAGTAAACCTTGTGAGTCCGTAATGAATGCCCAGACCGGCCCAGTATTTTCCCAGGGCAACCTCGGGTCTCAACAGATTGAAATCCATTCCTGCCTTAAAAAAGGTTCCTTTTACTTTAAACTCGTAATTATACTGTGAATATCCGTAATTTGAATATCCTCCACCTAACAGGACGGCTCTCTTTTCGTTGATATCAGCCGAGATTGAGCCCTCAAGGTTGAGAATGGTTTTATCAGCAAAAAATATAACAGGCCCCGAGATCTCCAGTCCTGTCCGGATGCTCAGGGGAATCAACACCATGCTGTCGGGAGGCGTTATCGTCTCCTGCGCAGCACATGGCACGAAGCTCATGAACATCAGGAACCTAATAGAATATGCGTATGTTTTCTTCACTTAATGTAGTGATGCTGCTTTTTACAACTTCAATTTCATCAATTATATTATTGGTGAATGCCGGCTTGTCAATATCATGGTAGAATGTGTAGCCGCATTCTTTGGAGATCATGTGGACTGAACTTGAGTAAGCGAAAGAAATTGTATCGTTTACTCCGTTTATCCTTATCACGAAACTGCATCCGTCCGATGAAGCGTCGAGAGGTATCAGTGCCTGATCAGTATTCAGAGCTCTCCTGTAGACAAAGCTTGTGTCTCTTCCCAGGCCGTAAAGAGTCAGACTATCAGGAGCATCGGCTTTTGAAGTTGCAGAGAGATAAAATGAAGCTTTGACATAAGCATTAGTCTCCTCAAAACATGAGCCGGGAGTACATGATGTATATAGCAATGCTGAAACTGATGCTGCAGAGAGTAAAACAAATATGACAAGCTTTCTCATCACTTCACTAATGGTTCAAAATTAAGAAAATTACAAAGGGATGGGATCTGACTTGTTTTAAAATTTCGGTAATTTCTCCAGGATGCCGGATATTCCGTTCCTGATCCTGGATATGACTGTTAAGTCTTTATCTCCTCCGAAATAGATAGCGGAAATCGTATCCTTGTATCTCTCCATAAGATAGTTTCTCCTGAGCTTCAGGGTGGGGGAGAGCTCTCCTGTCTGCGGAGTCCACTCCTCTGTAACAAGACGGAATCTTTTTATTTGTTCATGCTCGCCAAGAGATTTATTAACCTCCCTGACTTCCCTGGAATATCTTTCAATCACTTCATGAATATCGACAAGGTCGGTGTTATCGCGGAACTTGATCTTACGTTCAGAACACCAGTCGTGAAGGAAAGCAAAGTTTGGAGATATAAGGGCGCTAGCAAATTTCTCGTTTTCGCCGATCACCATCGCCTGTTCAATATAAATAGATTCCTTAAGCTTGTTCTCGATTACCTGAGGCGCTATATACTTGCCTGCAGACAATTTGAACATTTCCTTTTTCCTGTCGGTAATCTTCAACCATCTTCCCTCTTCAAAGACACCAATGTCACCGGTATGGAACCATCCATCTTTGTCTATTACTTCGGCTGTCTGGTCAGGAGCCTTGTAATAACCCAACATCACATTAATACCGCGACATAAAATCTCTCCGTCGTCAGCGATTTTAACTTCAACCTTCTCGAGCACCGGACCAACAGTTCCAAATCTTACCTCAGGTATCCTGAAAGGATTGACTGCTATTACGGGGGATGTTTCTGTCAGCCCGTAACCCTGTATCACAGGTATACCTGCGGCCCAGAAAATTTTCTCCAGTCTCGACTGTAGGGCAGCGCCTCCCGAGACTATAACCTGTACTTCACCTCCCAGAGCTGCTCTCCATTTGCTGAACACGAGCTTGCTGGCTATTTTGAGCCTCATCCGGTAGAAAGCAGGATTATTGTGAAGCCTGTACTTCAGCCCAAGGCTGACTGCCCAGAAGAAGATGGTTTTTTTGAACCATGAGAGATCTTTGCCTTTGGCAAGTATGTTGGCGTAAATTTTCTCGAGCAATCGTGGCACTGTATTAAAGATCTGCGGCTTTACTTCCCTTGCGGCTTCAGCAACAGTGGACATGTTTTCGACATAATAAACACTTATGCCCTTGTACTGAAAATGATAATTCATCATTCTTTCATAAACATGGCAAAGCGGAAGAAAACTCAGAGCGCGGTTACCATATCCGAGATGGTGGGCAGTGGAAGTAGAAACAGCGTTTGATACCAGATTCCTGTGCGACAGCATTACCCCTTTTGAGTTTCCGGTTGTTCCGGAGGTATAAATAATTGTCACCATGTCTTCAGGCTTGATGCTATCCCTAATCATGGTTACAATCGGAGCATATTTTTCAGCATTTTTCTTTCCGGCTTCAAGGATCTCTGAGAAGGGCCTTGCTTCTTCGACGGGGTCAAATGAAAATATCGAATTTATCAGGCCGAGTTTTTCAGCAACCAGTTTTACCTTGTTGTAAATGCCCTTATTGCCAAGAATCACAGCTTTTACGCCGGCATGCTGAAGAATATAGCTGTATTCCTCTGAACTTATGGTCGGATATATCGGCACATGGATAAAACCTGCCTGTGCCAGCCCCATATCAACAAAGTTCCACTCCGGTTTATTACCGCTGATAGTAGCTATTTTATCACCTTTCTGAAACCCCAGGGCGATCAGTCCGTAACTCACCCAGTTCACATTGTCACGCACCTGGGTTGTGGAATATGTAATCCAGTCTTTATCTTGTTTCCCTCCGTACATATCCTGCCTTGGATATTTCCCGACATTAAGGTCGATGATGTCGAATGTCCTCCTTATTTCCATTATTCTAGATTTTCCTCAGATACTCTTCAGCTTTTTTTATGGCTTTGCCGATTCCTTCAGGGTTTTTGCCTCCGGCAGTCGCCAGGAAAGACTGACCGCCGCCGCCGCCGTTAATCTCAGGAGCAATTATCTTGATAATTTCAATTGCGCTTATATTCTTCCTGCCAGCCAGCTTATCGCTGACCATCACTGCAATGCTGGCTTTGCCGTTGATGGCCGATCCGATCACCAGAACGGAATTGTCGGATGATTTCCTTGCTTCGAAAGCTATCGCTTTGAGAGTATCCGGTGTATCAGTGTCAATAGTCCCTGATATGAAAGTTATATCGTTGATGATGACAGCTTTTGCGGCCAGCTCCCTGAAGTTGTTTATAGCTGATGCAAGCTGGATCTTTTCGATTGTTTTCCTGAGTGCGCTGTTTTCTGAAATCAGTTTCTCAACACCTTCACGGATACTTCCGGGAGTTTTGAGAAGTGCAGCCACATCATCGGCAGCGGCGATTTTCCCGCTGATATATTCCTCGGCCCTGGAAGCTGTAACAGCTTCAATTCTCCTGATGCCGGCGGAGATCGCTGCTTCGGATATTATCTTGATTATACCTATTGAACCTGTAGATAAGACATGTGTGCCGCCGCATAATTCAACTGAATTGCCAAATCCGACTACCCTTACGAATTCACCGTACTTTTCACCGAAAAGAGCCATAGCTCCCATTTTTTTTGCTTTCTCGAGAGAAATATTTTCAGAAATGCTCCGGGTATGATTTTCTCTGACCATTTTATTGGCGATCGTTTCAATCTTCATCAGCTCTTCCCGGCTGATCTTGTTGTAATGGCTGAAATCGAACCTCAGGCGTTCAGGGGTTACGAGCGATCCTTTCTGTTCCACATGGCTGCCCAGAACAGTACGCAGGGCATGATGAATAAGATGGGTGGCGGTATGGTTGTTGGCAGTCATCAGTCTCTTTTCGATGTTCACCTGAGCCTTGAACCGATCTGAAGGATTGACAGGGGCTTTTTTCGCAATATGCAGGATCAGGTTATTTTCCCTGATAGTATCTTTAATTTCTATCCTTTCACTTTCTGAAATAAGATATCCCGAGTCGCCAACCTGACCTCCCGACTCTGCATAAAAAGGAGTTTTGTCCAGAACTATCTGGCAGATATCCCCTCCTTTGGCCCTGACCATCCGGTACTTGGTGATAAGCACCTCATCGTCGGTTTTTTCGTATCCGGTAAAAATTGTGTCATCTGCACTTCGCACTATCTTCCAGTCGCCGGCATTTATAGTACCGTCCTCACGCGATCTGCTCTTCTGAATTTCCATCTCCTTCTCGAATCCGGCCTCATCGAGCAAAATATTGTTCTCCTTCAGGATCAGCTGCGTCAGATCGACAGGGAAGCCATAAGTGTCATAAAGCTCAAATGCAATTTTGCCGGGGAAAAGGCTTTCGTGGTTCTTCTTCATGTCGGCAATAATCCTGCCTGTCATTTTAAGGCCTTTCCCAAGGGTTTTAAGAAAAGCGGACTCTTCTTCAAAAATAATCTTTGCGATACTATCCCCGGATGACCTCAGTTCGGGATACTGTCCGCCCATGGTATCAGCCAGCACCGGCACGAGTTTATAAATGAAGGGTTCTTGGGTATCGAGGTAATTATAACTGTATCTGACAGCTCTTCTCAATATCCTCCTGATAACATATCCGGCTTTATTGTTCGAAGGCATCTGTCCGTCGGCAATGGAAAAAGCTATTGCACGGAGGTGGTCCGCCACAACCCGCATCGCAACGTCGCTGTTAGCGTCTGAACCGTATTTTTTACCGGTGATCGTTGATAATTCTGAAATAACCGACTGGAATATGTCGGTGTCGTAATTAGACTTCTTTTTCTGAACGACCATGCACAGCCTTTCAAATCCCATGCCCGTATCGACATGTCTGGCAGGCAGGGATTCAAGTGATCCGTCTGAAAGCCGGTTATATTGAATAAATACAAGGTTCCATATTTCAATAACAAGCGGATGTCCCTTGTTTATAAGCTCTGATCCCGGGATCTCAGATCTTTCTTTGTCATTCCTGATATCTACATGGATCTCTGAACATGGTCCGCACGGACCCGTTTCTCCCATTTCCCAGAAATTATCTTTTTTTGAACCTTCAATGATCCTGTTTTCTTCATTTCCAAAGCATTTTTTCCAGAAGGAGAAAGCCTCGTCATCACGGGGTACTTTCTCCCCCGGGTTCCCTTCAAAGATTGTTGCATAAAGCCGGTCTTCAGGAATGCGAAGCTTTACAGTCAGAAATTCCCATGCCCAGTCGATCGCTTCCTTCTTGAAATAATCTCCAAAGGACCAGTTGCCAAGCATCTCGAACATCGTATGGTGGTATGTGTCG
>CAZXAM010000013.1:47459-77130 GCA_964638545.1 uncultured Rikenellaceae bacterium | reverse complement strand
TAGACTTTTCGGTATCATGTGTGCGGGCTATAATGTTTACATTGTGCCCTATTGCGCACCATTCGCCAATTTTGATTTTACTGTTTGGCCCGGTTACAAAGCGGCCGCCATTTATATAGGTTTGAGGCCCAATTTCAATATTCCCACTGAACCATGTGTTTTCAATATAATTCAGCCTTACAGTTTCATCAATAGTAAAATCCCTCCTGTAGTTCCTTAATTTGATATTATTGTCTGCATTTCTCATGCAATTAAAAATATTTGACAATATTTTTGACCACATATTTAACTGTTTTTATATTTTTTGGCATCAGGGTTTTGAAAAAATCCATCTTTGATACATTCAATAATATCCATAATCCCCCCAGGAACTCTTTTGGTTATTTTGAAACCCAGAATTTCATTAATTTTCTCAAAAGAAACTTTATAATCGCGGGGGTCTTCAACTTTTTTTACATAAGTCACCTTCGCATAAGGTATTTGTCTGATTAACTCATCAGCAATCATCTTTTTAGTATAATTTTCCCTGGTATCTCCGACATTAAATACATTAAAGGCAATTTTTTCAATATCAGCTTCAATAACACTTATAATTGCCCTTGCCAAATCTATAATATGGCAATAAGGTCTCCAGAATTGTTCACCGAATATCACTAATTCCCTTCCCATTGCTAATTCTTTAGCGAATTCGTTGACAGTCAGATCAAATCTCATCCGTGAAGATAAACCATAAGCTGTGGCAAATCTGAGGCATGTTGGTTTAGTTTTATTTTGATGAGATTGTGACAAGAGAAATTCTTCAGAGGCAACTTTTGTTTTAGCATACAGTGAAACCGGAGCCAATTCAAATTTTTCATCAATATAAGCTTCCGGATTTTTTGATTTTCCATAATTGCTGCAAGTGGAAGCATATATGAATCGTTCAACACCTGATTTCTCTGACAACGAATAAATGCTTTTAACCGCTTCAAAATTTGTTTCCTGTGCCAGGTCAGGTTGTGCTTTGCAAGCCGGATCTCCGACAATAGCAGCAAGATTAACGACAATATCAATCCCTTTCAGGGCAGTTGTGAGATCGTTATTATTACGTATATCCCCTTTGATAAAATCAAAATTTTCATGGTTAAGTAAATCAACAATTGATTCACCACCAAATTGTAAATTGTCTAAAGCTCTTACATAATAACCTTTTGTGAGCAGCTGCCTTAACAGAATGCTGCCAATATAGCCTGCGCCACCAGTTACCAATACTTTTTTCTTCATATTATATAAATATCTCATTTTGAGTTCTCGGCTGCATAAATGATTTCTTTTGCGGTTGCTGACCAGGCATAAGCTTCAACCACTTCCTGGACCGGGACAACACGGACAGGCTTTCCCTCAATTACTTCCTTTATTTCTACGACCCATTGCTCATAATTGTAAGGCTCCAGAAATAGTCCTGCATCCCTTTCTTTAAGAAACTCATATGTACTTCCGCTTGTTACATGAATTACCGGCTTCCCCATGGCCATTGCTTTCTTTGCCCCCATTGAACCAGCAGTAAATATTGGTAAAGTAAGAAACACATCACCTGCAATAAAGTATTTTTTAAGATCACTATCATCAACATACCCGATAAAACGAATCAGGTTCATGACATTATATTTATTGGCCAGTTCTGCCAGATAAGTTTCATATTCCCTGGTGCCATGACCTGAAATGTAACACATAAAATCCCTGCAACTTTTGATTTTTGATATCGTTTCAAGAAATTTATCTATCTGGTATTCAGGGATAAGTCTCTGTGACAAAAACAGCACAAATTTCTTCTCCGGAATATTTAATTGGATTCTGGCTTCATCCTGAGAAATGTCCGGCTTCCAGAAATTAAAATCCAATCCCGTTTTAAACTTGAAAATATTTATATGAGGAAATTTGTATTTTATCTTTTCAAGAATTACAGGATTATCCAATGTTGTTAACAGATTTTTCATGGAATCAAGGTTCCTTTTCTTCGCTAAACCAAGCAGGCTTCTGTGGAGGAGTTGGAAAGGATTTAAAGTTATTTCTACACCGGGAAACATCAGTTTAGCATTTAAAAAATTATACTGAATAACCTTTGCCTTGTTCATGGCTTTAAATAAATCCGATTTGAAAGGATTTATTACTGTTGATGGAAACATCAATACCACATTTGATTTATTATCAGACCTTGCATATTCTATCAAATTTTTCGAATAAAGATATTCAGACGTTTTTAGTCCGTTTATTTTTTTTTTAGGGCATGAAGGAAAATTCCTATGATAAACTCTTTCACAAAGCTTGGCTGAATATACAATATCAGCTCTTGTGTCCAATTGCCAGACTTCGAATTCTATTTTATAATAATATTCTGTAATTGCTTTGCCAAGCATATCGCCCCACTCGTACCCCCAGATACCAACATATGAACCATCAGGTTTATCCCAGTACCATTTTGGTTTGGGTTGATTGGCAAATTCATCATATCGTGGTGAGTAGGTTATAATGAAAATAATTTTAGTATTACTGATCATTCCTGGTAGGAATTGTGAGAATTGAACTCAGAATTTCGGGGAAACCTGATTTTTTATACCACTGTTTAACTGGTTTACTATTTTAAGATTGAATTGTAAATCATCATCAATTTTTGCATTATCGAATTGTTGGCATCAAGATGTTGAATTGCAATCTCCCTGCACCTTTTAAAATTCATATGATTTTTGATCATATATTCTGTTTTTTCTAATGCATCTTCCGGATCTTTTACCAACAGACCCAATTCTGTATGATCGAAGTCGAGACTATCCAATTTTGAACTTAAAACTGGCAGATTACAGGCAAGAGCCTCAATCCATGTTACATCCAGTCCTCCAAATTGTGGATGAAATGTTGGATGAATATAAAAATCCGCAGCATTATAGAATTGTTCCATATCTGTCCATTTCTGTCTTCCAAAGTACGGGCATCCGGAATCCCTGACTTCATTATACATATCATTCACGTTATTTTCCTCGCCTCCCACAAAAATGACACTGAAATTATACGTATTTTTTAACTTATTATAAATATTTAAGATTATATCAACGCTTTTTAATTTATAAAAAGCCCCCACATAAATTCCATATACTCTGTCAGGTCTTAGATTGAGCTTCTTCCTGGCAATTTGTTTATCGTTTGGTTTAAAGTTATCGAAATCAGCACCGACAGGAAGGAAAAAGATTTTTTCTGCCGGTATATTAATATTTAGAAGATAATCTTTTGCCGATGAACTAATATATGTAATTGCTGAAATATGTTTATACATCCTACGGAAAAACAAATCCTTAAGACTTTTGTCGGCGGGAGGGATTCCTCCATGATGGCTTTGTACAATTTTAACATTTGACGGTAGAAATAACCTTAATAGAATGAAGCGGTCAAATAATGAGTGATGATGTAAAATAATATCATTTTTAATACTTAGCTTTAATACAGCAAGATACATTCCAAGTGAAAATATGTTTTTTATTATTACAAACCTGGTGGGCCATATAATACCATCCAGGTTAAATATCCTTCGTTTTAAAGGCTTTTGTACAACAGATTCAATTCTCCAGATTGAAATATCCAGTTCAGGCTTATAGATTTTAAGTCTTCGGGCAATTAAACCTGCCCAGGATCCCACAAAGAAACCATCGCTGTCAAGTCTGTAATATCTCAGATTTTTACCTCTGGATGATTGCGAGAGGAAAATGATCTTTAGTTTTTTGTCCACTTTATCCAGCCTTGTTTAATGTGGATTGATCAAATTAATTGACCTGCTGTGATTCATGTTTAATGCTTTGCTATTTGCTCCTCAGATCATTTTTTATGTAATCTGTCAATTTTTTAGGATTAACGAAATCGGTTATCAGACGGAAATCTTCTCTTGAAATCCATTTAATCATGAATAAGATTACATAATAAATTATTACCAACAGAACTGACAGTAATAAGCTTTTATATAACATTTGTCCTGACATCACATATTTTATTCCAATATAAACCGCAGCATAAAGCAAAAGCCCGCTTAGATAGAATTTATAATTCTGAACAATGGCTTTTACTTTTGCTGATTTCATCGATACAATTATATACCCAATACAAATAAAAAAATTGGATATCATCGTAGCCCATGCAAGACCTCTTGCTCCAAGTCCCAGAAAACGATGATCAATAAAAAAGAATAATGAAATTATGAAGACTATAACCTGTCCGATATTGAGAAATGAAAGAATTTTAAACAGGCCCTGGCCAGCAATAAGATTCGCATGAGGTAATGTTACAACTTGAATAAACGATGTAAATAAAAGGATACTTAAAATAGTTCCTGATACATGGTATTGTGATCCAAGTAATAATTCTATCAATGGAGTAGCGAAAACAGATATTAATATTACCGGGGGCAGAAGAAAAATAAGTATAATCCGTTCAAAAAAATGAATTTGCTGATTTATTCTCTCAAAGTTGTTTTCGGAGACAAGTTTTGAAAACAAAGGGAAAAAAATTGTACCGGTCGTTGTTGATATCAATAATAACATTCCTGCAATACTATATCCGGCCGTATAATAGCCAACCTCTGTAACATCTTCATATCTTTCAAGAAGAATTCTGCCCAGATGCTTGTTCAGGGTTCCGCATAATAAAATAACAAGGAATACAAAAGAGATTGAAAAATATTTCTTTGTCAGATCTTTATCGAACCTGCCTTTAGGCAACTTTTTTATAAAATACCATGTTATTGGAACCGAAATCAATAATCCTGTGAAATTGGATGCAGTCAGTGCTATTGCACCAAATCCTAAAAGTACAACTATTATTCTTGTTGAATTATATACGATATTCTGGAGCAACAGAGGAATACTATTTTTAGCTACCTCAATTGTAGCGGAAAAATTAAGTTGCCACATACTTAGCACCTGGGAAAAAACGAAGTAGATAAAATATACTATTATTACCCAAAGCTGATTTTTCTGGAAAGGATGCACAGAAAAAAAAATTTGAATGAGAAGCCAGGTTGTAAATATTACTACAAAAAGTAAAATGTTAAGGCTTTGAATTATTGAAAAGGTTCTTACACAATTACCGTGATTTTGCCCTTCCGATACCAGTTTCATATGCGAAGAACCAAATAAACCAAGGTTAAATGCGGCAATTGAAACAAATGATACTCCATATGCCACAGTGCCAATAATTTCCGGACCGGCCCATCTTGCAACCAGGATGCCTGTAAGGGCGGTGATAACCTGACCGATTAATCCCGTCGCAAAATGAAGAATGAACTTTTGTTTTAACAAATTCTTATTAGGCTACTAATTACGCTATAAACTCAGTCCCTCGAAATAGATTCTTGAAGATAATTCGATTAAAAACAGAGCATAAAATATCAGTATTACCCTGTTAATGCCCAACGGTGTATAACCGATAGTCTGAGTCCCGGTGTTAATTATCAACAAAATAATCAGAGGAATAACACTTACCTTAAAGGCCGTTTTATTTTGTCCCGAAAATTTAAAGGTAATCCTGAACGGATAACTTACTACCTTGGTTATAACCAACAAAAATAGAAATAACCCTATAATACCGGCATTCAGGAGAATATTATGATAACCAATATGGCCGTTTGAATAATCAAAGAAAAGATCGCTGAAGGCAGCTCCAAAAATTACGCTACTTGACCAAAATGCTTTCATTACACCAGGTGCTTTAACATCATAACGGCTGATTGTTCCTCCTCCCGTAATATCGCCCTGAACCACAGCTTCAACTGTTTTAACTCTTCCTGAAGCGTTTATAACCTGGTTATGAATAATTGGGATAATATTAATCATGGAAACAACTATCAGAATTACAATTACAAACTTTATAAGGATTGATGATGACCTTATTCCGGTCAGGAAAATAAAGATCAAATAACCTGCAGCAAAGGCTAATATCCAGCTTCTGGTTCCAGTCATAAAAATAACCAGGAAACTAATGATATTTATCAACATCAGATAATACCTGCTGAAATTGTGCCTTTTAGAAACAAGTAACCAAAGACTTCCGGTAAAAGTAATAAGCATTGCGTGCCCCATTTCAATTGGTCTCACCCATCCAGCCGAACCCGTGGAAGAAAATATTCCCTGGACTGCAGTAGTACCTGGCTCAACTATTGAAATTAGCTGTTGCCCCTTTACAAGCTCAAATACCTGAAGGCCAAGGGTAAAAAAAGTGATAGGAAATAACAGCTTAAAAAATTCTATCATTTTATCCTCAGTATTAATAATCCGGGGAAGTGAATATAAAAGCGTTAAAGGAAGAAGAACAATTTTAAAGGTTTGTGACATTGAATCAACACTCATTCCCATTAAAGGAGAGATAATTATAAGCAACAATAAATAATACGCAAGTATTTTCAAATCTCTTTTAAAAAAAGAATTCCAGCTTTCCTGACGTATTTTGATGTTAAACAGAATTTTTGCTAAAAGGGTAATAATATACAACTCCTGAAGGGAAAATGATAATCCTGAAAAAAGAGTATATATAGGCAGTCTGAAGGGATCATCAATCTGACCACCGGAAAAAAGACCACCTGGCCTTTCCATAAGAATGAAAAAGAAAACCAGCCAAAAATGATCCCGCTTTGAATACCATATTATCGGTAATAAAAGAAGAAATATCAGCCGATTTAACCTTACACCTGTATAATAGACTAAAATGAATGCAAGAAAAAGATATACCAATAACTCAGCAAATTCAAGAAAATTTATAGGAAGAATTGACTTTAACTTCTGATTTATAATATTTTGCGAACGGTGCATTATCTCTCGATCGAGTAAAATAACGTAACTAATTCTTATTGAATAATAGTGCTTAATAAAGAATTATCTGAAGCTATAACTTTGTCAGGTAAGCATCATTAATTATATAGACCCAAACGTTCTGGTTGTTTTTATTGAGGACAAATTCCTTTCTATTTAATTTGATAAATTCCTTTCTTAGGTAAAAATTTCTATATAGTTCCGAATTAATCATTTCACTGTCCCTGGAATTAACTATGAAATAATTTATTCCATACTGATCAATTATTGATTCCAATTGCTCTGCTGTTTTGACATTTACAGGTAAAATCAGGGTTTCATTACCTAAAAGATATTCCACAATCATAGGATAAGATGCCATGCATTTCTTGCTTTTATCATTTATTCCTAATGTCAGGTACTGATTTTCAAGATTTTCAGAATCTTTTTTAGAAATATTTATATCCTTAAGTGATTTCAAAGCCGCGTATGAAAATACAGTAAAAAAGAACCCCAAAGCGACCAGAAGGACCCTGTTATTAAGCCAGTATGGCATTGGCTGCCGATTGTTTTCGAGCAATGATGCTCCTGACACAAGTAAGAGAGGGATGATGGCTACAAAGTATCTTTCATTAGATGTCTTTGTAAGAATTGAGGTGAGCAGCAATATTCCAATATTAATCAATAACAGATTTTCAATATTTGTTCTTCCTTTTTTTGCAATCAGGAAAATCAATATAAAGGTAAATATCGAAATAAAGGATGATGATGGCATAGTGTATAAAAGATGCAAGAACGCTGAGATGCTTTTAACAGAAAAGGCTCCATTTAAGCCAGTCACAATACTGGATTGCCTAACTGAAGCATCTCCTAAAAATGCTATGGATTGGGTCCAGCCGGAAAAATATCGTGAAGTAATGTGATGGTGGCTCAGAAATGAAAAACCCACCTCCCATGACAAAAAGACAATACCCGTAACTATAAGAAAAATAAGAGATCGCTTATATTGTTTAAGGATTATTAGCCATAAAAATACTCCTGCAATTGTAAAAATTGCAATATTGCGTGTCAGCAAAGTAAATGAACTGATAATTAGCAATTGACTGAATATTTTAAGATTGAAATTTCTACGATCATATTGAATACAGCAATATATTGTCAGTAAAACAAAAAATATGTAAGTGGTTTCTGAAAGAATTGATATTGACAATGAGAAAATAAGCGGAGTAAGTGAAAATAAGACACATAATATTGTGCTGTAGATTTTATCCAGAAATGTTCTGCAGATCTTGAAAAGGATTATCACAGATAAGAGATGAAGAAATACGTTCACCAATATCAGAGAGAATATTTTGATACCAAATATCTTCATGAAGGATGCAGCTAAAACAGGATATACCGGAGGGAACCAGGTGCATATATAGGATATTTCATGCTTGAATGGTTCACTTGTATCAAGATATGAATTAAACAATTCCTTAAAATTTAATATATATCCTTTGAATAGTGCCAGGTTTTTGGCGAGTGAATAGTAAGAAGCGCCATCTCCCCCGGGATCATTGGCTGACGCCAGAATGATCAGATGCGGAATTCTAATCAGAACTAAGAAAAATAATAGTAAAATAACAATTAAATTATCGTTACTATTTAATCTTCCTTTGATTGTCTCAATAATTGTCAATTTTCGCACATCAACTTATTTATCGCTAATTCTTGTTGAAGCACTAAAATCCAGTGTCCTGAAATTATAGAAATTCCCGTTAAGTTCAATTGTAGAAATCAGCAGCATTGTATTTGCTGATGTAAATTATGAAATTGATATCGCCTTCTAATCTTAATAGAAAGACTCTCAATCACTTGTTGTGGGCTTATATTCTTTACTTATTTCTTGTGGCATTTTTATTCTTTTCGATTTTGAGAGTAAATAAATTAAGGCAAAAAGCAATATTTCGGCAAACGTCAACCACAAACGTGAAGTTAGTGCAACAATTCCGGCTATTGCAGGAGGCATTACAAAGCTTAATGTGAACACCAACAACCCCTCTCTGACACCAAGGCCGGCAGGAACAAAAATTGCAAATAACCCTATTAATCCAGCAGCTGCTGTTGTCCCGGTAATAAAAAGATAATCAGAGAAGCTGACATAATAAAATGTTTTTATAAAGATTATGAACGCGATACCAAAAACCATAAAATTCAGAGCATATAAAAAAATCGTTTTGAACAAATTCAGGTAAGTAATGCTCAGTATTACAGGTTCGCGTTTGGCAATTTTAAAAACCATTGAAGTGAAATAAGTTATAATACGAGGATGCATAAGTATGAAAAACAAAATTAACAGCGCCAGTGCAGCAAAACGGTAAATCCTTAACTCATGAACGTCAGTAAAAAAAAGAGAAATTAAGAAGAGCAGTGCCGACGCAAGAACACCAGCCAGAAGCTCCAGAAACATTGAAAATAATAATTGGACCTTAGACTTCCCGGCTTTAAAATATTCATGGAAAAGAATTGCATAACCAAGTACTTTCCCAGGAACATATTTGCCAAATTCTGAATAGGCTCTTAAGAATATACTCTTTGAAAAAGCAAGATTACATTTGTTTTGCTTTGTTATATAAAACCACAATAAGAATTGGCCGAAAAAATAAAGTAAAAGTATAATAAAGGATAGTATTAAGTAATAATAGTTTATTTCGAACTTAAAATCTGTTAGAACATTCGCATTTGACTTAATATATTTTACAATAAAGAAAATTATTATTAAGGCAATAGTTACTTTAATAATTACTAAAATCCTTCCCTTGGTGTTGCTTTGCATAAAGTCTTATTTCTTTCTAGGCGCCCAAATATATGTCGGGCACAACCAATAAGCTAAATACAGAACTGTAAGGTAAAAATATTGAAGCAAAGATTTGTCTTTTATCATTTCAGTTGCGGAAAACTTCTGAGGATTCTTTATAACCTCAATCGTATAATCAATAATTTCAAATTCCGAAACCAATTTCTTTAGGCCCCAATAATTTAAATGATTTTCATAATAGAAGTCAGCCTTTTTAAATAGTTTTATATATTTATGTGCCAACCATTTAGGGACAATACTTAATAGCGGTAATTTATAATGAGCTTCTATAAAAACATATCTATTCCCGGCTACAAAAAAGCAGATTCCTCCTGGTTTTAAAACTCGATAGATCTCACTCATTAGTTGTTTACTATCAGGAACATGCTCATATATATGCGAACAATTAACTACATCAAATGAATTATCAGAAAAACTTAAATTCATAGCGTCATTTATGATAAATCTTAAATGCTCGTTTTCAAAGTTCTCATTTGAATATTTAACCCCCTTTTTGTCAATATCAATCCCTATAGTGTCAGAAAAATGCTCACTTAACAGGTTAGTCATTATTCCAGTTGAAGAGCCAATATCTAAAAGTTTGAGTTTTATTAAATCGCCCTTGAAAAAATCCTTCAAAACAGCGATTATCTTATTAGCCTTTTGTTGGCGTTCAGCATAATTAAACAATACATCATATTGAGCAGAAAAATTTTCTTGATATTTATAATTTGACATTTTGAAGTGAAACAAATTTTATTATTACATCAAAATATTCATTTTCAATATTTTGAAGCAATAACAAGTATTGATTGTCTGATTGTTAATAATTGTTGCAAAAAATTATAATGCTTTTTATTCCCAAAATAATACTTGTAATAATCTATTTTAAAACCATTTAACTCCAAGATTCTATTTAAGGTATATTTATCGTGCCACAATGAATGGGTCAGATTAGGTTTAAGAAATACTGTTGGCCACTTTGCATTAGGTGTCGTAATTATTAATTTTCCTTCTTTAGTTAAATGCTTTCTAATATTTGATAAAAAAAGACCTTGATTTTGAACATGTTCAATAACATCACCAGCAACTATAACATCAAATTCCTTGTTAAAAGAATAAGTTTCTATATCACCTGTTACTATTTCACTCGAAAAATCAGGTAGAGAAATATTAAATAATTTTTTGTTTTCATTTGTGATTTCTTCAATATCTATTCCTGTGATAGATTTTACATTAAACTGACGGTACAAATTCCAAAGTGAATACGAGTCCGTTTGTCCAAAACTACCAATATCAAGAACATGTTTATTTACCACATACTTTTTAATAATTACTTCACGTATCATAAATTCAATTTATTAAACTATTAAAAAGATTTTTATAATTCTCTGAAATGATTCCCCAGTCTAAATAAGATTTTGCATAATTTATTAAATCGTCTTGGGTGGATAAAAGAATTTCATGATCGGAAAACAATTTGTTTATTGCTTTTGCCAATAATTCAGAATTGCCAACAGGAACAAGAGTAAATAATTGTTCTTTATGTTCATGCTTTTCAAACACGGGAAGGTTAGTGACTATGGTAGCCGTACCTGAACTTAATGCTTCCATGACCACAACTGGCCATCCCTCCGAAAAACTTGGCAAAATAAATAAATCGGCAGTAGCAAAATATGGGGGCAAGTCATAATGTTGCATAGAGCCAGTAAATATTATATTTTCAGAAACTTTTAATTGCTTTGTTAATTCAACCATTTCATTTTTCAGGTTTCCTTCTCCGATGACGACTAATTTAGCTTCTGGAAATGCCATAATTACTTTTGGCATTGCCTGAATTAAATATCTAATCCCTTTTTGCTCAACTATAATACCAACAAAAAGTAAAAATGGACCTTTAATATCTAATTTAGATTTTAAATTATTATCTCTTTTAGAAGGGGAAAAGAGATTTGTATTCAATCCCATCGGGAAGACAAAAACTTCTTTTTTGTATCCTAATTCAAAAACTTTTTCTTTAATAGCATTGCTTACTACAGTCAGCGAATCAATGTTGTTTAGTGTGTATTTCTTTAACAATAACCCAATGTTATTGGTGATTCCCCACATATCACTTCCATGGATTGTCGCAAGTATTCTGAAATTCTTGTTAAATATCTTTTTACAAAGGACAGCTGTAAAGGCATTGGGGATTAACCAGTGAGCATGTACTAGATCTATTTTCTCTTTCTTAGTAATTTCTTTCAAGAGCTGTATCTGAAAGAAAAAATAAAATGGGAGCACAAGGTATTTTAGCTTATTTCTTTTTAAATTTTCATTAATTCCAGTACCATACGCTAATTCAATATAATTTATAATAAATTGTCTGTGCCTGAATATTTTTATTCCTTCCACGGATTCAATACTGGGAGATCCTTTAAAAGCAGGAGCTATAACAAAGATGTCAAAATCGCTTTTTAAGCGAATTGCTAATTCGTAAACAAAATTGCCATTAACATCTCCTTTATGTTTCGGATACGAAGAAGTAAGTATAAGCACCTTGGGCCTATTCATGATTATGATAAAGCGTGGGTATCTGTTTTATAGTGGTTATTGTAGTATTAAAATCAATCCCGATAGTCCTGCAATACCATTGAATGGAATCCCATCGTGGTTTATTTTCTATGCGTGATAATTCGAGCGCTCTCCCCCGTTGCAAGTCCCCTTCTCGTATCTGGTTACTTCTGAAAGTGTCATTTTCTGTAAAACCTGCCAGGATGTAATAAATGTAGTTATAAAAAGCCGCAGTACCATCGCCAATTCTCCACGTTGTTCTGGTACCCGGATCAGTTTCCCAGTCATACACGTCTATGAGTGTGTTTTCTATTGATTTTTCGTCCCACTTTATATAATCGTAGATATTAAGATTGTTATGCTTAATCAGATAGTATGATCTGAAGGCATCTAAAGTGTCAAACAGAGAAGAGTTGATATAAGCCGGATTTTTAATATACTGACTTGCATAAAAGCCAGCCAATTTAAATTTATCCCTGACCGGGATTGAATATGTATTCTGTTTATCAAAATTTGGTTTTAAGCCGCAAAATCCCGATTTAAAATTAGTATTTTCAAGAAGATTCTCCCCAAGAATTGAAAGACCAAGATCATTTTGCCTCGTCAGGAGATTAGCAAAATAAAAATACTGCTTGTCGCCAGCCATGAACAATGGAACAGTCCCCAGCGAAGGACTTTTGAGCCAGGCGAGTACATTTTTCCTGATATTGGAACGTTTCCTTCGGATATCGGCCGAAACAAGGATATGTTCAACACCCAGTTTACCGCACATTCTTGACTGATTCCGCCTGGCAAGGTCGGTAAGCATCCCCCAGTCGTAAGAAAATGCAATTGGTGTTAATCCAAGCTCCTTAACAACATAATGCAGCGCGAAGCTGCTATCCCTTCCGCCAGAAAACGGCATCAGGCATTCAGCTTTACAATCTTGTCTCCTGTATTGATCTGCAACTTTATTAAGTTCTTCCCTTCCTTTAGGAACATGTTTTTTATGGTTTCTGCAATAATTGCAGACACCCTTTTCATCAAATTCAATAAAGGGAAATGTTTCAGGCAGAATGCACTTTGTACATCGTTTAAGATTGTTTATTTCTTCTTCCCGCGCATTATAAAAATCAATAAACTCCCGGTCAACCTCTTTGGTTATATGCTCCATTGAGGTATTGATATAAATATCTTCAGGTTGAAAATCGTCTTTGAGATTCAGAATTTCAAACGGATGTTCGGGAATATCAGCATTTAATATTTTGTCTCCTATCCTGGATAGCAATGAAGAATCACATGATAATTCAACACTAATAAGAGTATTTGAAATCAACTGCCTGACTGATTCCGGTGGATAGACCAGTTTGTGTTTCTTAATAAGCTGTTCAAGAATATACCTTTCTGAAGCAAACACAAAAAAACCGTTTTCAGTATCATCTATATAATATATGGAGCCATTATTTGTAGCAAGAAATAAATTATTGTATTGAGATGATAACATTCCGATGTTTGTCATCCCATAAATTTCCGAAAATAGCTTCCCAAACGTATTCCCGGGATTATTGCCGGCTGATACATGATGTGAAATTATAACAGGAATAAGCTCGGAATCAAGATCTGATAGTTTTCGCTCAATTTCATATTTTCCCCAGAGATCAGCCTGGTTTACAATAATCCCATTGTGAATTACAACATACCCGTTCCTTACAACAGGCTGATTGTTCTTTGGATCCTGTTCATATCCATTTGTTACAAGCCTTGAGTGCCCTATTGCCGAAAAAACCTGACTGTTTGAAGAGAAGGATTTGAGTATTTCATCTTTGAACACCTTCCCCTTAACCATGTCACTGGCAGGAAATGGAGTTTTAAGAATTCCGATTGTATTATCTCTGATTACAGCAAAACCGGCAGCTTCTTTCCCTCTTGATTCAGAGAGAAGGCAAAGGTCTTTGAAAATCCTGCCGGAATTATAATCCTTATTCTTATTTATCAATCCAAAAATACCGCACACGACAAATTCTATTTATATAGTCGCTCATTATCCTGGATATCCATCCACATGGCAAAAATCAGGAACTGTATTGATGTAACTCCAAGGAAAGTAAATGCAAGCAAGGTTTCAAATGAGGCATTTTGTCCGGTAAAGAAAAGCCTAAGTACCTTTATTAAATATGGTATCCATATCAACCCCAGGATAAAAGACAAATGATAAAGGACAAAAAGTGGGTGAAAGTCTTTCAGGAAATATTTAATCCATAATCTTTTAAAAAAGGATTTGAACAACAAGAATGAAATTTTAGGAATGACCTTCCAGATCTTCATTTTCGACTGTTCCCCGATCCTGTAAACTGGTTTAATTGGGATTTCCCTGATTGTGCAATAGGCCATGTTAAGTTTTACCAGCATATCATTTGGCATGCCATAACGCTTGTAAATGTCATATATCTTAATTGAGTTCAAAGCCGATAATGAAATAGCTGTATAACCTGTTTGTGTATCTGAAACACGCCAATAACCTGAAGCTATCTTCGTCAGAATTGAAAGTATTGAATTACCTACAAACCTGGTTTTTGGAATATAATAGCCGGCGCTGCCGTGAATTAACCTGTTCCCTTTGACATAATCAATACTATCAGTTACAACGGGCATACATAATGATTCAAGTTCATCAGGATCCATCTGGGCATCACCGGCCATTACCGCGGTGCAGTCTATTTTATTATCCTTGCACCATTTGTACCCCCTGGCAATACTGCCTCCAACACCTGTATTCACAAGGTTATTAATAAGAATGATCCGATCACTTTCATGATTTTTGTTTATGATTTCCGACTTTGGAAAGAAATCCAATTCCTTTATGTTGTAATCCTGAAGCATTATATCAGCATCGTTATGAAAGGTCTTCTTTATTTCCTGCTGCGATAATTTTAAATGTGTATGGTTATGTTCTGAATCCAAATATTTAATGACCAGTTCTTTTGTTGAATCAGTTGATTTATCATTCACTATAATTATTCTGTCAACGAATTCAGGCATGGTTTCAATTACAATACCAATTTGCTTTTCCTCATTATAGGCGGGTACAACTACAGCAACTGTTTTACCATTGAGCATTTTCCTGGTCTATTTTAATGATTTTATGAATTTTGCCGGAACTCCTCCTACCATTGAATAGGGCTCAACGTCCTTTGCTACAGCTGAATTTGGAGCAACGACTGAATGATGACCAATCGTTATCCCGGGATAAATAGTGCAATTACCTCCGATATAAACATTACTTTCAATCGTTATCTGGATAGTTGGACGAACTTTTGTTGATTTATCCTGCAATTTCACACCGTTTAAACACATTGAAGCGCCTGCATGTGTCCATAGTGCAGTTGTCGGACCTGCAATCTGGACAAAATCGCCAATAGTTATGTTATCGCTCCAGTCAAGAACATTATTTATGCCGATGTAACATTCTTTACCGATAATGATTTTACCATTCCCATAGCCGGTGCAGATTACACCAGAGTCAATATGGGTATTCTCCCCTATTTTAATATTTGAAAGTTTTGCACCTGATCCGATAATATTATTACCGGCCAATTCAACTTTGGGCCCAACTATTGCGAGATCTCTTACATCACAGATTCCATTGAATTCTGCGGAATAGAAAACTGCCCCCGTGCCAATCTTATGCCCTTTTAATCTTAATTTTAACCTAATATATGACTGAATAATATAGTCTTTAATTTTATATTTATAATACCCAAGGAATTGCTTCATCTTAATATCTTTAAAATCCTATTCTGAATTCTTGAAGATAACGGGGAAAAGGTCGCATGACAAACATCAGCTTCATTCCCTCCAAATCCCCTTTTATAAAATGCAATCGGCCCAATGTCCAGACCAAGGAAATCAAAGGTACTGAACCCTCCTGCACTTGCATGTTTCAAAATTTCCCAATAAACAAGAGATCCGGCACCGGTATCCGTAAATTCATCTTTGGTGCCTCCAAACCATGGATTAATATAGTCTTTATATTCCAATACAGACATTGCTGATATAATATTGCCTTTATATTTTGCGTAAAAAATATACATCTTAACATTCTTTTGCAGAATATAATACAACTTCTTATAGTAATCATTCCCATGAAAAAAGAGACCCGTTCTTTCACAAACATCTTTATACACATTTGCAAAATGATCAAGATATTTATCATTTTCAACAGTAACTTCAATATTATGCTTTATAGCTTTTTTAATGTTCCTTCTTATTCTGTTATCAAAACTATTCCAGATCAATTCTTCACTTCTGTCAGTGTTGATTAATAGTGTTGGAATTGCCTTAACTCTATAACCCGATCTATGGTATAAATCACTTGATAGTTTATATCCGGATTTAATATAAACAGTACCTTTCCGAGCTTGTTTCTTAAGATTCTTTACTATCTCAATTAATATCTGATCGTTGCCTGGTAAGCTTACGGGTCCTCCATAGGTCAGTAAACTTAATTGATAAGGAGAGGTGATTAATAAATCATTTTCTTTTTCATGGAATATTATAAATCCCCGGATTTCATCCCTGATAAGGGCAAAAAGCACAAATGACTCAAGCGAGAAATATTCTGATACAAATTTATTTAATTCGATATCGTGAAAGGGAGTAGCATTATCAGACAGCTCCAATACCCTGTTTAACTGATCAATCACTATATTGTCAAGTTCATTCAGGCGGATCATCCTAAATATGGTCCTTTTCCCAGTCATAAACAAGATCTATTCCCCTGATTGCTGATCGGCAAGTACTTTTGAAAATTCATAAAGAGCAGAAACTACATAATCAATCTCCGGCACGGTTAAGTCTACATGAGAAGGTAAAGTGATAAACTGAGTCCAGATTTTTTCAGCAACCGGACAGTTTTTAGCATAGGGTTTAAACAATGGTTGTAAAGTAAGCGGATAAAAGTGCACACCTGTTGATATTCCCTTGTGCTTTAAAAAAATAATCAGTTCATCCCTTTTTTCACATCTTATGCCTAAATACCAGTAAGCTCCGGCGCCTCTTTCATAAGGAAATATTGGTTTTATATTTTTCAGATCTCTTATCCCAGAAAGATATTTTTCTATTATAGCGGCCCTTTTCTGATTCATTTTATCGAGCTTTGCAAGCTGAGCCAGGCCGATGGCAGCAGAAAGGTCATTCATATTATACTTATAACCGAGCACCGAAATCTCATAATGCCAGTGCATTGCTTCATTTTCTGTTAAACCTGAAGCTTTCTCAGCCCTCCTCCAGGTATCTTTGTCAATACCCACCCATCTGTAAGCCCTGAGCGGTTCGATTAAATCAGCATCATCTGAGCATATCATCCCTCCGTCACCTGTTGTCATACATTTTTTCTCTTCAAAGCTAAAACAACCAATATGGCCCCAGGTTCCAAGTTTTTTGCCCTTATAATCGCCTCCGGCACAATGTGCACAATCTTCAATTACTTTTAAATTTAGCTTAGCGGCAAGTTCCATTAATTGATCCATTGGCACAGGATATCCTCCATTGTGAACCGGGATCACTGCAACACAGTCCTTGTCATATTTACGTTGCAAATCATTCAGATCCATTGATACCGTCTCAGGATCAACATCAACAAAAACTGGTATGAGACGGTTATAAAGGACAGCCGTAGCAGTGGAAGCAAATGTTATCGCAGGGACCAGAACTTTTTTGCCTTCCGGAAAGTGGAATGCAGTGAGAGCGAGATGGAGGGCAGCCGTGGCTGAATTAACACCAACGGAGATCTTACATCCAATGTACTTACTCCAGGCTTCTTCAAACTTTACTACAGTCGGTCCATTGCCCAGCCATGCCCTGTCGAAAACCTCTTTAATATTTGCAAGTTCTTCTTCTCCGATACTTGGTTTAAATAAACGTATATTCATTGAGGATCTTTTAATGGAACACTGATGACACTGATTTTACTGATTTTCACTGATCTGATCTGTGATTATCAGTCTAATCTGTGTTATCTGTGTCCCGTTTCTTTTTATCAGATGATCTTTTAATGGAACACTGATGACACTGATTTTACTGATTTTCACTGATGTTATCTGTGGTCATCAGTCTAATCTGTGTTATCAGTGTTCATTTTCTTTTTATCATTTGTAAAAATCTTTCTTCTAAACTCTGGCCTTTTACCGAAATTAAGCAAAAGTCCTATTTCAATTTCTGTTGCTTTCAAATAATTTATCAGCTGAAATTCATGTTCCTCGCACAGAGCTTCAGCCGCTTTGAGTTCAAGTATGACACATCCGTCAACAATGATATCAGCATAATAGTCACCAACCAAAAAATGCTCATAAAAGACTTTTACAGGAAATTGGCTTTCGCATTGAAAGCCTTAGTTTCTGAGTTCTATCAATAAGGCATTCTGATAAACCCTTTCCAGAAAACCAAAACCCAGGGTATTATATACCTTGTAGAAACACT
Organism: uncultured Rikenellaceae bacterium; assembly: GCA_964638545.1. Lineage (GTDB taxonomy): Bacteria > Bacteroidota > Bacteroidia > Bacteroidales > VadinHA17 > LD21. The sequence continues at coordinate 58,479 of CAZXAM010000013.1, read as the reverse complement.
TAATAATTCTTTCAGTCTTATCGGCATGTAAGTATTCCATAGTTATGTCTGAACACTGATGACACTGATTTTACTGATTTTCACTGATCTGATCTGTGATCATTAGTCTAATCTGTGTTATCTGTGTTCTAATAATTTTATTCCCACTTATCGAAAAAAATCTTTTCTGAATTAACTCCTTGGTCTTTAAGCTCTTTTTCAAACGATTTGATCATCAATTTAGGACCTGATAAATAATAAACAGGATCCTTAAATAAAATTGTTGTTGCAACTATTTCCTTCACTGGCAGTATTCCCGATTTGACAGTAATATCCGAATAGCTTTTTAGATTTTCACAGTAAATACTGTAATTAAAGTCGCTGATACTCTGTTTATATATTTCAATATTTTCCCCAAAAATTATTAATTCAGGTTCGCGCGCGCCATAAAACAGATTAATACTTCGATAAAATCCCCTATTATCCAATAAATCATCAAGAAATGAGATGAAAGGAGTTACCCCGGTGCCTCCTGCAATAAGAACAACATCTTTAGCATTTGATTCACGAAAATTAAATGTACCATAAGGTAACTTTAGCCATACCTGTTTGCCAACTGAAATCTCATTTATCATCCGATTGGTAAATCCCCCCTTTGGAGAAATAAGAATGTCGATAAATTCTTTACCAGGTGCGTTTGCTATTGAAAATACCCTTGATTCGGGCCAGTTATAGCTGGAGTCATAATCATCGAGTGCAAGATGCAGGAACTGGCCGGGTTTAAATTTAACCTGAAACTCCGGTTTAAATCTGTACAGGGTGACATTATCCCTGTATTTTTTCAGATCGCTGACAACAGCTTTGACTTTTCGTGGAGATGACATTTAATGAACCTGAAAAAACTCACGGAACTTATCTATAACATAATCAATCTCCGGCTTCCCAAGACCAGGATATACTCCGATGAAAAAAGTATTGTTCATTATGAGATCCGTATTTTTCAGATCGCCAACTACTCTTCTTTCAATATTTTTAAAAGCAGGTTGCCGTAAAAGATTTCCTGCAAACAGATTCCTTGTATGTATCTTATTATTATTGAGAAATTGAACCAGTTCGGTCCGGGTAAAACTCTGGTTATCTTTAACTGTTATTAAGAATCCGAACCAGGCCGGATCACTTTTCGGAGTTGCCACTGGAAGTATTATCCTGTCGCTAAACTCTTCAAGACCAGAATAAAGGAGGTTAAAATTTTCCTTTCGCTTATCAATAAAATAAGCTAATTTTTTAAGCTGCTCCCTTCCTATTGCTGCCTGCATATCAGTCACCTTCAGGTTATAACCAATATGTGAATAGACATATTTGTGATCATAGCCAACCGGCAGATCTCCAAACTGCTGGGAAAATCTCAATCCGCAGGTGTTGTCTTCACCCGCTGCACAGTAACAATCCCGGCCCCAGTCACGGAATGAACGGATAATTTTTGCAAGATCTTCATTATCTGTAATTACGCACCCTCCTTCTCCCGTTGTAATATGATGAGCCGGATAAAATGAAAGTGTTGCCAGATCCCCGAATGTGCCTGTCAGTTTACCTTCATATCTGCTTCCGAGTGCATCGCAATTATCCTCTATGAGCCATAGTCCGTTTTTATCTGCAATATCTTTAACCTGACCAAGATCAAATGGATTGCCAAGAGTATGCGCCAGGAAGATTGCTTTTGTTTTTGTTGAAACAGCTCTCCCGATAATCTCGGCGTTTGCATTATATGTTCCAAGTAACACATCTACGAAAACAGGAATAAGCCTGTTCTGAACAATGGGGGCAACAGTTGTCGGAAAACCTGAAGCTACAGTAATGACCTCATCGCCGGGTCTAAGCTGACGATCCATCAATTTGTGAGAAGTCAAAGCCGAAATTGCTATGAGATTTGCAGAAGAACCTGAATTTACAAGTGCTGCATCTTCAACCCCGAAAAAGCCTGCGAGCTCATTCTCAAAAGCTTCTGCATGCGGACCTGCTGTCAGCCAGAAATCGAGTGATGAATCGACAAGGCTTACCAGTTCTTTTTCATCAAACACTCTGCCGGCATACCGGACAATGGACTCTCCCGAACTAAAAGGTTTCTCAATGAACTTCTCCTTGTAGTATTCCTGAACCAGGTGCAGGATCCTTGATCTTATTTCTTCGTGTTTCATAATTAATTTTTATAGAACACTGATGACACTGATTTTGACTGATTATCACGGATACGAAATCTGTGAAAATCAGTCCGATCTGTGTTAGATGTGTTCCAAAAATTCTTTCAAAGTCATATTTCTCCTGTCGTTATCAGAAAGAACTGGATCTTTTACAGGCCAGTCAATCGCAATGTCAGGATCGTTCCAGATCAATCCTCTTCCGTGTTCCGGTGAGTAATAATTATCCATTTTATATAATACTTCGCTTACATCTGTCAAAGTGCAGAATCCATGTGCAAATCCCCGCGGGATAAAAATCATTTTCCTGTTCTCTTCAGATAATATGATCCCTTCCCATTTCCCGAATGTTTTTGACCCTTTCCTGAGATCAACAGCAACATCAAATATCTTGCCCCTCACGCAACTTACCAATTTTGTTTCAGAAAATGGCTCTATCTGAAAATGCAAACCTCTTATAATCCCTTTCCTTTCAGAAAGAGAATGATTCTCCTGTACCCATTCCCTTTGAAGATTATGCTTTTTGAATTCATCAATATCATAGGTTCGCATGAAGAATCCGCGCTCATCAACATGCGGATTAAGAATTATCTCGAACAAACCCGCTATATCAAGTTCCCTGAATTCCATTTTTGAGTGTACTTTTCGATCTGGTCCTGACAAAGGTTGTAAACATTGTGCCCCTTATACGCTTTATACCAATTAACTGTCCACTGAATAGCTTCTCTGAATCCCAGAAGCGGTTTCCAACCAAGAATATCCTTTGCTTTAGTTATATCAAGCCGCAACAAGCCGGCTTCGTGTAATTTTATTCTTTCATCGGTAGTTTCCCATCTGCCGGCACCATATAAAGAAATGAGCTGATCCGCAAGATCCTTTACAGTTGCAAAATCTTCGATATCCGGCCCAAAGTTCCAGGGCCCAGTATATTTTTGGGGATCTTCAGCCATTTTTAAAGCAAGAGACAGATAACCTGACAAAGGTTCCAGTACATGCTGCCATGGCCTCATAGCGTCAGGATTTCTTATGATTACTGGCTTTGAAGCCTCCAGCGCTTTGATACAATCCGGAATCAGTCTGTATTCAGACCAGTCGCCACCGCCGATAACGTTGCCGGCGCGGGCAGTTGCCATTGATCGAAAGGGAGAGGGGGTGAAGGGGAGAGGGGGCGAAGGGGAGAGGGAATTAAAGAATGATTGGCGGTAAGATTGAGCGACTAACTCTGCAGCTGCTTTACTGGCACTGTATGGGTCGTAACCCCCAAGAGGGTCAGTTTCCTTATATCCTGTAAGGCACTCTTTGTTTTCATAGACCTTATCAGTTGTAACAATAATGATTTGCTTTACGGAAGGTGTTTGCCTGCAGGTCTCAAGGATGTTTACTGTGCCTATTATATTTGTTTCAAATGTCGCAACAGGTCTTTCATAACCGGGCAAAACAAGCGCCTGGGCAGCAAGATGGAAAACAATTTCGGGCTTTTCCTCAGTGATAATTTTCTGAATTTTATCAAGGTTCCTGATATCCTGCCTGTAATCTTTGATTTTATCAGAAAGCCCTGCAAGAAGGAATAAATCTCTGTCGGTTTTTGGATCGAGGGAAATGCCAACAACTTCGGCACCCAACTGCTCTAGCCATATAGTTAACCACGAGCCCTTGAACCCGGTGTGACCGGTGACCAGTACTTTCTTGTTTTTATAGAAACTTCTAAGATTATGCATAAAAGGAAAATTCAATCATCCAATCACTCAATCAATCAATCATCAGTCCATCCATTCAATCATCCAATCACCCAATCATTCAATCTATCCTTCAATCCCATATCTTCCAAACCGGATTCTCCTTCCACATCTTTTCAAGCAACTGGTTATCCCGGTAAGTATCCATGCATTGCCAGAAGCCTTTGTGCCTGTAAACAGCAAGTTGAAAATTCTCAGTTAATTTTTTCATTGGTATTCTCTCGAGATCAATTGAAGGATCTTCATTGATAAGATCAAGGAACTCTCTTTTAAATACAAAATATCCCCCGTTAATAGGTTCCTGCCGTTCAGGATCTTTTGCCTTTTCATAAAACTTTAAAACCCTGTCATCCTTTGTCTCAAGGTCACCAAAACGTGAAGGGGGATATACTCCCGTCACTGTTCCTGTCAAACCATGAGTTGAATGAAATGCAAACAGCTTGTTCAGGTCAACATCTGATACAGCATCCCCGTAGGTTACCATAAAATTATTCCCGGTAACATATCTCCCTGCTTGTTTCACCCTGTAACCTGTCATTGATTCAGCTCCTGTTTCAACAAGAGTCACTGTCCAGTCATCCCTTATGCAATTATTATGATGCTTTATTTTACCTCCGTCTCCAAGACTTACCGTAATATCTGAATTATATGTATAGTAATTCAGAAAATAATCACGGATAATATTCCCTTTGTATCCAAGTGCCAGAATGAAATCCTTAAACCCATAATAAGCATAATGCTTCATAATGTGCCACAAAATGGGTTTACCTCCGATCTCCACCATGGGTTTGGGCTTGTATTCTGTTTCCTCACGAAGGCGGGTTCCCATTCCCCCACAGAGAATTATAACAGGTATTGATGTGCCAGATTCAGACATTTTAAGGTGAATTAATCCAATTGATGGTTCTACTTTTTACTTTTTACTTTTATCTTTTGACTTGATTTAAGCACTCTATTCCTCCGTATAGTACCCCTTTCCCGCATCGCCCTTGCCATAATTGCCATAGTTGCCATAGTAATTATTCCCATAATAATAGCCATAGCCTGCTGAGTACCCGTATCTCAATCCATATCCGTAATATCCGCTCAGGTTTATATCATTTATAACAATTCCAAGGCTTTTTATATTTTCATTACGATGAAGTTCCTCGATCAATCCAAGAGTGTTTTTAGAAGTGTATCTCTGCCTTACAACAAAAAGATAAAAATCAGTCAAAGGAGAAACTAAAAGTGCATCTGTTACAAGTGCCACCGGAGGAGTATCAATTATTACATAATCAAACTGCTTTTTTGCATTTGTGATAAATTCCTTCATTTCGGGAGAATCGATAAGTTCTGCCGGATTGGGAGGAACCGGTCCGGACGGAGCATACCAAAGATTTTCAATTTCAGTTTGAAAGATAATGTTTTCAAATTTCTCCCGCCCGATGAGGAAATTGGTTATCCCTGTATCATTGCTTATCCCAAATATTTTATGGATCCTCGGTTTCCTGAGATCAAGTCCGACAAGAAGCACCTTTTTCCCGTTTGATGCAATTATTGCTGCAAGATTGGCTGAAATGAATGTCTTACCTTCTGAACTTATCGTTGAGCTGACAGATATTACAGGATTTGATGCATCTTTAATAAAGTATTTAAGATTAGTCCTCAACGAACGGAAAGATTCAGTCAGTGCAGATCCCGGCTTTTCTGCAACAGGTACTTCGGTCTTAAGGCTGTTATGACTTATGGTCCCAACAATTGGAGCTTTAGTCCTTTTCTCAATATCCTTTTTATCAATGATTTTATTGTTCAGATAATCGATAAGTAAAATCAGTATTGCGGGAATTAACAATCCAAGCATCAGCCCCTTGATGTAATTCTGCCGTGATTTTGGGCCAATCAAAGCTGAGTTAAAAGACTCGGCGCGGTCAATGATCCTGTTATCAGAAACTGTTGAAGCTTTTGCGATGCCGGCTTCTGCTTTCTTCTCCAGAAGGTAATTGTAAACTGTATTATTAAGATCAAATTTCCGCTGAATATTTATCAGCCTTCTTTCAGTTCCCGGCAGTTTGTTTAATTCGTTTTCAACCAGTGAGATACGGCGCTCGGAATCCTTAATTGCATTATCAATGCTTTGCATGCTGCTGTTAATGTTTTCAGCAATCAGGGCTTTGACATCATTAATACCTTTATCAATTATTTTCACAGCCGGAAGATCTTCCGAAATATTGACTTTCATTATATTTTTTTGCTTCTGAAGGCCAGCAAGATCTGCTACCAGTCTTTCGAGTGATCCGTTTTCGACACCCATTGCACCGGGAGATAATATATCACCGGTTTCATTTTTGGAGCTGACATACTCCCTCAGGTATATGTAATACTGTTTCTGGAGCATAAGAGCGCTGTGTTCATTTCCATAATTTTCCAGCCGGTTTTGAATATTTACACCCTCGCGGCTGAGATCTATAAGTCTGTTTGAGAGTCTAAAATTCTCCAGATTGCTTTCAACCTTACTTAAAGAATCTGAAATTGATCCGATCTGCCCATCGATGAACCTTATAGTGTTTTCCGCTGTCTCGTTTTTTACTTCCAGTCCCTGCTGCAGATATACTTCCATCAGCTTATTCAGGTAATCAGCCTCCTGTACAGGAGAGGAGCCGCTCACAGACAAGGTAACAAGTGTCGCTTCTTCTTCAATTGGCGCTATACTCAATTTACCTCTGTACTGATTTGCCAACCCTGCAGGACTTACAAAATAAAAATAAAACCTGTTTGAAGCATCCGGATTAAATGTAAATGATCCAGGATCAGGATAAATTGTGAAATCAAAGCCTTTCTCATTGAACCTTTCTCCAAAAGAGAGCGTTTTACTGAAATCATTATCACCGTTTAGTTCAAGTTTATAAGTATCAGGAGATAATATCTTTATTGCAACCGGAACCCCCATACTTTGCTTGATAAGAGAATCATAAACTACTTTAAATGGAGAGTTTTTATACAACCGGGTTTCAGCAATTCCTCTTCTTCCAACACTTGTATAAACTATGTGGAAATCAGGCAGTCCCTCCATAACCCTGTAATTAAGACTGAATGACCGTAGTATTCCAATCTCATTTTTAAGGTTCTGTTCACTCTTAAATGCATTTGTTCCAGGAAAAATATTTGTCAGGCTTGAAGTTCCTCCCCCGAACTGATCATCTTTAATCAATAGGGTCGAGGATACAGTAAATACTTCCTCGGTATATCTGCTTTTGGCATAAGCAATACTTAGTGTTATAAACAGGGCTATTGCGAACCAGTACCAGTTGCTCAGGAAGAGAGATATATATCGTTTTAGGTCGATTGAATCGTCGTCAATAGGGTTATAATAAGGCGCTTGAGGATACGAGGTTGAGGCTTGGGGTGTATTCATGGAAATATTATGTTTTGTGTTAAGTGTTAAGTGGCTAGAGTAAAGGGGGTTGGTTCCCTTAAAGCTGTAGTCTTAATACTGACATTGAACCTGGTCATTTGAAGTAATTGATAAGCAATAACGTAGTGGTCAACACTCCTGTAAAAGTGGAGACAATGAAAGAAATTGTCGGCAGGTTTTGAATAAAGACTTTTTGTTTTACAGGTTCTACGATTATAACATCATTTGGCAGAAGAAAATACGCTTCGCTCGAAAGTAAATTCTTATCCTGCAGGTTCAGATTGTAGGTGCGGGTTCCTTTTTCAGTTGGACGGACTACAAGGACTTTGTCGCGACGACCATAATCACTGACTCCCCCTGCACGTCCGATAGCCTCTAACACCGTCAAATAGTTGTTATAGTTAATATATGATCCCGGCCCACGAACCTCACCTATTACAGTAAATTTAAAACTTAACAATTTGCATTCAACAGTAGCACCTTTAAATACTTTCTCTGCACTTGCTTGCAACAAGTTTCGAGTTTCCTCGAGAGTAAGATCACTGACTTTTATTGCACCGATGACCGGCAGGATTATGTTTCCTTCAGCATTAATGTCATAGCCATACAAATATCCACCGCCTTCACCCTGTCCTGTGTTCATGGTTTGACTTCCTTGTGTGGAATTCAAAAAATCCCGTATAGACCCATCGGGGGTCATGGCCTTTACGGTAATATACATAACATCGCGAGGTTGGAGCTTATAGTCCGGGATATCCATTGTGAAGGATTCGCCGCCGGTTTCGGGAAGATTAGACAGGTAGGCGAGTTTTTGCTGGGAAGTACAGGAGACAACCAGGAACAGGGTTATGGCAAGTATAGGTGTCAGTCGTTTCATAGGGCTGCGTTTTCTGGTTTAATTTGTTAAAAATGAGGGAGATTGCTTCGTCTCCGCCAGCTGGCGGATCTTCGCAATGACAGTACTCATTTAATTATTTTGGCGTAAAGATAAGCAGGAAATGGTATAAAAGTTTACAGTCATTGCGAGCCCGAATCACCTTCGCTGCCTCCTTCGCTTTGCTTCGAAGGCCGAAGAAAGCTTCGGTGATCGAAGGCGGGGAGAAGCAATCTTTATGTACTGCGCGAATTTGAATTAGATTAGTTTCTTGCATACTTCCGTCTGGTCAGTCCCATTCAAGTGAATGCCCTGACAAGTTAATAATGTCCTGTATTTCATTGCGTTACCAATCGCAATAAGGCAACAGCAACCTTCTATTTCATTTCAGCCTTATAATCTTTACAGTTCCACAATGGCAGAAGATCAGCAGGTTTCACTTCCAGAAGACGAGCTTCTGCTTCTTCCGGACCGAGCACCATATAATTTACTTTTCGTCCCACCAGCTCCTCTGCCTGAACTACTTTCCGCGCAAGATATTCGCGGTCAATATCGTCACCAACCATTATCAGGTCAATAACCTGACTATCCCTGCCATGTGCAAAATCGCCTGTCAGATAAACACACATTAATCTGCCAATACGGTGGATCACTTTCTCGATTACCCGGTCTATGCCGGTCTCCTTCATTATAATATTATGAATATCGCTGAAAAGAGGATGGCTGCAATTTGCCCTGTAAACCTTTTTATTGCCATCTCTTGATGAAGTAAGCAGTCCTGCATCTTCAAACCGGTTCAGCTCAATCCTTATGCCGTTTGTGGATTCTCCGAATTCAGATTCAAGTCCCCTCAGATGAGCCTGAGTACTGCTGTTGAGGAAAAACTTTTTCAACAGTTTGATCCTTGTCTGTGAGGTTACAAGACTGCTTAACATCAGGCCGGGTTAATGAGTAACAAATTTACTCAAATGTAATAAATTGCCAATGACCTTATATATTTTATCTGAAGCTTTTGTTAACAATTTCTATCCATTCATAAAAATCCAATTTGAATATTAAACAATTAGGCTTACATTTGTATCTGAATGTTGTTGTATTGCAGGTAATTTCACTTTAGGGTTGCAACTAATTTTGTTTTATTTTTGTCTGTCAAATATTAGTTAAATGGACGTTCTGTTAAAATCAATCCAGATGAAAAGATTAATCTTTCTTATAATATTTTTTATTACCTCACAATTTTTATACTCACAGGTGTATAAAAGCGGAACAATCTCCTCTCCCGAAACGTGGGATGGTACTGTATACATCTCAGGAGATATTACAATTAACAGCACTGTAACAATAAACGCGGGTACCCGTGTCTTATTCAAAGGAAATAATCTGACCCTGACTGTAAATGGTGCAGGAATTATGAATGCAAATGGTACTTCAGGGAATATGGTATATTTTTCAGCAGATGACAATGAAAATGGCTCTTATGGGGAAACCGGCGAAAGAGGTCTGAAGATCAGATTCTATCCAACTTCCAGCAATGCCACGAGTACTCTTGATAATTGCATTATTGAGTACATTGATTGTTCTGCTGAAGCTGGTGCTGGGGCATATGGAGCGATAGATATTATAAGTGGTACTGTTTTTTTTAATAATTGCCTTATAAGAAATAATAAATCAGATTACGGCGGTGCAATCTTTTTAAGAAGTTCATCCAAATTAACCCTAAATAACTCTATATTGGATGCGAATAAGGCAGATAATTGGGGGGGGGGGATTTATTTTGGTGCAGCAGGTGGTTCAATTAATAATTGTGTATTTAAAAACAATTCTGCTTCCTCCGGCGGAGCGATATACGTTTACCAGGGAAGTCCTTCAATAACAAATTGTTTAATCTACAATAATTCTGCCTCCGGCGCCGGATCAGGCATCTATTTTAATGGGGCATACTCTTCATGTAAAATAATTAATGCCACAATAACTAAAAATAATAGTTCCGGCAGTGCATTGGATTTTGGTTTCACCGGTCAAACAGGAAAAGTTCCATCAATCAATAATTCAATAATCTGGGGAACAAATATCGGAACACTAAATTCATCTCTCATAAGTATCGTAAATAGTGCCATTCAGGGATTTTCGAACCCTGGCGATCATGCAAATTCCTTTTCGCTTTCTTCTGACAATGATGATTCAAATGGACCACATTTTGCTGCAACAGATGGCTCTGACTGGTCAATAAAACTCATTTCACCTTGCCGCGATGCCGGTTCAACACCTAGTCCTGCAATTGACTATGATTATATAGGGAATCCCCGGGTTGGGCCTTATGACATAGGTGCTTACGAAGTTCAGTACAGCAGATGGAAAACAACAGCTGCCTCCACCGATTGGGGAACTTCAGGAAACTGGGAAGGAGGCATTCCCACTAATTCAACAGATGTTGTTATTCCAACCGGAGCATTAAATTATCCTACCGGCTCCGCTGCACAGGATTTTACAATCGGTGCCGGAAAACAAATGATAATTGAACAGGGAGGAAGAGTCACTCTGGATGACCTCACAAATAACGGAATAATAAAGCTGAACCATAATGCAACCGGATTCGCTTCGCTAATCATAAACAGCTATACAAGAGGCACGGGAGCTACAGAAGAGATCCAGCTTTATCTTGCCGGCGGTGGAACTTCCCAGCTTGAGGACTATAAGTGGCACTATATTTCAACCCCGGTTTCAACACTTTCCACAAATGTGTTCACCGGAGCAACTCTCGACCTTGCACAATACATTGAAAGCCGTGTTGTAGCTACACTTCAACAGGGATGGGTGGCTTTCGATGGATATGATTATTCTA
>CAZXAM010000013.1:4723-47359 GCA_964638545.1 uncultured Rikenellaceae bacterium | reverse complement strand
GTTGTAGCTACACTTCAACAGGGATGGGTGGCTTTCGATGGATATGATTATTCTACAGGCAGTACTACTTCCATCAAATTTTCTTCACTGACTCCCGGCAAGGGATACGATTTCTGGGATGATGCAAATAACACATTCACTTTCGGAGGTCTCTTTAACACATCAGACGTTGCAATGCCTCTCTCATTTACAAGTATCCCATCAAAGCATGGATTTAACCTGCTTGGCAATCCTTTTTCTTCCGGACTGGACTGGGATCAAATAGCAAATAGCACATATTTTCCGTATCCTTCGAGCACGAGCAAAGCTGCCTTCTTTACTCAGAATAATACGCAATGCACTTATGTTAATGGCGTTGGTACTCCCCTGGGGGTCACTGGTATTATTCCTCCCATGCAGGGATTCTTCGTTAAAACGCACAGTACGGGAAATACAATTACTCTGCCAAAAGCTGCCAGGACAAATTCAAATATTCACGATCGTTACAAGGGGGAATCTGTAATTCCTCTCGTTCGAATTTCCTTATCCAATAATACAACATCATTTGATGATGCTGTAGTAAGATTCGACGATGCCGCAAAATCTGATCTTGACAACGACTTTGATGCAATTAAAATGTTTATTACTTCTTCAAAGAATCAGATTTATACTTCCTCAGGCGCAACTGATTATGCAATTAATGGACAACCTTTCCCGACAACACAACTGGTTATCCCTGTTGTAGCGAACCTAACAACCCAGGGAAATTATAAGATCTCTGCAACACAGCTTCAGGGGCTGGACAATTTCAATGTATCTATTAAGGATAATACAACAGGATTTACAGCCGACCTTAAAACAACACCTGATCTTCTTTTTACGGCCAATGCAGGAACCTTAACCGATAGATTCTCCCTTATATTCAGCATTTCAACCGGTATTGAGAATCCGGCATCATCAGCGGGTAAGTTTAATATTTATACCTACAACAAGTCAATTATTATAATACCCCTTAACGATGAATGGTCAGGGAAAACTGGAAATATCAGTATTCTCGACCTGACAGGAAAGATCGCAGGCAGTCTGACCAATGTGGAATTTCAGAATAATACTCCTGTTCAGATACAGGCTCCGCAGGCAAAGGGAATGTATGTGGTTGAGATCAGATCCGGAATGAACAGATATACAGGGAAAGTGGTAATTAAATAAAGGCGTCAGGCGACGGGCGTCGGGCGACAGGCCTTATTCTCTTTAACCCTGGAACCTGGAACCTGAAACATGAAACATGATATTTGAAACCTGAAACATGTTTTTTAGTTTGCCGTTTGTAATAAAAAAAGTACTTTTGTAAATTAATTCTCAAAAGATTATCTTTAAGGAGATGTTGGTTCAACCTTCCATGATGAGTAAAAAAGGATATGCTAAACCTGAAGTAACCAGAGTTATTCTTGATTATTCGATATCCCTCGTCATGATGACGGATGCTCCTCCTAACCCACCACCACGAGGCGGCAGCGGGAGTAAAGGGGCAGATTCACCATTTCAAAGCCCGTTCGGGGAGAAGCCGTTCAACTAATCCACAAAACTATATAGAGAGGAAGTCGGGAGGCTTCCTTTTTTTATGCGGCATGCGGCAAGGTTCCTTGTTCCAGGTTTCAGGTTCCAGGTTTATGGTGCGCGGCATGCGGCGTACGGTATTAAGTATGGGGCATGCGGCGAGGTTCCAGGTTCCAGGTTCAAGGTTCCAGGTTCCAGGTTCCAGGTTCCAGGTTCCAAGTCAGGTTAGTGAAATTTTGGGCCTTTGAGGTTACTCTTTTTTAAATAAGAAATAAACCTTGCTATTTTTTTGCTAAGTGCCATGGTTCTATTAATCAGAGCATTTAACTCTTCCTGGTTAATATATTGATAATCAAAGGCTCTATAAGATTGTGAGCGACATTCCCCACAAGAGCCCTTTGAAACGCTCAGGAATTGAACAAATTCTTTATTCCCATCACGCTCAAAACCTTCTGCAATGTTGTCCATAACAGATCCTGAAGACGATCTTATCTGATCTCGTAGCTTGAAATCATGACAGAATGGTTCTTTTGATGTGAGTACAAAGAGGTATTTGCACAATTCTCTGGCCATTAGCCAGATTTCTAAATCTTCAAACCTTTCAATTGTCATTTCATCATTTTTTAATTACAAAAAACCTGAAACATGAAACATGGAACCTGAAACATGAAACATGAAACCTGGAACTTTAACCTTTAACTTGGTGCAGCGAGCACTCATGTGCAAGTTAACAATTTAAATTCATTTATATTTGTCTAATGTTAGGGTCCTTAATGAAAAGAATATCTCTTCTAAGTCTCTCGTTCAGCGGAATAATTTTTTTTCTTATATCCTGGTCTGCTTTAGGACAAGAAATCCCGCATTCCATAAATAACTACGGGGTTTATGAGTTTATTGACGAACTAGCCAACAGCCAGATCATTTTAGTCAATTCTGCCGTTAAACCTTATTCAAGACTGTTTATTGCTAAATGCCTAAAGGAGGCTGAGCTCTACAGGGAAAAATTGTCTTTAAGGCAACAAAAGGAGCTGGATTTCTATCTGAGGGATTTCGGGAAGGAGTTGAACTATGAACAGAAGAACGGCGTTACGGTATTACGGCGTGACGGTATGACGACAAAGCAAAGGAGAGATTTGTATTTTTATAAGGATTCTTTGTTTTCTCTGACAATAAATCCAATATTAGGTGGAGAAATGTTTACTAATTCTTCCGGACAAGCTACCTACTGGCGCAATGGGATAGAAGTCAGGGGAAATATTCAGAATTTCGGATTTTTTGCGTCGCTGCGGGATAATCATGAGAAACCTCTGCTTGGATTACCTGAATATCTTACGCAAAGGGGTGGTGGACATCTGAAAGGAACCACCGACTGGAGCGATATGAAAGGAGGGATCACGTATTCCTGGAAATGGGGAAATTTAGGATTGGTAAAAGACGAAATTTCATGGGGGAATAGTTACAACGGAGCAAATATATTCGGGGGGAATAATCCATCCTTTATCCAATTGAGGATTCATCTCAACCCTGTTAAATGGTTCAATTTCGATTATTTTCATGGCTGGCTGAATTCCATGGTGGTAGACAGCGCGAATTCGTATTGGCTTACAAACAGCTATGGAACTGACTACAGGGAACGATATTACAGAAAATTCATGGCTGCCAATATGTTCACATTCACCCCCCTGAAATTCTTAAACATATCTGCAGGGAACAGCATCATATATGACAACACCAATGTGAATGCAGCATACTTCATGCCTCTGTTTTTCTATAAATCTGTCGATCACTCTGTCTCTTCAGGAATCGACAACATGAATTCCCAGATGTTCTTTGATATCAGTTCGAGGCAGATCCGGCATCTCCATCTTCATGTAACTCTTTTTGTTGACGAACTGGCAGTAAGCCGCTTTACAAAAAAAGATGCGTGGAATTTTCTCAGCTGGAAAGCCGGCTTCAGACTCAGCAACTTCCCGGTCAGGGATCTTTCGCTGACAGGTGAATTCACATATACTTATCCTCTGGCATTTCAGCATTATGTGCCTACCCTGACATTCGAATCAAATGGTTATAACCTTGGCCACTACCTTAGGGATAACTCGAGGGAATGGCATATCGCATTAGATTATAAGCCTGTAAGAACTCTTGACATAAAACTATGGCTTACCGACGCAATCCGGGGTCCGGATTATACTGAGCTGGGCACGCCAAGAGTCGGCAATCCTCCGCTTGATACCATTAACTGGCATAGTACATCAATCGGGTTAAGGGGTTCTTATCAGATCTTTAATGACCTCTATGCCTGGGCGTCATTTGTTTACAGCGATGTAAGCGGAGATGCGAGGTGGAGTCCGGGGTATTTCTTTGGGAAGAAGAATACGTTTAATTTTGGGGTTACTTTAGGGTTTTGATCTAAAATAAAATCCTTAAACCGCAAAGAGCGCAAAGTATAAGCAAAGCCCGCAAAGAAGAACTTACTCAGAGTACCACAGAGGCCTTCTCTTCGCTCAGGCTGACACAGAGAGACACAGAGAAGAGAAACAATTCGTAAATGTTAAAGAAATTATTCTAAATAATGGCGGGGGGCAAAACGGAACCGAGCAAAGGCACGGATTACAAATCCGCGCCAGCGGCAGTTAAGAGTAATCTTTGCGAGCTCGGCGAAGCCAAATGGCGCGAACTGCAGCCTTTTTGGTGGCGCCTTAAAGGCTTTGTGTAGCGGGCGGACAAAAAGGCTGCAGTTGTCATTTCCGGCGTCTTTTTCTTTGGTTCATTTCTTTTGGACGAGCAAAAGAAATGAACGAAAATAATGTAAATTACTATAAATCATTACCTTATATATAATTAATATATAATAAACCCACTCCCAAACCCCTCCGGGAGGGGATTTATAAATAAGTAACTATTACGACGATAAAGAAGTCATAATTGAACAATTCGATTAAATTTTTCTTTATTTTACATTTGAAAAGTCTGCTTACATTGAAATGGAAAAAAACCGGTTCAGGACTATAACCCTCTTTGCGGATATCCTAATACTTGGAATATCGTTTCTGCTTATGGTTTGGACCAAGCCGGCGAGCCTTAAATCATATATCCCCTCACATAGTATCTTTTTTGCCGGGCTTGCAGTTATGTGGCTGGTGGTGTCGCTGTTGAACGGTAAAATGCACCGTGGCAAAATCGTTAATTTCAACACACTTTTTAACAGGGTAATCAGCAGTAACCTGATAGCCCTTGCACTTACGGCCCTGATAATGTATATCTTCAGGGATTACGCCTATTCAAGAACAGTAGTCCTTGGGACCACTATTGTGGCAACGGTTCTGGAATTAATTATCGGATCCATTTTCATAGCTTATAAAAAAGCATCCCTGCAGGATTATGAAGAGTATGAAAAGTATAAGACCTACAGGAGACCAAGCGAATACGAGCTTGTCAGCGATATAAACGGAAATGGGAGACGTTTGGAAACACTTGCTGAAGTGCATCCCGGGATCTTCGCCGCTATTGAAAACGAGTCAGGACCAGAAATTGCTGATGCTATAATTAAAATGACCGGTCCCAAGCTTTCTGAAGACACTGCCGTTCTATCAACCACCACAATATTTAATATTCAGAGCCTTCCTGAAGCAAAATATTCTTACATCATAAATCTCCACAAACTGAATGACATAAGAAAACTTGATGACTTTATCGATGCTGTCAATCAAAAGCTGGAAGATAAAGGATACTTTTTTTGCTCTGTTGAAACAAAGGACCAGCGTAAAAAAAGGATCCTTAAAAAGTACCCTCCGGTACTTAACTATATTTATTATTTTTTCGATTTCATATTAAAAAGAATCCTCCCAAAGCTTAGACTCACCCGGCCCCTTTATTTTTTTCTAACTCATGGCAATAATGCAGTAATTACAAGGGCTGAAGCGCTTGGTCGTCTTTCACGAGGAGGGTTCAGGATAAGACAAGAATCATTCATTGGCAACTACCTCTGTATTGAAGCAAAAAAGATTGGAGATCCTCTTCCAAAGAACGAAAATATTTACGGCCCATTAATAGCATTGCCGAGAGTGGGTAAGAATGGCAAAATTATTAAGGTATACAAGCTCCGGACCATGCATCCTTACTCGGAATATGTCCAGGATTATGTGTACAGACTACATGATCTGGTGAATGGAGGGAAATTCAAGAATGACTTCCGGATCACATCCTGGGGGGCTGTCTGCAGAAAAATATGGCTGGATGAACTGCCCACAATTATTAATCTGTTTGAGGGTACAATGAAGCTTGTCGGCGTCAGGCCGTTGAGCAGGCAATATTTTGACCTTTACAGGGAAGACGTCCGCCAGAGAAGGATCAGGTACAAACCGGGACTAATTCCACCTTTTTACGTCGATTTGCCTGAAGATCTTGAAAGCATCCAGTCTTCTGAAATGAAGTACCTTGATTCATTCGACAAACATCCTTTCTGGACTGATTTCAAATATTTCTGGAAGTCCTGGTGGAATATCCTGTTTAACCATGCACGAAGCAGGTAACCATCAGAAAAATAAGTCTGTTTGTCAAATTTCCTTAAATCTAATCTGAAAAGTTTCGTACCTTTATATGTTGTTTGCAAATATTCCGGCTTTTTCCCTATTCGCCGGCGAACCTTTTATAGAAAAAGAGAGTCTATATAATGTACGATTAATCTGAATGACTATGAAAATACGTGTATTCCTGATAACACTGCTTCTTCTTTCAGGATTTTGCCTGAAAGCTCAGCCACCTGAAACTATTTATCAAGGCACATTGATAGCATCCGGATACAGACAGAATATTCTAATGGCATCCGACGGACCATTTCCGATAGGTTTTAATTTCACCTTTTTCGGAAATGTTTATACTCAGTTCTATGTGAGCGCAAACGGTCTTGTAATGTTTGAAGATCCAACAGCTCAGTTTAATGATGAAGCTGATATTCCGGCAATATCGGTACCAAACAATTACATAGCTCCTTTCTGGGATAACCTGTCAATAATGGATGGCGGGAATGTCATGTATAAAACCGTTGGGGCCTCATCAAACGGTAAATGCATAATTCAGTTTAAAAACATGGGATTTGATCCTATACCAACTCCTCTTGGAACGTTTTCTGTGATCCTATATGAGAACACTAATGTGATTCAGATGCAGTACAGGCTGATTACAGACCCATATACTGCGCAGTCACATGGAGAAAGCGCAACTATTGGGATTGAAAACGCTGCAGGCAGCGCGGGTGTAAAATATGCTTTCCATTCCGGAAATGCAGTTCATAGTGAGCATGCAATATCTTTCACTCCTTCTGGTTCCACTTATATTGCTAACGGTGATGCTACCTACGATGGCGTATTTCTTACAACAAACCCGACGCTTCCGGATCCTGGAATTACCAATCTTATTTCTCCTGCCGAAGATGCAATAGTAGGAGCCAGCCAGGCTTTTAGTTGGTCCGCTGCAACAAATGCTTCAGCCTATTACCTTGTTATTGACACTTTCCCGACTCTTGCCACTGCTACTTATTATAATGCAGGCACAAATCTTTCATATAATGTTACCGGGCTGAAGCTTAACAAGACCTGGTATTATACAGTTTTCGCATATAACGCCACTGCTACAACATGGGGCGAAGTCAGGAGATTCTCCACGACTCTAAATCCTCCGCTTACTGCTGTGCCAACCACAATGTGGGTGGTTCAGGGTTCTGAAACAATAAAAAAACTTCAATACTCCGGGGGAGATGCAGGCGCTAAAACAGCAATCATCACTTCTCTTCCTGCACAGGGAACTCTCTGGCAGGTAAGCGGCGGATTAAAAAGCACCCAGGTAACATCTGTGCCAGCGACTGTATCTGATGCTGAATTTAACATTATTTATGCTGCTACGGGAGGAACCGGGAATGGTGCCGGTAATTTTAAATTTAAATTCCATGACGGAACCGGCGATTCACCGGAGGCAACCATAACTGTTAATATAAGTCCGGCAGCGATGCCGAACTTCCTTTACGCTGCAAAAACCACAACCTATATTGAAATTCAGTTTGATCGCGCAATGTCAGACCCGTCAGGCAAGCAGAGCCAGTTTACTGCAACCGTCAATGGAACACCCGTCACGATAAGCTCACTGGCCCTAAAGCCGGGTGACCCAAATACTATTATTGCCGCATTGCCTTCGTCCATATTACTCACAGATGCAGTTACAATAAAATATACCGCCGGTGATATAACTTCAACACAGGGTGGATTGCTTGCTACTTTCTTAGCACAGACAGTTAGTCTTCAGGCACAAACTATAAATTTCACTCAAAGCCTTTCAAAGAAATTCAACGAATCACCCTTTACGCTTTCAGCCACAGCAAGCAGCGGATTGTCATTAACTTACTCGAGCTCAAATACCTCTGTTGCAACTATTGCCGGAAGTACGGTAACCCTTAAAGCCCTGGGAACATCTGATATCACTGCACGCCAGGCGGGTGATGCAACTTATGCTCCTGCCAATTATACAAGAACCCTCACAGTATCAAAAGGCGACCAGACAATTACCTTCGGACCTCTGGCAGGGAAAACAACAGCAGATGTGGATTTTACCCTTAGTGCAACAGCTACTTCAGGACTGACAATAACTTACACAAGCACCAATACAGCCGTAGCCACTGTAACTGGTAATACTGTTCATATTGCAGGTGCAGGGTCAACAGTAATAACTGCTTCGCAGCCAGGTTCTTCACTCTGGAATGCAGCTGCCGATGTACCCCAGACCCTTGTTGTTACCTTTCCTGTAGGAGTAGAAAATCCTGTAATCCAGGCCAGGAGTTTCAACATCTATTCCATCGATAATTTTATTTATATCAGGACACTTGATGATGAATGGGACGGGAAAACAGGATCCTTGAAGATCGTAGACATTGCAGGCAGGATAATCAGCAATCTGAAGAATATTGAATTCAGCAAGAACTCTCTGGTGCAGATCCATGCCGGCGAAGGACAGGGAATTTATTTAGTTGAGATCAGGAACGGATTAAAAAGATTCACCGGGAAGGTTGTTGTCAGGTGATTTTGTACAGATTTATCAAATGAAACGTATTCTTGTCACCGGCGGAGCCGGATTTGTCGGTTCCCACCTGTGCGAACATCTCCTTGCTGAAGGAAATGAAGTAATATCCATCGACAACTATTTCACCGGCTCAAAACAAAACATCAAGCATCTCCTTGATAACCACAACTTTGAGGCCGTAAGGCATGATATTACAATGCCCATATATCTTGAGGTCGACGAGATCTACAACATGGCCTGTCCTGCCTCCCCCATACATTATCAGTTCAACGGGATAAAAACGATCAAGACCTCCGTCATGGGCGCTATTAACACCCTGGGACTTGCAAAGAGAACCAAATCCAAAATTCTTCAGGCTTCCACCAGCGAGATATACGGCGATCCTTCCGTTCACCCTCAGCCTGAAGACTACCGGGGAAATGTCAACACTCTGGGTCCGCGCGCATGCTATGATGAAGGTAAGAGATGCGCCGAGACTCTCTTCATGAACTATCATGTACAGAATAAGGTAAAGATCAAGATCGCAAGGATCTTCAATACTTACGGCCCCAGGATGAACGCCAATGACGGCCGCGTTGTTTCAAATTTCATTGTACAGGCCCTTAAAGGGGAAGATATCACCATCTTTGGAGATGGCACCCATACACGAAGTTTTCAGTATATCGACGATCTGATTACCGGCCTTGTGAAACTTATGGCTACTCAGGATAGCTTTACCGGACCTGTCAATCTGGGCAATCCGATTGAAGTTTCAGTA
This sequence comes from uncultured Rikenellaceae bacterium, assembly GCA_964638545.1. GTDB lineage: Bacteria > Bacteroidota > Bacteroidia > Bacteroidales > VadinHA17 > LD21. The sequence goes on along the minus strand of CAZXAM010000013.1, from coordinate 37,998 downwards.
GGCGACCTCGCAAAGAAGATCATTGCCATGACCGGTTCAAAATCGAAATTGGTCTACCTGCCGCTTCCCGAGGATGATCCGAAACAGCGAAAACCTGATATTACTCTCGCAAAGGATGTACTGGGATGGCAACCGGAGGTTGATCTGGAGGCTGGATTGGCGAAGACAGTAGCCTATTTTAAATCAGTGGTTCATTAGAAAGATTGCTTCGTCTCCGCCAGCTGGCGGATCCTCGCAATGACCCTGGACTTAACTAGTCTGGTTTAAAGGGAACAGGATTGCTTCGTCCCCCGCAAGGCGGGGTCCTCGCAATGACAGTATCCTTAATTTAGTTTGCGGTCATTGCGAGTCCCGCATCCGCGGGACGAAGCAATCTCATAGCATAACCACAACATATAAATAAAAAACCGCCCCATCCCTGAAGCGGTCTATTTTTCTTAACGCCGGTGGCCTGCATCCGGTCGCCGGTAGCCGGTTATTTCTGCTTCATCTTCGCATCAATGCACAAAGTTGCATGCGGAACAGCCCTTAGCCTCTCCTTGGAAATAAGCTTGCCTGTTTCACGGCATATGCCGTAGGTTTTGTTCTCGATCCTTACAAGCGCGGCCTGAAGATGCTGTATGAACTTAAGCTGACGCTGGGCAAGCCTGCCTGCCTCCTCTTTAGATAAAGTTGTAGCACCCTCTTCAAGCACTTTGAAGGTGGGAGAAGTATCCATAGTGTCGTTACTCTCTTCGTGAGTTATGCTGGACTTGAGTATTTCATAATCTTTCTTGGCTTTATCCAGCTTCGCCAGGATAATATGCCTGAACTCTTCAAGCTCATCATCCGAATATCTTGTCTTTTCAGCCATAGCATAACGTATTTGTGACCCCGCAAAGGTAGTAATTTATATTAATAATAAAACTAAACCTGACAATGTGTGATTATTTGGGATAAGTCTTGCAATCGTGCTTCCGATGAGCGGAATCTCCGCTTCGCTTCGATCTCCGCCAACTGGCGGATCCTTGAATCTTGCAATCTATGAATTAGTTCATATTTTCTGCAAAAAAGTCACCGGAATAGTGACAATAATATTCTGGTCGAGTCTGTCGATCCGGACCACCACCTTTTTCTTTCCGTTTATTGAGATTAATTCTCCTGTCAGACCGACCAGGGAACCGCTCATTACCGTAACATTGTCTCCCTTGGAAAGCGCTTCGCCGGTAACTTCTATTTCAGCATTGCTGTTAACAAGGAGACGGAGATTATCTATCTGGTTCTGTGGGATTGATACCGGCTGCCCCTCAAATGAAACAAATTTCACAACTCCCTGTGTCTTGTAGACAACCGGGAATTCCTTAGGGATGACTTTAACAAAGACGTAGGATGAGAGAAGCGGCTTAATGACCAGTTTTTTTCTGTCGCTCCATTGACGATAGGTCTTCTGAAGCGGCAGGAAAACTTCAACTCCAGCCTCTTCAAGACGTGCATGAACGAGTTTCTCGGCTCTCGGATTGGTATAGATTGCGTACCACTTCGGCAATGCCTTACTAATCTGTTTTTTCTCTTCCCCTGTTACACTGGAAATCATCTGGACTCTGTTTTTTAGTTCAAATAAGTTCTTTCATGCTTTCTTAACAGAAAGTCTTACGATGACATCGTCAATGTCAATTTCCTTTATCCCGAATCCGGGAAGACTGCCTGTTAAAGTAACCTCATTTGCCAGTGTCTGAGATCCTATATAAGCTGCATGCCTTTTCACCGCTTCCCTCACAAACTCATGATCCTCGATCTTAACCGTGATCTTGTCTGTTACATCATAACCATTATCCTTGCGGATGTTCTGGATACGGTTCACAAACTCCCTGGCTATGCCTTCATACTTAAGTTCATCGGTTACGGTTATGTCAAGTGCAACTGTTAACCGGCCATCGTTGGCTACCTGCCAGCCCGGGATATCTTCAGAAATGATCTCTACATCCTCCATGGTAAGTTCAACCTGTTGACTGTTTACTGTCATTGAATACTTTCCATTGGCTTCAAAGGAAGCGATCTCCTTCTGAGAAAAGCCGGAAATTGCATTCCCCAACTCTTTCATCAGCTTCCCATAGCGCGGACCGAGGGCCTTGAAATTGGGCTTGATCTTTTTTACAAGAACAGACGATGTATCGTCGATATATTCGACCTCTTTTACATTCACCTCTGCCAGGACAAGGTCCTTCACAGCTTCAAACTTGGCTTTGAAATTCCTGTCAGGCAGCGGGATCATTATCTTAGCAAGCGGCTGACGTACCTTTATACTTACTTTTCTCCTGAGGCCCAGTATCATCGATGATATCTTCTGGGCTATGTCCATCCTCTCCTCCAGGTCTTTGTCTATCAGGTCTTTATCATATTCCGGAAAGACTGCCAGGTGAACTGATTCGTCTGAGTGCCTTCCGGTAGTGATATTCAGATCGCGGAACAGCTGATCCATATAGAAAGGAGCGATTGGAGCTGCAAGCCTGCTGACAGTCTCGAGACACTGAAATAATGTCTGGTAGGCTGCGATTTTGTCCTGGTCATAATCGCCTCCCCAGTAGCGTTTTCTGTTGAGCCTTACATACCAGTTACTCAGATTCTCGGTTACAAAATCCTGAATTGCCCTTCCGGCGCGGGTGAGATCATAATTTTCATAACATTCACTTACTTCCTTTACAAGTGAATTGAGCAGTGAGATTATCCATCTGTCGATCTCCGGCCGCATGTTGACAAGAATATCTCTTTCTGAAAATCTGAAATTGTCAACATTGGCATAAAGGGCAAAGAATGAATAGGTATTAAAAAGAGTGCCAAAGAATTTACGTTTAACTTCATCTATCCCGGCAGCATCAAACTTCAGGTTGTCCCATGGCTGGGAGTTGGTGATCATGTACCAGCGAAGGGCATCTGAACCATATTCTTCAATCGTGCTGAAAGGATCAGCGGCGTTGCCAAGTCTTTTCGACATCTTATTGCCATTCTTGTCGAGCACAAGTCCGTTGGAAATGATATTCCTGAAAGCAACGGAATCTGAGATCATCGTGGCAATTGCATGAAGTGTGAAGAACCAGCCTCTTGTCTGGTCAACTCCTTCTGCTATGTAATCAGCCGGGAACATTTCAGTGAAATTTTCCTTGTTCTCAAAAGGATAGTGAGCCTGGGCATAAGGCATGGCTCCTGAATCGAACCATACATCTATCAGGTCAGGCTCGCGGAACATCTTCCGGCCGGAAGGGCTTAACAGGATTATTTCATCAACAAATGGGCGGTGAAGGTCGAATCTCTCGTAATTCTCCTTCGAGTTGTCTCCTGGTGTAAATTTCTCCAGGGGATTCTTTTTCATGAACCCTGCTGTGACAGACTTTTCAATTTCCACTTTAAGCTCTTCTGCTGAACCGATGCATATCTCCTCTTTTCTGTCCTCTGTAACCCATATCGGAAGCGGAGTGCCCCAGAAACGTGAACGCGACAGATTCCAGTCGACAAGGTTCTCCAGCCATTTGCCAAACCTGCCTGTTCCAGTCGATCTGGGATTCCAGTTGATTGTATTGTTAAGCTCGATCATCCTGTCGCGGAATGCTGTGGTACGGATGAACCATGCGTCGAGAGGATAGTAAAGCACAGGCTTGTCGGTGCGCCAGCAATGAGGATAGCTGTGAACCTGCTTCTCGATCCTGAAAACCTTGCCAGTCTGCTTGAGCATGACTGCTATATCGACATCAAGGGTATCGGTGTCGGGAGGTATTTCAGAATTATATTCATTTTTAACAGCACGACCGGCAAACGGTGAATAAGTGCCGAGATTAACCCTCTCTTTTACAAACTGTTCGTCAAGGTCGGAAATCGGGATCATATATCCTTTTTTGTCGACCATCGGACTCATGGTTCCGTCTTTCTTCCTCAGCAGCATTGCAGGAATTCCGTACTGCTTTGCAATTTTATAGTCATCAGCGCCGAATGTTGGTGCAATATGGACAATCCCCGTTCCATCTTCCGTTGTAACAAAATCACCGGTAAGAACCTTAAATGCCCCTGCATCAGGTTTCACCCAGTCGATAAGCTGCTCATAACTGATGCCTTCAAGCTTGTTTCCGGAAAATTCATCCAGAATCTTGTAGGGTATCTTCTTGTCGCCGGCCTTGTATTCGGTAAAATGAAGTCCTATGTTTGCCTCCGGGAATATCGAATGAAGAAGCTCCTTTGCCAGAATTACAGTGATCGGTTCTCCGGAATATGGATTGAAACTGCGGACCTTCACATAAAGAATCTCTTTCCCCACGGCAAGCGCAGTGTTTGAAGGAAGGGTCCATGGTGTAGTGGTCCAGGCCATTATATGAACAGTTTCCGTATCGATCTGCCGGAAGAGGAAATCTGATTTTGCATCATTGATAAGTCTGAACAGGGCAATGCAGGTCGTATCCCTGACATCCCTGTAACAGCCCGGGAGATTAAGTTCGTGAGAGCTTAGTCCGCTGCCTGCAGCCGGAGAGTAGGGCTGGATCGTATAATCTTTGTATAGCACCCCTTTCGAGTGAAGCTGCCTGAGCAGCCACCAGAGCGTTTCGATATAACGGTTGTCGTATGTGACGTAAGGATGATCCATATTTACCCAATAGCCCATTTTGCGGGTCAGTTCTTCCCATTGGTCTGTATAGCGCATCACATCTTTCTTGCACTCCTTGTTGAAGTCGATGATGGAAATTTTTGAACCTATATCTTCCTTCGTTATCCCGAGTGATTTTTCCACTCCCAGCTCTATCGGAAGCCCGTGTGTATCCCATCCTGCCTTACGCTTTACCTCAAAGCCGCACTGCGTCTTGTACCTGCAAATTGCGTCTTTAATTGTGCGGGCCATTACATGATGGATGCCGGGCATCCCGTTTGCAGATGGAGGTCCTTCATAAAATATGAATTCACCTTTGCCGTCCATTTCCCGGATGCTTTTCCGGAAAGTGTCGTCCTTATCCCATATCTTCAGAATATCCCTGTTAACCTGTGCAAGGTCGAGGTTCTTATATTCCGGAAAACGTTTATCCATTTTAGATAATGTCTTATTTTTGAAGGTGCAAAGATAATAAAAAGATGAAGAAACTGGTCATATTGACAGGTGCCGGGATGTCACAGGAAAGTGGGATCCGTACCTTCAGGGATGCAAACGGATTGTGGGAAGAGTATGATGTGATGGAAGTTGCATCTCCCATGGGATGGGCAAACGATATGAAGCTGGTCCTCAGATTTTATAATGAGAGAAGAAGACAGCTGGAGGGATGCAAACCAAATGCAGGACATATTGGTTTAGCTGCCCTGGAAAAGCATTTTGATGTTCATGTGATTACACAGAATATCGATAATCTCCACGAACGGGCGGGAAGCACAAAAATCCTTCATCTCCACGGGGAACTTACAAAAGCAAGGAGCACTTCTGATCCTTATCTGATCTATGAAATTGGTTACAAGGACATTAATGCAGGTGACCTATGTGAAAAAGGAAGCCAGCTGAGACCTTATATCGTGTGGTTTGGCGAGGCAGTGCCGGCTATGGATGAAGCAAAAAGAATAGCATCTGAAGCAGATATTTTCGTAATAGTAGGATCGTCACTGAATGTTTACCCGGCTGCAGGATTGATTGAATATGCACCATGGGAAGCCCCGGTTTATCTGATAGATCCTAATGAGGTAGATGTACCGGGGAACAGAAAAGTGGAAGTGATTAAAGCAGGAGCGTCTGAGGGTGTGGCGAAATTGACGGAAAGATTGCTCAAATCTGAAAATATAATCTAATGCAAGGTTTCGTTTACATCCTGACTAATAAAAACGACTCAGTCCTTTACACAGGAGTCACAAGCGACCTTAAGGACCGGATTAGAAAACACAAGGACAAAAAACATCCTGGAAGTTTTACGGCTAAATATAGTTTGTTCAAACTTGTTTATTATGAACAACTTGAAACTATAGGAGAGGCAATTAAAAGGGAGAAACAAATCAAAGGAGGGAGCAGGAAGAAAAAGACAGACCTGATTAATTCCCTCAATCCGGAATGGAAGGATCTGGGAGAACTTGTGGTTTAATAAAAAGATTGCTTCGTCTCCCGAGTACTCGGGATCCTCGCAATGACTGAATACATAAATAGGACTGAGGTCATTGCGAGGCGCGCAGCACCGAAGCAATCCTGTCGCCTTTAAACCAGACTAAATTAAGTCCAGGGTCATTGCGAGGCGAGCAGCGCCGAAGCAATCCTGACCATTTATTACTACCTTTACCCAATGAAACAAACCCGAAAAATAATCCTTGCTGTCACCGGCGCCTCAGGTTCTATTTATGCCCTGAGACTACTTGAAAAACTGGCCGGCCTCAAGACCCCTCCTTCTGAAATTGCAGTTGTATTGTCCGATAATGCCAGGGAGATCTGGAAATACGAAACGGGAAAGGCATTTGTTGCAAAAGCGCCTGCGAAGGAATATCAAAACAATGATCTTTTTGTGCCATTCGCATCAGGGTCATCCAATTATGATACAATGATTATATGCCCGGCATCGATGGGTGTCGTGGGACGGATCGCCAACGGTACCTCCGATGATCTTATCTCCCGGGCTGCAGATGTAATCCTAAAAGAAAGAAGAAAGCTTATTATTGTTCCCAGAGAGACTCCATATAACCTCATTCATATAAGGAACATGGAAACTCTTACGCTGTCCGGAGCTGTTATCTGTCCTGCAACTCCCTCTTTTTACAGCAAGCCAAAGTCTATTGACGATCTGGTAATGACGGTAGTTGAAAGAATTATTTCCCTTGCCGGCTTCGATGCCGACTCTTACCGATGGATGGAAAATGGTAGATGAAAGAATTGTAAAGTTCTTCAGGAGGCATCATGTGCTGACTATCGCCACCTCTGTCGAAAATGAACCATGGTGCGCTACCTGCTTTTATGTTTACATGAGCGATGAAAATGCATTGGTTTTCACGACTGATCTTAAAACCCGTCACGGACAGGAATTTTTGAAAAACCCAAAAGTTGCCGGTACTGTGGCGCTCGAGACAAACATAATAGGAAAGCTCAGAGGCATACAGTTCCAGGGTATAGTTTCAGAGCCTGCCGGCGAGATTGCTGATAAATCAAAAACCGCATATCTTAAACGATTCCCGGTGGCGATGCTTATGGAAACGCATCTCTGGGTTGTACAGCTCACCTTCATTAAATACACAGATAACAGGCTGGGATTTGGGAAGAAGCTGATCTGGCTCTCATCCTCCCCCCTTGAGGGGGGCGGGGGGGTGTAACTTGATAAACATCCCCCCAACCCTCCCGCCTAAGCGGGACAGGCTCTTCAAAGGGGGAGTTGCTTTGCTATTTCCCCAACTGCTGCTTCAATATCCTGGCAATATACTTCCCCAGTATATCAAACTCGATATTCACCACCGTCCCTTTTTTGATCTGATGGAAATTTGTCACTTCGTATGTGAATGGAATTATAGCAACCTCGAACGATTTCGGCTTTGAATTCACCACTGTAAGACTTACCCCGTTGACAGAGACCGATCCTTTTTCTACTGTAAGGTAATCATCCTGAAGAGGCTCATATTCAAAGGTATAGTACCAGCTGCCCCCGGCTTCTTTTACTTTTGTGCAGATTGCAGTCTGATCGACATGTCCCTGCACCATATGCCCATCCAGACGGCCGTCAAGCTTTGCGCTCCGCTCGAGGTTTACCTTATCGCCAACCTTCAGCCGGCCGAGATTTGACTTTTCCAGCGTCTCCCTGATAGCTGTTACGGTGTACTCATTTCCCTTCTTCTTAACAACCGTCAGGCAAACACCATTATGCGAAATGCTCTGATCGATCTTCAGTTCTTTCGTGAAAGAGCATTTCATCGTTATATGGATGTTGTCCTTCTCTTTTTCTATCCTGACAACAGGTGCGGCTTCTTCGACTATTCCTGAAAACATGATCTTCCTGATTTAATTGATGGATAAAGTTAGATAATTTTCATAAGGAATAAAATGGTCTTGCAGGTCTTACCGTCCTGCCAGTCATTTAGAGGGTAAACAAGATACACGACCTGCAAGACAATTATTTCCTCTTCTTTCTAAGATGCCTGTTAACGGGAAACCCCTCCTTCTTCCACGCCTGGATCCCTCCTTCAAGATTATAGACTTTTTTAAAACCCTGGTCATGGAAATACTCTGCCACACGTCTTGAACGGTAATCGGTAGTGCAATAGAAAAACAGGGAATAATTTTTAGAAATGGTATCGGCAGAATATTCAAGATTATTCGAAGAGGGGATATTAACCGCATCTTTTATTTTCTTGCCCCGGAACTCGAAGGGCTCCCGTACATCTATCATAAGCGCCGAATCAGATTTAAGGTACTACAGATGAAAATCGTATGGCTCAAGAGACTGGTATTTAACCGTTTCCGGGGATTGAGCCGACAGGGATTTACAAACCAGAGTCAGGACAATTACTGTTGAACTTAGTCGCTTCATACGGGTCTAATACATTACAAAGTAAACGAATTTTCAATTAGGTTTAATTCGATGGGATTGCTTCGTCTCCGCCTCCTGGCGGATCCTCGCAATGACTGTACACTTTATAAAAATCGCGGTCATTGCGAGGACTCCGCATTACGGAGTCCGAAGCAATCCTTTGGATCATTCACAGTCCATATACAGATGCGGTCATTGCGAGGAGTCCCGCCCTCAACGGGACGACGAAGCAATCCTTTGGATTATTCACAGTCCATATACAGATGCGGTCATTGCGAGTAGTCCCGCCTCAGCGGGACGACGAAGCAATCTTTAATACCTTTATTCCCATTTTTGATATCTTTACTCCATGATCGACCGCCCAACCATAGAAAAGATCCTTGATGCTGCTCAGATAGTAGATGTCATCCAGGAGTTTGTGCCGCTGAAAAAAAGAGGCGTTAACTATCTTGGTCTTTGTCCTTTCCATAATGAAAAAACACCATCGTTTACAGTATCCCCGTCAAAGGAGATATTTAAATGTTTCGGTTGCGGAAAAGTTGGCAATGCAGTCAACTTCATTATGGAGCTGGAACATCTGAATTATCCTGAGGCTCTTAAGTTCCTGGCAAAAAAGTATCATATTGAGGTTGTCGAAAAAGAACTCTCTCCTGAAGAGATCGAGAAGCAGAATGAAAGGGAAAGTCTTCTGGTCTTGTCTGCCTATGCATCAAGGCAGTTCTCTGAAAACCTCTTCCAGAGCGATGAAGGAATGAAAGTCGGCCTCTCCTATTTCAAGGAAAGAGGCTTCCTCCAGAATACTCTGAAAAAATTCGAAGTCGGATACAGCTTCGACAGAAGGGATGCTTTTACCAAGAAAGCGCTCGATGACGGCTACAAGAAGGAATTCCTTGTTAAAACCGGCCTTTCTATTGAACATGAGGATCGTGTATTTGACAGGTTCAGCGGAAGAGTGATGTTCCCCATACATTCACTGTCGGGACAGGTTCTGGGATTCGGCGGAAGAGTCCTGAAAACGGATGCAAAAACCGCCAAGTACCTTAATTCCCCGGAATCTGAGATCTACCATAAGAGCCGTATCCTTTACGGCATCTTCCAGGCCCGGAAGATGATTATGCAGGAGGACAAGGTTTACCTTGTCGAAGGATATACCGACGTTATGTCGCTCCATGAAGTGAATATAGAAAATGTGGTAGCCTCATCGGGAACTTCCCTTACACAGGAACAGGTCAGGCTTGTTAAGCGTTTCACTCCCAACATAACAATACTTTATGACGGCGATGCGGCAGGAATAAAAGCGTCAATCAGGGGTATCGATATAGTGCTCGAAGAGGGCATGAACGTTAAGATCGTCCTTCTTCCTGATGGTGAAGACCCGGATTCATATTCAAAAAAGGTCAGCAATGAAGAATTCGGGAAATACCTCAGGGAACATGAGACTGATTTTATCCGGTTCAAGACACAGCTTCTCCTCGAGGAGGCTGCAAACGATCCTGTGAAGAAAGCCAATCTCATCCGCGACATCGTAAGATCAATTGCTGTTATACCGGAAACAATAAACCGCACCGTATATATAAAGGAATGCAGCACACACCTCGACATACAGGAAACGATCCTTTACCATGAGGTCAACAAGATGCGTCAGCAGAGGTCATTCCAGGACAGGAACCGATATCCTTCACCCGATGACCTCCCGATACCTCCGCCTGTAATTTCAAAGCCCGTAAAACGGGAAGACACAACATTTGTGTCTGAAAAAGAAATAATAAGACTCCTGCTTAAATTCGGCAGCACAGAGTTTGAAAGGCACATAAACATCGAAGACGGAAGCGAGCAGGTTGTGACTGTTTCGGATTATATTGTAAACGACATTGTCGAAGATGACCTTAAGTTTGACGACCTGGTGCTTGCAGGCATATTCGAGGAATTCAGGTTTGCTTCCGGGCAGGGAATTTTTATTGAGGATATGCATTTCGTGAAACATTCCGATCCTGTTATATCTAAACTTGCAGCCGACCTTCTATCTGAACCGCACACCTTAAGCAAGATATTCGCTAACAAACAAACTTATGTGGAAACCGAGGACATGAAGCTTAAGGATATTGTTCCTGATGCGCTTCTGAAGTTCAAGGGCGACAAGATCAAAATAAGGCTGAAAGAGATAATGAGTCAGCTGGAGGAGGCTGTAAAATCGGGTGACCAGGAACGGATCCATGAACTCCAGACCAGGTACCAGAACCTGAAAACCGCGTTGAGGGCTATCTCTGAAAAGCTGGGGAAACGGATAATACTCTAGCCTGCTTCATTCCAATCCTGAATAAATCTTGAATTAGTGGAAGTGTCCGCATTGTCTGTTATAACCGCAAAGTGCGCAAAGTCAGAGCAAAGGACGCAAAGTTAAGAAGTCGATGAATAATTCTTTGCGGCCTTTGCGTAAAATCTTTGCGGTCTTTGCGGTTAATGGATTTGGACTTTTAGACAACACCCGGGAGGGGTCAATTGATTAATTTTATTATTAAATTTGATCTGCCAATCCGTAGTATATGAAAAACCTCGTTTCGGTTCTTTTAATCTTAATACTGGTTGCATTCAATGCCTGCAAGCCAAAGGCACCTGAAAAAGAATCAACTGCAACAGGATTTTCTACGTACAAGCCGGTTACTCCCGGATCAAATGCCCCAGTCGGAAAAATTGAAACTCATTACGGGCTCATGACGCCTGTGGAAATTTGTGTGATCTTCGAAAGGCTCGGCGTGCCTTACAATGTCTCAGCCCTTAATCCCACATCAAACAAGGACGTTTACCTCAGCAACTCAAAAGCGGCAATAAATACAGGTATCTACGGAGTTGACTTCGGCTACCTGAAGATCTTTGGGATCGGACAGGAAGTGATTGATTATATGTTGACAATCAAGGAGATGAGCAATAAGCTTGGCATCCCCGACCAGTATATAACAGACCCGATTAAAAAAATCAGGACCGACATATCCGATCCTGACACCATCACAGCTCTGATGAATAAATCATACACCAACATCGAGAATCATCTCAGGGAAAGCGGCAGAGAAAGCACTGCCGGTCTGATGATCATGGGCGGCTGGACTGAAGCTCTGTACCTGGCAACTCATCTTGTATATAACCCGATAAATCCTGATCCGCAGATTGTTCAGAAAATCGCTGAACAGAAGTATACCCTGAACTCACTGCTGAGTTTCATGAAGAATTATTACGACGATCCCGTGGTAGTTTACTATACCAAAAAACTCAAATATCTGAAAAATTACTTCGATTCCTTCGACATCTATTTTGAGAAAGACGACCTGGAGATCGATACCGCAAGACAGGTTCTTCTCTCTTCCGGCGCAACAAAAATGACCGTTACCGTTGAAACTCTCAACAAAATCCGCGACTATGTTGAAAAGCTCAGGACGGAGATGGTAACACCTTGACCCCCTGCCTACCCACAAGCCATCACACTAAATTCATCTGCATCCATATGAAACCATTTAAATCATTCTATTTAATTGCGATTGTTTTATTAGCAGTTTCCTGCGGACAAAAAGATAAAACCGGAAAGAAACTCGTTAAGCTTACTGAAGAATCAGTTGTTTCACAGATCGTGGTCCCCATCGATAAAGGATTCAGCGAATATATTTCAAGCTATACCTCAGGAATCGTATCCGTGAATTCGACTATAGAGATACGCTTTACTCCGGAATTTGCAGCTAAAGCAAATAAGCAGCTAACATCCGGCATATTCATCTTTGAGCCTGCCATCAAGGGAAAAACAGAATGGACCGACGACAATACCCTGGTCTTCACACCAGCTAAACTTCTTGAATCAGGTATGTCATACACGGGAGAGCTTAACCTTTCAAAACTCGGAGAAGTACAGGAACGCCTGAAGGCTTTCCCGCTGAGGATCCAGACTTTGAAAAAAGATTTCAGCGTCACAACAGCTACACTGGAATGCTCCCGGGATGCAGATAATATGTACACTCTGAATGGTGATCTTACAGCTTCTGATTTCATAGAAGCCGGGGAGGTTGAAAGCTACCTGACAGCAAAGCTCGATAAAAAGAAAGTTCCGTTAAAGTGGGATCACTCAGATAACCTTATCCATAAATTCAGCATTGAAGGCATTACCAGAAGTGAGAAACCTCAGGACCTTGTACTCGAGTGGGACGGCAGGTTGCAGGGCGCCGGGAAGAAAGGATCAACAACCGTGAATATACCCGCAGCCGGGGAATTTATTGTGATCGATGTTAAAACCCAGCTAGGTGAAAATCAGAAAGTAGAGGTTATATTCTCAGATCCTCTCGACCCTGCCCAGGATCTTGAGGGACTTGTTTACCTGATGCCTTCGTCCGGAGCCGCAATTTCCATTAGCAATAATATAGTTACGCTTATCCCGACGATTCCTCTCAAACAGTCGGTGACACTAAACATTGAACAGGCTGTGAGAAATGGAAAAGGGAAAAATCTCTCTTCCGCATTTGTAAAAAACCTCGACCTGAAACTTGTAAATCCTTCAATCCAGCTTGTGGGAAACGGAGTCATTCTTCCTGCATCACAGAATCTTGTTTTTCCATTTACAGCAGCAAGCCTGAAAGCTGTCGATCTGACGATAATCAAAATATACGAGAACAACCTGCCCTACTTCCTGCAACAGTACGACATGAATACAGGTTACAATATCAAGAGGTTCGGCAGACCGGTCTTCAGGGGCAGGATAGATCTTATGCCTTCAACAGCAGGGGCAATGGGAACATGGAAACTTTTCACTATAAATCTTAACGATTATATTAATGTTGAACCCGGCATTCTATATAAGGTGAAGCTGAGCATGCGCCGGTCTTATGCCCTGGTTGACTGTCCGATGACAGAGGAAGACATGAAGTATGAAGAGATCCTCCAGAAGGCCGAGGAAAGCAGCAGCGAAATGTGGGCTAATCCGGATATGTACTACGAAGACAGTGAGAATGAGGCATATTATGAAATGGATTATGACTGGGAGGACCGTGACGATCCCTGCAAGGGAGCATATTACAGGCCCGACAGGAGCGCTTCAAGGAACGTTCTGGCTTCCAACCTTGGCCTTATCGCCAAGATGGGTGTCGACAATAATCTTCACGTGATGGTGAATGACCTTCTTACAGCTATGCCGGTAAGTGAAGCGATCGTTGATGTCTATGATTACCAGATGCAGTTAATCGCCTCAGGAAATTCAAACCAGGATGGCAATGCTGAAATAAACTGCGGGAGAAAACCATTTCTTGTTATTGCCAGGAAAGACAAGGACCGCAATTACCTGAAGCTTAATGATGGCAATTCGTTGTCAATGAGTTCATTTGACGTTTCAGGGAACAAGCTTGAAGATGGAATCAAGGCTTTCGTTTACGGCGAAAGAGACGTGTGGCGCCCCGGAGATTCTATTTTTCTCTCTCTTTTCATTAAGGATATGAAAAGCGAACTTCCGGCGGATCATCCGGTTCAGTTTGAACTGATAAATCCGCAGGGTCAGCGGGTAGATAACCAGGTCAGGAAACCTCAAGGAAAGAACCTGCTGGTGTTTACTTCAAGAACTTCCCCGGATGCAGTAACAGGCAACTACGAGGCAGTGTTCAGGATCGGGGGTGCAACATTCAGCAAGCGCGTCCGGATAGAAACAGTAAAACCTAACAGGCTGAAGATCAATCTCACTTTTCCCGGAGAAATTCTTGGCGGCCGTACAACAAGTGCATTAGGTTCTCTGAATGTCAAATGGCTCAATGGGATGGAGGCTAAAAACCTCAAAACTACAGTTGATTACATCTTAAAACATTCCGTTACGCGGTTTGATAAATACGGGCAATATATTTTTGACGATCCGATAAGCGAATATTACTCGGAAACTATCAACACCTTCAACAGCACAATTGACGAAAAAGGAAATGCTGCGGTAAAATTCGACCCTGGCAAAGAGCTTAATGCCCCGGGAATGCTGACCGCCGTATTTACTACCAAAGTCCAGGAAACAGGCGGTGACGAGAGCATAACACAGACGATCTGCAAATATGCCCCTTATCCTGTTTTTGTGGGAATTAATTTTCCCGGACTCAAGGGAAAGAGCAGGATGCTTTTTACGGATGCGTCAAATGAAGTTAAGATCGTAACTGTTGATGAAAAGGGAAATCCTGTTAAGGATGAGGTTGAGATTTCAATGTACAAGCTGACGTACAGGTGGTGGTGGGAATCTGAAAGGGAGAATCTTGCATATTACATATCATCGAGGAGCCACAGACCGGTGCTTACAAAAACAGTCGTCACCGGTACCAGCGGCGAAGCTTCTTTCATATTCAACATAAACAAAAACGAGTGGGGACGTTACCTCGTAAGGGTGACTTCTTCGAAAGGACATTCGACCGGAAAGATCCTTCTTGTCGACTGGCCGTGGGAATATGGTATGAAAGAGAATACAGAAGGAGCTACCCTGCTTGCTATAAGCACTGACAAGGAAAAGTATGCTCCCGGAGATGACATCAGCCTTTCTTTCCCTTCAATGGAAAATGCAAGGGTCATAGTTACAATTGAAAATTCCACAGGAATACTCGATGAGATAAGGGTTCCTGCCGGAAAAGGGAATACGGAAATCCGTTTCAAGGCTTTGCCTAAAATGGCACCTAACGTTTATGCTTATGTATCCGTTATCCAACCTCATAGTCAGAGTGTTAACGACATGCCTGTAAGGCTTTACGGCGTCGTTCCCCTTATTATCGAAGATCCCGGCACACGGCTTTCTCCAAAAATTGACGTAGCCAGCGAGATAAGATCCATGAAGCCTTTCGAGATAAAGGTAAGCGAGGGCAATAATCAGTCGATGACATATACTGTTGCCGTCGTTGATGAAGGATTACTCGACATAACCGGCTTCAAGACTCCTGATCCATGGAATTATTTCTATGCAAGGGAAGCCCTCGGTGTAATGACATGGGATCTCTACGATTATGTGCTTGGAGCTTTCGGAGGCACTCTCGATAAGATACTGGCAGTAGGCGGCGACGAAGCCCTTGTGGATAAAACTGCTAACAAAGCGCAAAGGTTCGTCCCTGTTGTTAAATTCCTTGGGCCCTTTACCCTCGGCCAGGGAAAAACCAACACTCATATTGTAACATTGCCTCAATACACAGGATCTGTCAGAACGATGGTCATTGCCGGTAACGAAAGGGCTTACGGGTCGGCAGAAAAGGCCGTAACCGTAAAAGATCCCCTGATGGTTCTGGTCACGGCTCCGAGGATCATAAGTCCCGGCGAAAAAGCTGCCCTTCCTGTAACGCTTTTCATTCAGAAAGAAGGAATAAAGGCAGTTAGTCTTAAGGCAGAAGGCAACGAACTGATAAAGTTTGAAGAAAATACAAAGAACATTACTGCCACAGGAATCGGTGAAACAGACAGTGAATTCACTTTCACTGCGGCTGAAAGAACAGGTGTTGGAAAAATAAAAGTCACAGCGTCTGCAGGACAGGAAACAGCTGTTTATGAACTGGAAATAGAGATAAGAAGCCCTAACCCTTCTGAATCAAGGGCTGATCTCAAAATACTTAAGCAGGGTGAAAAATGGGAAACATCTTTCACTCCCTTCGGAATCGAAGGTTCCAACTCGGCAGTCCTTCAGGTTTCAGCACTGCCCTCGGTTAACCTTGAGAAGAGACTCGATTATCTCCTTAATTATCCTTACGGCTGCTCTGAACAGATCACTTCTGCAGCTTTTCCCCAGTTATGGCTGAAAGATCTTTCCGACGATCCCGTTGTGGCAGAACTGGCTGCCAGGAATATCAAGGATGCTATCAGCAAGCTGGTATCCAGACAGTTGCCGAACGGTGGAATCTCATTGTGGCCTGGCAATTACCAGGCTGAGAACTGGGTCACTTCTTACGTTGGACATTTCATGACAGAAGCTGAAAAGTCGGGATACAACATTCCGTCAGGCTTCAGGCAGAAATGGTTAAGCTACCAGAAAAAAACGGCCCAGGACTGGCGTTTTGACCAGAAGTATGAATATTACGCTACCGAACAGGCATATCGTCTTTTCACCCTGGCGCTTGCAGGCCAGCCCGATAAAGGTTCAATGAACAGGCTCAGGGAAGCAGCAAATATACCCTCCCTGGCTCGTTGGCTGCTTGCTGCATCTTATGCTGCAACAGGCAAGCCGGAAGTTGCCGGAGAGCTTCTCGACGTAAGGAGCACTATTACGGATCCAAAATATTACTACTATCATTACGGAAGCGAACTGAGAGACAAGTCAATAATTCTTTATACACTTGTCCTGATGAAGGATCTCGATCAGGCACTGCCTCTTTTCAATGAAATATGCTCAAGCCTTAATAAGGATTCCTGGTACAGCACACAGTCAATAGCATGGGGGCTTTTCAGCTATATGAAATGGATCGAAGCTCTTCCGGGTGATAAAAACACACCTGTAGAAGTGAAGCTGGATTTCAATGGAGAAACGCTGAGACAAACAATAGGGGGGAAAATGGTCTGGAAAAAAATACTCGATATGAAGAAAGGCAATAACAATCTGACTGTTGAGAATACTTCTTCAGTACCTGTATATATGAACCTGATCAGAAAAGGCGTACCCATGAAATCCGATGCTTCAAGAGCTGAGAACGGACTCGCCATGAAGGTCGATTATGTGAGCCTCGATAATAAGCCGATTGATCATAGGGATCTTAAGCAAGGCACTGATTTCATGATGCTGGTTAAAGTTACAAATACTTCAGCCGTCAGTCTTTCAAACATCGCCCTCAACCAGATGGTTCCTTCAGGCTGGGAAATCCAGAATACAAGATTGTTCGAAGCTAATTACGGAGTGAAGGAAAGCACATTTGACTACCGCGATTTCAGGGACGACCGGGTAAATACTTTCTTTGGACTCGCTTACGGCGAATCGAAAAATTTTGTTTTGATCCTCAATGCTGCATATAAGGGTGAATTTTCACAGCCGTCAATCTGGTGCGAGGCAATGTATACCGATAACTGCTTCTCAAGAATACCGGGAGGAACTGTAAAAGTCACCGGAAACTGATTTGAACAGGACACTAAAAATAACATTAATAGCAGCCGCGGCATTTCTGGTCGCGGTTTTGCTTTCTCCCATGCCCCGGTTCAGGGCTCCGGAATCGACTGTCGTTGTGGCCAGGGATGGAACGCTTCTGGGGGCGCGTATTGCAGATGACGGACAATGGAGATTCCCTTCCGGCGATACTGTTCCCGCCAAGTTTGTTAAAGCATTGCTCACCTTCGAGGATAAATATTTCTACTGGCATCCCGGGATAAATCCTGTTTCGGTCGTGAGGGCCTTAAAAGACAATATTAAAGCCGGTGAAATTGTCAGCGGAGGAAGCACTCTAACAATGCAGGTTGCCAGGTTGGCACGTGGTAACCGAAAGAGGACTTATCCTGCAAAGATCGGGGAAATGCTTTCATCCCTGAAGCTGGAAATATTCCGGTCCAAGAAAAGCATCCTTAATCTGTATGCCGCCAATGCTCCTTTCGGCGGCAATATCGTTGGCCTTGAAGCTGCAGCATGGAGATATACGGGGAAATCTCCGGCAGGCATCACCTGGGCCGAAGCAGCTGTGCTGGCAGTCCTTCCCAATTCTCCTGCACTGGTGTTTCCGGGAAAGAACCAGGAAATCCTGAGATCCAAGAGAGATGATCTTCTCCGCAAAATGTTCGAAAGAGGATTCTTTGACTCCCTTACTCTGGAACTCTCAATTGACGAACCATTGCCGGGAGAGCCAAAACCATTGCCTCTCCTCGCTCCTCATCTGACCGACTTCTTTTTTTCGACCAGCAAGGGTCAGAAAATCAGGACAACGATTGATCCTTTAATGCAGGAAAGGGCCATAGAGATTATTAATGCGCATCAGAAACTCCTGTCGGGCAATTTCATTAATAATTCTGCCTGCCTCATCGTCGAGGTCAAAACCGGAGATGTACTTGCTTACGTCGGGAACGGGGCTTTCGGAAATGCAGAAGAACACAGCGGAGATGTTGATATCATCAGGGCCAGGCGAAGCTCCGGAAGCATCCTGAAACCAATATTATATGCAGGAATGCAATTCTCGGGTGAAATCCTCCCTAATACATTAATTGCTGACATCCCAACCCGATTCCCGGGTTTTTCCCCGAAGAATTTTGACTTTAGCTATAGCGGTTCCGTTTCAGCATCACAGGCTCTGTCTCAATCTCTCAACATCCCGGCTGTTAAAATGCTTCAGAAATATACAACTGAAAGATTCCTGGAGCTGCTTCAAAAAACCGGGTTCACAACCTTTGACAGGAATGCGGATTATTACGGACTCTCCCTTATATTAGGCGGCGGAGAAGTATCTCTCTGGGAACTTACGGGGGCTTATGCCTCTTTATCAAGGGTCTTGAACAATTATCTCCGTGATAAGAAATATTTTTCAGAAGACATTCACCCTCCTGTTCTTGTTTCGGAAACAGGTATCAGACAGCCAAAAAGGGAAGATCCCACTCCTCCTCTTAATGCATCATCGGTCTGGCTCACTTACGAAGCTCTTCTTAGGGTGAACAGGCCCGAGGGAGAAACAGGCTGGCAGTATTTTTCATCATCAAGGGATTTTGCCTGGAAAACGGGAACCAGCTTTGGCTTTCGCGATGCCTGGGCGGTCGGAACGACTCCTGAATATGTTATTGGTGTGTGGGCAGGCAATGCTGACGGAGAAGGAAGACCCGGGCTTACAGGCATAACCGCAGCGGCGCCGGTATTGTTCGACCTGGTGAATATGCTGGCTACTTCTGGCTGGTTTGCAGAACCAGGAGATGAAATGACAATGATCAGGGTCTGCTCACTGAGCGGATACAGGGCAGGTCCTGACTGCCCGCAGACAATGGAAATTTCCGCTTGCCTCAGCGGACTTCGAAGCGATATGTGCCCATACCATAAAATAATCCATCTCAACAAGACCGGAACCCTGCAGGTCAACGCAGATTGCGTGTCTCCGTCAGAAATAAGAAATGAAGCCTGGTTTGTCCTCCCTCCTGCCATGGAATATTTCTACAGGCAGAAGCATCCGGGTTACAGAGTACTGCCCCCGATGGCAAAAGGATGCGTCGCTGAAAAAAGCATTCCCGTTATGGAGTTCATCTATCCGGTCCAGGGAGTCAGGATATTCATCCCACGCGATCAGACCGGTTCCCTTACCAGGATCATTCCTGAAGTGGCACATCGCGATCCGGGAAAAAAGATTTTCTGGCATATCGATAATAAGTATCTTGGCACGACAAAACATATTCATCAGATCGAAGTTATGACTGAAGCAGGGGAACATGTGCTCACTGCCGTTGATGAGGATGGAAATTCGCTGAAATGCAACTTTTCAATTATAGGTAAAAGGTATTAATGCAGATGATTAATCCTGTTGAAATGTTTCCGGTAGTCGATGAGAATGGGAATGAAATATCCCTTGCTTCCCGTGATCTTTGCCATGATGGAAAAAGCATGCTTCTTCATCCTGTTGTCCATCTTCATCTCTTCAACGAAAAGGGGGAACTGTTCCTGCAGAAACGAGCCTCAACGAAAGATCTGCTTCCCGGGAAATGGGATACTTCCGTGGGCGGACATGTAAATCCCGGGGAGACTCCTGAAGAGGCGCTCAGGAGAGAGGCGGAAGAAGAGCTTGGCCTGAAGAATATCAGGTTTCAGCTCAAGAAAAAGTATATCTGGGAATCGACCCGGGAAAGGGAGCTTGTGTATTCATTCACAGGCTCCTCTGAAGATACGCCGGTTGTGAATCCGGATGAAATTGACGATGGCAGATTTTGGTCTCTGACAGAAATTAAAGACCGCCTCGGAAAGGGTCTGTTCACTCCTAATTTTGAGCATGAATTTAATATGCTTGATTATTAACCACTGAGTTCCCCGGAGTTGAACACAGCCTGCCCCGATCTATCGGGGGAGTAAGACTGTTTTGGATTATTCTTACTCCGTGAAATACTCCGTGAAACCCCGTGCAACTCTGTGGTTAACCTTTTTTATTGTATTTTTGCATTATGAAAATGACTGTTAAAATATTAACACTGAGGACCGAAGCAGAAGCGATCCTACTGTCGGGTCTTCTCGATCAGGCAAATATCCAGCACATGCTTAAATCGTTCCACGATTCAGCTTACGACGGAATGTGGCAGACACAGACTTCATGGGGCACACTCTATGCCTACGAGGAAGACAAAGAGGCCATTCTTAACATCTATAACAACATGTCCCTGCCTGATACACAATATGACGAGGCATAATCAAAAAAATCTGTATTTACGCAGCATTCTCCAATAAGGTATGTCATTGTTGGAAATATAGAAAAGAAAAAATGAAAACCACCGTTAGTCAAAATATCCGGGCAAATTCATTATTTTCTGAAATTCTCAATCCCCTTGTTCCTGTACTTAAGAGCAGGTATTTATACATCGGATTGTTAACTCTGATTGCCGGGATCGCGCTGAACATTATCGCCCAGATATACCTGAATAACCTGCTGATGAATGGGACTTCATTCCCATCGTTGTCCGACATGGTCCTCGATCGGTTTCCGGTAGTCGATGCATCTCTCGTTTATGATCTGGCCTGCATCGTGGTATTCTTTATTGTAATGGCTTATGTAATTCACCGGAAAGATTACGGGAGGATCCCTTATTTTCTGCTTTTAACCGGAATATTCTATATTATCAGGGGAATATTTATTGCCCTTACCCCGCTTGGAAATCCGCCCGGATTCGACGGCTCAAATCCTCTTTTCAACGGCTTCTGCCTGTACGAACTTGGGGTTTATCCATCCGGACATGTAGGCAATTCATTTCTTCTTCTGCTGCTGGTCAATGATAAAAAATACAGGTATTTAATTGCATTCTGCCTGGTCCTGATAATTCTCTCGCTGATTTATTCACATGGTCATTACAGCATTGACATCTTTTCGGGTTTCCTGTTTGCTTATGCGATTAAGGCTTTCGGTGACAGACACCTGAATGCATTTGTTCTTAAAGAACCGGATCCGGCGCCTAAAAAATTGTAATTTCACAGGATGATTACTTATACTTATTGCAAATGAAAACAAGATTATATCTGGTAACAGCTTTATTGCTGACGTGCGGAGTTGCTTTCTCGCAAGTCCAGCCTGAATCTGCCGATGCTCTCCTTAAGAAAGCTTATGCGCAGGCTAAAAAAGAAAATAAAAAAGTATTTGTGATCTTTCATGCTTCCTGGTGCGGCTGGTGTAAAAAACTGGATGCCTCAATAAACGATCCTGCCTGCAAGGATTATTTCAATAGAAGCTATGTGTTTGTCCATCTTACCGTCAATGAAGCTTCTGATAAAAAGAATCTTGAGAATCCCGGGGCAAAGGATCTCCTGGATAAGTATGCCGGAAGCAATTCGGGCATTCCTTTTTTCCTTATCTACGATAATCAGGGAGTTTTGATTGCAGATTCAAAAATCCGCAAAGAAGGTGAAGGTCTTGATAAACCTGGATCCAATATGGGCTGCCCGGCCTCTCCCGAAGAGGTTGCTTTCTTTGTTGAGGTGCTGAAAAAAACATCAAAAATCAATGATCAGGAAATCGCAGCAATAACAGAAAGGTTCAAAAAGAACAAAAATTAGCTATCCTCAAATCTTTCCTTGTTCCTTTTTTCAAGCCACCTGATCAGGAAATAACTGATCACACCGATTATTGCTGTGCCCAGTAAAAAAAGGGGATAGGCTATTTTCCAGTTTTCAGGGCCTGTCATCATTGACCATTCCGACATTCCGCCTATGCTTGCAAGAAGCGTCAGAGGCATAAAAATGGTGGCAATGAGGCTAAGCCTTCTTACGGAGTTATTTGTCTGGTTCGACATTTTTGTCATCTGGTTGTTAAGCAGTGAAGTATACAGTTCCATAAGGCTTGTCACAATTTCCCTGTTGGTCTCTGTCAACTCGAAAAACTTAGCAAGGTGGTCGTATATATCCCGGAAATGGAAAATTGCCTTGTCAACAATGAACGGACAATCCATTCTGCAGATCTTCACCAGTATCTCCCTTTCGTGGAAAAGGCTCTTCCTGAGATTGACAAGGAATTTTTTAAGCCGCATCAATGTTTTCGGATCGAATGAGGCGGGATTATTAAGGACATCGTCCTCTGCTTCCTCGATTTCATCTTCAAGCGCTTCAAATGCCTGAAGCTTTTCATCCACAACATAGTCAAGAACAACATGCATAAGGAATGCCGGACCTTCTGATACCAGCCCGGGACTATTTTCCACTATCCTGATAATGTTATTCAACGGCTTTCTCTCTTCAGAGTTTATCCCGCTGACAGTTATCAGGAAATTCTTACCGATGAAAAGATCTATTTCATCAATAAAGAGCTGTTTCTCCTTATAGCTGAATGCATTGAATATGACGAAAGTGTTGTCGGGGAAATGTTCAATTTTGGGAACCTGGCTGCTGTCGAGACAGTCTTCCACCGAAAGAGGGTGAACATTCATCGTATCAACCAGGGAGTGAAGCTCCTGAATCGAAGGGTTGTAGAAATTCAACCAGATAAACCCGCCTTCACGGTTGGCCGCTATTGCCTCTTCGACCGATTTAACCCCGTAATAATGTCCTGACGGGGAAAAATGATAAAATTTTGATTCTGACATAATAAACGGATTAATCTGCTTTAAATCGGAAGCTAAATTAAGAAAAGTTCATATTTTTTTACCACCTTCGTTCCCGAGAATATCAAGGTAAGGGTAATTTGTTTTAATATGGATGCCTGTCAGGTAAAAAGAACTCTCTTTATTCTTAATCCATCTGCAGGTGTACAGCCTGTCAGGTTTATATTGTCTGCAGAGCTTCAACGTAGAAAGCATGAGCTTTCATGTTTCAAATCATTAAGCATTGATGAGTCGGGTTCACAGATAAAGAAATCATTTGAGGACTATGACATTTTCATCGCAGCAGGAGGCGATGGCACTGTAAGAAGTGTCGCATCCCAGCTCGTTGGAACACGAAAAATGCTGGGAGTTCTGCCTATGGGATCCGGAAACGGATTTGCCAGGGAACTGGGATTCCGGCCGATTATCCCATACCTTATCCGCGATATTAAAAAGGCAGAAAGCTTAAATGTCGACATAATAGAGATAAACAATCTGCTCTGCATGAATGTTGCCGGCGTTGGTCTCGACAGCTTTGTGGCCCATTCATTTGACAAGCTGGGGACCAGAGGATTATGGTCATACATCTACGTAACATTCCTTAATTTTATCAGGCTGAAACCTGTCAGAATTACAATTCAGCTTGACGGGGAAACAATAACTGAAGATCTCTTTACCTTCACCATCGCAAATACACGCCAGTTCGGTCATAATGCGTTTATCGCCCCCGAAGCCAGGCCGAATGATGGTATAATCGATCTCGTTCTTCTCAGACCTTTTCCTAAATATAAGGCTCCGCTTATTGTTTACAGACTTTTCAGGGGAACCCTGCACAAATCAAAATATGTGAGTTACATTAAAACCGACAGATCCTTCTCTGTTAAAACAGATGAAACAAAGTTCCACATCGATGGAGAACCTGTTGAGTTTTCGGGAGAAGTAAAGGTTAGCATCAGAAGAGATGCTTTGTCGGTTCTTCGGACCAGGCAAAACAAACTGCTGAAAACTAAATCTTAAAATATGAAACTCAGGCATGTTATTTTCGGATTGATAGCTTTCATTTCGCTGATTCCGGCATGTTCAACTATTCGTAAGCAGGAACAGAAGAATCAGGATATTGAATCAAACAGGATAATTCTGCCAAACGGATGGTCGCTGACTCCTGTCGGAAAAATGCTGCCTCTGGGAGATCTCCCTCTGAACATAGCTGTCTCACCTTCAGGAAAGCTGGCAGCTGTTACTAACAACGGGCAGAGTGATCAGTCTATAAGGCTCATCGACCTGCAGAACGAAATTGTTTCCGATTCAGTTGAAATAGGAAAATCGTGGCTGGGACTTGTCTTTGCTCCGGATGAAAAGTCTGTTTATGCTTCCGGAGGAAATGACAATATCATTATCAAATATGCAGTTGTAAATAACCGTTTGTTCCCTGATGATACAATTACCCTGGGAAAACCATGGCCTGAGAGAATAAGCGTTGCGGGAATAACCATTGATAGCAGAGGAGAAAGACTTTATGCGGTTACCATTGAAAATAACTCACTTTATGTTATTGATGCCGCTTCAAAGAAGATCATCGCTAAACAGGCTCTTGAAGGCGAGGCTTACACCTGCCTGCTCTCACCTGACAATAAGATCCTCTATGTATCCTGCTGGGGCTGCGACCAGGTTATCATGTTTGACACGCAGAATCTTAAGATTACCGGATCAATAAGGGTTGGCGACAATCCAAACGACATGTGCCTGACCAGGAACGGACAGTATCTCTTTGTGGCAAATGCCAATGATAATAATGTTTCTGTGATTGACACCCGCAACAATAAAGTGATTGAAATTCTCAGTTCTTCGCTCTATCCTGATGCACCTCCCGGATCAACCACCAACAGCGTAGCCCTGAGCCATGATGAGAAAACTCTATTCATTGCCAATGCAGACAACAATTGCCTTGCACTCTTCGATGTTTCAGTCCCCGGAAAAAGCAAAAGCAAGGGTTTTATTCCAACAGGCTGGTACCCGACCTGCGTGAGAATTGTCAGTGATAATATCCTGATCTCCAATGGAAAGGGACTTAGTTCGCTGGCTAATCCGTATGGGCCGGATCCCTCTCGAAAAGGACAGGTTGTAACCTATCAGCAGGGAGGTCGGGAGCATAAGATCAAGGTTCAGTATATAGCAGGACTCTTCAGGGGCAGCCTGAATATACTTCCTGTTCCGGATCGTGAAAAGCTGGCTGTTTATTCAAAGGCTGTTTTCGGCAATGTGCCCTATTCAAAAAAGAATGAGCTGACATCTGCAATACCACAGGGAAATCCTGTCCCCCGGAAAGTAGGGAACCCTTCTCCTGTAAAATATATCTTCTACATAATTAAAGAGAACCGTACATATGACCAGGTTCTGGGAGATATCCCGGAAGGGAACGGAGATCCATCCCTTACACTTTTCGGCGAAGCGATAAGCCCAAATCATCATGCAATTGCCCGTGAATTTGTTCTTCTTGACAATTTCTATGTGAATGGAGAAGTAAGTGCCGATGGTCATAACTGGACAATGGGAGCTTATGCGACAGATTACCTCGAGAAGACATGGCCCACAAGCTACGGAAGCAGAGGTGGAGATTACACTGCCGAGGGCAACAGGGAGATTGCCAACAACAAAAACGGATTCCTCTGGGATTACTGCAGCAGGGCCGGCGTAAGTTTCAGAAGCTATGGCGAATTCGTCGATAATAAGAAAGCAAATATCCCCGTGCTCAATAACCATTTCTGTAAGTATTTCACAAGCTGGGACCAGAGTGTCCGTGATACTGCAAGGTTTTACCAGTGGAAAAGGGATTTTGATTCGCTGATGGCAGTGAACGCCCTGCCGCAACTGAACACAATACGGTTTATTAACGATCATACCGAAGGCTTGCGTCTCGGAAGACCTACTCCCTTTGCCCATATGGCTGACAATGACCTGGCCATTGGTCTTTTTGTTGATTATCTAAGCCATACACCTGTATGGAACGAAAGCCTTGTAATCATGGTTGAAGATGATGCCCAGAACGGTCCCGATCACGTTGATGCTCACCGCAGTGTAGCTTTGATCGCCGGGGGTTACGTAAAGAAGGGGTTTGTGGATCATACAGCATATACGACAACATCGCTTTTGCGAACAATAGAGCTCATTCTGGGCCTTCCGCCAATGAGCCAGTACGATGCAGCTGCGACACCATTTTGGAGATGCCTGAATAATACACCCGGGCACGAACCTTATAAGGCAAGGCCGATATCCATTGATCTCAATGAAAAGAATATTGCCGAAAATCGCTGGCAGGAGATGAGCGAAACATTTGACTTCACTGCCGAAGATAAGATCAACGATTCGGAATTCAACGAGGTGATCTGGAAAGCCGTGAAAGGGCTCGACTCACCTTGTCCGCCGGCAGTAAGGGCAGCATTCTTTATGGCAGATACAAGAGACGATGAAGATTAATAAAGATGAAGGTTTGATTTGTTTTACCCGCAGGGCATATGGTTCTGTAGCAGATGTAAATAATATAATGTTTTCATGGGGCTGTCTCAAAAGCCTCTTCCTTTTTTATTGCCCCTAAATCCCCTGAAGGGGACTTATTGGTTATCAAACTGTTATTGAATCCCGCTTAGGCGGGACAGGGGGCAAGATTCAGGCTTTTTGAGACAGCCTCTATGGGATTCTAATTACCTGGTGATCTTTATTTTACCCGGATTGAAATCGATTGGCAGCTGATATACGACATCAACAGATTTTCCGTTTTGCTTTCCGGGCAACCAGTCAGGCATTGCGCTTACCACCCGTATGGCCTCTGCATCCAGCAGAGGATGTACAGGTTTTATTACACGTACGTTTGCAATCTTTCCGGAGCTGCTGACAATAAACACCACATTTAAAGGGTCCTTAATCTTGCTTCTATCGACTGACCCCGGTAACCTGATATTACCGTAAATCCAATTCTTCATGGCATCTTCCCCTCCTTCAAACATCGGCATCTCCTCGACCATAACCATTGTGTTTTTATTATACGCAGATGGAGGAGGTGCCTGCTCAGTGATTTTTTCACTATTGCTCTTTGTAATTATCTCCAAAACCCCGTTTTTGGCTTTTTCTCCGTACTTTTCCACAGCCAGGCTGCCTTTGAGAACATTTATCGATTTGATCATATCGGGTGAGAGGTCGTCTATATTATCTCTGATTTCTCCGTCAACCACCAAAAGAGGTTTGTCCCCATTTTCAGACCTGTTCCCGACTCCCTTATCAGCAGGTGGAGGGGGCGGAGGCGGAGGAACGTTTATGCTGCTGAGGCTGACAGTATCCCTCTGTAATTTTATTGTCATAACCGAAACAAAATCAGGAGTGACAGTTTTAGATCTGAATCCAATATAAGATACATTGAGCTGACCATCTGCAGAAACATTTGCAATTGTGAAGGATCCTTTATTGTCAGTTATGGTTCCAT
The DNA here is from genome assembly GCA_964638545.1 of uncultured Rikenellaceae bacterium. Lineage (GTDB taxonomy): Bacteria > Bacteroidota > Bacteroidia > Bacteroidales > VadinHA17 > LD21. Next base: position 10,353 of record CAZXAM010000013.1, on the reverse strand, counting down.
TTGTAGTTCCTCTTACCAGGATCGTTGCTCCTTCGAGAGGTTTACCGTCAGATGTCGAGACCGTTCCGCTGACTTTCTTATTATCAGCTGTTACAGCAGGTTGCTGCGGCTGCATTTTAACCTGAGTTTTTGCCGGAACAGCATTTTGATATTCAGGTGTTGCAAAAGCATAAAATATAAGGGCCGCCACAGGGAGAACAAACAGGATCCTGAGTTTCCTGTATGGAGAAGAAATTACTTTTTTCATCATTTCGAATCGTTTTTTACCGGTTGAATAATAGAATGTATTTGAAAGGGGAATGACTGGTACATTGAAAATCTGGTTGAGTAATGCAGCTTTGTATGAGGGAGGGTCAGAAGTCAGTTGCAGCGCAGCCTCATCGGCAAGGTATTCATGGTTTTGCCTTACAAAGCCTGAATATATCCATGCAAATGGATTTACCCATTGAAGCAGGCGTATTAACTCAGCCAGCAGAAGGTCGAGCCAGTGTTTTTGTCTTATATGAACCTCCTCATGGTTCAGTATCTGCTCGGCATCACCGGGTTCAGCGGAAGAACTGATAAAAACATAATTGAAGAAAGAGAAAGGTGATTTGATGCCCTGGATCCTAATAATTCTTGTCCGTCCGCGTGACGAGAAATTATTGTTTCTTATGGTCCTGTATAAAACGATTATCTGCTTTATTATCCTGATTGTCAGTATTATTATCCCCAGGAAATAGATTAATAACAACACATGCTTGTAGCTGAAAATAGTTCCGTTGACTATTGTCTCGCCGGCCGGGACTGAAACACTGTTCGTGTCTGTTATTCCAACAGGCGGGATAATCTGTGATGCGGGTAATTCCTCAATATAATGAATAGAAATCAGAGGGAGCAGGAATGAAGCCAGAATGCCGGCAATAAGGAATGCTCTTTTAATCCTGAAGAATCTCTCATTGCGAAGGAATAATAAATATACGAGGGAGAAGCCTGTCAGCCAAACGGCTGATTTAAGAAGGTAAAGGGCGAATGATTCCATTATTTCCTCTTTTTGCTTTTCTTCAATTCTTTACGCGTTACATCCAGCAGTCCGTTCAGTTCCTTCATGGAAAGGTCTTTTTCCTTTGCAAAAAAAGATGCCATTGCCGGAAAGGAGTTGTCGAAATAGCTTTCCATAAGACCGAAGAGTTGCTTTCTTGAGTACTCTCTTTTCGAGACAAGAGGATAATAGAGGTGAATATTGCTGAATGCCTTGTGCCCGATGAATCCTTTCTTCTCCAGCACTCTTACTACTGTCGATACAGTATTTCTTGCAGGCCTTGGTTCTTCGAAGCGGTCACGGATATCCTTGACCAGTCCTTCGCCAAGCTCCCACAGGATCTGCATTACCTGTTCTTCTGCTTTTGTCAGTTGCATGATGACATTATTTTTAACAAAGTTACGACTATTTTTATAGTCATGCAAATATTTTTTAATAAATGTGACTATATATTTAGTCGTAAGAAATTTATTTTTATAAATACTGGCCTTTTACATTTTTTATCTTTTAAAGCCTAAACATTTATTTTTTAGGAACTTCCACAGAGATGCGCAGAGAATCACAGAGTTACACAGAGGGTATTCTCTGTGAATCTCTGTGTCCCGATAGTATCGGGACTCCGGATCTCCTCTGTGCAAGTTCTTCGTTCTTGCTTGAAATCAAAATATTTACCTTATTTTGCATAAAATCCTTTACCCTTTCAACTATGAAAAGGCAAACTGTTATCTCCTTGACTTTCATTATGTTGCTTTTTATCACTCTTCCCTCTTTCTCCCAGAAACCAAATAAGCTTAAAGGGAAGGAGAAAAAGGAAGGATGGATGCTCCTCTTCAATGGAAAGGACTTTACCGGATGGCGACAGGTTAATGGAACCGGAATGCCCAAAAACTGGATTATCGAGGACAATTCAATGAAGGTGGTAACCGGCGAAGGCAAACAGCCTGGAGAGGGAGCAGATGGTGATATTGTATACTTCGCAAAGAAATTTAAGAACTTTGAGCTCTCAGTCGACTGGAAAGCGTCGGAAATGGCTAACTCAGGCATATTTCACAATGTCCGGGAGGTTCCGGGCCAACCAATTTATTACGCAGCACCTGAAATCCAGGTACTTGACAATGAGAAGGCCACTGATAATAAGATAGCAAGCCATCTGGCCGGATCGTTGTACGACATGCTGGCAGCAGACCCCAAAACCGTGCATCCTGCTGGGGAATGGAACACTATAGTTATATCTGTTAAAGATGGCAGGGTAAGCCATATACAGAATGGAGTGAAAGTTGTTGAATATGAACTTTGGACGCCAAAATGGGATGAGATGGTTGCAAACAGCAAGTTCAAGACCTTTCCTGGTTTTATTGAAGGGATTGCAAGGGAAGGCTACATAGGATTGCAGGATCACGGCTATTCAGTATGGTTCAGAAATATAAAAATCCGGGAATTATAGACTATTTTTACGGATTTGGGAATGATAAGAGGTTTACGATTGTCAATTAGATTAAACTACTATCGATTGAAATGAAAAGAACAGGATTAATAACTGCCGGTGTTGTCGTACTTGCAATAGTGGCACTCTTTGTGTTTAATAAGCTTTTCACAAAAAAGGAAAAGGAGACCCTTTATGCCGAAGCAAAAAAAGGTCTTTTTGAGATAACTGTCTCAAATTCAGGCACTCTGCTGGCTGAAAACTCCATAGATATAATCGGCCCTGTACTCACTCAGGCATCACAGGAGCAGCCGCAAAGCCGGCAGGGCGGTTCACGAGGTGGCGGCGGTGGAATGTCTATGGGAGGCGGAATGTCTATGGGCGGCGGAATGTCTATGGGCGGTGGAAGCAGGGGCGGAGATTTCCATATGGTGGAATTCAAGATCACTGACATCGTCGCTGAAGGCACAGTCGTAAAAAAGGGCGATTATATTGCTTCTCTCGACAGGACATCATACGACAATACTCTCAAGGATGCCATTGAGTCCCTTGCCACTCTTCGCAACGATCTGGAGCTTAAGATCCTCGATACTGCAATGTCTCTTACAACTCTCAGGGATGAAATAAAAAATCAGAAATATACGGTTGAAGAGGTTAAAATAGAAGTGGAACAGTCAAAATATGAGCCTCCTGCCACCCTTCGCAAGGCTGAATTGAAACTTAACAGGGAACAAAGGGCTCTCGACCAGAAATTAAAATCATTTAATTTACAAAAGGCTAAGATAGCCACAGATATAAGAAGGCAAAAACTGTCTCTTCAAAACCAGGAAAAGCTGGTTCAGAACCTCCAGGATTTCTTAGCCCAGTTCACCATAAGAGCTCCTTCCGACGGCATGGTTATCTATAAAAAGGACAGGATGGGCGGCAAGGTCAAAGCAGGCACTTCGATAAATCCTTTTGATAATGTTATCGCTACCCTGCCTGATCTGTCAACAATGCTGTCAAAACTTTATGTCAGCGAAATCGAGGTGACAAAGGTAATTCCGGGAGAAACGGTTGTAATTACCATTGATGCATTCCCCGATAAATCATTTACCGGCAAAGTAATCAGCGTAGCTAATATTGGAGAAGTGCTTCCCAATTCCGATGCAAAGATGTTTGAAGTAATAGTCAGGATCAATGGTACGGATATGTCTCTCCGTCCGGATATGACTTCCTGGAACAAGATCATAATCAAAACTATACCTGATGCCGTCTATGTACCTCTTGAATGTATCCAGGCAGGAGCTGACAGCGTTCAGTTTGTCTATAAGAAGAATAAGACCCGCCAGGTTGTAGTGGTTGGAGAGCTGAATGACAAGAATGCTGTGATAAAGGAAGGTATCGATGAAGGCACCATGGTGTTTCTTGTACCTCCTGCAGATGCTGCAAGCTTCAGGCTAGTCGGGGAAAACCTTTTAACCAAAAACAGGTAATAAGTCCAACAAAAGGCTTTTCTGAAAATATTTCTTTCAATTTGGGTTTTAGAAAATTAAAGGTTAAATTTGATTGACTTTCTAATCAGGTTTTTACTAACTAAAACTCAATACACATGAAACTAAAATCTTTGCTTCTGATTCTTGTCGTGGCAGCTGCATTTGCTTTTGCTGGCTGTAAGCAAGGTCCTGATAAACTTATTGTCAAGACCTGGAAGGTAACCAATGTTATGACAAAAGGTACCATTAATGACAGTCTTTTTCAGGTCCTGAAAACCGACCTGATGAAAGCTGAAATGTCTTTCAAGGACAATAAATACACTATGACTTCTAATGGAAATGTAATTGAATCCGGGACTTACACGGTAGCCAATGGAGTTGTAGTCGTGAAAACCGACCAGGGCATGCCCATGAATGCAACTGTCACAAAAGAGAGCCTGACTCTGGATACTCCAGATTTCATGACAACTCTTCAGCCTAAATAAATTTAACTACTAAAAAATAAAATCATGGGTCTCTTCGATAAACTTGCAAAAGCAATTACAACGCCTCAGGAAAAGGCAAACTATAATAACATCCTTACTTCTGCCGGCATTTCAATACCAAATCTGGCATTCTCGATGGAGAATGGCGTCTTAACTGTAACAGGACAGGTTCCTGACGGAGCAACAGCTGAGGCAGCCGTTGCCGCTCTCAGAAAAGCACCCGGTGTTACGGATGTAAAGAATTTCCTTGTGGTAGAGGATCTTACTGCGCGTCATATAATGATGAAAGTTGTTACCAAGAGCTCAAATCTAAATATACGCAAAGGACCAGGCACCAATTATGATATTGTCGGTAAAGCAGCTCATCATTCTCAGGTTCAGCTCATCAAGAAGATGTATAACGGCTGGTACTTTATCAAATCCGAAACCGGAGTCGAAGGGTTCTGTTCAACAGATTACCTGGCCCAGGTATAGGCTTGTGTGAGTCCTCCTCCGTTAATACTTCGGAGGACGAAGAGTGAGTGTGAGAAAAAGAGTGAAAGTGTTCGCTCTCGCTCTCACTCTCACTCTTTTTTTGTGGGTTGTACTGGATTTCCGCCATAAGTCGGATAAACTCACCGGTGACCCCTACCCTGTCATCCGCCGGCTGGCGGACTAAACCAACTGAGCTGTTCAATAAGTATCGATCTGATAAAAGCCCGTCCCTTAGCCGATTTCAGCTCCCTCTCACGAACCAGGGCTTCATGCTTTGTTTGATGGTCCTCCTTATAAAGTAGTATCCATGGCTTATATCTTGATGTCCACCCTTTGTTCCCGGGTCCGTTATGGGAATTTAAACGAGCTTCTATATTAGACGTATAACCAATATAGATTTTGTCGTGCCTTTCCGAATATAAGGCATACACAAAGTACATAAAATCTGATTTACAGCGAAACTCTGTGGGGCGTACTGGGATCGAACCAGTGACCTCTTGCCTGTCAAGCAAGCGCTCTGAACCAGCTGAGCTAACGTCCCATTATCTTTTTTAACTCCTACCCTGTCATCCGCCGGCTGTCGGACTGAACCAGCTGAGCTAACGTCCCATTATCTTCCTTAACTCCCCCCCTGTCATCCGCCGGCTGTCGGACTGAACCAGCTGAGCTAACGTCCCATTATCTTCCTTAACTCCCCCCCTGTCATCCGCCGGCTGTCGGACTGAACCAGCTGAGCTAACGTCCCATTATCT
>CAZXAM010000013.1:0-4623 GCA_964638545.1 uncultured Rikenellaceae bacterium | reverse complement strand
CGGACTGAACCAGCTGAGCTAACGTCCCATTATCTTCCTTAATTCCTACCCTGTCATCCGCCGGCTGGCGGACTGAACCAGCTGAGCTAACGTCCCATTATCTTCCTTAATTCCTACCCTGTCATCCGCCGGCTGGCGGACTGAACCAGCTGAGCTAACGTCCCATTATCTTCCTTAATTCCTACCCTGTCATCCGCCGGCTGGCGGACTGAACCAGCTGAGCTAACGTCCCATTATCTTTTTTAACTCCTACCCTGTCATCCGCCGGCTGGCGGACTAAACCAACTGAGCTAACAACCCTAATTACCGCGAAATTAGTAAAATATTATTTCCCTACAACTTTCACCAGTTTCCCGGCAGCTACTTTATCTGTAAGTTCCATATTGTTAAGCAAAGCTATCTCTTCAAGCTTGTCTTGTGTAACTCCAAGGGCCGCAAAAGCCTGAGCGGCTGTTCCGGCTTTTGTGACACTCTTCACGATAATCTTATTGGGCGTGACATTGATTTTGGAAGCATCGGTCAGTTTTGCAAAGCTTGCCATTGTAGATTCGAAGGCAGCAGCGTAATTGTTAAAATTCGCATCGGCTGTGACTCCGTGGAACATATAAATCACATTGTTGTAATTGATAAAATATGATAATATCCTGTTTGTGGAGGTTGCCCCTGTGTTCTGGTCCTGAGATGTTTGTGTCGATAGTGTGGCAAGAGCGGGTAAAGTATTAACTGTGACATTTTTGCTGTTTACAAGTGTAAGTCCGAACTGTGCAAGTGCCGTGTCGGCTGCAGCTCTAAGTGTTTTCTGTCCCGAAAGCATAAAGAGGACCAGGGCGGATCCGTCGGCAGGAGCCATTTGCACCTGCATGGGCGAGTTCTCGAACTGCCATCCTGTTGGATAAGTGAATCTGAACTTCATTTCAGGATGGTAGAAAGTAGTCCCTTCACAATATCCCTGGCGCGGATCCTCGCCATAAATAATACCGTTAACGAGTTTCAGGTAAGTATCGCGGTTCACTTTGTAATCAGGGAGCTTAAGGCTGTCCTGCCATGCTTTGGCTCTCTGGTTGACGTAGTTATAACGGTCTCCCGGATCCGGATGGGTTGAAAGGAATGTAGGAACGCCTCCCTGGTTACTGGCAAGGTCCATCTTATAGAGTACCTTGAAGAATTCTGCCATCTGATGAGCATCATATCCAACCAATGAAGAATACATTGTTCCCAGACGGTCAGCTTCGCGCTCATCGTCGCGGCTGAACTTGAGGAACAGGAGCTGCATTCCCTGCATTGCATAATCAGCATATTGAGCTACTGTTTTGGATGCTATCATGCCTCCGATAAGCACAAGCTGACCAAGTGTCTGCTTGGTCTGCTGGCTCGCAGAATGGCGGGCAGTGATATGTCCCATTTCGTGGGCAATAACGCCTGCAAGCTCAGCTTCGCTGTTAAGCTGGGCAAGAATGCCACGTGTAAGATATATGTAGCCTCCGGGCACAGCGAAAGCATTAATGACAGGAGAGTCGACCACTTTTACGTGATACTGAACATTTGGCCTGTGGGAGATCTTTCCCATCTGATTGCCCTGAGATTGTACAAAATTGTTCAGAGAGGAGTTTTCGTATAATCCAAACGTGGCAAGAACCTGCGGATCATAGGAAGCTCCCAGCTGGAGCTCCTGGTCTTCCGACATAAACATCAGCTGTCTTTTCCCTGTCACCGGATTAATTGCGCATGAAATAATTATCAGTGCAGCTGTGATAAAAGCCAGAACAGATAAACAAATTTTAGATTTTTTCATCACCTGTTATTTTTGAATGAATTTTTAATTTCCAGAAACCTGTAATTTTTAAACTGAATATCAGGTATCAAATCTCATGCTAAAATTAAACAAATAACTGCCAATTTCCAATACTGTATCCTGCGAGATCACAGATAGAATAGAACAACGCGGGGTTTTACACAGGATGTTATGACTGATTAAGAAAAATCAAATCCTGAAATATACGCCGGAGCATCATAGAACCGGTTTTTCTCCTCTTCAGTGAGGTTTATAAAACGGGCGTAGACAAGTCCGGGCTTCGCATTAAGCATTCTGTTCAGGGCACCCATATTGACATTCATTCTGATTTTGTCATATAACTCACTGCGGTCGTCGAGCCAGGTAAGCCCTGTATGAAATCCTTCTGCAGCACATACGGATTCGAATAACTGAGCAAGGATGTTTTCCCTGCCTTTTCTGCAATAAATGGCATCAAAAACAAGATATCTGAATATCCCGGGTTTAAAGAGCCTTTTGTAATAGGGGATTTTGGGAAGGATCTTCATCATGATCCAACCCCATACCCCGGGGACGTCATAAACTTTATACGTTGTTGGGATCGCACATGCTCCTGCAACTATTTCATCGCCTTCCCTGAAAACATAATATTGATCTGACTGGAATGCGTATTCATCAGTGAAGAAGGAATAATCTTTATAGAAGCTTTGCAGGAGCCTCTTCATGACTGGTTTATCATTCTCTTCAAGCTTCGTTACACATGTATTGCTTTTGGGATTGAATCTGCTGAAAGCAACGGTCAGGAACGACCTTATATAATCATATCCGGCCTGATGAACAAGGTTTTTTGACCTTTCATTCATGCTTTCGACAAATGCATACATTATATGTTTCCCCTTTTCGAAAATTCCCGGCAATTCCAGAAGATGGGGATGACTGAATATCTCCAGTGTTTTCTTCTTGAATGAATCGTCGGTCTCTTCTCTGATTACTGTTTTTTGTCGCCTTTTCCATGTAATATCTGACTGGTAGGTGGATTGAAAAGCCAGGTATCTGATATAGGTTGAAGGATAGTGCAGCTCTCCTTGTCCCGAAATGCGAAAGCATGCTCCGACGGTTCCGGTTATTTTGTTTTTCTTGTAAAGGGAAATAAACCTGATCTGGTTCCTGTATGCCGCAATTCGTTCAGGAATATTCTGAAGGGCAAACCGCATGCCTCCTTCAGAGCCCTGTACCGCATGGTTCAGGATATCTATGATACCTTCTGTGGCATGATCGGATACTTTAACCTCCAGACCGTTAAATGTCAGAATAGTTTTTTCAAGCATTGCCGGAATCAATATTGGGTTGTCTTATTATCGAGTGTTCCGAAAACTTTCTGCAGGAGAGGCGTCACTCTTGCTGAAACCTCTTTCCTGATTTTCAGCTCCTCTCCCTCTACTTTAAGGAACATTCCGGAAAGCGCTTTATTTGTAAGGAAATCATCCAGTTCGGTGTTTACCGGTTTCAGTCCGGCAAGTTTTCCGGCGATGGTGTTGGCAACGCTGTTCCATTTGTTTGTAAGGGCCAGCCACGAATCTTTTGTTGAGACGTTCCCGATGATCTTTTTCTCTGTTGAAGCTTGTATCTTGGGTTTATAAAGCTGGTAAAGCTGGTTATATGTTGTGTTTTTCAGATATGTTGTTGCAGCATTGTCAGAGCCATTGAGGATATTGAAGGCATCGGAAATTGTCATTTGAGTCACGCTGTTCACAAAAATCGGCGCTGCTTCTCTTGCTGCATCTTCGGCAGCTCTGTTTATTTTCAGGATCACATCTTCGAGAAGTTTTTCGCCTCCGGGAATTCTGGAGATATTATCAACAATCATCTTTGCTTCATCCGGAAGTGGAATCTTAATTGCGGCATCACCATAATAGCCATTTTCTGCAGCAAGTCTTCCTGCCGCGTTTCTTGCTCCGGTAATCAGAGCCTCCTTTAGTCCGTTTACTACATCGGCTTCTGTCAGTGCGGCTCCGCCTGACTGCAACAACGTCATCAGCTCGGCACAACCGGTACTCAGGAACATTAAACAAAAAAGGAATATTGCTTTTATTTTCATGATATTTATTTTCAATAATTTACGCTGAACAGGGCATTGTTTTCTTTCACGACACCGCCGGAAGAAGTGCAGCCGATATTATCAGGTCTTCGGGTGTCGTAATCTTGATATTTTCCCTGTTGCCGTCAACCAGGTTTATCCTGGTTCCTGTTTTTTCAAGTACAGTTGCATCATCAGTGAATTCAGGCAGATATTCCTGCTGATAAGCTTTTTTTATCAGGGACGAATGAAATACCTGGGGTGTCTGAACCTGTCTGACAAGCATTCTGTTTACCGGCATGCTTCCCTGTTCGGAAACAATTCTTAAAGCGTCTGACGGCGGTATTACAGGTATTGCATTTCCCAGCCGCTCGGCAGTTTCAAAACATCTCCTGATAGTATCGAGGCTTACGAAAGGCCTGACTCCGTCGTGAATTGCAACCAGCCCGGGATCGTCGACGAATTTCAGCCCATTCCTGACAGAAAAGAAGCGGGCTTTCCCGCCTTTCACAAGTGTATGAGGGATGCTGAACGAATATTTTTTTTGAAGCTCGCTCCAGAATCTGAGCTGGTTTTCTGGCAGTACTGTAATTATCTCTATTGAGTCGCTGAACGTCTTGAAACGCTCAAGAGTATGCATCAGAACAGGTCTTCCGGCGATTTCAAGATATTGCTTGGGTATTTCAGCTCCCATTCTCTTTCCGCTGCCACCGGCAACTATGAGTGCATATAGCTTCATAACAGCAAATTATTCGAAATCAGTTTCATCCTTAAT